>NZ_BAABJE010000034.1:0-2552 GCF_039543145.1 Lysobacter hankyongensis | reverse complement strand
TCGGGGCGTTCAGGCGCGTGCCGGCGGTCAGCGGGGCGGTCGGGTCGCTGTAGCCGTTCGCGTCGGCCAGCACGTACCACAGGCTGGCGTTGCCGTAGATGCGCTGCGCCATGTTCTGCAGCGTTTCACCTTCGATCACCGTCACCATCGAGCCGCCGGCGCTGTACACGCCCGCGCCTGCGGTGCCGTTCACCTTGCTCAGCTGGTTCTTCTGCGGGTTGATGCCGAAGTCGCTGTAGAACCGCTGCTGCTGCGGCGTGACCCGCACTTCCCCGCCCGCTTCCAGTTCCGCCAACTGTTGGCCCGCCGCATGCACGAACCGGTAGTTCTGCGGGATCGGGTCGCCGTTGCTCGCCGGCTTCGTCGCCTGGCGGAAGTAGCCGTCCCAGTAGCCGTCGCGACGGTTCAGCACCGCGCCGTCGCCGTTGTAGGCGTACGCGCGGATCTTGTCGAACACGCCCGGCTGATCGGTGTTGGTGTGCTCGCTCTGCTGCGTGATCCGGCCGTAGATGTCCAGCGAGATCGTGTTCGTCGTCGACTTGTAATCGTTGTGGCTGCTCTCGCCCGTGACGATCCGCTCCTGCCAGCTCTCCCAGCCTTCGTACGTCATCGTGAAGGTGTGGGTGTAGCCGCCCGCCGCGCCGGGCCCCGTGCCGCTGTAACGGTAGCTCAGCAGGCGCCCGCCCAGGTCGTAGGCCGATGCGTTGTCGTCCACGCTCGCGGTGTTGTCCGCGATCGTGTAGTCGACACGACTGGTGAACTGCAGCAGGCTCACGTCGTTGTACTGGTCGCCACCGCCGCCCGCGCCCTGGTAGTACCTGAAGTTGGTCTCGCGGCCGCGCGTCTCCTGCCAGCGCATCCGGCCGTCGATGTCGTACGCGTATTGCTCCGACTGCATCAACCAGCCGCCGACGTTCACGTCTTCCGGGACCCAGTCCTCGCTGTTCGGCGGCGGCGGCTGGTCGCCGCCGTAGCGGTCGATCGGCGCCACCCACACCTGACGGATCGTGCCCAGCTCGAAGAACCGGCGCGTGTCGATCAACTGGTTGGCGTCGTCGTACTGGTTCAGGCGATAGATGCCCTTGCTCTCGCCGCCCACCGCCTGTGCGTAGGTCTCGTAGATCCGGTTGCCGCGCTGGTCGTAACCGACGAACGCCACCTGATCCTGCACCGTGCCGTTCACCGTCGTGCGCTGATAGCGCCCGGTCTCGCGGCCGATCGCGTCGTACATCAGGCCGTAGGAGTCGCTGACCTCCTTCTGCGTGCCCTGCGGCACCTCTTCCAGCGAGTCGGGGCGCAGCTCGATCCGCGCGTTCGCATCGCCCGCCGTGCCCACCAGCTGACCGTTCACGATCTTCAGACGGTTCTCCGCGTCGTACGTGAACCAGCGTTCCTGCACCTGCACCGGCACGCCGGCCGGTGTCGACGTTCCGCCGGCGCCGCCGTCCGTCCCCATCTCGTAGGAGCCGCCACCGCCGCCCTGCGTCTCTTCGCCGCCGCCCTGCGTTTCTTCGCCACCGCCACCCTGCGTCTCTTCACCACCGCCGCCGGACTGCCCTTCCTCGACCACGTCCTTCACCAGCACGAAGTCGTCGAACACCGACTGGCCCTGGTTGTCCGTCGCCGTCACCCGGATCGTCCAGCTCTGCATCAGCGCCGTGCCCGTCGGCGTGCCGCTGAACGTCCGCGTCGCCGCGTTGAAGCTCAGCCACGTCGGCAGCGCGCTGCCGTCCGACTTCGTCGCCGTGTAGCTCAGCGTCGCGCCTTCCGGATCCAGGAACGTGTTGGTCGGGAACGTGTAGCTGTAATACGTCCCGGCCATCGTGTACTGGTCGGGGATCGCATTGGCGACGATCGGCGGCTGGTTCGACACCGGCGCCGAGATCGCGAACGCGAACGTCGTGCTCGCCGTCCCGCCGCGACCGTCGTTCGCGCTGTAGCTCACCGTCCAGCTGCCCACCGCCGTCGGCGTGCCGCTGATCACCCGCGTCGTCGCGTTGAAGCTCAGGCCCGTCGGCAGGTTGCCCACGCTGTAGGTCAGCGTGTCGTAGTTCGCGTCCGTGAACGCCGGCAGCGTCACGTACACCGCCACACCGGTCGCGCCCGACTGCGGGCCCACGCTCGGCGCCACCGGCGCCGTGTTCGCTTCCACCGTCAGCGTGAACGTCATGCTGGCGGTACCGCCCATGCCGTCGTTGGCGCTGTAGGTCACCGTCGACGCGCCCGAGCCCGTCGGCGTGCCGCTGATCGTGCGCGTCGTGGCGTTGAAGCTCAGCCCCGCCGGCAGATTGCTCACGCTGTAGCTCAGCGCATCGCCGTTGGCGTCGGTGAACACCGGCAGGGTCAGGCTGTACGCCTGGTTCTGCTTCGCCAGCGGCGCGGTCACCGACGGTGCGGTCGGTGCGACATTGGCGCTGATATTGAAGATCGCTTCCGCCGTCGCGCCCGCCGGATCGCTTGCCACCACCTTGCTGCGGTAGTTGTAGAACGTCTGTCCGTCGGCGCTCAGCGCACCCAGGTTGCCGCCGATCGTTCCGTTCGATGCGATGCTC
>NZ_BAABJE010000033.1:0-1100 GCF_039543145.1 Lysobacter hankyongensis | reverse complement strand
GCCGCCTTCGCGAATCGCGAAACGCAGGCCTTCGTCCATCGCCACCGGGTTGATCAGCGACACCGCCATCTTCACGTTGTCGCCAGGCATCACCATCTCCACACCCTCCGGCAGCGTCACCGCACCGGTGATGTCCGTCGTGCGGAAATAGAACTGCGGACGGTAACCCTTGAAGAACGGCGTGTGACGGCCACCCTCGTCCTTCGACAGCACGTACACCTCGGCCTCGAAGTCCGTGTGCGGCGCGATCGAACCCGGCTTGCACAGCACCTGGCCGCGCTCCACGTCGTCGCGCTTCGTGCCGCGCAGCAGCAGACCCGCGTTGTCGCCCGCCTGACCCTGGTCCAGCAGCTTGCGGAACATCTCGACGCCCGTCACCGTCGTCTTCTGCGTCGGACGGATACCCACGATCTCGATTTCGTCGCCAACCTTGATGATGCCGCGCTCGATACGGCCCGTCACCACCGTGCCGCGACCCGAAATCGAGAACACGTCTTCCACAGGCATCAGGAACGGCTTGTCGATGTCGCGCTCAGGCTGCGGAATCCACGTGTCCAGCGCGTCCACCAGCTTCAGGATCGACGGCACGCCGATCTCCGACTGGTCGCCTTCCAGCGCCGAACGCGCCGAACCGGTCACGATCGGGGTGTCGTCGCCCGGGAAATCGTACTTGCTCAGCAGCTCACGGACTTCCATCTCCACCAGCTCCAGCAGCTCGGCGTCGTCCACCAGGTCCGCCTTGTTCAGGTAGACGATGATGTACGGCACGCCCACCTGGCGGGCCAGCAGAATGTGCTCGCGCGTCTGCGGCATCGGGCCGTCAGCGGCCGAGCACACCAGAATCGCACCGTCCATCTGCGCAGCACCCGTGATCATGTTCTTCACGTAGTCCGCATGGCCCGGGCAATCCACGTGCGCGTAGTGACGCGTCGGGCTTTCGTATTCCACGTGCGCCGTCGAAATCGTGATGCCGCGAGCCTTCTCTTCCGGCGCCGCGTCGATCTGGTCGTACGCCTTGAACTCGCCGCCGAAACGCTCCGCGCCGATCTTCGTCAGCGCCGCCGTCAGCGTCGTCTTGCCGTGGTCAACGTGACCGATCG
>NZ_BAABJE010000032.1:0-538 GCF_039543145.1 Lysobacter hankyongensis | reverse complement strand
CGCGCCGGCGTCCGCGGCGTCGGCGCAGCGGCAGCGACATCCGCCTGCCCGGTGCGGTTCGGCCCAACGCCGTGTGGAGCTACGACTTCGTGCACGACCAGATGGTGGACGGACGCAGCCTGAAGCTGCTGTGCGTGATCGACGAGTACACACGGGAATGTCTGGCCATCGAGGTCGGGGCCAGCCTGCGGGCGCAGGATGTGGTCCTGACCCTGTCGCGGCTGATGCGGCTGTACGGCAAGCCGGCGTTCGTGCGCTCGGACAACGGCGCCGAGTTCACTGCGGCGAAGGTCATGCGCTGGTTGCGCGATGCCGCGATCGGCCCGGCCTTCATCGCCCCGGGCAGCCCATGGCAGAACGGCTTCGTGGAGAGCTTCAACGGCAAACTGCGCGACGAGTTGCTCAACCGCGAGTGGTTCCGCAGCCGGGCCGAGGCCAAGGTGCTGATCGAGCGGTGGCGGCAGTTCTACAACGAGCGCAGGCCGCACAGCGCACACGGTTACAAGCCTCCGGCAAGCGTGCGCCGGAACTGGTCGGA
>NZ_BAABJE010000031.1:0-1062 GCF_039543145.1 Lysobacter hankyongensis | reverse complement strand
ATGAAGAAATCGCGATTCACGGAAGAACAGATCGTCCGGATACTCAAAGAGGTCGAAGCCGGGGCGAAGGTCGTCGAGACCTGTCGCAAGCACGGCATCAGCGAGGCCACCTACTATCAATGGAAGGCCAAGTACGCCGGCCTGGAGGTGTCGCAGTTGCGACACCTGAAGGACGTCGAAGGCGAGTTGGCCCGTCTGAAGCGGATGTACGCCGACCTGGCGCTGGAGCACCACGCGCTCAAGGATGTGCTGTCGCGAAAAGGTTGAGCCAGGCTCGACGGCTCGAGTTGAGCCTGGCGATGCAAACCGACTTCGGGCTCAGCGCCCGGCGGGCGGATCGTGTGCTGGGACTGTCCCGTTCGGCGCGGCACTACTGGCCACGCGCGCGTGACGACGGTCCGTTGATCGATGCGATGCAGGCCCACCTGAAGGACAACCCCGGCTACGGCTTCGGGCTGCTCTTCGGCGAGGCGTTGAAGCCGCGCGGCTGGGGCAAGACCCGGTGCTGGCGCGTCTACACCGGGCTCAAGCTCAACCTGCCGCGCCGTGGCAGGAAGCGACTGCCCGATCGCATCCGGGACCCGCTGGAGATCCCGGCCATCGCGAACGACACCTGGTCGGCCGACTTCATGGCCGACGCGCTGTGGTCGGGTCGTCGCTTCCGCACCTTTAACGTCACCGACGACTTCAATCGCGAATGCCTGAAGATCGAGATCGACACCAGCCTGCCGTCGGTACGCGTGATCCGTGCGCTCGACGAACTGGTCGAGTTGCGAGGCGTGCCGCGCCGGCTTCGCCTGGACAACGGCCCGGAGTTCACCAGCGCTGCTTTGCGCGACTGGGCCCAGCGGCATCGCGTCGAACTCGTGCACATCCAGCCCGGCAAGCCTACGCAGAACGCGCTGATCGAACGCTTCAACCGTACGCTCCGTACCGAGGTACTCGACCGCTATGTGTTTACCAGTCTGCCCGAAGTGCGGCGGATGACCGAGGACTGGCGCCACCGTTACAACCATCACCGCCCGCACCGATCGCTGGCCGGCCTCTCGCCGGTCGCCTTCG
>NZ_BAABJE010000030.1:0-281892 GCF_039543145.1 Lysobacter hankyongensis | reverse complement strand
AGGCCCGCGCTCGAACCCGACACCCACTGCGCGGCGACGTTCTGCTCCACCCACTCGCCGTCCTCGCCCACCATCGGGTTCCACACCAACCGCGTGTGCGCCGGAATCTCCACCCACAGCGCATACGTCAACGTGTCGCCGTTCGCATCGGTGAAGCTGTTCGCCGTCATCGACCACGACACGGCACCGCCCACCTGCGCGCTGCGGTTCGGCAGCGCGATCGCGGACACCGGCGCGCTGTTGGTCACCGCCAGCGTGAACACCGCGTTCGCGGTGCCGCCGCGGCCGTCGGCCACCGTCACGGTGACCGTGTGGCTGCCCAGCACCGTCGCGGTGCCGCTGATGACGCCGGTCGTCGCATGGATCGACAGTCCGGCCGGCAACCCGCTCGCGCTGTAGCCGAGCGCATCGCCGTTCGCGTCCGCGAAATACCCCGACGTGCCGAAGCTCCACGCCGCGTTGCGACCCACCGACTGCGCCGGAATGCTCGTCGCCGTCGGCGCCACGTTCGGCGTGCTCACCGTGAAGCCCACGCTGGTGCTCACGCCCGCAGGATCGGTCGCGGTGAACGTGATCGCCCAGCTGCCCACCGCCGCGGCGTTGCCGCTGAAGGTGCGCGTGGTCGCGTTGAAGCTCATCCACCCGGGCAGACCGGTCGCGCTATAGGTCAGCGGGTCGCCGTTGGGATCCGTGAAGGCCGGCGCCTGCCAGCTCCACGCCGTGCCCGCCGTCGCCGTCTGGTTCGACACGCTCGGCGCCACCGGCGCGCTGTTCACGACCTGCACGCTGAAGCTCGTCGACGCGCTGCCGCCGCGGCCGTCGCTGGCGCTCACGTTCACCGTATAGCTGCCCAGCGCCGCCGTGGCCTGACCGCTGATCGCACCGGTCGACGTGTTCAAGGTCAGACCCGCCGGCAGACCGGTCGCGCTGTAAGTCAACGCGTCGGCGTTGACGTCGCTGAAGTACGAGGACAGCGCGAAACTCCAGCTCGCGTTGCGGCCGACCTGCTGCGCCGGGATCGTTCCGACCGTCGGCGCGGTGTTGGTGATGGTGAACGCGAACGTGCCGGTGCCGGTCGCACCCTGCGGATCGGTGGCGACGATACGCGCGTTGATGGTCGTGCCGACGAGATTGACCGCGGTGCCGGTGATGCGACCGGTGGCGGCGTTGATCGCCAGACCGATCTGGCCGATGTCGACCCAATTGCCGCCGATCTGCACCTGCGCGCTGTAGGTCAATGCTTCGCCATCGGGTTCGACGAAGCTGCCCGCCGGCAACGGCAGATCGACCGCGCCGCCATGCACCAGCGTCTGTCCGCCGAGCTTGTTCGGCGTGTACTGCGGTGCGCTGTTGGTCCAGGGTTGCAGGGTGAAGATGATGTCGGCATCGCTGGCATACGCTGCCGGGCCTGCATCGGAATCGTGTACCGGCATGCTGACCAGCTGGCGGCTGTCGGTCGCGCGGATGCGTATCGGCAGCGTGCCGGTCGGCTGGTTCGGCGGCACCGTGCCGGACAGCACGCGCGTGGTGGCGTCGAACGACATCCAGGTGGGCAACGGCTCCTCCACCGTCAGCCACACCAGTTGCGGCGGATCGTCGCCGACGCTCTCCTGCACCCGATTGAGCCAGAACGCGGAGAGTGTCATCGAATCGCCATCGGCATCCGTGAACAGATTCGCGGGCAGCGTGTAGCTGAAGCTGCGGCCGATGCTCAGCGTCGCGTCGTTGAGCGCGACCGCGGTGTTGCGGACCGGCGCGGTATCGGCGGCGACACTGACATTGACGGTGATCTCGCCGACCGCGCCGTTGGCATCCACCGCCTTCAGCTTGAACGGGAACGTGCCGATGGTCAGCGGCGACAGCGGCTGGCCGTAGATCCTGATCGTGCCGGCCGCCTGATCCATCTCGAATCGAATCCAGCTGAACAGCGGCGAGAACGCCGGCGGCTCGACGTACAACGTCATCAGGTCGCCGTCGGGATCGGAGAACAGGCTCGAAATCGGAGCCGTGTAGTTGAGATTGTCGTTGATGCGCAGCGCAGGAAGATCGACGCTGCCCACCGCCACCGGCGCGAGATTGCCGTCGGTGGTGATCTGCAGCGCGGTCGTCGCGGTGGCGCCGTATTTGTCGGTGGCCTTCAGCACCACGGTGTAGACGACGGCATCGGGCTCGGTCGGCGGGACCAGACCCTGGATGCGCAGCTCGGGGGCTGCGCCGCCGGTCACCGACTGGAAGCTCAACCACGCCGGCAGGCCGGTCGCGGTCACCTGCAGCGTATCGCCGTCGAGATCGGTGAAGACCTGCGACAGCGGGCGCAGCCAGCTGAAGCTCTTGCCGACCTTGGCGACCACCGGCGCAGGCGCGGCCGGCACCGTCGGCGCGTGATTGACGACATTGGTGATCGTGACGGTCTTGTCGACCGAGACGCCGCTCTGGTCGGTGGCGCGCACGGTGAAGGTATAGGTGCCGACGGCGGTGGGTGTGCCGCTGAGACGCAACGTGCCCGGCGCCTGGGTGTTCGCGGTCAGCCACGACGGCCAGTTGGTGCCGACGACGCTGAGCGACAGCGTATCGTTGGCGTCGATGTCGCGGAACAGGTCGGCCGCGGACAGATCGCGCCCGAACGGCTGACCCACGACCGCGTCGAACCCGATCGGACTGCTCGCGATGAGCGTCGGTGCGTTGTTGTCGCGCAGCTTCACCGTGAACGTGGTGGTGGCGACCTTGGCGGCATTCCCGGTCTGCGCCGCGGTGAGACGGACGACGACATCCTCGTTCTGCGCGTTGGCGGCGGCGGTCGAGGTGAACACGATCTCGCCGGTCTGCGGATCGCGACTCGCCTGCAGCCACGACGGCAGCGCGCTGCCGTCGCCGCGGGCGATGGTGAGCGTGAGCGCATCGTTCTCGGGGTCGCGGAACACATCGCTGAACAACAGGCGGAACTGGTTGACCTGCCCCTTCTTGACGCCACGGTCGGCCACCGGCGCGATCAGGATCGGGTCGGCATCGACGAGTGCGATGCCGGTGACGTTCGGACCATAGCCGGACCGGGTGACGACGCGGCGGCGGTTGCCGTTGGCGTCGTAGTCGTACTGCAGTTCGAAGACGCGCTTGGTGATCGCGCCGGCTTCGTTGAGGTCGTCCTGAGTGACCCGCTGCACGCGGTTGTTGCTGTCGTAGGTGGTCCGGGTGACGGTATGCACCGTCATGTTCTGGCCATCCCTGGTCGTCGTTTCCTCGTAGATGCGGTTGCCGCCGGCATCGTACTGGTAGACGTGGGTCGAGATCGCCACCGTGCCGGGGGTGCCGGCCATGGTGTCGACGTACTCGCTGACCGTATGCACGCGGCCGTTGACGAAGTAGGTATAGGCCTTGTGACCGCCGGTCGCATTGGCGAGCCCGGCGCCGCCGGCGATGCTCTCGCGCATCAGCTGGCCGGACTCGGTGTCGTAGACGTAATCGTAGTCGCGACCGCTCAGCAGATTGTGATCGACGATGCGCCCGAAGACGTCGTACTTCCAGCTCAGCGCGTTCAGCGTCGCATTGCCGCCGTCGCGATCGGCCACGGTCTCGGTACTGATCTCGCTGGTTTCCGAGACCTTGCGGCCAGCCGCATCGTAGGCGTATTCCATGAACGTGCCGGATGCGGTCTGGCTGCGGATCATCCGCTGCTGGCTGTCGTAGTCGTAGCGCTGGGTGCGACCCATGCGGTCCGTCATCCGCAGACGGTCGCCCGCTTCGTTCAGCACGTACGACTGCAGCACCTGCCGCGTGCGTTCGCTGCCGTCGGGCAGATAATCGCCGATGGCGACGACGCGGTTGCTGCGATCGAACGCCTTGAACGCGATGGTGCCCAATGCGTCCTGGGTCATCACCTGATTGCCGAACAGGTCGTAGGCGAAGCGGGTGACGTTGCCGAGCGCATCGGTCGACGACACGTTGCGACCGACCGTGTCGTAGGCCATCGTCCGCAGGTTGCCGTTGGCATCGCGGGTGCCGACGAGGCGTCCCAGCGCGTCGTAGTACCACTGATTCACCGGACGCTGCCAACTGCCGGCGCCGTTCTCCGCCACCACCCACACCAGCGGGCGGGTTTCGCGCACCGCCTGGTTGTCCTGGTTGTACTGGTAATCGGTCTGATAGCCGCGGCCGTCGATCACCGTCAGCACATTGCCCCAGCGGTCGAACGTCTGGCGGATGAGGCTGGTCTGCGCCGGATCGGTGCCGTGCGACGGCACCGTCACCGCGATCGCACGCCCCAGCTTGTCGGTCTGGTTGCGGGTGACCGCATCGATCGCGGCGCTGCCTTCGCTCAACCGGACCTTGTGCGATTCGCGGACCTGATGCCCGGCGAGGTTGTAGCCGTAGTACCGCATGGCGCCGGTGGCGTTGTCGGCCACCAGCCGACCCGCGGCATCGTAGACATAGCTCAGCGTGCCGGCGAGGCCGGCGTGGGTCTTCGCGACGATCTCGCCGAACGCGTTGTAGACCACGCTTTCCTGCGTATCGTTCGAGACCGACTGGACCGTGCCGTTCAACCGCTGCGTGCGTTCGGTGCGCATCGAGGTCTGGCGACCGATGTGATCGTAGGTCACGATCGCGCGCACGTCGGCGCTGCGGCCGTCGTTGCCGCTGAGCGTCGTCCGCGCTTCGATGAGGCGATCGGAGGCATCGTAGGCGCGCACGGTCGCATTGCCCTCGGCGTCGCGCTCCCACACCGCGCGGCCGCGACCGTCGTAACGGGTGTACGACACCTGATCCTGCGCGCTTTCCACCGCCGCGGTGTCGCCGACCATGCCGTTGGCGTAGCGGCGGGTCATCACCACGGTACCGAACGCGTCGTAGTGCATCGCCGTGTACGGCGATCGCGCTTCGTACAGCGCCGCCGAGGCCAAGGTGTTCGACAGGTCCGCTTCGATCGCGCCCTGGCTCGCCAGCGTGACCGCGTCGCGCACCTGCTCGCGCACGCCCAGCATGCGCCCGTCGAGGCCGTAGGTCGTGGTCGTCGTGCCGGTCTCGCCGGCGACCATGGTCACGCGGTCTTCGCCGTCGTAGCCATAGGTGGTGGTCACGTCGCGCTGGCCGCTGCTGCCGTCGGTGCGCTGGAACTGCCGGACCACGGTCTCGCTGCTCTTGCGGCCGAGCGCGTCGTAGGCGACGCGGGTTTCCCGGTCGAAACCGACGACGGCATCGCCCGGCGCCGGCAGCGCCGGCGGCACCGTCGTGTTCAGGGAACCGGTGGCGACCGCGCGCGCATGCTCGACGGTCTTCACCACCTCGCCGTTGGCGTTGTACGTCGTCGCGGTGAGGTATCCCTCCGCGTCGACCGCGATCGTGTTGCGGCCCATGGCGTCGTACCAGCGCCAGGTGCTGGCCCACACCGGATTGCCGTTCTGCGGGTCCATCGTGCCTTCGAGCAGCACGTTCTCGCGCACCACGTCGCCGTAGACGTTGTACTGGAACGTGGTGATCGGCGAACCCTGCTCGGCGTAACCGCCGCTCTTGTAGTACGTCACCGACGACATCTGCACCAGGGTCTTCTGGCCCAGCGCGTTGTAGGTCGTGGCGATCGTGCGGTCGGACTGGCCGTCGGCGACGACGCTGCCCGTGGCCAGCATCTGCGCGAGCGAGATCGCCTGCCCGGCCTGCCAGTTCGCGGACGCGAACGCCGCGGCGCCGGTCTGCAGTTGCGTCGCGTAGCGGACCAGCGCGGTCTGTTCGCCGTAGGCGCTGTAGCCGTAGGCGGTGACGTACGATTCCTGATCGATCTCGTAGGCGACGCGGCCCAGTGCGTCGTACACCTTGTAGCTGTAGCGGTCGCCCGCATCCTTCTGCACCACCGCGCGACCCAGCGCATCGTAGGTCGTCTCGATGGTCGGGCGCACGCCGCTGGCGACGATGGCGCCGGTCGCGACGTTCAGCGTGCCGGCGTCCGGCAGGGTCGTGCGGATCTGATGGCCGCGGGTGTCGTACGCGTAATCGGTCGTGCGCGCGCCGGCGGTGTCCGCATCCTCGATGCGGCGGGTGAGATTGCCGAGCGCATCGTATTCCAGCCGCGTGCGGATGGACCGGGTCGCCATCTGCGCGTTGCCGGCGGAATCGAGCGTGGTCACCGCCACCGGCGGGCCGAGTTCGGAGACGCGGCGACCGGACGCGTCGTACTGATACGTCCAGACCGCGCCCATGCGATCGGTGCGGGTGAGCATCCGCCCGGCGCCGTCGTAGGCGAAGATCTCGGCGTTGCCCAACGCATCGCTGCGCGAGATCAGCTGGCCTGCGGCGTCGTAGCTGTTCGCCACCCGCCGCACGTCCGCCAGACTCTGTCCCTGCGCCCACGCCGCCACCGAGGCGGTGTCGATCGCCGTGCCGTTCGCCAGCAGGTTGCCGTAGCTGCGCGTTTCCAGCACCCGGCCGATGGCGTCGTAGCGCTGCTCGCTCACCGCGAGCGCCGCATCCAGCACGAAGCGCTGGCGGCTCGCCGCGTCGTACAGATAACGTGTGGTCCGCGCCTGGGTCGCGCGCACCGCCGGATCGCTGCTCAGCGCACCGTTCAGCGCCGCGATCACCTGCGACTCGCTCTCGCCCGGTGTGTGCGCGATCGTCACGCCGTAGCGGATGTCGGCCGAAACCCGACCGATGCCGTCGTACTGACGCTCGCCCACCGTCCACGTGCCGAAGTTGCGCGCCAGCGTGTAGCGCGCACGGCCGGCGGCATCGTAGACCGTCGACTGGACCCGCGCGGTGCTCTCGTTCGCCGCCGCGAACGTCGCGAAATCCGCCACCGTCGCGGTGCCGGCGAAGAACTTGTCGGTGAGCGTCGCGCCGGGGAAATAGGCGACCGAATGCGCACGGCTGACCGTGGCGCGCCCGGCGCCGTCGTAATCGGTCTGCGTGACCAGCCCAAGACTGTTGTAGGTGATGCGCACGCGTCCGGCCGCGTCGTAGGCGCGGTATTCGGTCGGATCGGCCGTGGTCCACGTCAGCTGCGCGTCCAGCGCCAGGACCGTGGTCGCATCGCCGACGGTCGCCGGATTCACGGGCGTCGCGAACCGGCGCACCGCGGTCGCACGACCGATCGCGTCGTACCACGTACGGCTGACGGCACCGATCGCATCGATCGTGTAGACCTCGCGACCGGCGGCATCGTAGACGTGGCGCTGCGACTGCGCCGTGCCGGCGTTCGCGGCGATGAAGCCCGCGAAATCCGCATCGGTCGCGGTGCCCTGCACCAGTTTGTCGGCGAGCGCCTGGGTGAACGCCATCGACGCGGTGTAGGCACGCTCCAGCAGCACGCGACCGACGCCGTCGTGACGCGCCATCTGCAGCGTCGCCGTCGACGGCGAGGTCAACCGCACCGTGTAGCCTGTGCGGCCCGCAGCGTCGTAGACCGTGTAGGACGTTTCGTTCTCGGCCGGCCAGGTCATGCGGCCATCGAGGTCCGCGACCGTCGATGCATCGCCGAGACCATCGAGACTCATCGGCGTCGCGAACCGCACCTGCGCCGTCTGCCGGCCCGCCGCATCGTACCAGCGGCGCACATAGCCGCCCCTGCCGTCGACACTGAAGGTCAGGCGGCCCGCGGCGTCGTAGACATGGCGCGTCGCCTCGTCCGAAGCCGAAGCGGTGATCTCGAGATCCGCGGGCGCTGCCGTGCCCTGCACCAGCTTGTCGGCCAGCGTCTGATCGAATGCGACCGGCACCGCGAATGCGCGTTCGTGCAGCAGGCGTCCGGCGGCATCGTAACTGGCGGTGTGCAGCGCCGCGCTCGTCGGCGAGGTGAGCTGCAGCGTGTAGCTCGCGCGGCCGGACGCGTCGTACATCGTGTACGTGGCTTCGTTGTCGGCCGGCCACGTCATCCGCAGATCGAGATCGGCCACCGTCGACGCATCGCCGAGACCGGCGAGACTCATCGGCGCCGAGAAGCGCACCTGCGCGGTCTGGCGACCCACCGCGTCGTACCAGCGACGGACGTAGGCGCCCGTGCCGTCGACGCTGAAGGTGAGACGACCCGACGCATCGTAAACATGCCGCGTCGCGATATCCGATGCCGACGCCACGACGGCGAGATCGCCGAGCGTCGCCGTGCCGTTCGAGAGATTGCCGCGCAACGTCGCCGTCAGCGACAGCGTGGCCGCATGACGCACTTCGCGCAGGATCCGTCCGGCGCCGTCGTAGCTGCGCTGGATCGCGCCGCCGGTGCCGTCCACCATGGCCACGACGCGGCCCGCGGCGTCGTGGATCGTGTAGGTCGTCTCATCGAGGGCATCGTTGCGCAGCGACTGGCTGGCGATCGCGTTTTCCAGATCGCCGGCGGTCGGCGCTGCGCCGAGCCCGCCGATATTCGCCGATGCGGCATAGCGACGGCTCATGGTCGCGCGACCGGCCTCGTCGTAGGCGATCTCGGTGATTTCGCCGAGCGAATTCCACTGGAACCGGGCACGGCCCGCACCGTCGTAGGCGGCATATTGCACCTGATCCGCGGCGGACTCGACGTCGAGCGCTTCGATCTGCGCGACGGTCGTCGCATCGCCGAGACCGGCGGTCGCGATCGGCAGCACGAAGCTGCGTACCGCGATCGTCCGGCCGGCGGCGTCGTACCACGTGCGGGTGACGCCGCCGCCGGCGTCGATCGCATACACCTGGCGTCCTGCGGCGTCGTACACGGCGCGCACGGTGCGGCCGCTCGCGTCCGTCGCCGACAGGCGACGGCCCGCGGCATCGTAGGTGTAGGTTTCGGCGTGTCCCAGCGCGTCGATCTTCGCGACCAGCTGACCGGCCGCGTCGTATCGATAGGTCTCCTGGCCCGTGGCGGTCACGGTCTCCGACAGATTGTCGAGATACAGCGCATTGCCGCTCAAACCGGGCGCGACATAACTGTAGACCTGCAACCGCGCAGGCGTCCCCCATTCCTCGCTGCTCGCGGCGACCTCGAAGCGGAAGCCGGAATCGCGCGCGCTGCCCTTCACGTACACGAAGTATTCGATCTTGCCTTCGTGGACGTCGGCCTCGACCACATAGGTCGTGTCGGTGGCCAGCGTACCGACCGCGGTGTTGATGTTGTCGCCGTTGGCGGCGCTTTCCACCTTGTACAGCATGCCGTTGCCGAAGTAGGCCGCCGCGCGCCGCAGCGTCGACGTCGGTACGTTGGTGGTCTCGTTCTGGACCGAGAAATACAGGAAGGTGTTGGACAGATCCGCGCCCGTGCTCACCTCGCCGCGGTAGACGACGCCCGCCGACAGCGCATGCGCCTGTGTGCTGCCGATCGACGGCACGTAACCGATGGTGTGGTTGGACGGCGTGAACGCCAAGCGGCCGCTCTGCAGCACCAGACCGTTGCCGTAGGCACCGACCTGCGTGGTATCCAGACCGGCGGTGGAGAGGTTGTCGAAGGCGGTCTGCCAGGTCGGGGTTTTCGCATCGAGCAGCGCCTGCGCCACCTGCGATGCGGTGTAATCGCCGTGCGCGGCAATCAGCACCGAATGGCGACGTACTGCGATCGAACGGCCGGCGGCGTCGTAGACCGTTTCGGTGACGCTGCCGCGGTTGTCGATCACGTACCGCTGGCGGCCATCCTTGTCGTAGATGCGATAGTTCGCCTCGTCGTTCGCGGACAGCAGCGCCTGATTCGTCATCCGTGTCGACAGTTCCGCCTCCGTCGGCGCCAGCGACAGGCCCGTCAGATCCAGCGGTTTCGCGTACGTCCGCACCAGCGTCGTCCGGCCTGCGAGGTCGTACACCGACTCGGTCACGCCGCCCATCCCGTCGACCACGTAGCGCAGACGGTTCGCGGCATCGTACGCGTAGCGCGTCACCCGGCCGCTCGCGTCGGTCTTCGTCGTCACGTTGTCGTTCGCGTCGTACGCGTACGTCGTCGTCAGGTTCAGCGTCCCCGGCGCCGACGTCTCCGTCGTCCGACGGCCCAGCACGTCGTAACCGTATTGCACGGTGGTCGCGTTCGCCGTGCCCGCGCCTTCGGTCACCGTCAGCTGACGACCGTCGCGGTCCCAGGTGTAGGTCGTCTTCAGCGCCAGACCCACCCCATTCACCTGCGGGTCGCGCACCGTCTCCGTCAGCTGGCCGCGACGGTCGTACGCCATCGTCGTCGTCCGACCGCTGGCGTCCGTCACCCGCACCTGACGGCCCTGGCCGTCGTAGGCGTAGGTCGTCGTCAGGTTCAGACCGTTCGGATCTTCACGGCGCTTCAGCACCCGGCCCACCGCGTCGTATTCGTACGCGATCATCCGGCCGCTGGCGTCCGTGCTGCTGCCCAGCAGTCCGCGCGCGTCGTAAACGTTCGTCGACACTTTGCCCAGCGCATCGGTCACGCTCACCACATCGCCGTTGCGATCGTAGGCCGTCCGCGTCGTCGCCGTCGTGCCGTCCGGCAGCGGCTGCCGCACTTCGACCGTCTGACCGAAGCGGTCGTGCTCGGTCGTGATCGCCACGCCTTCGGGCGTGATCACCGTCATCGTCCGATCCGTGTCGCTGTAGGCATAACTGGTCGCGCGACCCAGCGCATCGGTCTGCGTGGTCACCCGGCTGTAGGCGTCGTAGGTCGTCGCCACCGCCTCGATGCGGCCGCCGCCCAGATCGATCGATTGCCCGACCTGGCGGCCCAGGCGGTCATAGCTCAGCGTCCGCACCACGCCGCGCGCGTCGGTCAGCGTGAGCGCGCGTCCGAAGGCGTCGTAGGTCGCCGATGTCGTGCGGGTCAGCGTGCCGCCGGTCTGCGTCGTCGACGTCGCCTGTCCGCGCTTGTCGTACACCGTGTCCGTGGTCAGGCGGAGGCTGTCGTTGAGTTCCCAGTCCTGGCGCACGGTCTGCTCGCCGAACGCGTTGTAACCGTAGGTCGTGCGGTAGCCCTCGGCATCGGTCCGCTGGGTCAGCAGGCCGCGGCGGTCGTAGGCGAGCTGCGTGCGGCTGTCGGTCGCCGAGGCGAACGCCAGCGTCGCCAGCGTGGCCTTCACGCTCTCGCGGTCGCCCGGCACCGGGATGGTGATCGCGCCGGTGTAGGCGATGCTGTCGAGCACCTGGCCGAAGGCGTCGTAGCGGGTCTCGGTCACTTCGCCGCGCGCGTTCTGCAGGTTCGCGCTGTCGTGCGTGCCGCGCACCACGAAGGTCTGGCGGCCATTGGCATCGTGGAAGTACCAGGTCTTGTTGCCCGCCGCGTCGATGCTCTCGGTGCGGCGACCCACCAGATCGTAGCTGTGGCGGACGCCGTACTGCGCGTACAGCGCATCGATCTGCGTCGGCGTCATCGTCGGCAGCAGCAGCGCCGCGCCCTCGCCCGTCAGTTCGCCGGTGAGATTGCCGAAGGCGTCGTAGCGCAGGTGGCCGTCGCGATACTCCGCTTCGACATTCCCGGTGCGGGTCTGCACCAGACGGCCGGCGTCGTCGTAGGTGTACTGGGTGAGCGTGCCTTCGTGGTTCGCTTCGACCGTCACCTGGCCCAGCGCATTGAAGCTGCGCTGGGTGAGGCGATAGCCGGTGCCCTGCGGCAAGCCGGCGGTCGCATGGCTCCTGAGCACATCGAGGGCGGGCTTACCGCCGCGCACGACGGTCATCCAGTCGTCGCCGCTGAGGCCGACAGGCTTGACGGAATACCGCTTGATCGCGCGCTGGTTGCCGGCTTCGTCGTACACGTACTCGGTCAGGTAGCCCTCGGCGTCGTATTCGCCGATCCGGTTGCCGCGACCGTCGTAGATGTGGCGCGCGATCAGATCGTTGCCCATCGTCAAGGGCCGGACATCGCTGATCGTGATGTTCTGCCCGTAGGCCACCACCGCCAGAGAGCCGTAACGGACGACTCTCACCACCCTGCCGGCAAGGTCGTATTCGGATTCGAGCAGATAGCCTTCGGGATCGATGACACCGGTCTGCCGACCGGCCTTGTCGTAGAGGTAACGGGTGGTGCGTGCGGTCGCCGTGGTTCCGGCGCCATCGCTCACCGTCGTCTGGATCAGCCGACCGGCGCCGTCGTAACCATAGGTGGTGCGCAGCGTCTGGGCGTCGTTCGCGCCGACCACCGTTGCCGTCGCCAGACGACCGGCGCCGTCGTACGTCGACTGCGTCACCTGGTCGCGCGTGGCATCCACCGTCACCACCAGCGCGCCGCCCGGCGGCGTACCCGCATCGCTGCGCCACAGCACCGTCGGCGGCGCCGCCGTCCACCAGCTCGCCTGCGGCGTTACCCGGTTGGCGTAGCGCCGGGTCTCGATCACCCGATCCATGCCGTCGTAAACCGTTTCCATCACCGCGCCGGTCGCGTCGATCGTCGCCTTCAGACGCCCCTTCTCGTCGTAGATGTAGAAGCGACGGCCGCCAGCTGCATCCTCGTTCGCGATCAGGCGGCCGGCCACGTCGTAGTGGAACTGCGTGGTGCGGGTGACGCTCGGGCTGCTCGGCGCGTTCGCTTCGGTGACCGCGACGACCTGACCATTGGCGTTGCGCACTTCGGTGCGGGTCATCCCGGTATCGGAGATCACCTTGAGGCTGTTGCCCGAATCGGTGTAGACGTAGGTCGTCAGCACCGTGGTCGCGTCGTTCGCGGCCACCCAGTTCGCGTAGCCGACGGCATCGATGCGTTCGTCCGGCATCGCCGCGGTGCCATGTCCGCGCTTGAGCACGGTCAGCAGACGACCCATGCCGTCGTAGGTGTAGTCGACGACCTCGCTCTCGTTCGCGGGTGTGCCGCCGAGGGCGCGGCCGGCGCCGCGCTGGGTGATCTGCTGGCGCAGCAGGCCCTGCGCGTCGTAGCTGAAACGGGTGATGTCGGTCGCGGCATCCAGCACGCCGTCGCCGATCGCCACGCCGCTGCCCGTCGTCTGCGCGACCTGCGCATAGGCACGGGTCTCCTGCAGTCGGCCCATGGCGTCGTAGAGGTAGTCGGTGCGTTCGGTCTTCGCTTCCTTGCCGACGACCCAGGTCGTCATCTGGCCGATGGAGATCTGATCCGCGGGCGTGAGATTGGCGAGACCGTAGGACGCTTCGGACGCGAGCCCGACGAAACGGCGCATCGCGATGACCTGGCCGGCAGCCGCGGCACCGCCCTTGGCGGCGGTGCCATCGCCGTAGAGATATTCGGTGACGCCGCCTTCCGCATCGACGACGAACCGCAGCTTCACGCCCTGATAGACGTAACGCGTGGTCAAGGCCGTGGCGACCGAGGGGTTCTGCGCCGTTGCGGCGCCATCGGGATCCACCGCGGAGTATCGCGTCTCGGACGTGACGAGACCGGTATACCCCTGATAGGTTCGCTCGATCCGATTGCCCAGCAGATCCCACTGCCGGATCAGATTGCCCTGCGCGCTGAACTCGGAATCGACGCGCGACAGCAGCGTCGCGCCGCGCTGCACCTTGACCTGCACGACGTTGCCCGCGGTGTCGTAGCTGTAGGTGGTGACATCGGACAGGCCGTCGACCTGCGGCGACACGATCTCGAGCAGTTCCTTCGTCGCGGCATCGAAGCGATACACCCAGTCGCGACCGGCGGGATCCCGCACGACGACCGACTTGGGTCCCGACGTTTCCTGGCCGTAGGTGTAGAGCGTCGTCTGCCCGAGGCCATCCGCATCGTTGCCGTTGAAGTCGCCGACCGTGGTACGCAGGACGCGGCCGTCTTCGTCGTAACCGAAGCTCACCAGCGTACCGTCGCTGTACATCACCGAAGCGATGCGCAGATCCTCCGCCGACTCCGAGACGTACTGATAGCTCGTCCGGAACAGCTTGCCGTCGTTCGCGCCGACGGACGACGTGCTCCACGCATCGTCGCCCGTCTGGGCCGACATCGTCGCGACCCGGTTGGCGACATCGAGATCGACACCGCCGCCCCCCGGCGTCAGATCGGTGGTCACCGAACTGAGGCGGCCCACGATGTCGTAGGCGTACCAGACCTGGCCGCGGACGATGCCGTTTTCACGGGTGATCACGCCGGACAGGCGACCGCTGCCGTCGTAGGCGAAGAACAGGCCGTCGGCCGCGGCATCCAGGCCGGAAACGACGCTGAACAGGCGCCCGGTGTCGGCGTTGTAATTCAGGTTGTAGCTGGCGCCGCTGCTGCCCTTGACGATCGACACGAGCCGGCCGCCGTTGCTGCCGGACGCGTCGTAAACCTCGCGGTCCATGGTCGAACCGTCGTACCAGGTCCATGTGGCGCCGGTCGCATCGACCAGAATGAGATCCTGCGCGCCATCGCCGGCCATCGAGACATAGGCGTTGCGGCCGGTATCCCAGGAAAACACCACTTCGCTGCCATCGGCGAGCGTGCGTGTCACCGTACTGCCGGGCTGTTTCAACGTGCCGGTCAGGTTCGAGATGCGCCGCTCGAAAATGTTCAGCCAGCCGTCCTGACCCACCTGCACCTGGCGGCCGCTCTCGGTCACCTGACCGCGGCTGTTGTAGGTCCGCACGAAGCCGATCGGCAGCCCCCGCGTCAGGATCGACTCGTCGATGTCCTGCAGCAGCAGATTGCCGGTCGCGAGGTTGACGTACTGGCGTTCGCCGCTCTGGCCGACACCGCCGGCACCGCCCGACGCGCCTCCCAACTGGGTCAGGGAGGAATTGAACAGGCCGAGACCGGTACCGGTGAAGACAGCAACCATGGGGAACCCTTTGATCTGAAGATGACGATGGGCGTCATGCGCCCGAACATGACTCACTCATCCCGCTTGCGAGGCGAAGGTTTAGAGGGAAATACGATCGACGATCGCCTGCGTTCAGCATCGTTCCCGACGACCGCCGGAGCGATAGGTATCGACGATCGAATCCGATCAACGCAGTTCGCGAAGGGCGTGGCGCAGGCGCGTCAGCGCTTCGTGATGCAACTGGGACACGCGCCCTTTCGTCAGTTGCATGTCCTCGGCGATCGCGGTGAACGGGATGTGCTCGAAGTAATGCGCGACGACGATACGGCGCAGGCGTTCCGGCAGCCGGCTCACCGCCGCGGTGAGGCGGGAATCGATCTGGCTGCGCTTGACGTAGGCATAGGCATCGTCGCCGCGATCGACCGCGGCGTGATCGAGCAGATAGCCGATGCCCAGCCCGATGATCGCCTCGACCACGCCCTCGAAGGGATCGTCGTCGTTGCCGTGGAAGTGCGACAGGCGCTCCGCATGGCGGGAATCGTCCGGAGCCACGCCGCGTTCGCGCAGCAGCGCGCGCAGTCCGTTGAAGACCGCACCGCGGACCCTGGGCTTGGCGAACGCGCGGAAATCGACGCCGCGCTCCGGGTCGTAGCGGGTCATCGCGTCGAGCATGCCGAGTTCGGCGTTCTGGACGAAATCGTTGCAGTCGAGGCTGTAGACGGACACGCGGCGGTAGACGTTGCGGCCGACCGCGGCCGCCCAGGGCATGTAGAGATGGAACAGATGATCGCGCGCCGCGATGTCGGAACTTCGGCGATAACGCTGCCAGAGTTCCGTTTCGGCGACGGCTTCGATCCCCTGCGACATGCGGCGCTCTAGCTCCAGTAACTGCTCAACAGCGCCCGCGACACCAGGACCCATCCGTCGATCAGGACGAACAGCAATATCTTCAGCGGCAGGCTGATCGTTGCCGGCGGCACCATGATCATGCCCAGCGACATCAGCACCGCGCCGACGACCAGATCGATCATCAGGAACGGCAGGAAGATGACGAAGCCGATCTGGAACGCGGTCTTCAGCTCGCTGAGCAGGAAGGCCGGCGCCAGATGGCGCATGGCGATGTCGTCGATGGTTTTCGGCGCCGGCGCGCGCGCCATTTCCAGCACCGCGCGCAGGTCGGATTCGCGCGTCTGCCGGATCATGAACTGGCGCAGCGGCACCGCACCGCGGTCCAGCGCTTCGCGGGTATCGATCTGTTCGGCCATGTACGGGCCGATCGCGACCTTGTTCACCTCGTCGATCACCGGCGCCATCGTGAAATACGTCAGGCAGATCGACAGGGTGATGATGACGCTGTTCGGCGGCGTCTGCGGCAGGCCGAGCGCGTGACGCAGCAGCGACAGCACGATCACGATCCGGGTGAACGCGGTCATGCCGATCAGCATCACCGGGATCAGCGACAGCAGCGACAGCGCGACGAAATTGCGCAGCACCGGCGAATAGTCCTGTTTGAGGACATTGCCGACGGTATCGACCGGATCGGCGGCGATGGCCGCACCGGCGACGCCGAGCAGGCAGGCCAGGGCCACGATCGCCAGACGGCGCAGCGCGGTGCGCGCGGCGGTCGCGGGTCGTGCGGCGTCAGCGGGCATCGTCGGGCTCACGGTCGTCGGGCACGGTGTCGTCGTGCATGGAATCGTCGGGTGTCGCTGCAGCATCGTTTTCGATCTCTTCGACGGGAAGGTGTGACGCCTGGACATCTGACACGGGTACCAGGGTGGTCTGCGCGGTCGACTCGACCAGCAGGTAACGACGTTCGCCGTCGCGGATGCGATAGACCATCGTCTTCGCGCCGACGCGCAGCGCCTGTTCGACCTGCATCTGCGGACGGCCGGCGGCGCGTGCGGGCGCGGCGACGATCCAGCGATCGAGCAGGCCGCGTTTGCGCGCGAACTGCAGTCCGACGATCAGCAGCGCCAGCAGCAGGATCGCGGCGAACACCGCACCCCCGGCATCGGCGGCGAGACCGCCGCCTTCGTCGCGGTACGGAATCGGCTGCTGCGCGGTCTCGGCGCGGGGCTGCGCCGGCACCGGTGGGGGCGCCGTCGCCGGGATCGTTGCCGGTGTCGCGGTGGCGGGCGCTGCCGCCGTCGCCGGCGACACCGATGCGGTCGTCGGCATCAGGCCACTTCGATGATGCGGACGCCGAAGTGATCGTCGACCGCCAGCAGTTCGCCGCGCGCGACCGGCTTGCCGTCCAGCATCAGCGTCAGCGGCGCTTCGAGCAGCTCGTTCATCTTCACCACGTCGCCCGCCGCGAGCGAGAACAGCTTCTCGACCGACATCGTGACCGTGCCGACCTGCGCGGTCATCGCCACCTGGACATGGCCGATCAGACCGATGTCGCGACTGAGCGTGGCGGTGCGCGACGCGGCATCGGCGTCGGCATCGAAGGCCGGATCTTTCGCAAGATTGGTTTTCATTTCTGGGGATTCCTCTGGAGATGGGATTTCACGACTTTCAGCGCGCGATGACCGTCTTCCGCGACCAGCGTGCCGCGGAGGATCTCGCCGCCGTCGCCGGCGACGAGGCGCAGGCCGGCGCCGATCGGGATGGCGGTCTTGATGACATCGCCGGGCTGGAACGACAGCGAATCGACGAGCGGCGCGGTGCCCAGATCGAGCATCGCGTCGAAGGTGGCGTCGATCGTTTTCACCGCGTCGCGCCGCGCGACCAGCGCTTCGCCCGGCGGCATCCGCACCGGCACCAGCGCCGCGCACAGCGCCGAGTCGAAGTGCAGTTCGAAACGGATCGTGCCGACCGAGACCTGCACGCCGATGGCGCCGAAACGCGCGCCGATGTCGGCTGCGGCCGGCACGCCGGCGACCGGCGCCAGCGCGGTCGGCGCATTCGCCGGAAAGCAGGCGCGGGCCAGATCGGTCAACGCGCGCTGGCCGATGCCCGCCGCCAGCCCGGAGGTGTCGGCGACGGCGAGACCGGCGAGCCTGCAACCGAGATGCTCGAAGGTCGCACCGGCGACGCGCAGGCTCAGCGTCGCGCCGGCGTCGCCGAGCGCGTACCAGCGCACGTCGGCGGCCGCGATCTCGGAGCGCTGCGCCGTGAGCAGTTCGACCTCGACCGTCGGCCGCTGGGCGGCCGTGGTCCACTGCGCGATCCAGCGCTCGGCGCGCTCGAGCGCCAGCCCGCGCAATGCCTCCATGCGCGATGCGCTCTGCCAGCGGAAGGGCGTGACGCTCATCAGCCGCCCCGGGTGCTGTTGTAGAGCTGTTCGAGCATTTCGTTGCTGACGCTCATCACGCGCGAGCTGGCCTGATAGCCGCGCTGGATGATGATCATGTCGGCGAACTCCTGGGTCAGGTCGACGTTTGACATTTCCAGGCTGCCGCCGGCGATGCGACCGAAGCCGCTCTGGGTCGGGCGGCCGTAGTTGACGTCGGAAATGGTGGCGCCGGAAATCAGGCGACCGCCGTCGAGCGAGAGCGAGGCTTCGTTCGGGAAGGTCGCCAGCGCGATCTGCGGGCCGTCGCGACGCTCGGAAGCCGAGTAGATCAGTTCGAGGATGCCGCGCTCGTTGAACTTGATTTCGGTCGCGCCCAGCACGCCGTGGCCGTCGACCACGCGCGACGTCAGGTTGCTCGCGAGACCGCTGAGCGAAGTCATGCCGTCGAGCGCGCCGGGCGTGCCGAAGTTCATGGTGATCGCCTGGGTGGTGCCGCCCGCGACCGGCAGGGCGATGGCGACGGTGTTGAAGCCCGCCACCAGCGTGCCGCCGGCGTCGAAACGCACTTCGCCGGTACCGATCTGGGTGCCGGCGTCGTTGGTGATGCGCACCAGGAAGCTGCCCGGAGTGACCGCGGAATTGCTGGTGAAGGTCGCGGTGAGGTTGTGCGAACCGCCCTGCGCGTCGAACACGCGGATGTTGTTGACCGTGCTGGTCTGCACCGGGCTGCCGGCGGCGACCGCGGCGATGTTGCCGCTGATGCGCACGTTGGTGGTGGCGACGGCCGGAATCGAGCGGTAGTTGTCCAGATCGATCGGCGCGAGGTTGCCGGTCTGATCGTAGGCCATCACGCGATAGCCATTGACCGAATCGACGAGGAAGCCGTCGTTGTCGAAACGGAACTGGCCGGCGCGGGTGTAGTGCAGATTGCCGGCGAGGTCGGTGAGGATGAAGTAGCCGTCGCCCTCGATCGCCAGATCGGTGGCGTTGCCGGTCTGGCGGATGTCGCCGGACTGCGTGCGCAGGCCTTCGCCCGAGATCCGGGTGCCGCGTCCGCCGCCGATGTTCGAGAAGAACGAATCGCTGCCGCGGAAGCCGGGCGTGTTCATGTTGGCGACGTTGTTGCTGACCGTGTTCAGGCTCCTCGAAAAGCTGAAGAGACCGGAAAGGCTGTTGAAAAGTGCTTGGAACATGGGTGTCTCCTCAAGGTGTTCAGGGTCTGACGAGCGTGACTTGGGACAGGCGGATCGAGGTCCGGACATCGGTGCCGTTGGCGACGGTGAGCTGAGCGCCATCGGCGGTGAAGCGCACGGCGGTGACCGTGCCGGTGAACGCGGTCGCCAGTCCGCTGACTTCCACCTGGCGATTGAGCAGCCCCACCGCCTGGGTGGTCGCGTTCATCGACAGCAGATCGGTCGTGTTCTGGCTGGTCTGGCGGGATTGCTCCAGCGAGGTGAACTGCGCGAGCTGGGCGAGGAACTCGCGGTTGTCCACCGGCTCCAGCGGATCCTGGAACTGCAGCTGGGTCAGGAACAGACGGATGAAATCGTCCTGATTGATGGTGTTGTTCTGGGTGGTGTTGGTGTCCTGGGCATTCAGGACGCCACCGATGGCATCGACCGGCATGCGCTTACTCCCCTGTCCTGTTGGCATTTGGATCGCGGTCGGGGTTGCGCCAGAACTCGTGGCCGTTGACCACCACGCGCTCCAGCGAAACGCCGTGTTCGCGCGCGAAGGCGCGCAGGCTGTCGACGACACGGCGGGTCTCGTCGCCGTCCATGCGGTAGTCGCGCAACAGCACCACCGGATCGTGGCCATCGCGTTCGATCCACTTCATCCAGCGCGACAGCCATTCCGACACCACCGGCGTCGAAGCGGCGCCGATGGTCGCCGCACCCGATGCCTCGGCGCCGCGCGCGGTGATGCGCACCACGCCGGGCGGCAATACGCCTTCGCCCGCTGCGAGCACACCGGGCGGCAGGATTCCGTTCTGCAGACGGCCCTGTGCGTCGAAGTACGGCGAGCCCACATTGCCCGGCGGCGGCATCGCACCGGGCGCCAGGTTCGAGACCGCGCCGGGCGCGACCATGCCGGGCGCGCGCAGACTCTGATCCAGTCGACCACCGGCGGCGAGACGCCACGGCAACGACACCACTTCGCGCTCGCCGTTCGGCCCGCGGACATGGCATTGCAGCATCCGCGTCACGGCGTCCTGCGGATCGGTCGCGGCAGCGACGGCAACGGCCGGATCGCCGGAAACGAGACCGGGCGGCGTCGGCATGCCGGCCGCGAGATCGTGCGATGCGGGTTCGCCCGGCGCGAGCGCGAATGGACCGGGCAACGCGGACGTGGGCGGCACGGGTTCGCCCGGCGCCGGCATCGGCGGATTCGCATGCGTCGCATCGCCCGGCAGGTTCCGCGGCAGCAGGCTCAGCGCGGGATCGACCGCAGCCGGCAACAGCGAGGCTTCCAGCATCCCCGGCGGCAGCGGCGTCGCGAGCGCGGCCTGTCCCGGATCGCCGTGCTGTCCGTCGGGAGCGGATCGGCCATCGGGCAACGATCCGGATTCCGCGTCTGGATTCGACAGCGCCCATTCCAGGAACGAGGGCACGCCCGGCGGGGATTCCTGCGCCGCGGGCCGCGGCGGCAGGGGCGAAGCGGTCTGATGCAAGCGATCAATCATGGCGATTCTCCTGAGCGCCGACCGCGATGAGCGAGGCCATCCGGTCGAACAGACGTTTTTCTTCGAGATCGTTTTCCTGCAGGACCACGCGGTCGCAGCGGGTCTCGGCGACGCGACTCCGGGACCGCGCCTGCAGATGTTCCGAAACCGCCTCCTCGCGAACGCGATTGGCGGCATCGAGCGTGTCGCTGCGTGCGCGTACTTCGTCGGCAGCGCGCTGTTCGAATTCGTCGACCGCGCGCAGCCACCCGAGATCGAGAGCCTGTGCGCCGAGCAGTTCGTCGCGACGGTTGCGGATGGCGGCGACCACCGACTCCGCTTCGTCGACCGCGGCGCGCGCTTCGAGCACGCGCGCGGACGCCTGCTGGCATTCGCGTTCGGCCAGCGCTTCCTGGAACGCGCGCCAGCGCACGAGAGTGCGGATCGCGGTGGATTGTTTGGCGCTCATCCGGCGCCTCCCGGTTTCGGCACGTTCAGCGCGGCGGCGAACTGGCGCAGGCTGTCCGCGCGCGTCGAGAACTGCTTCGGCGTCTGCTGCAGCACCTTGTCCAGCGGCGCCTTGGCGTCGATGGCGGTGTCCAGCGCCGCGTTGACGCCGCGCTGGTGCGCGCCGAGCTCGATCAGATCGCGCGAGGCCGCGTACACCGCCATCTGCTTCTTCACGTCGCGCGCGACCGCCTGCTCGGTTTCGCTGGCGACATGGTTCATCAGTCGGCTGGCGCTGCGCAGCACGTCGATCGAGGGATGATGCCCGCGCGATGCGAGATCGCGATCGAGCACGATATGGCCGTCGAGGATCGCGCGCATGTGGTCGGTGACCGGCTCGTTCATGTCGTCGCCTTCCACCAGCACGCTGTAGACGCCGGAAATGGCGCCGCCGCTGCGCAGCCGGCCGCAGCGTTCGAGCAGGGTCGGCAGTTTGCTGAACACCGACGGCGTGTAGCCGCGGAAGGTCGGCGGCTCGCCGATGGCGAGGCCGATCTCGCGCTGCGCCATCGCGAAGCGGGTCATCGAATCGACGATCAACAGCACCGACTTGCCCTGGTCGCGGAAGTATTCGGCCATCGCATGCGCGGCGTGCGCGGCGTGCGCGCGCACCAGCGCGGGTTCGTCGGAGGTGGCCACGACCACCACCGAACGCTTGAGGCCTTCCGGGCCGAGCGCGTTGTCGATGAAGTCGCCGACTTCGCGTCCGCGTTCGCCGACCAGCGCGAGCACGGTCACATCGGCGACCACCTGCCGGGCGAGCATGCCGAGCAGCGTGCTCTTGCCGACGCCGCTGCCGGCCATGATGCCGACGCGCTGGCCGACGCCGAGCGTGAGCAGGCCGTCGATCGCGCGCACGCCGGTTTCCAATACCTGTTCGATCGGCGCGCGCGCCATCGGATTGATCGGTTCGCGATACAGCGGATAGGCATCGTCGAAACGCAGCGGGCCGGCATCGTCGAGCGGACGACTGAAGGCATCGACGACGCGACCGAGCAACGCATCGCCCACCGGCACGGTCATCGGCCGGCCGGTGGCGCGGATGATGCTGGCGGTGGAAATGCCGGCCAGATGGCCGTAGGGCATCAGCAGGGTGCGTTCCTGGCGGAAGCCGACCACTTCGGCCATGTAGCTGGTGCCCGGCTCGTGTTCGGATTCGATCTCGCACAGCTCGCCGAGCCGTGCTTCCGGGCCGATCGCCTCGATCACCAGGCCGTTGTACGACACGATGCGTCCGAGCTGGCGGCCGACCGGCAGCTGGCGGAGATTGGCGAGAAGACGGTCCCGGAAACGATTCACGCGCGCGGCTCCCGTGCCACGCGCGCGTCGCGAAGATCGGTGGCGCTGTCGTCGAGGCTCGCGAGCAACTGATCCTTCAACGCATCGAGACGATGCGCGAGGCTGATGTCGTAGAGGCCTTTTTCGCTCTCGATCCGGCACTGGCCGGGTGCGAGGCGCGGATCGCCCTCGACCCGGATGTCGTCGCTGGCGAGCGTGGCCGCGACCGCGGCGACGAGTGCGGGATGCACGCGCAGACGCACCGGACGCAGCGCGTATTCGGCCAGCGCCTCGCGGCAGAAGTCGAGCACCATCGCCTCATCGCGCGCCGCTTCGGCGACGATCCGCAGGGTCGCGGCGAACGTCGCTTCGACGGTCAGCGTCTCCACCTGGCGCTCGATCTCGGCGACCGCATCCGGCAACGCCGCGATCAAGGCTTCGAGCCGGCGCGTGGTGTCCGCCAGCCGCGCGGTTTCCTTCTCGAACTTCTCGCGCCATTCGCGCTCAGCGGCGAGCGCGCGCGTTTCGATCGCCTTCTCGGCATCGCGCATGCCGGCGGCATGGCCGTCCTTGCGGGCGGCGTCGAGCACGCGCACGCGCTCCTGTTCCAGCAGCAGGCGAGGATCCGGCGGCGGCGGCGCCTGCTCGGCGGCCACGACCGGCTCGCGCGGCTTGAACAGATCGCCCAGGCCGACGATGCGCGCATCCGCATCGACGCGTTCGATCCGTCCCGAGATCGGTTTGGCGGAGGTCGGCGTGGCGGACATCAGGCGGCCTCCTGCGACGACAGCAGGGCCACGACCTCGGCCTTGATCGCATCGGCGACCTTCGGCGGAAGCGTGCCCATGCGCACCAGTTCCTGCTTCACCTCCAGCGCCACCGCCGGATCGAGCAGCGACACGCAGAAATTGCGATCGATGCCGGGCCACGCCGCGAGCGCGCGCGCGAACCACACCGGCGGCAAACGGCGCGACAGCGCGACGATCTGGTCGAGTTCGAGCGAGGTGCGTGCGGTCAGGCCGCGCACTTCCTCGGCGAGCAACTCATCGACGAGGTCGGCCACCGGCCAAGGCATCGATTCGAGCTCCGCGATCAGGCGACGCAGCGGATCGGCCGCCGCGCGCGGCATGCGCGACAGCAACTGGCGACGGTCGCTCTTGCGCAGCGTCATCATCATCAGCGCGGTCTTGCGCTGACCCAACGTCGTGGTGGTCGTCGTGGTGGTCGGCGTCACCGCGGCCGGCTCCCTTCGTTCGTGCCGCCTTCGGCGAGGTTCCCTTCGGCCAGCCAGGCGCGCATCTTGCCCAGCACGGCTTCGCGTTCGGTCGGGCTGAGCGCGGCGGGCTTCTTCTGCATCGCGAACGCGACGATCACGCCCAGCAGCAGGCCGAGCACGACGAAGAACAGGATCTTGGGCAGCGCCGGCAGCGCGGCGACGTCGAAGCCGATCCGCACCGGCGCGCTTTCGCCCGCGGTCGCCGCTTCGTCGATTTCGATGCGACGCGCCGAGAAACCTTCCCCGCGGCCGAGACGCGACACTTCCAGACGATCGCCGCGCATCTCGTCGATGCCGGCCGCGGCCGCGATCAGCGATTCGATCCGGGTCACGTCGCCCTCGCCGAGCGAGGTCGGCAGGATCACCGCGACCGACATGCGCTTGATCTTGCCCGGCGCGCGCGAGATCTCCTCGCGCACCGTGCCGTGCAGGTATTCCACGTCCTCGTTGCTGCTGCGTGCGGCGTCGTCGCGTTCGTCGGCCAGCGAATTGATCCGCTTGCGCGCGATCACGGCATCGTTGCCGAGCGGCCGCTCGTTGACCTGGCGCACCGCGTCGAAGTCCAGGTCGACATCGACCGAGACGCGGTATTCGCCGTCTTCCAGCACCTGGCCGAGCAGTTCGGAAATGCGCGACTGGATCCGCAGTTCGGCCTGCGACTCGCTGTCGTCCTGCGCTTCCATCGCCTGCCCGCCCGACGGCGAACCGCCGCTGCCGGCGAGCAGTGCGCCGGTGGAATCCAGCACGGTCACCTGCTGCAGGCTCAGCCCTTCCACCGCCGCGGCGACGAGGCTGCGGATGCCGCGGATCTGCTGGCGCGACAGGGTTTCGCCCGGGCGCAATCCGACCGCAACCGAGGCCTTCGAGGTTTCCTGTTCGCCCACGAACAGACCGGGACGACGGATCGTGAGATGCACGCGCGCCGACTCGACCGCCGGCAGCGCGGCGATGGTGCGTTCGATCTCGCCCTGCAGCGCGCGTTGGTAGTTCACGCGCTGGGCGAATTCGGTGACGCCGAAATCGGAATCGTCGAACAACTCGAAACCGACGTTGCCGCCGCGCGGGATGCCGGCGGACACCAGCCGCATCCGGGTTTCGTACATCACTTCTTCCGGCACCGCGATGCCGGTGCCGCCATCGACGATGGTGTGCGGCACCTTCCATTCGTCGAGCGCTTCGACGATTTCCGCGGCATCGGTTTCCTTCAGCCCGCCGAACATCAGCTGCTCGCGCGGCGACAGCAGCCACCACAGCATGCCCGCGGTGATCAGGACGATGGCGAATACGCCGACCGCGAAACCGATGCGGGCGCCGCGTTCGAGGGCGTTGTAGAACTTGAGGGGATTCATGTCGGCGTCCCTGGAGATGGACTATTGGAGATGGCGGGCGGGCGTTTGCGCGGAGGATTCGGCGTGGAAGATCAGAGCTGCATGCGGGTCAGTTCCTGGTAGGCCTCCACCAGGCGATTGCGGACCTCGACCACCAGCATCAGATCCATGCGCGCGCGCTCCATCGAGATCATCACGTCGTGCAGCGGGATGTTCTCGCCGGCGGCGAGACTGCGGATCTGGCCGTCGGCCGCGCGCAGACTCTGGTCGACGCGGCTGAGGCCGTCGCCGATCATCGATGCGAAATCCAGACCCGATGCCTGCACGCCGGACGCCTGCATACCGGAAAACTGGGCGGCGGAAACGCGGTCGGCTGCGGCGACATCGGCCGCGAACGGCGTGATACCCGTGGGAGAGATCGCTTCGATGGACATCACTTGGCTCCGATTTCGATGGCGCGCAGCAGCATGTTGCGCAGGAAGTTGAACGAACGGACGTTGGCTTCGTAGCCGCGGCTCGCGGTCATCAGCGTGGTCATTTCCTGGACCATGTCGACCGCGGGATAGCGGACCATGCCGTCGGTGCCGGCCATCGGATGACCCGGGTCGTAGACCTCGCGCACCGTGGCTTCGGTCTCGCCCAACACGGGCGAACCCGCCATCGGCGCAGCGCCGACCGCATCGGCGAAATCGGCCGAGCCGGCGGCATTCGCACCGTCCACGCGCCAGCGCATCGCGCTCTGGCCCGGCGCGACCGGCACGTTGGCGCCGGCGATGTTGCGGCTGGCGGCATCCATGCGCAGACGCTCGTAGTTCATGGCGTTGCGCGACGCTTCGAGCACGGAATCGACAGGCATGCTCAGATCCTCCCGGCGATGGCGATGCGCATCAGGCCGAACTGTCGGCTGAGAGCTTCGGTGAGTGCCTGATATTCGACACCGGCGGTGGCGATGAGGCCCATCTGTTCGTCGAGCCGGATCGGGTCGTGCGTGGTTTCGGGACGGCTGGCCTGCAGCTCGCGCGCGGCCGCTTCGATCAGGCGCGCCGCCGCGGCTTCGTCGCCGGTCTTCGCCACTTCGTGCAGCGCGGCTTCGATCGCGGCAAAATCCACCTTCAGCGCGGTCGCGTCGGGCTTGCCGGCGCGGGCGACATTCATGCCCGCCACGCGGGCGCGGGCTTCGTGCAGGCCCAGGGCCAGACGCACGGCATCGATCGTGTTTTCGGCACTCATTCCATTCCCCTCGTTGCAGGACGATTGTTTGTTTGATCGCGCATCGCCGGATCGCGCTGTACGGAATCGTTCATCACTGGATCATCAGCTCGCCGTCGAGCGCGCCCGCGGCCTTGATCGATTGCAACACCGCGATCACGTCGCGGGTCGTCAGCCGTACCGCGCGCAGCGACGCCACCAGATCGGCGACGGTCGCGCCTTCCGGAATGCTCACCAGCGGCGCGTCGGCTTCGTCCGTGCGCAGGGTCGTGCGCGGCACCACCACCGACGCCACGCCGCTGCCGGGGCGCACCAGCAGGCCGCCGGGCTGCGACACCGTGTAATCGGTGCGGATCTCGACGTTGAGATTGCCGTGCGAAATGCTGACCGCGCCCAGGCGCACGTCGCCGCCGGCGACGATGGTGCCGGTGCGTTCGTTGACCACCACGCGCGCGCGGCGCTGCTGCTGGATGGTGAGGTTTTCCAGTCGCGCGATTTCGGCGACCACGCTGTCGGGCACGCGGCCGTAATCGACCACGACCTTGCCCGCATGCTCGGCGCGCACCGCGACGCCCGGCAGCGCGCTGCGGATCGACGCGGCGATGCGGTTGGCGTTGGTGAAATCGGCTTCGTTCAGCAGCACGCTGAGCGAACGACCGTCGCCGGCCACGCGCAGCGGCGAGGACTGTTCGACGGTGGCGCCGGACGGAATCCAGCCGACGGTCGGATGGTTCTTCTGGGTCGAGGCGGTGATGCCCTCGAACTGATAGCCGCCGACCGAAATGGCGCCCTGCGCGGTCGCGTACAGCCGGGCGTCGGGGCCCATCAGCGGCGTCAGCATCAGCGTGCCGCCGTTGAGGCTGCGCGCGTCGCCGGAGGACGCCACCTGCACGTCCAGCTCCTGGCCGGGCTCGGCGAAGGCCGGCAATTTCGCGGTGACGATCACCGCGGCCACGTTGCGGCTGGCGATGTCGGCTTCGCTGACGTTCACGCCGAAATTGCGCAGCGTGTTCGCCACCGACTGCACGGTGGCGCGGTTGCGGATGGAATCGCCGGAGCCGGACAGGCCGAACACCAGGCCGTAACCGGTGAGCGCGTTCTCGCGCACGCCGGCGATGCGGGCGATGTCCTTGATCTTGACCTCGGCGGCGACGGCCGGCGCGGCGGCGGTCGACGCGAGCAGCGCGGCGAGCGCGAAAGCGGAAAACAACGCGAAGGGACGCATCACATCAACCTCAGCCATTTGAACACGCGATAAAGGATGCTCTGGCGCTGCGACTCGCTGACCACGCCGACGCCGAGCAGTTCGAGGTCGGCATTGGCGATGCGGTTCGACCAGACCGTGTTGGCGGCGCTGATGTCCTCGGGACGCACCAGACCGCTGATCCGGATCTTCTGGCGTTCGCCGTTGACGATCAGCGACTGCTCGCCTTCGATGCGCAGGTTGCCGTTGGCTTCGATCGCCATGACCTGCGCCGACACCTGCGTGCGCAGTTCGCCGACGCGCGTGGTCTGCGCGCCGGAGGCGTTGCCGCCGTTGAGGCCGAGGGTGGCGTCGTAGGTCGTCGACGGCGAACTCAGGCCGACGCCGAGATCGAGCTCGCTGCCGGCCTCGGTGGCCGCCTGCGATTTCGCGCGCGTGGCTTCCAGCACCTGGATGGTGACGATGTCACCGACACGGTAGGCGCGATGGTCCGCGGCCAAAGCGCGATAACGCCCCGGATCGATGAGGCTTTCGCGTTGGCTGTCGCCCTCGCCTGCGACCGCATGCGATGCGGTGGCGAGCAGCGCAAGACCCAGGGCCGGGACCACCGTCCAGGCGGGCCGGTGGTGGCGTTTCATCGGGGATCTACTCTTCAAGACTCACCTTCTTTTTGTCGATGACTCGCGCGACGACCGCGCTGTCCGATGCGTCGGGACGCACCGCGATGGTTTGTCCGATGTGGCCGTCCGCGAGCGCGGTGCCGATCGTGGTGAGGCGCACCGGACCGCGCACGACTTCGATCGTCACCTGCTGGCGCTCCGCCACGTCGGGCATCGGTTCGAAATCGGACGGCAACACCGGCGCGCCCGCGCGCACGGCGCGACGCAGGCGCTGGCCGCGCAGCGCGTCGGCATCCGCGACCGCGGATCCGTCGCAACATGTCATGTCCACGTCTCCCGCCGCGAGACGCAGCGCGTCGCCGGCGGTCCTGGCGTTGGCGGCGTCGGCGTAGGTCAGCACGCGACGGACATCGGTCGTTTCGACCCACGCCGTCACCGTGCGAACCGCGCGGCCATCCACCGTCAGCCGCACCGGCACGCCGGCGCGCGCGCGCGGCCAGCGCCCGGCGATCGCGCCGACCTCGGCCTTCGCGCGACCGGCGGGCAGCGACTGATCGCGCACGCCGGAGATCGCGACGATCCGCGCGCTGCTGCCCGCCTCGCGCAGACGCTGCGCCAGCGCGAGATCAACTTCGCGCTGGATGTCCGCGGCCGGCAACGTCTGCGTCGCCGGAGAAGGCGAAGCGAGCGCGGCGGCCATGGCGAGGGCGAGAAGGCGGGACATGCGGTCGGGCGCGAGAATCGGCGTCGGAATCAGCGGCGGAGGTTGTTGATGGTTTCGAGGATCTGGTCGGACGCCTGCAGCACGCGCGCGTTGAGCTGATACGCGCGCTGGGCGAGCACGAGCGCGGTCATTTCCTCGACCATCTCGACATTCGCCAGCTCGACGTACCCCTGCTGCACGCTGCCGAAACCGTCCTCGCCGGGACGGCCGTAGGACGGCGCGCCGGCGGCGTCGGTGGCGCCGAAGCGGTTGTCGCCCAGCACGTCCAGCGCGTCTTCCGCGGCGAACGCGGTCAACTCGATCTGGCCGATCACCTGGCGGTCCGGCGAACCCGACAGGATCGCGGTGATTTCGCCGTTCGGCGCGATGCGCACGTTCTCGGCGTCGGCGGGCATCTGGATCGGACGCGACAGGCGCAGGCCCTGGACGTTGACGAGCTGGCCTTCGGCATCGATCCGGAACTGGCCGTCGCGGCTGTAGACGAGTTGGCCGTTCTCGGCCTCGAATTCGAAGAAACCGTGGCCATCGATGGCGAGATCCAGCGGATTCTGGGTGGCGCGCAGGTTGCCGGCCGCGAACATGGTCGAGGTTGAGTGGATGCGGGTGCCGTTGCCGCTGGAGTCGGCCGTGGCGCCGATGCCCGCGGACACGCCCGCGGTGGCCACTTCCACGAAGTTCACCCGGCTGCGCTTGAATCCGGGCGTATGCATGTTGGCGACGTTGTTGGAGATCACGTCGATCTGTTTCTGCTCGCTGCGCAGGCCGCTGGCCGAGATGTAGAGTGCGTCGATCATGCTGGTGTCCCTGTACGGAAGTCGTGACTGCGGAGGTGGTGCGGTGGAATGGCGTTCGGTGTTGCGTTGAAGCGTTTCGTGTCCTGAAGCGATTTGCGGACCGCGCGAGGATCAGCGCGCAATCAGATCCTCCCCCGTCAGTTGCCGCCGATCTGGTTGATGCCGGTGTCCATCGCCTTGTCGTAGATGGAAATCGCGCGCTGCACCGATTCGGCGTGGCGCGTCGTCTCCATCAGGCGGACGGTCTCTTCGGCGGCGTCGACGTTGGCGCGTTCGATCGCGCCCTGGACCACGCTGCCCTTCCACTCGACGAGATCGCCGTCGTAGGCGTAGGCGCCGTTGCCGACCGGATGCAGGCGCGAGGCGTCGGCGACGGCGACGATCTGCAGCTGGCCGACCGCCTGATCGGCGACGAAGACCTGGCCGTCGCGTTCGAAGCGGACCTTGCCGGCCGGCATCTGCAGCGCGCCCGAATAGCCGACCGCGACATCGCCGCTGGCGGTGACCAGACGACCCTCGGCGTCGGTGCGCAGCGCGCCGGCGCGCGACAGCAGGTGCCTGCCGTCGCGCTCGACCACGAAGAAACCGGGGCCGCGCAGCGCGATGTCGAGATCGTTGCCGGTCTGCGCCAGCACGCCGTCGCGCTGGTCGATCGCGGTGGACAGGCCCGTGCCCGAGCGGAGTTCCGCGGCCGTTCCCGCAACGGTCTGCGGATCGACGCCGGAGACGTTGAATTCGGGGATCGCGCGCACGCCGCGGTAGCCGGGCGTATGCATGTTGGCGACGTTGTGGCTGATCGTCGACAGCGTCTGCACGTCGTTGCTGAGGCTGCGGGCGATGGCTTGCAGGGTATCGGTCATGGGGTCCTCAGGCGGCAGCGGCATGGATGGCGGCGAACGAACGCACCGGGAGATTGGTCGGGATCTCGTTCATGCCGATCACCGCGACGTAGGGCATCGAACGATGCAGCAGTCCGCGCAGCGAACGGCGCACCGGCGACGGGCACAGCACCACCGGCGGCAGGTTGCGGCCCATCATCGCTTCGACCTGGCGGGTGATGTTCTTCATGAAGGCGTCGAGCTGCGACATTTCGTTGAACGGCGATGCGCGCTGTTCGCCCGGACGCACGTTCGCGAGCAGCGCGCGCTCGAATTCCGGCGCCAGGGTCAGCACCTGCAGATCGCCGTTGCTGTCGCGCAGCCCCTGGCAGATCGCGGCGCCGAGCCGTTCGCGCACGCGCTCTGCGAGGTCTTCCGCGCCCTTCACGGTCTTGCCGGCGTCGACCAGGGTTTCGAGGATGGCTTCGAGATTGCGGATGCTCACCTGCTCGCGCAGCAGCAGCTGCAGCACCTTCTGGATGTCGGAATAGCTCATCACGCCCGGCACCAACTCGTCGATCAGCGAGGCGTGCTGTTCGCGCACGCGCTGCAGCATGCGTTCGACGCTGGCGCGCGTCAGCAGATCGGCGGACTGGCGCTTCACCACTTCGCCGAGATGGGTCATCAGCACCGTGTCGGGATCGACGATGGTGTAGCCCGCGGAGCGCGCGGTCTGGCGCAGCGTCTTGGCGATCCACTGCGCGGGCAGACCGTAGGCCGGATCGCGGGTGTCCGGGCCTTCCAGCTTCTGCCGGCTGCCGCCGGGATTGATCGCCAGCAGGTGGTCGAGCATCAGCTCGCCGCCGCCGACGCGATTGCCATGGAAATGGATCTCGTAGCCGTTCGCCGGCAGTTCGCTGCGCGCGGTGGCGCTGAGCTTCGGCATCAGGAAGCCGAGATCCTGCGCGATCTGTTTGCGAAGCGTCGCGACGCGCTGCTGGAAGTCGCTGTCCTCGCCGGCGAACATCGAAGCCAGTTCGGCGCCGTAGCGCACTTCCAGCGGCTCGATCCGCATCCACTGCTGGATCTCGTCGCCCGCCTTCTGCTGCGCGGGCGTGGTTTCGCCGGCATCCTCTTCGGCCTGTTCGGCGGTGCGCGCCGCGCGCAGGCTCATCCAGACCAGCCCCCCGAGCGCGAACAGCACCACGATCACCGGAACCTTCGGGAAGCCGGGCAGCAGCATCACCAGGAACAGCGCGAGGCCGACGATGATCAATGCCTTCGGATTCGCCAGCACCTGGCGCGGAATCTCGGCGCCGAGCTGGGCGTCGGCGGCGGCGCGGGTGATGATCACGCCGGTCGCGACCGCGATCACCAGCGACGGGATCTGGGTGACGATGCCGTCGCCGATGGTCAGCAGGGTGAACCGCTGCACCGCTTCGCCCCAGGGCAGACCGAGCTGGGCGATGCCGATCGCGAGGCCGCCGACGATGTTGACGAGGATGATGATGATGCCGGCGATGGCGTCGCCCTTCACGAACTTGGTCGCGCCGTCCATCGCGCCGTAGAAGTTCGCCTCCTTCTCGATCAGCGCGCGGCGACGACGCGCTTCGTGCTCGTCGATCAGCCCCATGTTCATGTCGGCGTCGATGCTCATCTGCTTGCCGGGCATGCTGTCGAGGGTGAAACGCGCGGCGACTTCGGCCACGCGCTGTGCGCCGCTGGTCACCACCACGTACTGCACGACGACCAGGATCAGGAATACGACCGCGCCGACGATGTAGTTGCCGCCGACCACGAATTCGCCGATCGCGTTGATCACCCGGCCGGCGTCCGCGCCTTCCAGGATCAGGCGCGTCGCGGAGACGTTGAGCGCCAACCGGAACAGCGTGACCAGCAGCAGGATGGTCGGAAAGGTCGAGAATTTGAGCGGCGTTTCGGTGAAGAAGGTCACCAGCAGGATCAGCAGCGCCATGCTGATGTTGGCCACCAGCAGGAAGTCGAGCAGCGGCGACGGGATCGGCACGAACAACACCGCCAGCACGCCGATGACCAGCGCGATCAACAGCATGTCGCGCTTGCCGGTCCACAACTGGAGGAACAACTGTCTCATCCGCCCATCTCCCGCTTCGACGCCCAGATTTCACGATAGATCGGCGCGAGCGCCGCGTACTGATCGGCCGGCACCATGCCGTCGATCTCGCATTCCCGATACAGCATCCGCGCGAGCTTCGGCGAGCGCACGATCGGCACCCGATGCCGCGCCGCGATCGCGCGGATGCGCGCGCTCAGCACGCCCGCGCCCTTCGCCAGGATCACCGGCGCCAGCGTTTCGCCGGGCCGGTAGCGCAGGGCGACCGCGACGTGCGTGGGATTGGTGATGATCACGTCGGCCGACGGCACCTTGGCCAGCGCGCGGGTCTTCTTCAGCAGTTCGCGCAACTGCTGCTTCTGCTTGGACTTCACCGCCGGGTCGCCGTCGCGGCGCTTGATCTCGTCCTTCAGCTCGCGGCGGCTCATGCGCATCTTCTTCATGAACTCGCGGCGGGTGAACAGCATGTCCACCGCCGCCACCAGCGCGAGCGCCAGCAGCGTGTAGATCGAAGCCTTGACGAAGGCGCCGTGCAGCAGCGAACCGGCGCGCTGCGGCAGCGACATCGCCACCGCCTCGGCCAGCGCAGCGGCGCGGGTGATCATCACCCAGCAGATCGCGCCGAGCAGCGCGAACTTGACCGTGAGCTTGCCCAGCTCCCACAGCGTGCGCATCGAGAACACGCGCTTGAGGGTCTGCATGGGATTCATCCGCTTGAAGTCCGGCTTCAGTGGATGGGTGGTGAAGATCGGTCCGGTCTGCAGCAGATGGCCGAGCACCGCCGCGACCAGCAGGCCGAGCAGCAGCGGCGTCAGCGCCTGCCACACCGGCGCGTAGGTGTTGGACATCCAGCCGACGAAGGCGCCGTCGAGCGATTTCACGTCGCCGGCGACCGAGATCATCCGCCGGGTCGCGTTGGCCAGCGCCAACGCCACGCCCGCGCCGGTGAGCCCAACGATCGCCGCGAAGACGATCATCACCACGATGCCGGAGACTTCGATGCTCTTCGCGACCTCGCCGCGCTTGCGCGCTTCGTCGAGACGGAACGGGGTCGGCTCTTCGGTCTTGTCCTGATCGCCCTGCGACACGGTCAGCCTCCCATCATCGCGGGGACGCGCGAGAACGCGTCCTGGTAGAGGCGCAGCATCAGCGCTGGCGCATAGCGCAGCGACACCACCAGCAGCAGGATCGCGGCCAGCACCTTCAGCGGCAGCGCGAGGAAGAACACGTTGGCCTGCGGCATCGACCGCGTGGCGTAGGCGACGCCGACGTCGATCGCGAACAGGCCCAGCAGCACCGGCAACGCGACCATCAATCCGAGCAGGAAACTGCTGCCGATCAGGCCGAAGAAGCCTTCGGCGCTCGGGCGCATGCCGAGCCCGCCGATCGGCAGCACCTGGGTACTGGCGACGAGGCCGCGATAGAGTTCCAAGTGCATGTCGAGGGTGAAGAACATCACCGTGCCGAGCAGCATCAGCGCGGTGCCGAGCAGCGATTGCGGATCGCCCTGCCCGCCCGGATTGAACAGCGTGGCGGCGCCGAGACCGGCCTGGATGTCGATCAACCAGCCGGATGTGTGCAGCGCGGCCTGCGGAATCATCACCACCAGCCCGAAGACCATGCCGATCGCGAGTTCGCCGAGCGCCGCGGTGATCCAGCCTGCGGCGCCGCGCGCTTCCAGAGAGAACGCACTGTCGGGCAGCGCCAGCACCGTCAGCCATGCCAGCGCCATCGCGAACACGATGCGCACCAGCGCCGGCGCCCAGCGCAGCGGCGAAAAGCCGGGCAGCACCACCGCAGGCACGTAGCGCAGGAACGCCAGCACCAGCAACGCGGCGAAGTCCTCGATGCGGTCCACGGTCAGAGCGTCCCCGCCAGTTCGAACAGGCGCGTCGACAGCTCCATCGCGACCGAGAGCATCCAGCTGCCGAGGCCGAGGCAGACCACCAGCACGACGATGAGCTTGGGCACGAAAGTCAAGGTCATTTCCTGGATCTGCGTCGCAACTTGGATGATCGAAATGATCAAACCGACCACCAGCGTGGCCAGCAGGATGGGGGCCGACATTTTCGCGGCCGACAGCAACATGTCCGTCAGAAGACGGATGGCGAGATCGGAATCCATGGAACCCCCGTCAGCGCGGACCGGCTGTGAGCGTGCTCTTCAGTCGTTGGGCGAATTCGCGGACCGGCAGCGCGGCGAACGCACTGTGATCCGGAAGGAGTTTCGCGATCGCAGCTTCCGAACCGTCCGCGTCCCCACGCGCCTCCATGAGCAGCGCCTGTGCGTAGCGCGCGGTCACGGCATCGGGATCGAGGCGCAACGCGCGCCTGACCGACAGTTCGGCCTCGTCGAGATCGCCGCGGAGCACCGCGACGAGCGCGAGCCCGCCATGGGTGTCGCCGAAATTGCGATCGACGTCGTAGGCCTTCCGGTAGCTGACTTCCGCACCTTCGCGATCGCCGCGAAGGAGCTGATTCCAGGCAAGTGCATGCCAGGTGCCGATGTGGTCCGGCATCGCGACCACCGCGTGTTCGAGCACTTGGCCCGCCTGCGGCAGATCGTTGCGCAGCATCAGCAGCTGGCCGTAACCGGACAGCGCCCGTCCGGAATTGGGATGACGCGCCAATGCGCGCTCGAAGAAGTTCTGCGCAGGATCGAGATCCTGTCGCCACAGGCTGATGGTCGATGCGACCAGCAGCGCTTCGTGCTGCTGCGGATCGCGTTCGAGCGCATCGCGCGCGGCCTGCGCCGCGGCATCGAGCTGGCTGTCGTCCAGCAGCGCCAGCGATTTCACGCCCATCGCCTGCGCATCGTCCGGACGCATCGCGAGCGCGCCATCGGCATCGAGCGCGGCCTGCGCGTAGTCGCCGAGCATCGCGTTGACGCGCGATTTCAGGATCAGCAGTTCAGGCGATGGACCGAATGCGGCGAGCGCGGATTCGAGCGTCGCCATCGCCGCCTGCGGTTCGCGCATGCACAACTGCGCGAAGGCGAGATCGTGGCGGACGGCGACGGCGTCGTTGCCCGATTCGATCAGGGACGCGTAACCGGCAGCGGCCGCATCGTAGGCGCCGGTCGCGAGCCGACAGCGCGCGAGCCGGAAACGAACGCCTGGCGACGGCATTGCGGTTTCGGTGAAGGATTCGAGGATTTTCATCGCTTCATCGATCTCGCCCGACGCGGAAAGCGCGTCGGCAAGATCGCAGGCGATGTCTTGGTTATGTGGGTCCTGCGCGAAAAACTCCCGTAAACGCGCAGCCCGCCCTTGATGCGTGGCCATCAGGTGATGTGTCTCCGTGTGGTGTCACCCCGGAGGCTTTCATCCCCATGAAAGCCTGTCAGGTCTTTTTGCTCCTACGCGAAGGAACATCCCCTGTCAGCAAGACCGAACTCCAGTGAAGCGCTAACGCATCGCGTGGGACATACGCTAGCGGTCTTCCGGAAGGCTGTCAACGTCACACTTTGCTCACGTCAAACCTGCAAATCGACGATCAACCGATTGAAAGCATTACGAAAACGATCGTCGGCCGCCATTGCCCCCGCGATGGTCTCCACCATCGGTTGCCACTCCGCGTGCTCGCGCAGTTCCTGGCCGAATTCCCACAGCAGGACCGCCTTCACCACCCGTCCGCGCACCTGTTCGAGCGCGTCGGCATCGTCGACGCCGACACCGCGCACGATCTCGACGAGCTGCTTGCGCAGTTCGTCGGGATCGCGTTTCGCTTCGTGCGCCGGCACCGATGCGTTTTCGACATCGTCCGCATCGCGCTTGCGTCGCGAATCGCCGCTCTTGCGCGACATCTCCGCGCGCAGCGCGGCGATCTGCGCGGAGAGCGACGAGAGCCGATCGATCGTCACTCGGCGTCGCCGGAACGGCCGTAGCCGTAGCCTGCGAGATAGGCCGGCGCCGACGGCGTTTCGGGCGCGGCGACCGGCGACGCTTCGGCTGCAGCGCTCTGCAGCAGATTGTCGCGCAGGCGCTGCATGTCGCTCATCAGCGCGGGAATCTCCTGCGGAAGCGCGAGCCCCTGTTCGAGTTCGCGCAGGCCGGTCTGCGCATCGCCCGCAGCGAGCGCGGACATGCCGCGCGCGTAGGCCGACAGCGCATCGGCGCCTGAAAACAGCGGCGACAGCACGTCGCGCGCTTCGTCGGCGGCGCCCTTCATCGTCAGCAGTTGGCCGAGCTGGAAACGGGCGATGGAGAAGTCGGGAGACATCGCAACGACGGTGCGGAATCCGGATTCAGCACGATCGAACAGACCGATCTGCGCATGCTGCGCGGCGAGCAGATAGGTGGCATGGAGATGTCCCGGCTCGCGCGACAACATCTGCTTGAGCATCGAGATCGCCTCCGAATCGCGACCTCCATTGATCGCATCCAGCGACAGTCGCAACAGCTCCTCGTTGTCCAGATTATCGAAATTCATGGCGAATCCTGAAGCCTCGGTAGGGTGGGCTCATCATAGAGCGAGTCGCGCGGGTTTTGTCATGCGCACCCGCGACGCGCGATGCTGCGCAGCCCGCAACGAATGAAGAGGGTTTCGTGCGTGTCCACGATCCGGCGCTCATCGTTTGCGCCAGGCGCGCACATCACGATGCGTGCCGACGCATGCGATCGATCTGCGCATGGCACGCTGCAACGAACATGAACGCCATCGACGGGTGCGGAGGCGGCACGAGGCACTCCCGGAGACGAGAGTCGCCGTGGTGGCGCTGGGGATACGGCATGCCTCGTGCCGCCTCCACCCAGTGCATATCGCGCGATTGAAGAAAAAGTTTAGGGTCGACTGCAGGAAGCGGTTGAAGACCCGCGGTTTATGTGGCGAAAGTCGCTGTTTCGCCGGTCGCGGGCGACCGTTTCGCCCATTCAGGCAAACCTGTCGGTGGCAGGGCGCGAACGCGCAAGAGCCGCACGAGGCGGCTCTTGCGTCCGGAATCTCCGCTCGCGGGCCGTGCAGCGGCGCGGCCCGCGACGGTCAGTTGCCCGCGGTGCCGTTGATGTAGGCGCGACTCAACGCATACGCCTGCGCACCGATTCTGCGTCCGAGTTTGCGGCCTTCGAGATCGCCGTTGCGGAAGTGGATACCGCCGTAGAGGCGCGAGATGCCGGCCTCGTCGGCTGCGGCCGAGAACGTCGGCCACGACAAGGTGACATCCTGCGCCGGCACCACGCCGGGCTCGACCAGCGAGAAGCCCGCCGGCACCACGACCGAGTTGGGGAAGCTGTCGCTGCCGGTGAACAGCTTCAGCACTTCCGCAGCCGACGCACTGAAGGTGCTGTGGCCCGATACGTGTTCGGAGAACGGCGGCGTGATGAAGGTCGCGATCTGGTACGGACGCCAGTTCTGCCCCTGGATCCACTTCGTGCCCTGCCCTTCGCCGCCCCAGGCCAGGATCGGCCGGTTGTTGAAGAGATGGTGGATGGTGGTCACCGGACGCGCGTAGTCGTACTGGCGCTTGTAGCCCCACACCGCGATGCCGGCGTCGAACATCGCATTGGTCAGCGCGAAGTGCATGCGGATGTCCTGCGCCAGCGTATGTCCCTTGCGATCCGACACCTGCTTCGCGAACAGGATCCAGGTGCCCGGCGGCGTTTCCGATCCCGGACCGTCGGCCCACCATTCGGCGATGGTCTTGGTGCGATCGCTCAGCGTTGCGCTGTAGGCGACGACTTCGACCGACTGGCGCCAGAATTCGAATGTCCCCAATTTCGCCGGTGCCGGCACCGCGAACTGGTTGTAGCGGCTGAGGCCGAATCCCTTGACGTTGCCCCAATGCGGCGTGAGGAAGGTCTGGACGTTGAAACCGCCGCTGCCGTTCGGCACCGCCAGCGGCTGCCAGCGCGTGGGATCGATGATCCGGGTCGGGGTATTGATCGGCACGTAGCCGGTGTAGTCGCTGTAGGGCGCGCCGCCGTTGATGTCGCCGAGCTGGTTCGAGCCATCGGCGCGACGGAACTGGATCACCGCGGCCGCGGCCACGTTGCCCACGCCCTGCGGCGTGGACAGATCGCCGGTGAAGTCGTTCGGGTTGTAGCCGAGACGCGCCATTTCGGCGTCGAACTGCGACTTGCGGGTCGGGAACAGTTCGACCAGCGTGCGATATGCGGCGTAGCTCATCGCCTTGCGGCGATTGGCGTCGGTGCGTTCGTTGGCGGGGCGGCGCAGCTCGCCGCCGAGTTGGGTGCCGTTGGCCTTGTTGTCGTAGGCCGCCCATGCGTCGTACATCGCGGTGTTCACGATCGCATTGGCGCGGGCGAAGATCGGGGGCGCCATCCGCGTGGCGCGGACGGCCTGCAGCGACTGGTCGTTCCAGTCGGTGACGAGCGTGGCGGATTGGGCGGCACCGGCGGCGCCGACGAGCAGTGCGCTGGCCAGGGCGAGCCTGGTCCTGATTCCTTGTTTCATGCTGATGTTTTCCGGGAGATGGATGATCGGGTGGCCCGTCGCCGCACAGCGACGGGCGGCCCCCTGCGCCTCCCGCCATGATCCGACGACGCCCCACGTCCATGAAGGCCGCCGGGCGACGTTCTCGCCCTTGAATCGGCATCCAGGCCTCGACGACGCACATGGCCGGTTGAAAACGCCCACGCGGCTCGAAGCACGGGTCAGAACGCGGAAATCCGCCGGAGGCGGACACGCGATCCCGGTGACTCGCGACCCCGATGCCTGGCGATGCGCCGCGGCCGGGGAATCAGGCGTCGCGCGATCCGCCGAGGGCTTTCAGCCACAGAATGCCGGCCAGCAGCAACGCCATCGGCAACAGCGTGAGCTGGAAAGCGGACTGTCCGCCGGTGCCGGCGAACACCTGGCCGGTCACGAACGATCCGGTGGTGCCGCCGAGCGCGGAGAACACCACGATCAGACCGGTCATCGCGGCGTGACGCGCCTTCGGCAGCGCGCTGAGCACCACCGAATTGATGGTCGGATAGATCGGCGCCAGGAAGAACCCGGTGACGGGCAACGCGAACGCGGCGAGCGGCGCATGCCGCCACCCTTCGCCGGCCGGTGCGGGCGCGCCTGCCGCCATCGGCAGGGCGATCAGCATGACGAGTGCGGTGGCGACCACGCAGGTCGACAGCAGCACATGCCAGGGCACGCGTCGCAGCAATTGCCCCGCGGTCAGACGACCAAGCGCGGTGAACGCCGCGAACAGGCTGGCCATTTCGACGCTGGTCGCCGTGGAGAGATGCAGGATGTCGGCATTGAACGTCGGCAGCCAGGTGCCGATGCTCTGTTCGATCAGGACGTAAAGGAATGCGGAAATCACGAACACCGCGACCAGCGGGCGAAGCGCCAGGCGCAACATGTCGGCGAACGCGCCGAGCGAACCCTGTTCGTCGCGCGCGCGCGATTCGTCCAGCCGCACGCTGGCGAGCAGTGCGATCGCGACCACGCAGGCCAGCGCGAGCCAGGCATAGGCCTGCAACCAGACCGGATCGTCCGGCGTGCGCTGCCGCTGGATGAAGGCGCCGAACAGCCACGGCCCCGCGAGCACCCCGACCATGAACCAGCCTTCGATCGTGCTGGTCAGACCGGCATGACGTTTCGGATCGTCGGTGAGCAGGCCGATGCTGGAATACACCGACACCTTCACCAGCGCGAACGCGACGCCGGTGGCGGCCAACAGCAGCTTGACCATCCAGAAGGTATTCATCGCCAGCATGCCCACGCAGGCGACCGCGACCAGCAGCAGGCCCGTCATCATCGCCCTGCGGTAGCCGAAGCGCGGCAGCCACGAGGCCACCAGGAAGGACACGATCGCGATCGGCAGATCCTTGTACGCATCGAGCACGCTTGCGGCCGCGCGGCTGGCGCCGAGGCTGGCCTGGCTCTGCAGGATCAGCGTACCGACGCTGTTGAGCAGAATCGCGAAAATCCCGTAGGTCAGGATCATCGCCAGGATCATGCGTGCATGCGTCGTGCGTGCATGCGTCGCAAGTGCCTGGGTCGTGCGTGTACGGGTCATGCGTGGCTCCACGGGGACGGCATCGGGACACTCGACCGGATGCGCATACGGTACGCATCCGACCGCCACAGCGGCGCTTCCCGCGGGAAGCGCCGCATGCGGATCACCAACGATAGGCGGCGGAGACCTGCCACGACGCGCCTTCGATCGGCCGCCCCATGAACACACCGCCGCTGGTGGCGTTGCCGATCACGCGCGCATTGCCTTCGGTCAGCGCGATCTCGTCGGTGACGTTGCGGCCGCTGAAGGTGAACTCCCAGTGATCGCCGACGTGCGCGCTGGCGCCGATGTCCCAGGTATCGTACGCCGGCAGCACCTGCCCGTTCGCGGGATCCGAATAGCGATCGCCGACGTGGGTGTAGGTCGCGAACGCCTTCACGTCGCCCCAGCCGGTCGTCCACAGATAACTGGGCGTCAGGCGCAGACGGAACTTCGGCTGACGCACCACCTGATTGCCGCTGAACGTGCCGAATCGACCGTAGTCGGCCCGGAGCCAGGTCGCATTCCACCCCAGATCGAATCCGCCGAAGGGACCCACCGCGCCTTCGAACTCGATGCCCTTCGCCTTCGAATCGCCGATCACCACGATGTTGTTGCCGGACTGGTCGAACGCCTGGAACGGCAGGCCGACGAAATCGTTGTAGAACGCGGTGACGTACACCTCGTAGGTGCTGCCGGCCGCCTTGAGGCCGACTTCGTACTGGTCGATCTCCTGGGTCTGCGTGGCGCGATCGCGCAGGTTGTCGAACGACGGGAACTTGAAGCCCGAATTCACCCGGCCGAACACGCTCATCGCATCGTTGACGCTGTAATTGGCGCCGACCGTCCACGACGTGGCGCTGTCGTCCTGATCGATGCTGCGCGGCGTGGTCGAGACCGAGGTGTTGTTGTCGTACAGCGTGTTCGGATTGCCGTCCAGATCCACCGACACCGGATCGCGCACGGTGCCGTCCACGGTCTGGCGCTCGTGACGGATACCGGCATCGAGGCGCAGTCGGTCGGTGGCTTTCCACTCGTCGGTGACGAAGAACGCGGTATTGCGGCCATCGTAGTCGCCGAAGATGTTGTAGAACGACGTGCCGACGAAGCCTTCGCGGGTGGCGATGCGGCCGTCCGCCAGGGTCAGATCGACCCGCCGCGCATGATTTTCCGCGGTCAGCAGCATGTTGTTGCCCAGCCACCAGCGATCCTCGGACGAATAGCGCGCATGGTACAGGCCGAAGGTCAACGCATTGCGCTCGTCGAAATCGATGCTGAAACGCAGATCGTTGGTGAACGAGCGCAGATCCTTGTCGACCACCCACCAGCCGGCGGTGAGGACCTGCTGGTTCGGATCGACCGCGGCGCCGCCATCGACGAAGCGTCCGCTGCCGGTGGTGCCGTAGGTGTCCGAGATGTAGTCGGCCAGCCGCACCGGATTGGCGCCGGTGAACAGGCCGTTGGTCGGCGCTTCGCCGCTGAGGACGTTGAAGCGGTCGCTGATCGTCCAGCGCCCGATGTTCCAGTCCAGGGCCGCACCGAACACGGTGATGTCGACGCCGCGTCCGTCCGCCAGATCGCGGGTCATGGTCTGCCCGGCGATGCCGGTGGGGAGAGTCACGCGCCGGAAATCGGGGCCGAGCAGCGTGCCGCTGGTCGGATCGATGCCGGGAAAGCCCGAGATATCGTCGCCACCGTTGCGGGACAGCAGCGGGATGCCGGTGTAGAACACGTTGCGGTCGTTGGTGTGGCGCGCGTACACGGTGAACTCGCCGTCGTCCCAGCGCCGGGTCAGGGTTCCGCTGAGCTGGCCGCCCTTTTCCGCAGGAAAACCGGGATCGCGCACGCCGTCGGTCTCGCGCCAGAAGCCGCCGACGCTGTAGAACCAGCCGCTGTCGGCGCGGCCCAGCGGACCGCCGTCGTACACGTCGAGACGCCGCAGCGCATCGCTGCCGAGGGTCACGCGCACGCTACCGTCGTGCTCGTCGCCGCCCTTGCGCTGGATGAAATTGACGGTGACGCCCGGCTGGCCGTTCGAATACACCGGGCTCGGGCCGCCGCGCAGCGCTTCGACGCGTTCGATGGTGTCGTCGATGCGGAACAGGGTCGTGTTCTCCAGGAACGACAGCGTCGGCGGCGGATAGATCGGCGAACCGTCGAGCTGCAGCGTGAAGAACGGGGCGTCGCCCTCGGACGGCATGCCGCGCACGAACACGTTCGCGCCGGTGCCGCCGCCGCTGGATTCCGCCCACACGCCGGGCACGATCTTCAACAGGTCGGCGGTGCTGGTGGGCGCGGCCTCCTGGATCTGTTCGGGCGATGCGGTGGTGATCGAAAAGCTCGCGTCGCGCTTGCTCAGGCCGCGGAATTTCGCGGTACCGCTGACGACGATCGCGTCGAGTTCGTTCGCGCTCTCGTTCGCGGCCTCGTCCGCGCCGGCCGGCGCAGCGCCCGCATCCTGCGCTGCGACCAGCGTCGGCGACAGCGCCGCGGCGATGGCCAACGACAGGGCATAGCGCATCGGAATCGTGTATCGCATGGTGTTCCCTCCTGGGAATGGATGTGTGGATGTGCCGAAAGACCGCGGTTTCTGCGACCGCGTGCCTCAGGGAATGACGAAATCGGAAAGACGCAGATGGGCGATGTCGGGCACCACCGCATCCGCCGGAGACAGAACCCCGGCATCGCCGACCCCGATCGCGGACATCCCCGCCGCATGGATGGCGGCGATGCCCGCGAGCGAGTCCTCGATGCCGATGCACACGGCGGGGGATACACCGAGGGCATGTGCGGCGGCGAGGAAGATTTCAGGGTCGGGTTTGGCGCGGGAGAGGTGCGCCGCATCGACGACATGATCGAACTTGTCGGCGATGCCGAGATTCCGCAGCAGCAGCGCGGCGTTGCGGCTGGCCGAAGCGACGGCCAGCTTCAGGCCGCGTCGGCGTGCGTCCGCGAGCAGCGCATGGACGCCGTCGAACAGGCGATCCGGCGTGATGCCGCCGATGTCCTGCACGTAGTATTCGTTCTTGCGCGCGGCCAGCGCCAGGCGCTCCGCGGGCGGATAGTCGCGCGACGCGCGTTGCAGCAGGATGTCGAGCGAGGCCATCCGGTCGACGCCCTTCATCCGCTCGTTGTCGGCGCGCGCGAACGGCACGCCGATCTCGTCCGCCAGCCGCCGCCACGCGCGGTAGTGGGTTTCGGCGGTATCCGTCAGCACGCCGTCGAGATCGAAGATCAGCGCGTCGCAGCGGCGCGGGAACGATGCGCGCGCGGCGGACCTGCGGTCCGACAATGCACGGCTCAGCGGCGCGTCGCAGCGCAGTTCCACGGTCTGTCCTTCGTGACGGATCGTCAGCGGTTCGCCTTCGTGCAGGCGATAGACGACCCCGGCACCGGTCACGTCCACGCGCAGACGGCGCCCGCGCCAGCGCAGACCGAAACCGTAACCGGGCCAGCCGGGCGGCAGGGTCGGCGCGAATCCCGGCATGCCGTCGTGAACGCGCAATCCCGCGAACCCCTGCGCCAGCGCCAGCCAACTGCCCGCCATCGCCGCCATGTGCGCACCGTGCGCGGTGTTGCCGTGCAGATCGTCGAGATCCACGCGCAGGCTGTCGAGGAAATATCCCAGCGCCTTGTCGGCATGCCCCACTTCCGCGGCGAGGATGGCGTGCACCGGCGCGGACAGCGTGGAGTCGTGGGTGGTGACCGCTTCGTAATAGTCGAAGCAGCGCTTCTTGCAGGCGACGTCGACATCGTCGCCCGCCAGCACCAGCGCCATCGTCACGTCGGCCTGCTTGCAGATCTGATGCCGGTACAGCGTGAGCGGGTGGTAATCCAGCAGCAGCGGCCGATGCCCGCCCGGCTTGGGCGGAAACGGCCAGCGCGGCTTGTCGAGAAAGCTGTCGTCCTGGGCGAACACGCCGGCGCGTGCGTCGTAGCCGAGGTACATCGCCTCGGCGGCGCGCGCCCACAGCGCAATTTCGCCATCGTCCAGTCCGATCCGCGCCGACAGCGCCGAGAGAGCGTCCGGCGCGTCCGCGCGCAGCCGATGCCATACCGCGACCGCCAGCCGCAGATGCTGCCGGGCCATGCGGTTGGTGTAGTGATTGTTGTCGACCAGGGTCGTGTATTCGTCGGGGCCGGTGACCTCGTGGATGCAGAAGGCACCGGCGCGCCGCGGATTGAAATGACCCGCCTGGGGCCAGATGCGCGCGGTCTCGAACAGCATTTCCGCGCCGGCATCCCGCAGGAAGCCGACATCGTCGGTCGCATCGAGATACAGGCCGATGGCGTAGGCCACCGCCGCATTGATGTGATAGGCCGCGGACCCGCTGGGATAGTGCGCCGAGCATTCGTCGCCGGCGATCGTGCGCCAGGGATACAGCGCGCCGCGCGGATGATTCATTTCGCGCGCATGGGCGCGCGCCGCATCCAGCGTGCGATGGCGGAACGACAGCATCGCCCGCGCGACGTCCGGCACCAGCAGCGCCATCGCCGGCAGCACGAAGGCCTCGGTGTCCCAGAAGCAGTGTCCCTCGTAGCCTTCGCCGGTCATGCCCTTGGCGGCGGTCCCGTCGATGCCGTTGCGGCCGGCCGACTGGAAGATGTGGAAGAGATTGAAGCGCAGCGCGCGTTCGATCGCCGGATCGCCCGGAACGGCAATATCGGCATCCATCCAGAACGCCGCCATCGCCGCCGCCTGGATCGCACCGATGCCGAGAACGCCTTCGACGCAGGCGCGCTGCAGCGCATCTTCGGTCCGCGCGCGCAGACCCTCCACGCGCGGACCGCTGGCATAGGCGACGAACTTCTCCAGCACGATTTCCCGCCCGGACCGCATCTCCGCGGCGAAGCGCTGTACGGCCCGGCCATCGCCGCAGGCGTCGCCGGCCGGGTGCAGGCCCGGGCCCGGCGCATGCCGCTGCGCGGCGATCACGTGGAGATCGCCGTCGCCGCGCGCTTCGTGGATCCAGCCGGTGTCGCCGTCGACCTGCGCCGCGAGGCAATGCAGGCGCTCGGCGTTGCCGGCGCCGATGCGCGGGTCGTCGCCCTGCGACTGCGCCGGGCGCGCGGTGTCCAGCGACGACAGCAGCAGCACGTTCCCGTCGTGATCGATCGAACGCAGCACGAAGCGGATCGCGAGCACGTCCGGCCACCCCAGCGGCACGATCCGCTCGGCGCGGATCTCGAACGTGGTGCCGCGAGCGGTGCGCACGCGCATGCGGCGGCGCAGACGACCGCCGCGCAGATCCAGCTCGCGTTCGCACGCCAGGACGCTGGCCGCGTTGACGACGAGACGTTCGCCGTCGACGAACACCGCGATGCCCTTGCCTTCCGCCACCGGGACGCGCGTATCGCTGTTGCGCGCGAATCCGGCGAGCCGCTCGTGGTAGTGGATCGGCGAACGCGCATGGACGCCGGCGAGGAAGGTGCCGTCGGTCGGGCCGACGGCCTCTTCGAAGCCGGCGCGGACACCCAGCGATCCGTTGGACAGCGCGAACAGCGTTTCTTCCAGCGCCGCCTGCGTCGGGTCGAAACCGGCGCGATGCATCCGCCACACGCTGTCCATCGGGCCGGGGACCGGGCTGCTGTCTGCGTCCATCGTCGATTGCCCACGCTGCGGCTCGTTCACGCCAGTCCTGCACTTTTCGACTCGCCCCGGATGGGCGGCGCAACCTTAGGCATCGCATGTTATCGATGTCAAGATATCGATAACAAATATCCGTGCAGACATGCGACAGCAGGCTGGCCGCCAGGCCATGCCTGGCAGCAAGCCACTGATTTCAAGATCTTTCATGGAGAATCCGGAAGCGTTTCCGGGGCATCGGACAGGTCGCGATTGCTGCGACGCAACAGCCGTGTGCGTGATCCGTGCCGCCCGACGGATCAGGTCGCGCGCACCACCAGCCGGGTGGGCAACATCTCGGACTGCGCGACGTCGCCGTCGATCAGCGCGCGCACCTTGCGGGCGAGCAGGACGCCCGCTTCCACGAAATCCTGGTGGACCGAGGTCAACGCCGGGACGTAGGTCGCGCCCAGCAGGGTGTCGTCGAAGCCGGCGACCGAGACCGCATCGGGAACGGCGCGACCGAGTTCGACGAGCGCCCGCACCGCACCGATCGCGAGCAGATCGCTGGCCGCGAACACCGCATCGATGCCGGGATTCGCGTGGAGCAACGCGCGCGTCGCATCGGCACCCGCGGCGACCGTGAACGCCGGCACGGTCGCCATCGTGGAGACGATGCCCGCGCGCGCCAGCGCCTCGGCGAAGCCTTCGTGGCGCTCGGCGAACTCGCCGTGGGCAGAATCGCCGAGGAACGCCGGATGCCGACGGCCGAGCGCGATGAAGCGCTCCGCCACGTGGGCACCGCCGGCGCGGTTGTCGCTGCCGACCACCACCTGCGACTCGTGGCGGCTCACCGCGCCCCAGACCACCATCGGCCGGCCCCAGGACCGCACTTCGTGCATCGCATCCTCATGCGCGCCCTGGCCGAGCAGGATCACGCCGTCGGCCGCCTGCACCGCGGGCGTGGCCGCCGCCTGCAGCGAAGTCAGCAGGACGCTGTAACCGTGCGAGGTCAATTCCTGGGTGATACCGCCGAGCAGATCCAGCGGATACGCGCCGGACATCTGACGCTCCGGGCTGGGCGTCATCTCCACCACCACCGCGACCGTCATGCTGCGGCGGAGGCGCAGATTCCGCGCGCTGATGTTGAAGGCATAGCCATGGCGGTTCGCGATCTCGCGGATCCGCGCCCGGGTCTCGGGATTGACCAGCGGACTGTCGCGCAGCGCGCGCGAGACCGTGATCGCGGACACGCCGGCGATCGCGGCCAGATCGGCCATCGTCGGCCCCGTCTCGGCCGCGCCCGCGCTGCGCTGCCTGCGCTTGTCCGCGCGCGCGTCCCGGTCGTCCCGCTCGGCGCCGCTCATCCGCGCGGCTCCGTCGCGTCCGCGACGCTGCGCGGGGCGGAGACGGGTGCGGGCATCGGTCGAGTCGGCATGCCCGGAAATTACTCCATCGCCGGGCCGGATGCGAGCGCGACCATCGTCGATCCGTGAGGCATCGCCGATGGTTTCGCGGGCAACTGGTAAGATTCGCGCTTCGTTTCGACGGACGCCACGATGGCCGACACGCTCCGCCCCGCCTTTCACGGTTTCGAACAGATTCCGCTGCGCGAATATGCCGAACGCGCCTATCTCGACTATTCGATGTACGTGGTCCTCGACCGCGCCCTGCCCTTCCTCGGCGACGGCCTGAAACCGGTGCAGCGGCGGATCATCTATTCGATGAGCGAGCTGGGTCTCAACGCGGGCGCCAAACCGAAGAAATCGGCACGCACCGTCGGCGATGTGATCGGCAAATACCATCCGCACGGCGACAGCGCCTGCTACGAAGCGCTGGTGCTGATGGCGCAGCCGTTCTCCTACCGCTATCCGCTGATCGACGGCCAGGGCAACTTCGGTTCCAGCGACGACCCGAAATCGTTCGCGGCGATGCGCTACACCGAATCCAAGCTCACGCCGATCGCCGAAGTGCTGCTCGGCGAACTCGGTCAGGGCACGGTCGACTGGGACCCGAACTTCGACGGCACCCTGGAAGAGCCGACCTGGCTGCCCGCACGGTTGCCGCATCTGCTGCTCAACGGCACCACCGGCATCGCGGTGGGCATGGCCACCGACGTGCCGCCGCACAACCTCAACGAGATCGTCAGCGCCTGCGTGCGCCTGCTCGACGATCCCGATGCGACCGTGCGCGACCTCTGCGAGCACGTGCGGGGCCCGGACTACCCGACCACCGCGGAGATCATCACCCCCGTCGCCGACCTGCAGGCGATGTACGAAACCGGCCACGGCAGCGTGCGCGCCCGCGCCACCTTCGTGCGGGAACAGCAGAACATCGTGATCACCGCGCTGCCCTACCAGGTCAGCCCGAGCAAGGTGATCGAACAGATCGCGCAGCAGATGCGCGCGAAGAAGCTGCCTTGGCTGGAAGACATCCGCGACGAATCCGACCACGCCAACCCGACCCGGATCGTGCTGATCCCGCGCAGCAACCGCGTCGATGTCGAACAGCTCATGGGGCATCTGTTCGTCACCACCGACCTGGAAAAAAGCTATCGCGTCAACATGAACGTGATCGGCCTCGACGGCCGCCCGCAGGTCAAAAACCTGAAAATGCTGCTCGGCGAGTGGCTGGCGTTCCGCAGCGACACCGTGACCCGGCGCCTGAAGCATCGTCTGGAAAAGGTGGAGCGCAGGCTGCACCTGCTGGAAGGCCTGCTGGTCGCGTTCCTCAATCTCGATGAAGTCATCCGCATCATCCGCACCGAGGACGAGCCGAAACCCGCGCTGATCGCGCGCTTCGGCCTGAGCGAGGACCAGGCCGACTACATCCTCGACACCAAGCTCAAACAGTTGGCGCGCCTGGAAGAAATGAAGATCCGCGGCGAGCAGGACGAACTCGCCGCCGAGCGCGACAAACTGATGTCGATCCTCGACAGCAAATCGAAGCTCAAGAAACTGCTGAAGGACGAACTGCTGGCCGACGCGAAGAAATTCGGCGACGCGCGGATGTCGCCGCTGGTCGCGCGCGAAGCCGCGCAGGCCATCGACGAGACCGAACTGGTCGCCAGCGAACCGATGACGATCGTACTGAGCGAGAAGGGCTGGATCCGCGCGGCCAAGGGCCACGACATCGACGCCGCCGCGCTGAGCTATCGCGACGGCGACAGCCTGCTGTGCGCGGTGCGCGGCCGCAGCACCCAGCAGGTCGCGTTCCTCGACGGCACCGGCCGCAGCTATTCGTCGCTGGCGCATACCCTGCCCTCGGCGCGCGGCAACGGCGAGCCGCTGACCGGGCGGTTCTCGCCGCCGGCAGGCACGGGATTCCAGACCATGGCCACCGGCGGCAACGACGACCGCTTCGTGTTGGCGTCGTCGCACGGCTACGGTTTCGTCACCCGCTTCGAGAACCTCACCGGCCGCAACAAGGCAGGCAAGGCGATGCTCTCGCTCACGCCGGGCTCGACCGTGCTGACGCCGGTGCAGGCCGGCAATATCGATACCGACCGGATCGTCGCGGTCACCAGCGCCGGCCATCTGCTGGCATTCCCGCTCGCGGAACTGCCGGAACTCGACAAGGGCAAAGGCAACAAGATCATCGAGATCCCGAAGGCCAAGCGCGGCACCGAACGCGTGGTCGCGCTGGCGGTGGTGCCGCCGGGCGGCACGCTGACGGTGAAATCCGGCACCCGCACGATGTCGCTGTCGTTCAAGGAGCTCGATCCCTACATCGGCGCCCGCGGCAGTCGCGGCGGTCTGCTGCCGCGCGGCTGGCAGAAGGTCGACGCGCTCGGCGTGGAATGATGGATCCCGACTTCTGGCGCCGGCGCTGGCAGGACAACGAGATCGGCTTTCACCAGGCCGAACCGACGCCGCTGCTGCAGAAACACTGGCCCGCGATCGGCGCACCGGCGGGCGGCAAGGTCTTTGTGCCGCTCGCGGGCAAGTCGGTGGACATGCTTTGGTTCGCGGCGCAGGGCCATCGCGTGCTCGGCGTGGAGCTGTCGCCGCTCGCCGTGGCGCAGTTCTTCGACGAGCACGCATTGCAGCCCGAGATCTTCGAAACGCGCTATGGCATCCACCATCGCGCCGGCGACATCGAACTGATCTGCGGCGACGCGTTCGCGCTCGACGCGACCATCCTCGCCGACTGCAGCGCGGTCTTCGATCGCGCCGCGCTGATCGCATTGCCGCCGGCATTGCGCGAGCGCTACGTCGCCGAACTGCATCCGCGGTTGCCCGCGGATTGCCGCGGCCTGCTGATCACCCTCGAATATCCGCAGCACGAAAAGGCCGGCCCGCCGTTCCCGGTCGTCGAAGCCGAAGTGCGCGAACGCTACGGCCCGCAGTGGTCGGTCGAATTGCTGGAACGCCGCGACATCCTCGCGACCCAGCCGCGATTCGTCGAGGACGGGGTCACCGCGCTGGACACCTGCGTGTACCGGCTGTCGCGGCGCCGGACCGCCGCCGGTTGACGACGACCGGCAGCCGCGCCGGCGTCGCATCGCCGCCACACGCAACCGGGTAAGATCGCCCGACCGCGGCGCCACCGTCGCGACTCCCGAACGGATGCCATGAGACCGATTGCGCCGCTGCCCCCCATCGACCCGGATCCGCCCTCGCATTGCGGCGTGTGCGGCGCGACAGGGCCGGTCCTGCTGGGACACAAGGAATTCGCGCGCAGCGGCAACGACCACTTCGCGGGCGCGCGCCAGTTCGCGGACACCGGCGTGCAGATTCCCTACCACCGCTGCCGCGATTGCGGGCTGGTGTTCACCGCGGCGCTCGACCGCTGGACGCGAGACGATTTCGCGCGCCACATCTACAACGACGACTACATCTTCTGCGACCCGCCGTTCGTCGAAGAACGACCGCTGCGCAACGCGGCGATCATCGCGGGCATCTGGCATTACGAGGCCGCGAGCCGCAGCGTGCTCGATGTCGGCGGCGGCAACGGCCGGATGGCGGCCGAACTGCGCGCACGCGGCTTCGATGCGGCCAGCTACGACGCCTTTCATCACGATAACGGCTGCCACGATGACGGTCGCCACGACGCCGCGCCGCCCGATCGGCGTTTCGGGCTGGTCTGCAGCTTCGAAGTGATCGAGCACGTTCCGCACCGCGACCAGGCGGACTGGATCGCCGATTTCGCGTCGCGGATGGCGCCCTCGGCGATCGGTCTGCTCGGCACCGAGCTGGCGTTCGAACCGGTCGACATCGAACACTGGTATTTCTCCCCGCGCAACGGCCACATCACCGTGCACACCGCGGACAGCCTCGATCGGCTGCTCCGCCCGCACGCGCTGTGCGCCGCTTCCATCGCCAACGGCCTGCATCTGATCCGGCGCACGGCATGAGCCGCGCCGCACGGACGCATCGCCCGCACTTCCGAGGACCTTCCGCATGCTGAAATGGCTCAAACGCATCGCCCTGCTCCTGCTGCTGATCGCAGTCGCGGGCGCGGGTACCGGTTGGTGGCTGGTGCGCGGCAGTCTCGCGTCCCTGGACGGCGAACTCGCGCTGGATGGCCTCTCCGCGCCGGTCACGGTGCAGCGCGACGCCAACGGCACCGTCACCATCGACGCCGCCAACGAGACCGATGCGATGCGCGCGCTGGGCTACGTGCATGCGCAGGAGCGCTATTTCGAAATGGATCTGATGCGTCGCGTCGCCGCCGGCGAGCTGTCGGCGCTGTTCGGCCCGATCGCGATCGAAAAGGACAAGCAGCAGCGCGTGCATCGCATCCGTGCGCGCGTGCAGGCGGATCTCGCATCGATGGCCGACGGCAAGCGCCCGCAGCTGGAAGCCTATACCGCCGGTGCGAACGCCGGGCTCGCCGCGCTGCGCACCCGGCCGTGGCCGTATCTGCTGCTGCGGCAGACGCCGGAGCCCTGGAAGCTCGAAGACGCTGCGCTGGTCGGCTATGCGATGTATTTCGACCTGCAGGACGCAAGCAATGCGCGCGAACTGGCGATGTGGCGGATCAAGCCGCATCTGCCGCCCGCGCTGTACGCGCTGCTCGCACGCGACGGCACGCGCTGGGACGCACCGCTGATGGGCACGGCGCGCGGCGACGCGGTGCTGCCCACGGCCGACGAAGTCGATCTGCGCAAGCTGCCCGGCCCGCCCGGCGAACGCCACGGCGTGGCCGCGGACGACATCGTGCCGGGCAGCAACAACTTCGCGGTGAGCGGCGCGCTCACCGCCGACGGGCGCGCGATCGTCGCCAACGACATGCACCTCGGCCTGCGCGCGCCGAACATCTGGTTCCGCGCGCGCCTGCGCTATGCCGATGCGCGCGCGACCGGCGGCAAGGTCGACGTCACCGGCTTCACCCTGCCCGGTCTGCCGGCGATGGTGGTCGGCAGCAACACCCATGTGGCCTGGGCCTTCACCAACAGTTACGCCGACACCGCGGACTGGCGCATCCACACCGCCTGCGGCGGCGCGAATACCGACGCATCTGTCGACGCATCCACCTGCGTGAAACCGAAGTCGCATGCCGAAGTGATCGCCGTCGCCGGCGGCGCGCCGGTGGAATTCGAGGTCGAGGAAACCGACTGGGGGCCGGTGCTGCATCGCGAGGGCGATCGTCTGTTCGCGCTGCGCTGGAACGCGCATGCGAAGGGCGCGCTCGGGTTCGGCCTGACCGAATTCCCGATCGCGCGCGATCTCGATCACGTACTGGCGCTGGCCGACCGCAGCGCGGTGCCGGCGCAGAACCTCGTCGTCGGCGACGCCAGCGGCCGCATCGCATGGCGGCTGATCGGCCCGCTGGCGCAGCGCGCGCCGGGATGCGCTGCCGATGAACCGCGGACCGATCTCGAACAGGCGGCGGTCTGCGCACCCTGGGCCGTCGCCACCGATCGATCGCCGAAGCTGATCGATCCCGCCGCGCACCGGCTGTGGACCGCCAACCACCGGACTTTGGACGGCGCCGCGCTGGCCCAGGTGGGCGACGGCGGCTTCGCCTTCGGCGCGCGCGCGCGGCAGATCCGCAACGATCTGTTCGCACGCGAACGGTTCACCGAGCGCGATCTGCTCGCGGTGCAGCTCGACGACCGCGCCGTGTTCCTCGGCGAATGGCACGCGCTGCTGCGCGACACCGCCGCGCGCGCGAAAACGCCGGCCCTGACCGAACTGGCCGCCGCGTCGACACGCTGGGAAGGACGCGCCAGCCAGGATTCGGTGAGCTATCGCATCGTCCGCGCATGGCGGCTCGCGGTGCACGAACGCGTCGCCGAAGGCCTGACCGCACCCGCGCATGCGGCGCTGGGCGAAGCCTTCGAGATGCCGCCCTTCCAGCAACTGGAGGGCGTGGTGTGGCCGCTGCTGCTGCAACGTCCGGCGCATCTGCTGTCGCGCAAGTACGCGAGCTGGGACGCGCTGCTGGAAGACGCCGCGAAAGAGATCCGCGACGAACTCAAAGCGCAGGGCCCGATCTCCGCGCGTACCTGGGGCGAGCGCAACACCGCCACGATCTGCCATCCGCTGGCGAAAGCCATCCCTCTGGTCGGCAAGCGCCTGCTGTGCATGCCGCCCGATCGACTCGCCGGCGACGGCGGCATGCCGCGCGTGGTCGGCCCCGATTTCGGCGCCTCCGAGCGCATGGTGGTCGCGCCCGGACACGAAGCCGACGGCATCACCCACATGCCCGGCGGCCAGAGCGGACATTTCCTGTCGCCGTTCTGGGGCGCGGGCCACGACGACTGGGTGCAGGGACGGTCGACGCCGTTCCTGCCGGGCACGACCGTGTACACGTTGAAACTCGCGCCTTCGCGATAGCAGCCGCTGTAGGAGGGCCTTCAGGCCCGAGCTTTTTGCCGTTGCCGAAAGAGCTCGGGCCTGAAGGCCCTCCTACGCCTGAAGGTCCTCCTACGGCAGGATCACGCGCTTGCCAGCGCCGCCTGATGCACGCCCGCCACCGCGCGACCCGACGGGTCCGCAGCGTTCGCGAACGCGGCATCCCAGGCGATCGCGGCCGGCGACGAACAGGCGATCGACTTGCCGCCCGGCACCGTGTGCGCGCAGCCGTCGCCGGGGAACGCTTCGTCGAAGATCCGGCGATAGAAATACGCTTCCTTCGTCTGCGGCGGGTTGATCGGGAAGCGCTGCGCGGCCGCGGCGAAATCGGCGTCGTTCACATGCGCTTCGGCATGCGCCTTCAGCCCGTCGATCCAACCGTAGCCGACGCCGTCGCTGAACTGTTCCTTCTGCCGCCACAGGATCTCCTCGGGCAGATAGCCCTCGAAGGCTTCGCGCAGCACCGCCTTCTCGATCCTGCGCGAGCCGTCCGCCTGCACGCCCGCCATCTTCGCGGTGGCATCCATCCGCATCGCCACATCGAGGAATTCGGTATCGAGGAACGGCACCCGCGCCTCCACGCCCCAGGCCATCATCGATTTGTTCGCGCGCAGGCAATCGTAGTTGTACAGCGCATCGAGCTTGCGGATGGTTTCGGCATGGAATTCGCGCGCGTTCGGCGCCTTGTGGAAATACAGATAACCGCCGAAGACCTCGTCGCTGCCCTCGCCCGAGAGCACCATCTTCACGCCCATCGCCTTGATCCGGCGCGCGAGCAGGAACATCGGCGTGGACGCGCGGATCGTGGTCACGTCGTAGGTCTCGACGTGGCGGATCACTTCCGGCAGCGCGTCCAGCCCTTCCTCGAAGGTATAGGTGAAGCCGTGATGCACCGTGCCCAGCGCCTTCGCCGCGACTTCGGCGGCGGCGAGATCCGGCGAGCCCTTGAGACCGATGGCGAAGGAATGCAGCCGCGGCCACCACGCCTCGCTCTGGTCGCCGTCCTCGACGCGGCGGCGGGCGAAGCGCGCGGCGCAGGCCGCGACCAGCGAGGAATCCAGTCCGCCCGACAGCAGCACGCCGTAGGGCACGTCGCTCATCAACTGCCGATGCACGGCGGCCTCGAAGGCTTCGCGCAGTTCGCGCGGCGACACCTGGACGCCGACGGTCGCGTCGTGATCGCGCCATGCGCGTTCGTAGTAACGATGCAGCTCGCCGGTGGCGCTGTCGAACCAGTGACCCGGCGGGAACTGGGCGACATCGTCGCAGACCCGCACCAGCGCCTTCATTTCCGACGCCACCCAGACCCGACCGTCGGCGTCGTGGCCCCAGTACAGCGGACACACGCCGATGGGATCGCGGGCGATGATGAAGCGGCCGGCGGCGCGATCCCACAGCACGAAGGCGAAAATGCCGTTGAGGCGATCCAGCCAGGCGCCGATGTCGCCGGCGTCGCGTGCCTTGCTCTCGGCGTAGAGCGCGTTGATCACTTCGCAATCGGAACCGGTCTGGAACGCGTACGGCTTGCGCAGCGCGCCTTCGAGCGCGCGATGGTTGTAGATCTCGCCGTTCACGGCCAGGGTCAGATCGCCGTCTTCCGAATGCAGCGGCTGGGCGCCGCCGGCGGGATCGACGATCGCCAGACGCTCATGCACCAGCAGCGCGCGCGGTTCGACGTGCACGCCGGACCAGTCGGGACCGCGATGCCGTTGTCGCGCGGAGAGCGACAGCGCGAGCGGTCGGAGCGGGCCGAGATCGGCACCGGGACGCAGATCGAACACACCGAGAATCGAACACATGGGAGAACTCCTGAGGGGGTTTCTGTTTCCCCGGGTCCGAAAGCGCGAAACCCGCGCTTTCGGCGCGGGTTTCTGGGACTGGGCGGTATCGCTGGAACTTATGCCTGGTCGCCGTTTCGCCTCGCGCGCACGGTGTTTCCGCAATTATTGTTGCGGTTGTTCGAGCGATTGCGATTGGAGGAACGGCGGGTCATGGCCCAACCCTAACCCGCGCCCCGCGACGATTGCAAGCCCGGGCGCCCGAAAACGATGCCATGCCGCCGGCACGCCGCAGGCGCCGGCCTCAGAGCGCCGCCAGCGCCTCGCGGACGGCGGACAGCGCGCGCTGGATCTGCACCGGGTCTTCGGGCGCATGCGCCTGCCCCGGCAGTTCGACCAGGGTGCAGGCGTTGCCGAGCGCACGCAGCGCGGCGCAGGCGCGACGCGACTGCTCGACCGGCACGATCTCGTCGGCGCTGCCATGCACGATCAGCGTCGGCGGCATGCCGCGGACGAGGTGATGCTGCGGCGAAGCGGCGCGTGCGAGTTGGCCATCGAGCAGCTTCGCCACCGTCGGCCGCACCCAGTCGGGCCCGTCGTCGGGCAACGGCCCGAGGTCCCACGGCCCCCACAGCACGATCAATCGCGCCGGACGCTTCGCCGGATCGGGATCGCGCGCGGCCCACGCCGCGAGGTGGCCGCCGGCGGAACCGCCGAGCAGCGCGATCCGCCGCGGATCGATGCCGAGCTCGCCGGCATGCGCACGCAGCCACGCCAGCACCTCGGCGACGTCATCGGCCGGCATCGGCCATCGCACGCCGTCCTGCGAGGTCAGCCGGTAATCCATGCTGAAGGCGACCACGCCCTCGCGCGCGGCGAGCATCGCCAGATCGCGCAGTTCCCCGCGATCGCCCGCGGCCCAGCCGCCGCCATGGATCATCAGCACCGCGGGACGCGCCGTACGTTCCGCGACATTCGCGGGTTCGTAGACATCGACCGCCAGCCGGTGCGCGCCGACGCGCTCAGTGCGGGTCGCATCGGCGGTCGCGCGCCCGCAAGACGCGAGCGACGACACCCACAGCAGCGCCCACAGGAGGCGCATCGGCGTCATCGCGCCACCAGCATCCGTTCGATGATCGCGAAATACAGGTCGGGCAGCCGTTCGAGATCGGCGACCGACACATGCTCGTCGACCTTGTGGATGCTGGCGTTGACCGGACCGATCTCGACGCACTGCGCGCCGAGCGGCGCGATGAAACGCGCGTCCGAGGTGCCGCCCGCGGTGTTCTCCTCCGGCGGCGCGCCGGCGAACGCGGTCAGCACGTTGCGCGCGGCCGCGCGCAACGGACCTTCCGGGGTGTAGAACGGCTCGCCGCCGCGGTGCCAGCGGATCTGATACTCGAGGCCATGCCCGCGCAGGATCGCATCGCACTGCGCTTCGAGCCGCTCCGCGGTCCAGGTCGGGTTGTAGCGGAGATTGAACAGCACCTGCAATTCGCCGGGAATCACGTTGTTGGCGCCGGTGCCGGCATGGATGTTGCTGATCTGCAGGCTGGTCGGCGGAAAATTCTCGTAACCCTCGTCCCAGCGCCACGCGGCGAGCTGCGCCAACGCCGGCATCGCCTGATGGATCGGATTGCGCGCCTTCTCCGGATAGGCCACGTGGCCCTGGATGCCCTTCACGGTCAGAGTCGCCGACAGCGTCCCGCGCCGACCGACCCGCAGCAGATCGCCGAGCACGCTCTTCGATGACGGCTCACCGGTGATGCACCAATCGATGCGCTGGCCGCGCTCGCGGAAGACGTTCGCGACCTTCGGCACGCCGTCGATGGCATCGCCCTCTTCGTCCGAGGTCAACAACAGCCCGACGGTTCCGGCATGGTCCGGATGCGCGGCGACGAAACGTTCCAGCGCGACCACGAACGCGGCGACGCTGCCCTTCATGTCGGCCGTGCCGCGACCGTAGAGATTTCCGTCGCGCACGGTGGGCACGAAAGGATCGCTGGCCCACTGGTCGATCGGTCCCGGCGGAACGACATCGGTGTGTCCAAGCAGCACCAGTACCGGCCCGGCGTCTCCGTCGCGTCCCGCATGCGTGGCCCAGAGATTGTCGGTCCGGCCGAAGCGCAGATGCTCGCAGCGGAAACCCGCGCGTTCCAGCCGCGCCGCGAGCAGCGACTGGCAGCCGGCGTCCTCGGTGGTGATCGAACGGCGCGCGACCAGATCGCAGGTGAGATCGAACACGTCCGACATCAGCCGACTCCGAAGCGTTTCTTGAAACCGTTATCGCTGAAACCCTGGCTGACGACGCCGTCGTCGGTCACGACGACCGGCCGCCGGATCAGCTGCGGATACTCCTTCAGCAACAGCTTCCACTCCGCGTCCGAACCCGGCGTTTTGCGGTTGTCGGGCAACTGCCGCCAGGTGGTCGACGACTTGTTGATCATCGCCTCCCAACCGCCGAGCGCCTCCTTCCACGCGACCAGGGTCTCCGGCGTTTGCCGGTGGTCGCGGTAATCGATGAAGTCGTGCGCGATCTCGAAGCGCTTCAGCCAGTTCAGGGCTTTCTTGCAGGTGTCGCAGTTGTTCAGGCCGTAGAGGGTGGTCATGGCAGGTGGTATCCGTGAAGACTGTGACGAGCAATGTGCGGCGGACTATACCGCGACCTGCGCACCTGAAAGTTCACCATGCAATCGTCTGCCGATTGACGCGCTTCCAAAGTGCGGAGAAAGGAGAGCCCAACTCCCAACGGAGGAATTCCGGATCATTGCGCGGGAAGAAGCAGAATCGGACCGTGCGGCCATTCACGCGACAATCCATCTTGACGAGATCGCGCATCCAGTGGAGCGAGCTGTCATGAACGGATTTCACATCGGTCATACGCAGGGAAATCTCGCGGCCATCGCACAGAACCACGATGCGATCGGGGTACAGCAGCGCGACTTCGCACAAACCGGCGATATCCCAACGAAACATGGCGAAGGACGGAATCGCGACGAAAACGGCAACACAAAAACCGTCGAGCATGTACGCAAGGCCAGCGCCGGTGCCGAGCCTCAGCGCCGAAACCACTCCGACGACCAGGGAAAGCACCAGGATCATCAACGGCACCAGCAGCCAGACACGGCGGCACCAGTACAGCTCCGCCTCCGGAACCGAGAGCCGAATCGGTACGGCAGGCATCTTCGTCACATTCAATCCGCCAAACCGCGCAGCAGATCGTTGATCGACGTCTTGCTCCGCGTCTTCTCGTCGACCTGCTTGACGATCACCGCGCAGTACAGCGAATGCGAACCGTCAGCGGCCGGCAACTGTCCCGAGACCACGACGCTGCCCGGCGGCACCGAACCGTAGGAAATTTCGCCGGTGGCGCGGTTGTAGACGCGGGTGCTCTGGCCCAGGAACACGCCCATGCCGATCACGCTGTGATGACCGACGACGAAGCCCTCGACCACTTCCGAACGCGCGCCGATGAAGCAGTGGTCCTCGATGATCGTCGGCGAGGCCTGCAGCGGTTCGAGCACGCCGCCGATGCCGGCGCCGCCGGAGAGGTGGCAATGCTTGCCGATCTGCGCGCAGCTGCCGACCGTGGCCCAGGTGTCGACCATCGTGCCCTCGCCCACGTAGGCGCCGATGTTCACGAAGCTCGGCATCAGCACCACGTCGCGGGCGATGTGCGCGCCGCGACGCGCGATCGCCCCCGGCACCACGCGCACGCCGAGGCTGCGGAACCGCGCCTCGTCGTAGCCCTCGAACCGCGCCGGCACCTTGTCCCAGAACGGCGCCGGCTGCGCGTCGATCAACTGCATATCCTGGGTGCGGAAGAACAGCAGCACCGCTTTCTTCAGCCATTCGTTGACGGTCCAGCCGCCGGCGTCGTTCGGCGCGGCCACGCGGAATTCGCCGGATTCGAGCCCGGCAATGGCGCGATCGACCGCGGGGCGTACGCGATCGGCGATCTCTTCCGCGGTCAATTCCGCGCGGCGCTCCCAGGCGCTGTCGATGAGGGACTGCAGTTCGGTGGGGGACTCGGTGTTCATGCGGCGGGATATCTTCTTCGTGGGGAGTGGCGATACGGAAAATTCGGAATCCGGGACCGATGCGTCGACGGATTCATGGCGGCGACGCGGCGTCGAGCGCGGCGCGCAGCGCTTCGCGCAGGGCCTCGCTGCGGGTGTCGTCCAGCGGACGGTCGTCGGCGTCGGCGATGAGGAACAGATCTTCCGCGCGCTCGCCGAAGGTGGCGATGCGCGCGTCGTGGACGCGCACATGCTGCTGACGCAGCACGTGGGTCACATCGGCGAGCAGGCCGGGGCGATCGGTGCAGATCAGGCTCATCCGCGTGCGCTGGCCGTTGGCCGCGGGCTCCAGCCCGATCCGCGGTGCGATGCGGAAATGCTTCAGATGCCGCGGCTGGGTGCGCCGCGACGGCAGCAGGCGGTCGAGATCGCCGGCCAGCGCGCGCTGCAGCGCGACCTCGATCTGCGCCGGCGCGGGCGGGTTCTGCGGATCGCTCGGCAACACCTGGAAGGTGTCGAAAATGCTGCCGCCGGGGCCGTCCAGCGCGCGCGCCTGCTGGATCGCGAGACCCAGGCGATCGAGGGTGATGACGATCGCCGCGAACAGACCGTCACGGTCGGGCGTGCGCACGAACACCTCATAACCGCCGGCATCGCCGCGCAGCAGCCGCGCACCGACCACGGTGGCGGCGCTGTCGGCGCCGTACAGCGCCGCGGCCTGCCATGCGATCTGGTCGGGTCGGCTGCGCAGGAAATTCTCGTCGGGCATGCACGCGAACAGCGCGTCGATGTCGGCGTCGGTAAAGCCGTCGGCCACGAGCAGGTTGCGGGCAGTCACCTGGTTTTCGGCGATGCGTTCGCCGGCCGCCACCGGATGCTCCAGCCCGCGGCGCAGTGCGAAGCGCGTGGCCGTGTGCAGATCGGCCAGCAGCCGATCCTTCCAGGCGTTCCACAGCTTCGGCGAAGTGCCGGCGATGTCGGCGCAGGTCAGCAGATAGAGGTGATCGAGGCGCTGGCGATCGGCGACCGCGGTGGCGAAACGATGGATCACTTCCGGATCGGTGATGTCCTGTTTCTGCGCGGTCACCGACATCAGCAGATGCTTGCGCACCAGCCATTCGACCAGCGCGGTATCGGCTTCGGACAGACCGTGCGCTTCGCAGAATTCGCGCGCGTCGACGGCGCCGAGTTCGGAATGATCGCCGCCGCGGCCCTTGCCGATATCGTGGAACAGGCCGGCGAGCAGCAGCAGTTCCGGCTTGCGCAGCGAGGGCCACACCGTATGCGCGTTCGAGAATCGCTCGTCGCCGCTGCCGGCGGCGAAGATCGCGAGATTGCGCAGCACCGCGAGCGTGTGCTGGTCGACGGTATAGACATGGAACAGATCGAACTGCATCCGCCCCGAGACCTGCGCGAACGCCGGAATCCAGCGCCCGAGCACGCCCAGCCGCGCCATTCGCTCCAGCACCTTCACCGGTTGCGGCCCGCGCAGCAGCGCCATGAAGCGTTCGCGCAGCGCCGGTGCCGCCTCGTCGTAGGCCGGGATCTTCGGCAGAGTCTCGGCCAGCGCCCATGCGGTCATCGAATGCAGGCCACGGCTTTCCGGGTGCGCCGCCCACACGCCGAACAGTTCGAAGACTTCGGCCGCGCCCTGCTGCAACCAGGCGCGATCGCGCGCGGCGACATAGCCGCGGCGCAATTCGAAGCGCTCGTCCAGCGGCAGCGTTTCGCCGGCGCCTTCGAGCTGTTCCTCGAACCGCTGCAACAGACGGTCGTTGATGCGCAGCACCCGTCCGGCGCTGCGATAGAAGCCCTGCATCATCTGTTCGACCGCGAGGCTGTCGGCATCGTCGGTATGCCCGAGCCGCGTGGCCAGCGGTTTCTGGTAATCGAAACGCAGCCGCTCCTCGCGACGGCCGGCGACCAGATGCAGGCCGAACCGCAGCCGCGACAGCGCCTTGCGCTCGCGCTCGAGCGTATCGAACTCCACCGCACCGATCTGGCCGAAGGTCAGCATCGACTCGAGATTGCCGCTGCCCAGCAACCGCTGCGCCATCCAGCGCAGGGTCTGGATGTCGCGCAGGCCGCCCGGGCCGTCCTTGAGGTTGGGTTCGAGATTGTCGGCGGTGTCGCCGAAGCGCGCATGGCGCTGGCGCTGTTCTTCGACCTTGACCCGGAAGAACGCGCGCGCCGGCCACACCCGGTCCGGCGCGATCGCCGCGCGCAGCGCCTGCCGTGCAGCGTCGTCGGCCACCAGACCGCGCCATTCCATCAAGGCGGTCAATACGGTCTGGTCGGCGGCGGCTTCGGTGCACTGCGCCGGCGAACGCACCGCCTGGCTCGCCTGCAGGCCCGCATCCCACAGCAACGCGAGAAAACGCGCCAGCGCGTCGCGATGCGCCTGCTGTGCGACCTCCTCGCCCAGCACCAGCAGATCGATGTCGGACTGCGGAAACAGTTCGCCGCGGCCATACCCGCCGACCGCGAACAACGAGAGTCCGGCGTCCGCGGCAATGCAGCGCGCCCAGGCCTCGCGGATCGCGGCATCGACCGCACCGGCACGGCCGGCGACCAGCGCATCGACCTCTTCGCCGCGATCGAAGCGCGCCGCAAGCGCCGCGTCGCTGCGCGCCAGCGCGGCGCGTGCGGCGGCCGCCCAGGCGGCGTCGCCGTCGGGCGTGGAAGGAGGAGAACTGCCGTCCGCGGGGGGCTGGGCAGCGGCGTTCATCGGCTCAGAGGTCGTTGTCGTCGCCGGGCAGGCGGGTGAGGATCTCGACGCCGGTCTCGGTGACGGCGATGGTGTGTTCCCACTGCGCCGAAAGCTTGCGGTCCTTGGTCACCACGGTCCAGCCATCGGGCATCAACCGCGTGTGGCGGCTGCCTTCGTTGATCATCGGCTCGATCGTGAAGGTCATGCCCGGCTTCAGCACGATGCTGTCGCTGTGCGGCGTGTAGTAGTGCAGCACCTGCGGGTCTTCGTGATAGATGCGGCCGATGCCATGGCCACAATATTCGCGCACCACCGAAAAACGCTCGGATTCGGCGTAGGTCTGGATCGCGCGGCCGATATCGCCGAGGGTCGCGCCCGGCCTGACGGTGCGGATGCCGCGGAACATCGCTTCGCGGGTCACCTCGACCAGGCGCTTCGCCATCACCGAGGGCGTGCCGACGTAATACATGCGGCTGGTGTCGCCGTGCCAGCCGTCCTTGATGACGGTGACGTCGATGTTGATGATGTCGCCTTCCTTCAGCACCTTGGTCGGCCCGGGAATGCCGTGGCAGATCACGTTGTTGACGGAAGTGCAGACCGTGGCGGGGAAGCCGCGGTAGCCGACATTGGCGGGAATCGCCTGCTGCACGTTCACGATGTGGTCGTGGCAGACGCGGTCCAGATCGGCGGTGGTCGCGCCCGGCTTCACGTGCGGGGCGACGATCTGCAGCACCTCGGCGGCCAGCCGGCCGGCGATGCGCATGCGTTCGATGTCTTCGGGAGTCTTGATGGTCATGGCCATGGCGCGGATTATGGCCGATCCCGTCCCGCGGCGCCTCCCGGCTTGCCCGCAACCGGCCGTTCCGGCTAGAATTCCGCGGCTGTATGGGCCCCGGGCCCGATGCAGACCGTCCACGACGGACGTCACCGTCGAATCCACACCCGCCGCATCGATTCCGTACCGGGGTGTCCCGCGTCCTCCGAAGGTTCGCCTTCCGGGGCCCGGGATCTGGCTACGGCGCGACGGGGAGGCCCAACCCCGGAACCCGCGTCCCGCCGCCCGGCAGGCGCACCGCCCTCACCCAATCGCCATCAAGACGATCGCCGGCGGCCGGTTCCATCACATCGGAGTTTCGCAATGCCCCAGATCACCATGCGCCAGATGCTGGAAGCCGGCGTCCATTTCGGCCACCAGACCCGTTACTGGAACCCGAAGATGGGTCCGTACATCTTCGGCGCCCGCGGCAAGATCCACATCATCAACCTCGAGAAGACCGTTCCGCTGTTCAACGACGCGATGAACTTCATCTCGGGCGTGGCCCAGCGTCGCGGCGTCATCCTGTTCCTCGGCACCAAGCGCAGCGCGCGCGACACCGTGAAGGAAGAAGCCGAGCGTTGCGGCATGCCGTACATGACCCAGCGCTGGCTGGGCGGCACGCTGACCAACTTCCGCACCGTGAAGCAGTCGGTCGCCCGCCTGAAGGAACTGGAAGCCGGCGAAACCGACGGCACCTTCCAGAAGCTGGTCAAGCACGAAGTGCTGAACCTGCGTCGCGAGCGCGAAAAGCTGGACGCCTCGCTCGGCGGCATCAAGGACATGAACCGCCTGCCCGACGCGCTGTTCGTGATCGACATCGGCCATGAAGACATCGCGATCAAGGAAGCCAAGAAGCTCGGCATCCCGGTCATCGCCGTCGTCGACACCAACTACGATCCGAGCCTGGTCGACTACCCGATCCCGGGCAACGACGACGCCATCCGCGCCGTGCAGCTGTACGCCCGCGCCGCCGCCGACTCCGTGCTCGAAGGCAAGGCCGCCGCACCGTCGGCCGCTTCGGTCCGCGAAGAAGACTTCGGCGATGCCGACGGCGAAGGCAAGGGCGACAAGCGCGGTCCGCGCGGTCCGCGCGGCGCCGGCAAGAAGCCGGAAGGCAAGAAGCCCGAAGCCGCTGCCGACGCGCCGGCCGCCGAGTAATTCCACGGGGTCATTCCCGTGTCATGCGGCCGCGCGACCATGCGCGGCCGCTTCCCACATCAGTAGGAGCGGCTTCAGCCGCGATCCGCGCCCGGCCAACGTGCGCGCAGGCATCGCCTCACCGCCGTCGCGGCTGAAGCCGCTCCTACGACACTAGAGAATCGAGAGAAATCCCATGGCTGAAATCACCGCCTCCCTGGTCAAGGAACTGCGTGAGCGCACCGGCGCCGGCATGATGGAGTGCAAGAAGGCGCTCACCGAAAACAATGCCGACCTCGAAGCCGCGTCCGAATGGCTGCGCAAGCAGGGCATCATCAAGGTCGGCAAGAAGGCCGACCGCGTCACCGCCGAAGGCCGCATCGCGATGGCCCAGGACGGCGGCAAGGCCGTGCTGGTCGAAATCAACTCGGAAACCGACTTCGTGGCGAAGGACGACAACTTCCTCGCCTTCATCGACAGCGTCGCGAAGGCCGCCCTGGCCTCCGGCGCCGCCGACATCGAAGCGCTGAAGTCGGCCAAGGTCGCTTCGGGCGAAACCGTCGAAGAGGCCCGCGCCGCGATCGTCGCCAAGGTCGGCGAGAACGTGCAGGTCCGTCGCATGGTCCGCGTCGACAGCGCCAACAACGTCGCCGCCTACGTGCACAGCGGCAAGATCGGCGTGCTGGTCGAACTGCAGGGCGGCGACGCCGAGCTGGCGCGCGGCATCGCCATGCACGTGGCCGCCATGAACCCGCCGCACAACAAGGCCAGCGACGTGCCGGCCGAGTTCATCGCCAAGGAAAAGGAAATCGAACTGGCGAAGATGACCGACAAGGACAAGGCCAAGCCGGCCGACATCCTCGAGAAGATCATCGGCGGCAAGATCGCGAAGATCGTCAACGAGAACACGCTGTACGGCCAGCCCTACGTGCTGAACACCGAGCAGACGGTCGAAGCCGCGGTCAAGGCCGCCGGCGCCGACGTGGTCGGCTTCCAGCGTCTGGCGGTCGGCGAAGGCATCGAGAAGGTGGTGGAAGACTACGCCGCCGAAGTGGCGAAGGCGATGCAGGTCTGATCCACGGCCAAGATCGAACGGCTAGGATCAAAGCGAAAAACCCGCAGGCGACTGCGGGTTTTTTGTTGCCCGGACGCATGCCCGGCAGACCGCTGGACGGAAGCGACGGTTTTCAGCACGGCTTCGACGGCGTGCACAGCTCGAGGATCAGCGCGGCATGGGCCGGCACCGTCAGCGAGCTGCCGAGCGGCGCGGCGGTTCCGGTCAGCGCATCGCGCGCGGCGTTGGCGTCCTTCAGGCCTTCCGCGAATCGATCCAGCCGCAGTTCGACCGCCTTGTCGTTGCGGCCCAGCACCACCATCAGCCGCTGCCGGTCGTCGTCGCGGAAATAGACGTAGACGCCATCGCGCGGCAGGTAGTGCAGGAAGCGGCCGCGATGCACCGCGGTCGCGGTCTTGCGCCAGTTGAGCAGCGTGCGCAGCCAACGCTGGGCTTCGGCCTGGCGCGGGGACAGGCCGGCACCGGTGAAGGCATTCACGCGATCGCCGGCCCAGCCGCCGGGGAAGTCGCGGCGCGTGGCCGCATCGTCGCGAACGGTCGGGCTGGTCATCAGCACTTCGGTGCCGTAGTAGATCTGGGGAATGCGCGGGATGGTCGCCAGATGCACCAGCGCGATGCGGAAACTGTCGTCGTTTTCGCCGAGCACGCTGTAGATTCGCGGCATGTCGTGATTGCCCTCGAACGCCACCAGCGCGGTCGGCGCGCTGTACAGGCGATCGTCGACCATCGCCTCGTAGAGCCTGCGCAGGCCGCCGGCGTACTCGTTCGCGGGTTCGTTCAGCGCGATGCGCACGGCTTCGCTGAGCGGGAAATCCATCATGTTGGGCATGCCGGGCTTGCCGTCGACCCAACCGTTCTGCCAGCGCGCGACGACGGACGGGTTGTCGCTCCATTCTTCGCCGACCATGGAGAAATGCGGATATTCGGCGCGAATGCGCTGCGTCCATTCGGCGAGGAAGGCACCGTCCGAATAACCGTAGGTGTCGACGCGCAGACCGGACAGATCGGCGTACTCGATCCACCAGATCGCGTTCTGGATGAGATAGGTCGCCAGCAGCGGCTGTTTCTGGTTGAGATCGGGCATGGTCGGCGCGAACCAGCCCTGGGTGAAATCGTCGCGGTCGCTCTGGGCGGCGTACGGGTCGGCGAGCGCGGTGCGGCCGTGTCGGGTCGGATCGTAACGGCCCGCATAGGTGAGCCAATCCGCGGTCGGCGGATCCTTCATCCAGACGTGACCGTCGCCGATGTGATTGGGCACCACGTCCTGGATCACGCCGATGCCCCGGGTGCGCGCTTCGGCGACGAAATCGCGGTACTGGACGTTGCTGCCGTAGCGCGGATCGATACGGTACAGATCGGTGGCCGCATAGCCGTGGTACGAATAGGCCGATTGTGCGTTCTCGATCAGCGGGGTCGGCCAGATCATGGTGTAGCCCATGCCCGCGATATGGTCGAGACGATCGCGCATGCCGCGCAGATCGCCGCCGTGCCGGCCGCCGGGGTTGTCGCGATCGGCCGCATCGGCATATCCGGCGACCCGGTCGTTGCCGGGATCGCCGTTGGCGAAGCGGTCCGGCATCAGATTGAGGATGACGTCGCGATTGTCGAAACCGCGTCGCTGCGCGGAACCGGGCGCGCGCGGCAGCAGCGGATAGCGCAGCGTGACGAGACCTTCCCTGCGCGCGAAGCGGAACGTCAGATCGCCCGGCGTGGCATCGGCGGCGATCCGCAGATCGATGAACAGATAGTTCGGGCTGTCGCCGCGGGCGACGCCGACGATCTTCGCACGGGGCGTGTCGTCGAGCGTCGGCTCACTGGCCCCGATCCCGGGGCCCTGCACCATCAACTGCAGCCGCGCATCGCGCATGCCCACCCACCAGTTCGGAGGATAGGCCGCAGGCTTCGACGACGTCCCGTCCGCGGCGGCACCCGCGAACGTCGCCATGCACAGGAACATCGCCAGGGCGAAGGCGGCGAGCGGCCGCGTCAACAAATTGCACGTCATCGTCAATTCCCTCGTTCGGGCCGGTGTCGGCAGCGGCGTGTTCCGCATCCGGAATGATCGTTCACCCGGGAATCGATCACGTCGCTCCAGCGCGCGGCGTGCCGCCAGCATCGCATGGGGCACGGCGCCCCCTTCAGTCCATCAACGCGCCGAGCAGACCACCGCCGCCGGACGAACCGCCGCTCTGCTGGAAATAGACCTCTTCGTAGGGCTGCACCACCACCCAGCCCTCGCCCGCGAAGCGCAACTGGATGCTTTCGCCCGAACCGCGGCCGATCAGCGTCTTGATGTTGATGTCGGTGACGATCTCCGGCGACAGCCCGCCGGACCAGGCCACGGTCGCGTTCGGGTCGGTGAACACCGGTCCCGTGGTCGCGTTGACCGGCAGGGTCAGCGGTTCGTAATGCGACGTGATCGCGACCAGGCCGTGGCCGCTCAGCTTCACGTTGAACAGGCCGCCGGTCATCATCCCCGCGGCCTTGCGCATCATCTTGATCTCGTTGGTGATCGTGGACTCGGTGGCGAGCACGTCGTTGCCGTTGACGAAGATCGATTCGCCCTGCAGCCGCAGCACGGTGATCTTCTTGCCGACATCGGCCAGATAGACGCGGCCCTGGCCTTCGATCTTCATCAGCGTCATGCCCTCGCCGCTGACGGCCTTCTTCAGCAGGTTGCCCAGCCCCTGTTCGAGCATGCCCTGACGAGTGAACTTCACCCCGCCCTTGCGCGCGATCATCGAACCGGCCTTGGCCCAGACCAGACCGTCGACGCGGACTTCGAGCATGTGCGAGCTCTCCAGCTCGAAGGCATCTCCGGAGAGGTCCTTCTCCTTCGTGGTGGACAGGAATTCCTGGAGGGTCTTGGCGGCCATGGGGTTCTCGGTTGTGGACGATCGGTGCGGACATTGTCGATGCACCGCCACTCCGGCACCATCCCGGAAAGTCACCCCCCGCGGAGTCGTCATGCCCTCGATCGTCGCCATCCCCCATACCGCCGCCGATGCGGAACGCACGCCGGTCGCGGCGGATCGCCTCGTCGCCGGGACGCCGACCCAGGCCGTGGCCAACGCCTATTCCGACCCGGGGGAGGCCTTCCACTGCGGCGTCTGGGAAGGCGACGTGGGCGCCTGGCGGGTGCACTACACCGAGCACGAGTTCTGCCACATGCTCGCCGGCCGGGTCCGCATCCGCGGCGACGACGGCAGCGAGACGGTCGTGGCCGCCGGCGAGAGTTTCGTGATTCCGGCCGGTTTCCGCGGCATCTGGGACGTTCTGGAACCGGCACGCAAGCTCTACGCCGTCTACGAGCCGGCGGGCTGAGTCGGAACTCGTCGCGGCTGGCGTTAGAATCGCGGGGTTTGCCCACGCCTCCGGAGTCCGCCATGTCCCAGCTTGCCTATCGCCGCGTCCTGCTCAAATTGTCCGGCGAGGCCCTGATGGGCGACGAGGATTACGGCATCGACCCCAAGGTCATCGGCCGCCTCGCCCGCGAGGTGATCGAAGCCCGCGACGCCGGCGCCGAAGTCGCGCTGGTGATCGGCGGCGGCAACATTTTCCGCGGCGCCGGCCTCGCCGCCGGCGGCATGGACCGAGTCACCGGCGACCAGATGGGCATGCTCGCCACCGTCATCAACGCCCTGGCGATGCAGGATGCGCTGGAGAAACTCGGCGCGAAGTGCCGGGTGATGTCGGCGATCAAGATCAACGACGTGTGCGAGGATTACATCCGCCGCCGCGCCGTGCGCCATCTCGAAAAGGGCCGCATCACCATCTTCGCCGCCGGCACTGGCAATCCCTTCTTCACCACCGATTCCGGCGCCGCGCTGCGCGCGATCGAGATCGGCGCCGATCTGCTGCTGAAAGCGACCAAGGTCGACGGCGTCTACGACAAGGACCCGAAGAAGCACGCCGATGCCGTGCGCTACGACACCCTGACCTACGACGACGTGATCTCGCGCGACCTGCAGGTGATGGACACCGCCGCCTTCGCGCTGTGCCGCGACAGCCGGCTGCCGCTGCGCATCTTCGACATGGGCCAGCCGGGCGTGCTGCTGCGCATCCTGCGCGGCGAGAAGATCGGCACGCTGGTCACGCCCGGTCGCTGAAACGCCGCGCGCCGACAGTGCCGACGACAACGGAAAACGGCGCCTCGCGGCGCCGTTTTCCGTGATACCGCCGCCAAGGACGACGATTACTTCTTCGCAGCCGGCGCGACCGGCGCGCGACCGCCGAGATGGCGGGCGAAGAACTGGAACAGCTTCGTGTAGTACGCGATCTGGTTCTCTTCCTTCACGAAACCATGGCCTTCGGTGGAGTAGTACATCTCTTCCACCGGCTTGCCGGCGGCGCGCAGCGCCTGCGCCATCGCTTCGGAATGCGACTGCGGCGCGCGGACATCGGCGCCGCCGGCGGCGAGGAACACCGGCACCTTGATCCGCGAAGCGAGCTTGTTCGGCGACGAGCCGTCGAGCTGGTCCTTGCCCAGCGCTTCGGACAGGAAGTCGCGGCCGTACGAGGACTGGCTGATGTCGCCGCGACCCCACAGCATCTTGAGGTCGTAGACGCCGACATAACCGACGGCGCAGCGGTAGAGGTCGGGCTCCTTGGCGACGCCCATCAGCGAGGCGTAACCGCCATAGCTCGCGCCGTAGATGCAGATCCGGTTGCGATCGGCGATGCCCTCACGGATCGCCCACTGGGTGGCGTCGGTCAGGTCGTCCTGCATGGTCAGACCCCACTGCTTGTGGCCCAGCTCGAGGAACGACTTGCCGTAACCGCCAGAGCCGCGGAAATTCACCTGCAGCACGCCATAGCCGTGCGAGGCCATCATCTGCACGTCCTGGTTGTAGCCCCACAGATCCTGCACGCCGAACGGGCCGCCATGCGGATGGATGATCAGCGGGAGATTCTTGCCGCTGCTGCCCGCGGGCACGGTCAGCAGGGCTTCGACCTCGACGCCGTCGCGCGCCTTGAAGTAGACCGGCGTCATCGTGCCGAGGCGATCCGGCTTCAGCCAGTCGGCACGGCTCATGAAGCGGTCGGCCTTCTTGGCCTGGGTGTCGAAAATGAAGAGATCGCCGGGATTGCGGTCGTCGAACACTTCGAGTAACGCGTAACGGCCGTCGACCGTCGCGGACGTCACCAGGACCACGCTGCCCGGGAAGCTCGACTGCAGCGCCCGATGGAGCTTGGCATCGGCCGAGGCCGGATCGAAATACTCGAAGCGCGGCTTTCCGCCCAGGAACACCACGCCGATGGGATAACGCTTGCCGACCGCGCGCACCAGACCGGCCGGATCGTGCAACTCGTCGCGCACTACCTGCTTCATGGTCTGGGTGGCGACATCGAACGCGCGGATCGAATCCGGACCCTGGAGTTCCTCGGCCTGCAGATAGGCGGTGGCGTTGTCGGCGCTGAAACCGAGCGCGCTCACGACCGTGCCGCTCGCGGTCTCGTCATTGATCAGTTGCCATTCGGACTTGTCGTCCTTGCGGTAGTACAGCACCGAATCGAAATCGCGGTTCAGGCCCTCGGCGAAGCGGACCTGCCCGGCGTGATCGACGAGGAAGCTCGCGCCGCGCGCCGGCGCGCGCGCGACCGGCTTGCGGGTGCCGGTGAACACGTTCATGCGTTCGAGCGAAGTGAACGGAATTTCGCCGGCGGCGAAGGGCGTCACCGAGACCAGCACTTCGTCGTCGTCGTCGATGAGCGTGTCGACCATCTGGATGCTGACGCCCTCGGCCTTGGCGCGTCCGCCCGCGCGCGAGGCCGATGCGCTGGCGCGCGCGCCGGCGATGATGCCCTGCTTGCTGCCGTCGGCATTGGTGCCCCAGATCTCGCCGAAGCTCACCGGTTGTTCGAGGCCACCGGCGCGTTCGCCCACCGTGAACAGCAGTCGGTCGTCGCTGACCCACCAGAAATCCGCGACATGCGTGTTGCGGTTCTTCAGGGTGACGTGGCCGTAGGGCTTGCTCTCGCCCGGCTTGAGGATCACCAGCACGGTCTTGTCGTCGACCGTCAGCGGGACCGTCGCGGCGACATAGGTACCCTTGGGCGAGAGCCTCACGTCGACGAAGCGGTCGTCGCGGATGTAGTCGCCGAGGTCGTAGGGTTGCACCGCGGTCGGTGCGGGCGATTGGGCGATGGCGCCGGCCGAGACCGACAGCAGCGCGGCGAGCAGCAGAAACGTCTTTTTCATGGAGTCCCCGGGATGAAACGAGCGGGCACAGTGTATCGGCTGCACGGCAGCGGCGCATGGGCCGGAAGGGGCGTGCCGCCCCCGGGGCCGGCACGCCGGGCGGTCATTCCTTCGCCGGTGCCGCCACCGCGACCGGCGGCCGGTCGCTTCCGATGTGTTTCGAAAAGAATGCGAGCATCTCGGTATAGAGCCTGACGTTGCTGTCTTCCTTGTAGAAGCCATGGCCTTCGCCCGCCTGCAGGATCACGCCCTCCGGCGGATTGCCGGCGGCGGTCAACGCCTTCTGCATGGCTTCGGTGTTCTGCGGCGGACAACGGGCGTCGCGCTGCCCCGCGGCCAGATACACCGGGATGCGGATCCTGTCCGCATGGTTGACAGGCGACGCCGCGGCGCGAACCGACTTGCTGTCGCCGAGCGCCATCGCGATGTAGCGGCGACCGCGTTCGCTCTGGGCGGTATCGCTGTCCTGCATCTGGATCTCGGCGTCGTAGGCGCCGACATAACCGAAGGCGCACTTGAACAATCCCTGCTCCCTGGCCGGCGCCATCATCGCGGCATAACCGCCGAAACTGGCGCCGTAGATGCAGATGCGATCCTTGTCCGCATGCCGCTGGGCCACGGCCCAGCGGGTCGCGTCGACGATGTCGTCGATGATGCCGGCATGCCATTGGCCATAGGCCATGCGCTCGAACTTGGCGCCACGGCCACCCGAGCCGCGGAAATTGACCTGCAGCACGAGATAACCGCGACTGGCGAGCAACTGATTTTCGGCATGGAAGCCCCAGTCGTCGCGCACGCCCATCGGGCCACCGTGCACGTTGACGATCAGCGGCAGGTTCTTTCCGCTCGAACCGTTGGGAACGGTGAGATAACCGTGGAGCGTCAGTCCATCCCGCGAGGCGATCCGCACCGGACGCACGCTCGCCATCTTCGCCGGTTCGATCCATTGCATGCGGCGCATCAGGAACCGGGCCTTGGCGGTCTTGCGGTCGTAGAGATACAACTCGCCGGGATTGCGGTCGCTGCGGACGGAAACGACGATCAGATCGCCCTTCGACGATGCGTTCGAAAACTCGACGAACTGATCGGGAAAGGCCGCGGCGAGCGAGGCGTAGAGTTCGCCGTCCGGGTGGGTCTCGTCGATCATCGTGATCTTCGGCTTGGCCGACGCGGTGACCACGCCCAGGATCGCATCGCCGGTGGCGGACGTGAGATAGCCGACAGGATCCGCGTTCTCGTCGCGGAACAGACTGCGGAAACCGCCCTGATCGTCGAGAACGCCGAATTCGTAGGTGCCGACGCCATCGTCGCGCACCGCATAGACGCGCCCATCGGTGGCGGCCCCCACCACGCGCAGGGCGTGGCCCGTGGCCTTGCCTGCATGGATCCGGTCCCACTGCATCTTGTCTCCGCGTCGATACAGATCGATCGCGGGATGCACTTCGTTTTCGTCGTCCGGATCCTCACACATCGCGAAATTCGGTCGTTTGGCGCTGTCGAGCGCGAAGTCGCAGGCCAGTTCCGGCGCGACCGCGAACATCCGGGTGCGTCCGTCGTAGATATTCAGCAGCGCCAGCCGGTTGAATTTCTTTCCCGACATGTACGGATTGAGGATCCGGACCAGGATGTTCTCCTCGTCGTCCGGCAACGGATCCAGCACTTCGTACAGACCCTCGCGTTCTTCGTGCGCGGACTGCATGCCGCGCTCGAGCGTCGTTTTGGCGTCGCGGAACAACATGCGCTGGCGGGAACCATCCACGTCGATGGCATAGAGAAACCCGAGCTCCGGCGGCCGGACAAGCGCATATCGCCCGGTCTTGACGTAGGCGTTGAAGACCAAGCGCTTCGGATTGCCCCAATAGAACCTGCCGACACTGTTGTCTCCGGGCAGTTCCGTCACCGACGCCACCGCCAGATCGCGGGTCTGCAGCACCACGAGCACATCCTTCTCGCCGCGGCTGACGGTCATCGCGAGATATTCGCCGGTGGGCGAAAGCAGAACCTCGCTGTAGCTGGGGTAACGCACGAAATCGCGGATCGGCGGGGGTTCGGCAGGCTGCGCCGCGGCGAACAGCGGGAGGCCGGCAAGCACGATGCCGGACAACTTCCTGAGAATCGATTTCAACGAAACGCTCCCCGAATGGTCTGAAGACAGGATATCGACTACGAAAGCGGAAAGTATCGCAGGCGAGGATCATGCGCCGGCGCGAGGCGCGGCTGCTGCGCCCCCCGGCGCGGTGAAACGTCAGCCGTGCCGGGAGGTGCGCAGGCTGTCCAGCACCGCAGCAAGCCCGATGCGCCAGAGCGGTGGGGCGATGCCGAAATCCGACCTCAGCCGCATCGTGTCGAGCACCGAATACGCCGGCCGCTGCGCGGGAGTCGGATAGTCGGCAGTCGCGATCGGCACGACCCGCGGCACGCGCGGCAGCAGGCCGCGGGCATGCGCATCGGAAACGATAGCTTCCGCGAAACCGTGCCACGAAGTCTCGTCGGCGGCGGTGAGATGCCACAGCCCCGACGGGACCGACGGCTGCGCGAGCGCGGCGGCGGTGATGTCCGCGATCAGTGCGGCGGGCGTGGGCGTGCCGCGCTGGTCGGCGACCACACGCAGTTCGTCGCGCTCGGCGGCGAGCCGCAGCATGGTGCGCATGAAATTCCTGCCATGCGCGGCGTAGACCCAGGCAGTGCGGAAGATCCGATGCGGCGCACCGCTGGCGCGGATCGCGTCCTCGCCAGCGAGCTTGCTGGCACCGTAGACGCCGAGCGGCGCGGTGGCGTCGTCTTCGCGGTACGGGCGCGCCCCGCTGCCGTCGAAGACGTAGTCGGTGGAGTAATGCACCATCAGCGTGCCGCGTGCGGCGCAGGCCTCGGCGATGCGCGCGGGCGCCTCGGCATTGGCGCGGAACGCCGCATCGCGGTCGCATTCCGCCTTGTCGACGGCGGTGTAGGCGGCTGCATTGACGACGATGTCGGGCGCGATGCGTTCGATCAATGCAGGCAGCGCGGCCGGCGCATCGAAATCGGCGCGCTCGCAGACCGTGCCGTCCTCGAACGTACCGCTGCGCGTGGTCGCGATCACTTGGCCGAGCGGTGCGAGACTGCGCCGCAGTTCGTGACCGACCTGGCCGTTGGCGCCGAAGAGCAGAATCCTCACTCGATGCACCTCAGTCCGCGAAGACCGGCAGGCGCTCCGGCGCGATCTCGCCCAGGAACGGCGCCTTCGCGTCCTTGTCCGACAACACCGGTTCCGACACCGGCCAATCGACCGCCAGTTCGCCGTCGTTCCAGCGGATACCGGCATCGGCCGCGCGGTCGTAGGTTTCGGTGCACAGATACGTGAACACCGCGCGTTCGCTCAAGGTGACGAAGCCGTGCGCGAAACCCGCGGGAATCCAGAAATGCCGGCGGTTTTCGGCGTTGAGCAGCACCGCGGTCCAGCGGCCGAAGGTCGGCGAACCGCGGCGGATATCGACGGCCACGTCCCAGACTTCGCCTTCGACGACCGACACGTACTTGCCCTGCGGCTTCGGCCACTGGTAATGCAGGCCGCGCAGCACGCCGCGCGTGGACGACGACACGTTGCCCTGCACGAACTGCGGCACCGCCAATCCGTGCTCGGCGAAGCGGTCGCGATTGAACGACTCGAAGAAGAAGCCGCGACTGTCGCCGAACACCTGCGGTTCGACGACGACGCACCCGGGCAGATCGGTTTCGATGATCTTCATGTCTTGCCCGCGCTCAGGGAACGAAGCCGCGCTCGGCGAGACCGAGCAGATACTGGCCGTAGCCGTTCTTCGCGAGCGGCTTCGCCAGCGCCTCCAGCTGCGCGGCATCGATCCAGCCGTTGTTCCAGGCGATCTCCTCCGGACAGCAGACGCGCAGGCCCTGCCGCGCCTCGATGGTCTCGATGTAGTTCGACGCTTCGAGCAGCGATTGATGGGTGCCGGTATCCAGCCAGGCGTAGCCGCGGCCGAGTCGCTGCAGATGCAGCGCATCCTCGTCGAGATAGCGCCGGTTGAGGTCGGTGATCTCCAGCTCGCCGCGCGCCGAGGGCTTCAGCTGCGCGGCGAAATCGCTGGCGCGGCCGTCGTAGAAATACAGGCCGGTGACGGCGTAATTGGATTTGGGCTTCGACGGTTTTTCTTCGAGCCCGATCACCTTGCCGCCGGCATCGAATTCGGCGACGCCGTAGCGTTCCGGATCGCTGACCCAATAGCCGAAGACGGTCGCGCCCTGCTGCAGCGCATCGGCTTCGCGCAGCATCGCGGTCAGTCCGGGGCCGTGGAAGATGTTGTCGCCGAGCACCAGACAGCTCGGCCCGCCGTTCACGAATTCGCGACCGATGAGATAGGCCTGCGCGAGACCGTCGGGGCTGGGCTGCACCGCGTATTCGATGCGCATGCCCCACTGCGAACCGTCGCCGAGCAGCGCCTTGAACAGCGCCTGTTCGTGGGGCGTATTGATGACCAGCACTTCGCGGATGCCCGCGAGCATCAGCACGCTCAGCGGGTAATAGATCATCGGCTTGTCGTAGACCGGCAGCAGTTGTTTGCTGACCGCCTGGGTGATCGGATACAGCCGGGTGCCCGATCCGCCGGCGAGGATGATGCCCTTGCGTGCGGTCATGCCGCGTCTCCGATGCGTTCGAGCCGATAGCTGCCGTCGAGCACGCGCTTCACCCACGATTGATGATCGAGATACCAGTCGACGGTGCGCGCGATGCCTGCCTCGAACGTCAGCGAAGGCGACCACCCGAGTTCGGACTTGAGCTTGGACGCGTCGATCGCGTAGCGGCGATCGTGACCCGGACGGTCCTTGACGAACGCGATCAGCGACTCGCGCGCGCGCCCATCGGCCAGCGGACGGCGCGCGTCGAGCAGCGCGCAGATCGTTTTCACCACCGCGATGTTCTCGCGTTCGGCGTCGCCGCCGACGTTGTAGACCTCGCCCACCCGGCCGCGTTCGAGCACCGCGCGGATCGCGCTGCAGTGATCGCCGACATACAGCCAGTCGCGCACGTTGCGGCCATCGCCGTAGACCGGCAACGGTTCGCCGGCCAGCGCCTTGGCGATGATCAGCGGGATGAGTTTCTCGGGGAACTGGTACGGCCCGTAGTTGTTCGAGCAGTTGGTGGTGAGCGTCGGCAGGCCGTAGGTGTGATGGAAGGCGCGGACCAGATGGTCGGATGCGGCCTTCGATGCGGAATACGGCGAGTTCGGCGCATACGGCGTGGTTTCGGTGAACTTGCCGGTGTCGCCCAGCGAGCCGTAGACCTCGTCGGTGGAGACGTGCAGGAAACGGAAGCCGTCGCGGGCGTCGCCGTCCAGCGATTTCCAGTGGTCGCGCGCGCATTCGAGCAGCGCGAGGGTGCCGGCGACATTGGTCTGCACGAAGGCCGCGGGGCCGTCGATCGAACGGTCGACATGGCTCTCGGCAGCGAAGTTGACGACCGCATCGGGCCGGTACTCGGCGAACAGTGCGGCGACGCGCGCGCGGTCGCCGATGTCGCCCTGCACGAAGACGTGGCCGGGATGACCGTCGAGGGCGGCCAGCGTGTCGAGATTGCCGGCGTAGGTCAGCGCATCGAGATTGACGATCCGGATGCCGTCGGCGACGGCGTCCAGCACGAAGTTCCCCCCGATGAAACCGGCTCCGCCGGTCACAAGCCATGTCGGCACGCGAACGCTCCTGCTCTGGAAAAACGACAGCGGATTGTACAGTCAGGCCCTTGCCGCTTCGGCGCGGGACGACGAACCTGAACGGTGGCCCCGCCGGCACCGGTTCAGGATCGTGCGCTCACCCGACATCCCAGAGGGCGCGTCCCGCCTTCTTGCGCAGCGTATCGAGACGCCCCGCATGGGCCGTCAGTTCGTCTTCGGTGGGGCGCACGCGCGGGCGCGCGGCGATATCCGCGGGCAATGCGGCGAAGGCCGAGGTCGCCGCGGCCTTGGCGTTGTCGTCGACGGCCCCGCCGAAACCGATCTCGCCTTGGCCCGAGGTCAGCGCGAGATAGACCTCGGCCAGCAACTGGGCGTCGAGCAGCGCGCCGTGCAACTGGCGATGGGCGTTGTCCACGCCCAGCCGCTTGCACAGGGCATCCAGCGAATTGCGCTGGCCGGGATAGCGCTTGCGCGCCATGTCGAGCGAATCCTCGATCCCGGCGACCCGTTCGTGCAGGCGGCCGTACTGCGGACCGAGCAGCGAAAGCTCGTGATCGAGGAAACCGACGTCGAAGGCGGCGTTGTGGATGATCAGTTCGGCGCCATCGATGAAATCGAGGAAGGCGTCGGCGATCTCGACGAACCGCGGTTTGTCGGCGAGGAATTCCAGGGTCAGGCCGGTGACTTCTTGGGCGCCGGGTTCGAACTCGCGCTCGGGGTGGATGTACTGCTGCCAGGTGCGCCCGGTAGGCCGACGTTCGATCAGCTCGACGCAGCCGATTTCGACCACGCGATTGCCCTTCTTCCACTCCAGGCCGGTGGTTTCGGTATCGAGGACGATCTGTCTCATGCGCCGACCGCCTGCTTGTAGACGGTCGCCTGATCGCGGGCGAGCGTGTCGACGCGTTCGTTGTCGGGATCCCCGGAATGGCCCTTCACCCAGCGCCAGTCGATGCGGTGGCGCTGGGTCGCGGCATGCAGGCGCTCCCAGAGATCGCGGTTCTTCACCGGATCGCCACCCGCGGTCTTCCACTGGCGGCGCACCCAGTTCGGCATCCACTCGGTGATGCCCTGGCGCACGTACTGCGAGTCGGTGAAGAGGGTGACCTCGCAGGGCTCGCTCAGCGTCTCCAGTCCAACGATAGCCGCCATCAGCTCCATGCGATTGTTGGTGGTGAGCGCTTCCCCGCCGGCGAGCTCGCGCTCGCGCTGCTGATAGCGCAACAGCGCGGCCCAGCCGCCCGGGCCGGGATTGCCGAGGCAGGCGCCATCGGTGTGGATCTGGACGTGTTTCATGGCGGCATGCTTCATCGACGCGGACATCAGACTGCGGGGACTCCGTCGGCGAGCGCCAGCGGCGGCCGCTGGCGGATCGGGGTGATGGGCAGCGCGCGTTTCTCGGCGCGCTGGAGATAAGCCGCGCGCAGGCCGGGACCGGACTGCAGGCTCGGCGAAGCGGTCGGCGTCCATTGCGGGCCGACACCACGCGCGGCGGGTTCGGGCGTCAGTCCCGCATCGGTCAGCAGCCGCCGCCAGTGCCCGGGATCGTGCGCCGAGAGTCCCTGACGGCGCCAGCGGAAGCGATAGGGCGACAGCGGATTGAGCGCGAGCAGCGCCAGACGTCCTCCCGGCACCAGCACCCGCGCGCATTCCTCGATCAGCGCCACCGGGTCCGCCCCGTCAGCGCCCAGCACGTGCTGCAACACCACCGCACCGAGGGATTCGCTGGCCAGCGGCAGCGGCAGACGGCACACCACCGCCCCCCGCCATTCGCCATGCTCCGGGCTCAGGTGCAGGCCGCGGCCTTCGGGCACCTGCGCGGACCGCGCTGGCCCACACCACAGCCACGGCAGCCCGACCACCGGATGCGCCGCCAGCGCATCGGCGACGACCGTCTGCTCGCTGTCGAGTACCGCCAGCCCCGCCGGCTGCAGGAACCACTGCAGTGCGGCATCGGACGAGGGTTGGTGGGACAATGCGGGCATCGCGGCATTGTAAGCCGCCGCACCCGTCCAACACCCGCCCACGTCCGGACTCGCCACCCCCGCATGCGCCTGCTGCCCCTGCCCGCCTTCGACGACAACTACCTGTGGACGCTGGTCGGCGACGACGGCATCGCCGTCGTGGTCGATCCCGGCGACGCGGGTCCGATCCTGGCGGCCGCCGCGGACGGGCTTCGGCCGGTGGCCGTGCTGGTCACCCACCACCATGGCGACCACATCGGCGGCCTCGCCGCACTGCGCGAGCGCTGGCCCGACCTGTCGATTCACGCCCCGCACGATCCGCGGATCGCGCCGGCGACCCATCGCGTCCGCGAAGGCGATGCGGTCGAGGTCGGCCACTGGCGCTTCGATGTCCTCGAAGTGCCGGGCCACACCCGCAGCCACATCGCCTTCCACGGCCCGGAGATCGGCGAGGGCCTGCTGTTCTGCGGCGACACCTTGTTCAGTCTCGGCTGCGGACGGCTGTTCGAAGGCAGCGCCGCACAGATGTTGGCCTCGCTCGATCACTTCGCGGCGCTGCCTGACGCCACCCGGGTTTGCTGCGCACACGAATACACCGCCGCCAACGCCGCCTTCGCCCTGGCCGTCGACCCGGGCAATGCCGCGCTGGCGACCCGTGCCGACGCCGTCCACGCGCTGCGCGCCGCCGGCAAGCCGACGCTGCCGTCGACCATCGCCCTGGAACGCGCGACCAATCCCTTCCTGCGCTGCGACTCGACGGCCATCCGCGATGCGATCGCCGCACGGCTTGGACGCCTGCCCGAGGATCGCATCGAAACCTTCGCCGAGCTGCGACGCTGGAAGGACGGCTTCCGCACCTGAGCGCGTACGACCCCGCTCCGCTCCATACGGCAGCCCACGGTCGGTCGTGCGTGGCACACTAATCGTTCCCCGAGGAACGACGAGACCACCATGGGTTTTCTGCAAGGCAAGCGCGCGCTCATCACCGGCATCGCCAGCGAACGCTCCATCGCCACCGGCATCGCCGAAGCCATGCATCGCGAAGGCGCGGAACTGGCATTCACCTACCAGAACGACAAACTCAAGACGCGCGTCGAAAGCGCCGCCGCCGAATACGGTTCGAACATCGTGCTGCCGCTGGACGTCTCGGACGACGCCCAGATCGCCGCCTGTTTCGACGCGCTCGGCAAGCACTGGGACGGCTTCGACATTCTGATCCATGCCATCGCCTTCGCGCCGCGCGAAGCGATCGCAGGCCAGTACCTCGATGGTCTCACCCGCGAGAACTTCGCGATCGCCCACGACATCTCGTCCTATTCGCTGGCGGCCATGGCCAAGGCCGCGCGCCCGCTGATGTCGGGCCGCAAGGGTTCGATCCTCACCCTCAGCTATCTCGGCGCGGAACGCGCGCTCGTCGGCTACAACGTGATGGGCGTGGCCAAGGCCAGTCTCGAAGCGAACGTGCGCTATCTGGCCTACAACCTCGGCCCGGAAGGCATCCGCGTCAACGCGATCTCGGCCGGCCCGATCAAGACCCTCGCCGCCGCCGGCATCGCCGGCTTCCGCAAGATCCTCGGCCATGTCGAACAGAACGCGCCGCTGCGCCGGACCGTCACCATCGAAGACGTCGGCAACGTCGCCGCCTTCCTGTGTTCGGATCTGGCCGCGGGCGTCACCGGCGAAATCACCTATGTCGACGCCGGTTACAACATTCTCGGGATGACCGGGATCGAGTGAGCCTCGCGGCAGACCGAGACGCATGAAAAAGCCCGGCGATGCCGGGCTTTTTCGTTGCGGTGCACCGCACGGATCAGAGCCGGTCTTCGGCCACCGACACCTTCATGCGCTTGCGCTGGGACTTGCCGAGCGACAGCACATCCTGTTCGCCGATACTCGGCGCCAACTGGCGCAGGAATCCGGCACGAATATCCGGCGTGATCTCGCTGTCGTCGCCCTGCGCGACCTTGGTCACCTCGAACACCACGATCTGGCCGTTCGCGGTCGCAGTTTTCCCCGGAGAAACCTTGCCCGCGGCGGGCGCCGGCACTTCGAAGTAGGCGCGGACCGCCTGCGCATCCGGCACCGGCGCGGTGCGGGTCACGCCCGGAACGTTCGCGAGGATCCATTTCTTCTCGGTCGCGATCGTCGCCAGCGATTCGCCCTTCTTCAGGCGCGCCAGCACCGCATCCGCCTCGGCCTCGGCCGCCTTACGCGCGCGGTCCGCGCGGATCGCGGCGACGACCTGGGCGCCGACCTTGTCCAGCGGCTGGACGCGCTCGGGCGTGTGATCCATCACGCGGATCACCACGCTGTGGTTCGGCGCGATCTCGATCAGATCGCTGGCCATCCGGCTCTCCTTGAGATCGTCGGAGAACGCGGCCCGCTGCACCGCCGGGTTGGTGGCGATTCCCGTGCCCTGCCCGCGTGCGAACGGACCGAGCTTCTGCACGGTCAGCTTGGAGGCGCGCGCGGCCGGGCCGAGCGAGCTTGGGCTCTTCAACACATCGTCCACCAGCTTGCCGGTGAGATCGCTGTAGGCGCGCTCGCGTTCGGCTTCGGCGGCCAAACGCTCGAGTTCGGGACGCGCCTGCTCGAACGGCATTTCGCGGCCGGCCTTCAGCTCGCGGACCTGGATCAGATGCCAGCCGAAATCGGTCTTGACCGGACCTGAGATCTGCCCGACCGCAGTCGCGAACACCGCGTCCTCGAACGGCTTGACCATCTGGCCGTTCTTCGCGATCCAGCCGAGATCGCCGCCGGCATCCTTCGACGAGTCATCCGAGTACTGGCGGGCCAACGCGGCGAAATCCGCACCACCCTTCGCCTGCTTGAGCAGATCCTGTGCCTTCGCTTCGGCGGCTTTCTGCGCGGCAGCGTCGGCAGTGGCATCGACCCGGACGAGGATGTGCGACGTGAGCCGCTGTTCCGGTTCGACGAAGCGGGACTTTTCCTGCGCGAAACGATCGCGCAGCGCGGCTTCGTCGATCGGCGCCGCGTCGACCAAGGTCGACGCATCGACGTCGATGTATTCGATGGTGACCATCTCCGGCGCGCGGAAATCTTCGGGATGCGCCTTGTACCAGCTCGCGATTTCCGCCGCCGGCACCGGTGTGGTGTCGACCGGCGCGGACGGCAGCATGGCGTAGGAGACGTCGCGCTTCTCGCTCAGCAGCGTGATGAGCCGCTGGCCTTCGCCGTTGGTCACGAACGCCGACTCGCGCAGGCGCGAGGCCAGCAACTGCTGTTTGAGCGATTCGCGGATCTGCTGATCGAATTCGGACGGCGTCCTCGCCGGCGATTGCGAGGCCAGCATCAGACGATAACGTTTCGCATCGAACTTGCCATCGCTCTGGAAATCGGGGATCGACTCGATGGTCTCGCGCACCTGGGCGTCGCCGACGACGATGCCTTCGCGCTCGGTGGTCATGCGCAGGACGCGCTCGTCGATCATCGCTTCGAGGATTTCGCGCTTGTTCTCGATCTTCTCGAACGCGCGGGAGTCGAAATTCTCGCCGGCCGCGGCGCGCTGCTGCTGGCGCGCGCTCTCGAAGCGGGTCCGGAAATCGTCGACGCTGATTTCCTCCTGCTGCCAGAACGCCTTGCGCACCAGCCACCAGTCGGGGGCGGAGGTCCACCAAGTGGGCGGGGCTTCGATCTTGGCCGCGAACGTCTCGGTGCGCTGGAACAGATACTGCTCCATGCCGAAGAAGGCGAACGGGATCATCAGCATCCCGAGAATGACGGTGGCGATCCAGCCGGATGATTTTTCGCGAAGGGCCTGCAGCATTGGCGAGCGTTGCCGGTAGAGGAGCCGCCTAGTGTAGCGGCTGAAGCGAGCCGCGGCATGCCCTGCGGCCGCATGCCCTGCCGCGAAGCGAAGGTCCTGCCGGATGCCCCCGGCGCACGCCGGTTCGAATCCCGAAGCCGGAAACGACGAAGGCACCGTTTCCGGTGCCTTCTGCGCCCCGCCCGTGGGCGGAAGCGGAATTGGAGGGATGGCGGAGTGGACGGGACTCGAACCCGCGACCTCCGGCGTGACAGGCCAGCATTCTAACCGACTGAACTACCACTCCGCTGTTGTTACCCTGCATTTCTGCGCCGCGTATTCTAGCGCAGTTCGGCGATCGAACGGAATACCTACTTTCGATCGCCTGGCGTCCCTGGTGGGTGCTGAGGGTTTCGAACCCCCGACCCTCTCCGTGTAAAGGAGACGCTCTACCGCTGAGCTAAGCACCCCAACGGGAAGAGCCAATCAGTTTACGGCATCCTTCAGCGCTTTGCCAGCCTTGAACACCGGATTCTTGGAGGCCGGGATCTGGATCTCTTCCTTGGTTTTCGGGTTGCGGCCGGTGCGCGCGGCGCGCTCGCGGACCACGAACGAACCGAATCCGATCACGGTCACGGTGTCGCCCTTCGTCAGTGCCTTGGTGATGGCGGCGACCGTGGCATCGAGCGCGCGCCCGGCATCGGCCTTGGACAGCTCGGCGGCGGCGGCGATCGCGTCGATAAGCTCGGCTTTGTTCATGTCATGACTCCGATATGTAGGGTTGGAACGTAATTGGAACGAGGTTGAAACGAATGCGCGACGCACAACGGAAGCTGCGATGCGTGATGCATGACTTGCGTTGCGTCGATCGAGATCGAGTGGTTTTGGGGACCCGTTCGCGGGCGTCCGTTATACCAGCGCGAGACCGGCCCGCGCAACCGAAAAACGTGAAAAATGCTGGAAAAACAGCGATATAACGGATGAATGAACGCGCATATCACGGCGCGTTCGTTTTCGTTCAGTGTTTGCGGACTTCGCGTCGCGCGCTAGCGGCGGGCTTCGATGTCTTGCGCGCACCCGGTCGTGGCTCTTTTTTCGCTGCAGGCGCGATCGGATGTTCCAGCGCGAGATCGAGCACTTCGTCGATCCAGCGCACCGGAACGATGCTGATCTGATCGGTCACGCTTTTCGGAATGTCGGCGAGATCCTTGCGATTCTCTTCCGGAATGATGACCGTGCGAATGCCGCCACGCAGCGCCGCGAGCAGTTTCTCCTTGAGGCCGCCGATCGCCGTGATCTTGCCGCGCAGCGTGATCTCGCCGGTCATCGCCACGTCGGCACGCACCGGCACCTTCGTCAGCGCGGACACCAGCGCGGTGGTCATCGCAGCGCCCGCGCTCGGGCCGTCCTTCGGCGTGGCGCCATCCGGCACATGCAGATGGACGTCGAGTTTCTGGAGGAAATCCACATCGATGCCCAAGCGCTCGGTACGCGCACGCACCACGGACAGCGCGGCCGACGCGGATTCCTTCATCACATCGCCGAGCTGGCCGGTGAGGATCAACTGCCCCTTGCCGGGCATCAATGTGGATTCGATCTGCAGCAGATCGCCGCCGACCTCGGTCCAGGCGAGACCCGTGACCATGCCGACTTCGTTGTCGTTCTCGGCGCGTCCGAAATCGTAGCGGCGCACGCCGAGGTATTTGTCCAGATTCTTGCCGGTCACGCTCACGGCCCTGACGCCCTTGCCCTTCTGCGGCCCGGCCAGTGCGATCTCCTTCACCACCTTCCGGCAGATCTTCGAAATCTCGCGTTCGAGATTGCGCACGCCGGATTCGCGCGTGTAGTAACGCACGATGTCGCGCAACGCATCCGCGCCGATCTTCAGCTCGACCGGCTTCAGACCGTTGGCCTTCAGCTGTTTCGGCAACAGATAGCGTTCGGCGATGTTGAGCTTCTCTTCCTCGGTGTAACCCGGGATGCGGATCACTTCCATGCGGTCGAGCAGCGGCCCCGGAATGTTCAGCGAATTCGAGGTCGCGATGAACATGACTTCGGAAAGATCGAGGTCGACTTCGAGGTAATGATCGTTGAAGGCGTTGTTCTGCTCGGGATCGAGCACTTCTAGCAGCGCTGCCGACGGATCCCCGCGGAAGTCCATCGACATCTTGTCGATCTCGTCGAGGACGAACAACGGGTTCTTGCTGGCGGCCTTGTTGAGGTTCTGCACGATCCGACCCGGCATCGAACCGACGTAGGTGCGGCGATGACCGCGGATTTCGGCCTCGTCGCGCACGCCGCCCAGCGACATGCGCACGAATTTGCGGTTGGTGGCCTTGGCGATGCTCTGTCCCAGCGAAGTCTTGCCCACACCGGGCGGACCGACGAGGCAGAGGATGGCGCCCTTGATCTGTTTCACCCGGGTCTGCACCGCGAGATATTCGAGAATGCGCTCCTTCACTTTTTCCAGGCCGTAGTGATCGGCATCCAGCGTCTCCTGCGCCACCTTCAGGTCCTTGCGGACCTTGGTGCGCTTGTTCCACGGCACGCCGAGCAGCCAGTCGAGATAGTTGCGGACCACGGCCGCTTCCGCCGACATCGGCGACATCTGCTTGAGCTTGTTGAGCTCCGACTTGGCCTTGGCTTCCACCGGCTTGGGCATGCCGGCTTCGGCGATCCTGCGCGCGAGCTCCTCGATGTCGTTCGGCGCATCGTCCAGTTCGCCGAGTTCCTTCTGGATCGCCTTCATCTGCTCGTTGAGGTAGTACTCGCGCTGGCTCTTCTCCATCTGCGACTTCACCCGGCCGCGGATGCGCTTCTCCAGCTGCTGCACGTCGATCTCGCCGTCGACCAGACCGACCAGCAGTTCGAGCCGCTGCGACACGTCGACGGCTTCGAGCAGTCGCTGTTTTTCGGCAAGACGCACGCTGAGGTGAGCGGAGATGGTGTCGGCGAGCCGATTGGGTTCCTCGATGCCGGACAGGGTCTGCATCAATTCCGGCGGGAGTTTGCGATTGGTCTTGATGTACTGCTCGAAGAGGCCCATCAGCGAACGCACGACGGCTTCGACTTCGCGCGGTTCGCGCTGCTCGGCCGATTCGAGCGGATCGGCCTGCCCGGCGAGCGCGCCGTCGACTTCGTGCACCGCCTTGAGGCGGACGCGCGACACGCCCTCGACCAGCACCTTGATGGTGCCGTCGGGGAGTTTCAGCAACTGCAGCACCTGGGCGAGCGTTCCGACCTCGTAGAGATCGGCGGCGGCGGGATCGTCGGTCTCGGGCGACTTCTGCGCGACCAACAGGATGCGCTTGTCGCGATCCATGGCGAGATCGAGCGCCTTGATCGATTTCTCGCGCCCGACGAAGAGCGGGATGACCATGCTCGGAAACACGACCACGTCGCGCAGCGGCAGCACGGGCAGTTCGGCGATGGGGCTGACGGACGGGTCGTTCATGGGGGGGGGGGGCTCCGCGATCATGGATGCGGCCGTCGGCGGGGACGCACGGCGGCCAATGCGCCCGTTATGGGGCCATGCCGGCCCGGATGCAAGCGCACTCCGCCGGGCGGACATCGCGATGATGGCGGCTTGCGGTTTTAGCTGGCGTTCCTGCGCGATCGGTCTCGAATGAGCGTCAAAAACGAAACGGGCACCCCGGTGACCCGGGGTGCCCGTCGATGCCTGCGCGCCGAAACGCGATTACTCGGCGGACGCGACCTTGTTCGGCGGCGTCTGGTAGATCAGATACGGCTCGGACTTGTGCTCGATCACCGATTCGTCGACGACCACCTTGCTGACGTTCTCCAGCGACGGCAGTTCGTACATGGTGTCGAGCAGCACCGACTCGACGATGGTCCGCAGGCCGCGGGCGCCGGTCTTGCGCTTCAGCGCCTTGCGCGCGATCGCGGCCAGCGCGTCGGCGCGGAACTCCAGCTCCACTCCCTCCATCTCGAACAACTTGCGGAACTGCTTGCTGATCGCGTTCTTCGGCTCGGTGAGAATCTTCACGAGCGCAGTCTCGTCCAGTTCCTCGAGCGTGGCGACCACCGGCAGGCGGCCGACGAACTCGGGGATCAGACCGAACTTGATCAGATCCTCGGGCTCGACATCGAACAGCACCTTGCTGACATCGGCCTTGCGCTCGCTGCTCTTGAGCTTGGCGCCGAAACCGATGCCGCCGGATTCGCTGCTGCGCTGCTGGATGATCTTGTCCAGACCGGCGAACGCGCCACCGACGATGAACAGGATGTTGCGGGTGTCGACCTGCAGGAATTCCTGCTGCGGATGCTTGCGCCCGCCCTGCGGCGGCACGCTGGCGACGGTGCCTTCGATCAGCTTCAGCAATGCCTGTTGCACGCCTTCGCCGGAGACGTCGCGCGTGATCGAGGGGTTCTCGCTCTTGCGCGAAATCTTGTCGATTTCGTCGATGTAGACGATGCCCTGCTGCGCCTTTTCGACGTCGTAATCGCACTTCTGCAGCAGCTTCTGGATGATGTTCTCGACGTCTTCGCCGACATAACCCGCTTCGGTGAGCGTGGTCGCATCGGCGATGGTGAACGGCACGTTGAGCAGCCGGGCCAGCGTCTCGGCCAGCAGGGTCTTGCCCGAGCCGGTCGGACCGATCAGCAGGATGTTCGACTTGGCGAGTTCGATGTCGTCGTTCTTCTGCCGGCTCTCGATCCGCTTGTAGTGGTTGTAGACCGCTACCGCCAAAGTCTTCTTGGCGCGGGACTGTCCGATCACGTATTGATCGAGAACTTCGAGGATCTCGCGCGGCTTGGGCAGATGGCTGCGGGTCGCCTGCGCCTTCTCCTCCAACTCCTCACGGATGATGTCGTTGCACAGCTCAACGCATTCGTCGCAGATGAACACGCTCGGGCCCGCAATCAGCTTGCGGACTTCATGCTGGCTTTTCCCGCAGAACGAGCAATAGAGGATCTTGTTGCTGTCGCCGCTGCGGCCTTGCCGGTCTTCGCTCATGCTGCTGTCGTTATCTGCACTGGTAGGGGGAGGATAGCATTCGCGCTCCCGGCCGCAAGCGGGTTGCGACGAAATTGCGAATTGCCTTTTTAATCAGCCGGTTACGATGGCTGAATGGACTCTTCGGGACGGCGCTCGAGGACATGATCGACCAGACCGTAGTCGCGCGAGGCTTCGGCGCTCTTGAAATTGTCGCGCTCGGTGTCGCGGGCGATGGTATCGAGCGCCTGGCCGGTGTGCTTGGACAGGATCTCGTTCAGCCGCTGCTTCATGCCCAGGATCTCGCGGGCATGGATGTCGATGTCGGTCGCCTGGCCCTGGAAGCCGCCCAGCGGCTGATGGATCATGACCCGCGAGTTCGGCAGGGCGTAGCGCTTGCCCTTGGCGCCGGACGCCAGCAGCAGCGCGCCCATGGAAGCCGCCTGGCCGACGCAGATGGTGCTCACGTCAGGCTTGATGAACTGCATGGTGTCGTAGATCGCCATGCCGGCGGTGACGATGCCGCCCGGCGAATTGATGTACAGGCTGATGTCCTTCTCGGGGTTCTCGGCTTCGAGGAACAGCAACTGGGCGACGATCACGTTCGCCATGTAGTCGTCGATGCCGCCGACGAGGAAGATCACCCGCTCCTTCAGCAACCGGGAGTAGATGTCGTAAGCGCGCTCGCCGCGGCTGGTCTGTTCGACCACCATCGGAACGAGGTTGAGGGCTCTGGTCTCGAAGCTGTTCATGCGTCGCGGCACCTGTGGTGGGGCGGGTCGCGCTGGGCGCGGCGCCTGTCGGGGGACGGGCCGCGCTGGACGCGGCCCGGAGTAGGAGTCCGCAGGTTACTGCGGGGCGATCGCTTCCTGGAAGCTGAGCGGCCTGTCGGTGTGCACGGCACGCTCGGCGATCCAGTCGATGACCTGCTCTTCCATCACGCGATTCTGCAGGCCCGCCATGAGCTGGCGATCGTTGCGGTACAAATCAATGACCTGCTGCGGCTCTTCGTAGGTGGAGGCGATGAGACGCAGCGTTTCGTTCAGGCGCTTCGGATCGAGCACGAGTTCGTTGCGGCGGGCGATCTCGCCGACCAGCAGCGCCACGGTCACGCGCTTGCGCGCCGGTTCCAGCAGTTCGCGCCAGGCATCGGCCGGCGGCTCCACCTGACGACCCTGACGGCGGGCCTGCTCGACGGTCTGCGCGAGCATGGCCCGCGCTTCGTTCTCGACCACGCGCGGCGGCATGTCGACATGGGCGTAGGCGGCGACCAGTTGTTCGCCGACTTCGCGACGCAGGCGACCCATCAGCGCACCCTTCAGTTCGCGCTCGAGGTTGTTGCGGATCTCGACACGGAACTGCGGCATCTCGCCCGAACGCACGCCGAAGCTGCGGATGAATTCGGCGTCGACTTCCGGCAGCACCGGCTCGGAAATCGCTTCGACCTTCACGTTCACCACCGCCTGACGGCCGGCGAGCTGCGGCACGCGCCAGTTTTCGGGAAAGTCGACGGTCAGGGTCTTGTCTTCGCCGGCGCTCATGCCGACGATGGCGTTCTCGATCTCCGGGAACATCGCACCGGAACCGATCATGGTGACGCCGCGCTCGGCGCCTTCGGCCGGCAACCGCTCGCCGCCGATCACCGACCAGGTTTCCACGTCGGCCGCATCGCCGGGCTGCGCCGGGCGATTCACGATCGTCCAGCTGCGGCGCTGCAAACGCAGATTCTCGATCATGCGATCGATATCGTCTTCGGTGACCTCGGCGGTCGTACGCACGACCTGCAGCGTGGTCACGTCGATGTCGCCGAAGTCCGGCACGACCTCGAAGGTGGCGACGTAGGCCAGTTCGCCCTCGCCCGCTTCGGCGGACGGTTCGATCCGCGGATTGCCGGCCAGACGCAGTTCGTTTTCGCGGACGGCCTGATCGAAGCCCTGCTGCAGCAATTCATCGACCACTTCGCCGCGGACCTGGGCACCGTAACGCTGTTCGATCACCTTGGCCGGCACCTTGCCCGGACGGAAGCCCTTGATGCGGGCGGTGCGGGCGATCTCGCGCAGGCGGCCGCCGATCTGGTTCTCGACGCGTTCGGCCGGCACGCGGAGGGTCATGCGGCGTTCGAGATTACCCACGGATTCGACTGAAACTTGCATTGCTGGCGACTCCTGCTGCCGCGCCGTCGCGCGCGGCCCGTATCTGGTGTGGTTGAGGTGGAGGCTGGGCGGCCGCGAAGGCCGGTCGGGCACACCCATGGCGGGCCGCCCCAGCGGAACGGGATAGTTTGGCCGATTACGGCGTTTCCCGCCAGTTTCCGCGCGATGCCGCCCCGGAGCGATACCGCGATGCGTGCGTCGCAGGCCGCGGCGAGACGAACCCGCCGGACCGCGCGGAGAAGACGCCGTGGCCCCTCGGACGCGGTTGCCTCGACAGACCGAGACGCGGCGACATCATCGCGTGCAGGGATGGTGCGAGAGGGGGGACTCGAACCCCCACACCTTTCGGCGACAGAACCTAAATCTGTTGCGTCTACCAATTTCGCCACTCTCGCATGCCGCGCTCGTTCCATGGACGCGGAAAGCAAAACGCCCGGCATGAGCCGGGCGTCGCTGGAACTGGTGGGCCGTCAAGGATTCGAACCTTGGACCTATTGATTAAGAGTCAACTGCTCTACCAACTGAGCTAACGGCCCGATTTGCAAAGGATAACGCATCCGCCCCGCGTCCGACAACCGTCGGACCGCAATGCGCCGAGGAAGCGACGCACGCATGCGGAAAACCGCGGACATACCCATGAAAACTGGAGTGAAATTGGGGTGGCTGAGGGGACTCGAACCCCCGACAACTGGAATCACAATCCAGTACTCTAACCAACTGAGCTACAGCCACCATTGAAACCTGGGACACCTTGCGCAGGCCCTGCGGGCCTCCGCCACCCGGGCGTCCTGCCGGGCCTTGCCGCAATCGCAAACCGCGCACCCTTCTGTTGGCGCGCCCGGCAGGAATCGAACCTGCAACCACCGGCTTAGAAGGCCGGTGCTCTATCCGGTTGAGCTACGGGCGCATGTGCGCATGATAGCCGGGCGGACGGAGCGGTGGAGCCGACACGGGAAGCGATGAATGGTCGGGGTAGAGGGATTCGAACCCCCGACATCCTGCTCCCAAAGCAGGCGCGCTACCAGACTGCGCTATACCCCGCCGATGAGGCGGCCGGACGAAGAAGACGCGTCCACGTCCGGACCAGTCGCGTATTGTCCGAACCCGGAAGCACGCTGTCAACGCGCGCGCGGCCCGCGCAATCCGGAACCGTCGACGGTATGCTTGCGCCTCGACACCTCAATCCAGACGTCACGCTTCCAAGGAGACACCATGCGCAGCGGCAATCCGGTCCTGAAGGACTCCACTTTCCTCGATCTCAGCAGCGGCAGCGTCTATCCCGGCAGCGCCAACGCGATGAGCCTCAACGGGACGGTCAACAAGACCGGCATCCTGCTGCTGCTCACCATCCTCACCTCGGCATTCGCCTGGTCGCAGACCATGATCCAGACCCCCGAGGGCATGCAGGTCGCTCCCGGCGCGATGATCTACATGATCGGCGGCGCCATCGGCGGCTTCGTGCTGGCGCTGATCACCACTTTCAAGAAGGAGTGGTCGCCGATCACCGCGCCGCTGTACGCGCTGGTCGAAGGCTTCTTCCTCGGTTCGATCTCGGCGATGTACAACGCCCAGTTCGAGGGCATCGTACTCCAGGCCGTGATGCTGACCTTCGGCACGCTGTTCGCGCTGCTGTTCGCGTACCGCTCCGGCCTGATCAAGGCCACCGAGAACTTCAAGCTCGGCGTGGCTGCGGCCACCGGCGGCATCGCGCTCATTTATCTCGCCACGATCCTCTTGGGCCTGTTCGGCATCAAGATCCCCTACATCCACGAATCCGGCCTGATCGGCATCGGTTTCAGCCTGTTCGTGATCGTGGTCGCCGCGCTGAACCTGGTGCTGGATTTCGACTTCATCGAATCGGGCGTGGAAGCCGGCGCTCCGAAATACATGGAGTGGTACGGCGCCTTCGGCCTGATGGTCACCCTGGTGTGGCTGTACATCGAGTTCCTGCGCCTGCTGGCAAAGCTGCAGTCGCGCGACTGAACCGGCGGCGGATACCGCAAACGAAAAAGGGCGCCATCGGCGCCCTTTTTCATGTCCGCCGACGGCTCAGAGCCGGCTGGCGATGGCCCTGGCGAACGACATCGTGTTGCCGGTGCCGCCCAGATCCGGCGTGAGCGAGTCGCTGGCTTCCAGGGTCGCGACGATGGCGTTGCGCAGACGGGTGGCGTTTTCGGGCTGACCGATGTGATCGAGCATCTGGCCCACCGCGAGCAGCAGCGCGCAGGGATTGGCGATGCCCTTGCCGGCGATGTCGGGTGCCGAACCGTGCACGGCTTCGAAGATCGCCGCCTCGGTGCCGATGTTCGCGCCCGGCGCCAGACCCAGACCGCCCACGAGGCCGGCACAGAGATCGGAGATGATGTCGCCGAACAGGTTCGTGGTCACGATGATGTCGAACTGCTCCGGACGCATCACCAGCTGCATGCAGGTGTTGTCCACGATCATCTCGTTGCACTGGATGTCGGGATATTCGGCGGCCACGATCCGCGCGGTGCGCAGGAACAGGCCCGAAGTCGACTTCAGGATGTTGGCCTTGTGGACGACGGTGACCTTCTTGCGCCCGGTCCTGCGCGCGAGATCGAAGGCGTAACGCACGATGCGCTCTGAGCCGCGACGGGTGATCTTCTGGGTCAGCATCGCGGTTTCGCCGTCCTCGGACAGCGACTGGCCTTCGCCGATGTACGCGCCTTCGGTGTTTTCGCGGACGGTGATCAGGTCGACGCCGCTGGGAAAGCGCGACTTGGTATTCGGGAACGACTTCGCGGGGCGCACGTTGGCGTACAGGTCGAAGCGCTTGCGCAGCTCGACGTTGATCGAGCTGAAGCCCTCGCCCACCGGCGTGGTCAGCGGGCTTTTCAGCGCGATTCGATTGCGGCGGATCGAATCGAGGGTCGTCTGCGGCAGCAGTTCGCCGTGCTTTTCCAGCGCGACCATGCCGGCATCGGCGTCTTCGTAGGTCAGGCCGGTATTCATGGCGTCGAGCACGGACAGGGCGGCGTCCATGATCTCGGGGCCGATGCCATCGCCACGGATGACGGTAATCGTTTGGGTCATTGGGTCACTTCCAGGCAGGCCCACCACGGCATGCGGGGGCCGGAATCATTCGGGGCTGAACGGTCGGTCGGTACGCGCGCGACCGCCACAACGGTGGCGATCAGCGCGTACAACCCGCGAATTATGCCGGAAGTGCGTTGATTCTGCTGGAAATACGGCTCAGACCATGGTCGATGAAGCGCGTTGCCGGCAGCCGCCGTTCAGTCGTGGGCGTGCGCCGGCGCGGCGCCGGCGTCGCCCTGCTCCAGCCGGTCGAGGAAATCGACCGCGCGACGCAGGTGCGGAATGACGATCGAACCGCCGACCACCAGCCCCACCGAAAAGGCTTCGAACATCTCGTCGCGATCGACCCCGGCTTCCTTGCACTGGGCGACGTGGTAGCTGATGCAGTCGTCGCAGCGCAGGACCAGGGACGCCACCAGGCCCAGGAGCTCCTTGGTCTTCACGTCCAGCGCGCCGGCCTGATAGGTCTGGGTGTCGAGCGCGAAGAACCGGCGAACGACCTGGTTGGGTTCGGCGAGGATCCGCTCGTTCATCCGCTTGCGGAAGGCGGTGAACTCGGCCACGCGGTCCTTCTCGTCCTGTCCGGCGCCGCTCATGCGCCTTCCCCGCCCAGCAGCGGTTCGAACCGGCCGTCGCGGTGCAGCGCCATCATGTCGTCGAAACCGCCCACGTGGACATCGCCGACGAAAATCTGCGGCACGCTGGTGCGCTTCGCACGCGCCACCATCCGCTCGCGTTCGGCGGGGTCGGTGTCGACGCGGATCTCGGTCCAGCCCAGCCCCTTGCTCTTGAGGAAGTTCTTGGCCGAGACGCAGTAAGGGCAGATCGCGGTGGTGTAGATCGTGATCGGCGCGTGGTTGGACGGGTCGCTCAAAACGGTCTCCTCACGGCGCGGTGGCGCCGGCAGTCGGATGGAAAGCATCGGCGTTCATGATGGGGGGGCGATGCGGCCTTTTCCAGCCGCCGGGCGTTCGCGGGCAGGCAACACAGCGGTGCATGGAACGAAGCGTGGCCCGCACGGTCCGAACCATATGTGCGATCCCGGCGCCGCCGGCCCGATTAACAACGCATTCACGCCGGGATTGCCGCCAACCGTCATCCTGTCGCACGAACAACGCCCTCGGAACTCCGCCTCATGCGCCTGCCGGTCGCCATCGCCGCACTCACCTTCGCCCTGGCCGCAGCCGTCGCCCCGGCGCAGGACAACCGGCTACCGGACATCGGCTCATCGGCCAACGAACTGCTGAACCCGGCGCGGCAGGCCGAATACGGCAGCATGATGCTCAGCCAGCTCCGCCACTACGGCTACGTGCTGGACGACCCGCTGATCGACGGCTGGCTGCAATCGGTGGGCCACCGCCTCGCCGCCGCCAGCGACAAGCCGCAGCATCCCTTCACCTTCTTCATGCTCAAGGACCGGGCATTCAATGCATTCGCCACGCTCGGCGGCTACATCGGCACCAACGCCGGCCTGGTGCTGGCGGCCGAAAGCGAGGACGAAGTGGCCGGCGTGCTGTCGCACGAAGTCGCCCACGTCACCCAGACCCACGTGCTGCGCAGCGTGGAGCGGGCGCAGAAGGACAGCGTGCCGATCCTGCTGGCGATGCTCGGCGCGATCGCCGTCGCCCAGTCTTCCGGCGGCAATTCGTCCGACGACGCGTCCATGGCCGCGCTGGCCTCGGCGCAGGCGCTGATGCAGCAGCGCCAGATCGATTACACCCGTTCGAACGAATCCGAGGCCGATCGTCTGGGCATCCAGACCCTGGCCCGCGCCAGTTACGACCCGCAGGCGATGGCCGGCATGTTCGGCCGGATGCAGGCGATTTCGCGGGTGAACCAGGGCGGAGAGCGCGAGCGTGCGCCGGACTATCTGCGCACCCATCCCGTGAACACCACCCGCATCAGCGAAGCGCGGGCGCGGGCCGACGAACTGGCGACCAAACCCCGCGCCTTCGATCCGGGCAGCGTGATCACCAGCGAAAATCCGCTGCTGCCGTCGAGCCTGCGCGTCGCCGGCCCGGCCCGCGCCAACGACAACGTCCAGTTCGGCTGGGCGCGCGAACGCATCCGCGTGTTCAGCGCCAACACCGCCGCCGATGCGGTGCGCGAATACGAACGCATGCGCCAGGCCAAGCCGCTCACCGATGCCCAGCGCTACGGCCTGGCCACCGCCCGCCTGCGCGACGGCCAATACGCGATCGCGGCGAAGGAACTGGCGCCGCTGCTGACGGAATATCCGGCGGACCCGTGGATCGTGATCGCGATGGCCGAGATCGAAGCCCGCACCGGCGATCTCGCGGCGGCCGACAACCGGATGGAGGCGCTGCTGGCGCGCATGCCGAATCACCGCGCGGCCAGCCTGAGCTATGCCCGCCTGCTGGCCGAGCGCAACGACGCCACCGCCGGCCGCCGCGCCCAGGCGGTGCTGCGGCCGTTGCTGGTGACGGCCAAGGACGATCCGGTATTCCAGCAGACCTTCGCCCGCGCCAGCGAGGTCGCCGGCGATCCGGTGCGCGCCGGCGAAGCCTATGCCGAGGCCGAATTCCTCAACGGTCGGCCGGAACGGGCGCTGATCCAGCTGAACACGCTGATCAAGCGACCGGAAGTCGATTACTACGCCCGCGCCCGGATCGAGGCTCGGATCGCCGCGATCACGCCCACCGTGCTGGAACTGCGGCGCCAGGGCGTGCGCGACGAAGTCCTCGAACGGCGCTGAGCCGGCCCGGCTTCGACACAAACATCGAACACGAGCCCGACGCGCCGTATTGCAGCAGGATGTCGCCGCTGCGCGGACGACGACCCGGGTCGCTCGAAGTCCCGCAAACCCGGGCGTTCGGCGGCGGCGACGCCGTCATGGTCCGGTCACAAAAATGTCGTCTACTGTGATCCGCGCCCCGGCCAGCCGTTCCCGGCCGGGCACTCCCCCGCAGCGGTTGCACGCAGAAGACGTCATGCAGAAGCGCATCCTCATCGTCGACGACGAACCCGCGATCCGCGACATGGTGGCCTTCGCCCTGCGCAAGGGCGAATACGAGCCGGTCCATGCCGGCGACGGCCGCGAGGCCCAGGCCGCCATCGCCGAACGCGTGCCCGACCTGATCCTCCTCGACTGGATGCTGCCCGGCGCCAGCGGCCTGGAGCTGGCCCGGCGCTGGCGGCGCGACGCGCTGACCCGCGACATCCCGATCATCATGCTCACCGCGCGCGGCGAGGAGAACGACCGCGTCGGCGGGCTGGAAGCGGGCGTCGACGATTACGTCGTCAAACCGTTCTCGGCGCGCGAGCTGCTGGCGCGGATCCGCGCGGTGCTGCGCCGTTCGCGCGAGGACGACGAGGACGGCAGCGTGCAGGTCGGCGACCTGCGGATCGACGGCGCCTCGCACCGCGTGTTCGCGGGTGACGCGCAGATCCAGATCGGTCCGACCGAGTACCGGCTGCTGCATTTCTTCATGACCCACGCCGAGCGCGTCTACACCCGCAACCAGTTGCTGGACCATGTCTGGGGCGGCAATACCTACGTCGAGGAGCGCACGGTCGACGTGCACATCCGCCGGCTGCGGCGGGCGCTCGAACCGGTCCGGCTGGAAGGCATGGTGCAGACCGTGCGCGGCGCCGGTTACCGGTTCTCGGCGACGCTCTGAGCGTCGCCGCGGCCGTGCGATCCCGTCGCGCAATCCCATAGACTGCGCGTAATGCCGCAAGATGCCCGCTCCGCATGGCGCACGACGCTCGGCCAGCTCGCGCTGGCCCTGGGGCTCGCGCTCGCGCTCGGCTTCGCGGTCGGCGAGCCGTGGCCGGTGCTCACCGTCGCCGCGCTCGGCGTGGTCGCTTGGCACTACTGGAAACTGCGCCGGCTGCTGCTGCGGCTGACCGCGCGCCAGCGTCTGGCGCCACCGGTCGGCGACGGCGTCTGGAACCAGGTCGACCGCCTCCTCTATCGCAGCCAGAACGAAGTGCGCGCCCGCAAGCGCCGTCTGATCGAGATGCTGCGCGCCTATCGTGCCGCGACCGCCGCCCTGCCCGATGCCATCGTGGTGGTCGAACGCAACAGCCAGCGCATCCTGTGGTTCAACGAAGCCGGCACCCGATTGCTCGGACTGCGTCATCCGCGCGACCTCGGCGCCGCGCTCGGCGACCGCCTGCAGCCGCTGCCGATCGCGCACTGGCTGGCGGCCGGGCGTCACGCCGAACCGCTGCTGGACGCGCCCTCGCCGGTCAGCCCGGAACTGCGGCTGAGCCTGCGCCTGATTCCCTATTCCGACGAACTGTGGCTGCTGGTCGCGCGCGACGTCAGCAAGCTGATGCGGCTGGAGCAGATGCGCCGCGATTTCGTCGCCAACGTCTCGCACGAACTGCGCACGCCGCTGACCGTGGTCCACGGCTACCTCGACATGCTCGATCCGGCCGAACAGCCGGACTGGGCGCCGATGCTGACCGAAATGCAGCGCCAATCGCAGCGCATGACGCAACTGGTGGAGGATCTGCTGACGCTCTCGCGGCTGGAGGCACAGGAAGCCCTGCCCGAGGAGACTGTGTCGATGGCCTCGATGCTGTCCACGCTCAAGCGCGAAGCCGAAGCGCTGAGCCAACGCAGGCACAGCATCGCGATCGAGGATGCCGCGGGCGTCGACCTGTGGGGCTCGACCAAGGAACTGCACAGCGCGTTCTCGAATCTGGTCAGCAACGCGATCCGCTACACACCGGCCGGCGGCAGCATCCACATCCGCTTCGTCTCCGAACGCGACGGCGGCGTCAGCCTCGCGGTGGAGGACACCGGCTACGGCATCCCGGCCGCGCATCTGCCGCGCATCACCGAACGTTTCTATCGCGTCTCCACCAGCCGTTCGCGCGAAAGCGGCGGCACCGGCCTGGGCCTGTCGATCGTGAAGCATGTGCTGAACCTGCATCAGGCACGTCTCGAAATCGAGAGCGAAGTCGGTCGCGGCAGCCGTTTCGCCTGTCGTTTCGGACGCGAGCGCATCCGCGCCCGCGATCGCGTCCCCTATCCCGAAGAGCACGCATGAGCCCGAGTCCGTCCGCACGCACGCCCCCGCGCCAGCCCGTCGCGCCGGAGACGCCACAGGAAACCGACCCGCTGCGCGACCCGTCGCTGTATCTCAACCGCGAGCTGTCGCAGCTGGACTTCAATTTCCGCGTACTCGCGCAGGCGCAGGACGCCTCGGTGCCGTTGCTGGAACGGCTGCGCTATCTGTGCATTTCCTGCACCAACCTCGACGAATTCTTCGAGATCCGCGCCGCGACCGTGCGCCAGGCGCAGGATTTCGGCATGCCATTGGCCGCCGACGGCGTGCCGCACGCGACGCTGCTGAAACGCATCCACGACCGCGCCGCGGACCTGGTGGACGCGCAGTACCGCTGCTGGAACGAAGTGCTGCGGCCCGCCCTCAGCGAGAACGGCGTGCGCGTGCTGCATCGCCAGCATTGGACCGCACGGCAGACGCGCTGGCTGCGCGCGTATTTCCGCGACGAGATCCTGCCGGTGCTGTCGCCGCTGGGGCTGGATCCAGCGCATCCGTTCCCGAAGATCCTCAACAAGTCGCTGAACATCGTGGTGGTGCTCAAGGGCAAGGACGCGTTCGGGCGCGCCGGACATCTGGCGATCGTGCGCGCACCGCGTTCGCTGCCGCGGATCATCCAGCTTCCGGAAAAGGCTTCGGGCGGCGAGCACGATTTCGTGTTCCTGTCCGCGGTGCTGTCGGCGTTCGTCGACGAGTTGTTCCCGGGCATGGAGGTCAAGGGCGCCTATCAGTTCCGGGTGACCCGCAACTCCGAACTGATCGTCGACGAGGAAGAAGTCGAGAACCTCGCGCTCGCGCTGCGCGACGAACTCGCCGGCCGCGGGTTCCTGCGCGCGATGCGCCTGGAGATCGCCTCGGACTGTCCGAAACCGATCGTGCGCTCGCTGCTGGAGAACTTCGAACTGCCCGAGAACGCGGTCTACCGCATCCACGGCCCGGTGAACCTCAATCGCGCGGCGCAGATCTACGACATGGTGCAGCGGCCGGACCTCAAGTATCCGCCGTACCAGCCGCAGCAGCTGAAGGACATGGAGACCATCTTCGAGCGCGCCGCGGCGGGCGACGTGCTGATGCACCATCCGTTCGACGCGTTCACGCCGGTGCTGGAACTGATCCGGCAGGCGGCGGAAGATCCGAACGTGCTCGCGATCAAGCAGACGCTCTATCGCGCCGGCAAGGATTCGCCGATCGTCGAACACCTGATCCAGGCCGCGCGCAACGGCAAGGACGTGACCGTGGTGATCGAACTGCGCGCGCGTTTCGACGAAGAAGCGAACCTCCGCCTCGCCGACCGGCTGCAGGACGCCGGCGTGCAGGTGGTCTACGGCGTGGTCGGCTACAAGACCCATGCCAAGATGCTGCTGATCGTGCGCCGCGAAGGCCGCAAGCTGCAGCGCTACACCCATCTGGGCACCGGCAATTACCACGCCGGCACATCGCGCGCCTACACCGACTTCGGCCTGATCACCGCCGACCCCGACATCGGCAGCGACGTGCACCAGATCTTCCAGCAGATCTCCGGGCTGGCGCCGGCGATCAAGCTGCGCAGGCTGCTGCAGTCGCCGTTCACGCTGCACGCCGGTGTGTTGAAGCGGATCGAGCGCGAAATGAAGCACGCCAGGGCCGGCAGGCCTGCGCACATCGTCGCGAAAATGAACGCGCTCAACGAACCGCAGGTGATCCGCGCGCTGTACCGCGCTTCGCAGGCCGGCGTGCGCATCGATCTGATCGTGCGCGGCGCCTGTACCCTGCGCCCCGGAATCCCCGGCGTGTCGGACCACATCCGCGTGCGCTCCATCGTCGGCCGCTTCCTCGAACACAGCCGCGTCTGGTGGTTCGGCAACGACGGCGAGCCCGAGCTGTTCTGCTCCAGCGCCGACTGGCTGGAACGCAATCTGCTGCGCCGGGTGGAGATCGGTTTCCCGATCGTCGATCCGGCGCTGGCGGCGCGGGTGAAAGAGGAATCGCTGGACAATTATCTGCTCGACAATCTCAACGCCTGGGAGCTGCAGCCGGACGGGACCTATCGCCATCTGCAGCCCGAAAGCGACGCGATGCCGCATTCGGCGCAGTCCAGTCTGCTCGCCAAGCTCTGCGGCTGAGAGCGTGTTATGCACTTTTTCATGTGCCGCGTTGCGCAGCCTGTGGCGCCGAGACAAAGTTCCGCGGCGCAGTCTTGGCTGGTGGCCAAGGCAAGCCGCGGGCCGCAGGATCGGCGCCACAGGGGCGCAACCCGAAGGGAAGGCCGTCTGCGGGCCCCATCCGGCGTTGCGCACCTTGCCAAGGCCACCAGCATTGTCCGCGGCGCGCGCCTTGGCTCAGGCCCGCAGACAGCCTTCGCGGCATATGAAAAAGTGCATAACACGCTCTGAGCGGTCGCCCCCGCGCGTGGACGCCAAGCGCATCCGCCAGCCGGCCGCAAGCCGTTCCGTTCGGCCGGTCATGTTGGTAGGCTGCGCGGCATTCGCTCCCGTACCGTCCCGTCCCAGGCCAGCCGCTTGAACCGATCCGCCGCCTACGGTCGCGCGCCCACCGCCCTGTTGCAGGACGGCGACGCCATGGCCGCCATCGATCTGGGATCGAACAGCTTCCACATGGTCGTGGCGCGTACGGTGCTGGGCCAGCTGCGCATCATCGACCGCCTGCGCGAGGCCGTGCGCCTGGCCGACGGCCTCGACGCCCGCGGCGGATTGAGCGCCGACGCGCGCCAGCGTGCGCTGGACTGCCTCTCGCGCTTCGGCGAGCGCATCCGCGATCTTCCCGCGCACGGCGTGCGCGCGATCGCGACCAACACGGTCCGCGCGCTGCGCGATCCGCAGGTCTTCCTTTCCGACGCTGAAGCCGCGCTCGGCCATGGCATCGAAGTGGTCTCCGGCCGCGAGGAAGCGCGTCTGATCTATCTCGGCGTGGCCCACGCGCAGCCGCCGAAACCGGAACAGCGGCGGCTGGTGATCGACATCGGCGGCGGTTCCACCGAATGCATCATCGGCTCCGGGTTCGACACCATCGAGCGCGAAAGCCTGCAGATCGGCTGCGTCGCCAGCACCCGACGGTTCTTCGGCAACGGCAAGCTCTCGAAAAAGCGCTGGAAGGACGCGCTGACCGAGATCGAGGCCGAATTCCAGCAGTTCGCGGGGCTGTATCGCGCGCTCGGCTGGCAGGAGGCGATCGGCTCGTCGGGCACCAACAAGGCCATCGGCGAGATCTGCGCGGCGATGAAGCTCACCAAGGGCGCGGTGACCGCCGAGGCGCTGCCGATCGTGCGCGATCGCCTGCTCGCCGCCGACCGGATCGAGGACATCGACCTGCCCGGCCTGCCGGAAGACCGCAAGGCGATCATCGCCGGCGGCATCCTGGTGCTGGAGGCGGCGTTCGAAACGCTCGGTCTGAAGAAGATGCAGGTCAGCAAGGCGGCGATGCGCGAAGGCGTGCTGTACGACATGCTCGGTCGCGGCGGCGTGGACGATCCGCGCGACGCGTCCATCGATGCGCTGATGCAGCGCTACGGCAACGACCGCGCGCAGGCGCAGCGGGTCGTGGACACCGCGCTGCAGTTGTTCGATCAGGTCGCCGCGAAGTGGAACCTCGGCGAAGACGAACGCCGCATGCTGATCTGGGCCGCGCGCGTGCACGAAATCGGCCTGGCCATCGCCCACAGCCAGTATCACGTCCACGGCGCCTACATCCTGGAACACTCCGACATCGCCGGTTTCTCGCGCCAGGAGCAGTTGTTCCTCGCGGCGCTGGTGCGGAATCATCGCCGCAACGTCTCCAACAAATCGCTGGAAGTGCTGCCCGACCGCCTGCTCGCGCCGGCGCGCCGCTGCGCCGCGGTGCTGCGCCTGGCGGTGCTGCTGCATCGTTCGCACGAAGCCGAATCGATCCCGAAACTCACCGCGCGCGCGTCCGGCAACGCGATCGCGCTGTCGCTGTCGAAATCGTGGCTGGACGAACGCCCGCTGCTGCGTTCCGACCTCGAACACGAACCGGAAGGCATCGCCGGGCTGGCGATCGATCTGCAGATCGAAGGCTGATCGCGGCGCGTCATCGCGCTGTCACCGCCGCGCCATCGGGATTTCATCGCCGCCGCCCACACTCTCGAAAACGAGAGACAGCGGATGCGCTACGCGATCGTCACCGAAACCTGGCCGCCCGAAGTCAACGGCGTCGCCCTCACCGTGCAGAGCCTCGACCAGGGCCTGCGCGAACGCGGCCACGACGTGATGCTGGTGCGGCCCCGTCAGGCCCGCGGGCAATCGCCGGCCGCGCACGAACGACTGATCGCGAGCCTGCCGATGCCGCGCTACCCGGGCCTCCGCCTGGGTCTGCCGTCGACGCGCAGGCTGATCTCGCAGTGGCACCTGCACCGCCCGGATGCGATCTACGTGGCCACGGAAGGCCCGCTGGGGTGGTCGGCATTGCGTGCGGCGCGGCGACTGCGCATTCCCGCGGCCACCGGATTCCACACCCGATTCGACGACTACATGCGCCACTACGGCGTGCCTTTCCTGCAGCCGATGGCGCTGGCCTGGATGCGCCGTTTCCACAACCGGGCACAGGCGACGCTGGTGCCCACCGAAGCGCTGCGCGGCGAACTGCACCATCTTGGCTTCGCGAACGCCGTACGGCTGCCGCGCGCGGTCGACACCGACCTGTTCCACCCCCGTCATCGCGACGATGTTCTGCGCGCCCAATGGGGACTGCGCGCCGAAGATCTCGCGGTGATCCATCTGGGCCGGATCGCGCCGGAAAAGAATCTCGCCCTCGCGGTCCGCGCCTTCCGCGAGATCCAGCGCGACATCCCCAAGGCCCGCTTCGTCTGGGTCGGCGACGGTCCGGCACGCGCGCAGCTGCAGAGGGACAACCCGGATTTCGTGTTCTGCGGCATCCAGCGCGGCGAAGCGCTGGCGCGGCATTTCGCCAGCGCCGATCTGTTCCTGTTCCCCAGCCGCAGCGAAACCTACGGCAACGTGACCCTGGAAGCGATGGCCAGCGGCGTGCCGACCGTCGCCTTCGACTACGGCGCCGCGCACGAATGCCTGCGCGACGGCGAACACGGCGCCGCGGTCGCCGACGGACATGCACAGGCCGACGATGCCTTCGTGCGCGCCGCGCTGCGCATCGCGACCGACACCGGCCTGCGCGCGCAGATGCGGATGGCCGCGCGCGACGCGGTGTCGGCGCTGCGGCCCACGCAGGTCGCTGCGGATTTCGACGCCATTCTCCAACGTCTCGCCCAAACGGGGATCCGTGATGACTCAGCCTACGTTGCGTCGCCGATTGCGCGCGAATGAATCGGCCTGGTGCCTGCGCGCGAACGCGCTGTGCGGGCGTCGCGTCGCGTTCCGTTTCTTCGCCGCGGTGAGCCGGCTGGGCGACGGCGTGTTCTGGTACGCACTGATGGCCGGACTCGCGCTGCTGGGCGGCGCCGCCGGTCGCGCGGCGGCGCTGCATCTGGCCGCGATCGGGCTGGTCTCGCTGGCGCTGTACAAGGCGCTGAAGCGCTGGACGCGACGCCCGCGTCCCTGCGCCGCGGATCTGCGCATCCGCGCCTGGGTGGCGCCGCTGGACGAATTCAGCTTTCCGTCGGGGCATACGCTGCATGCCGTCGCCTTCACCATCGTCGCGCTGGCCTACGTGCCCGCGCTGGCGTGGCTGCTGATTCCGTTCGCCGCCAGCGTCGCGGTCTCGCGCGTGGTGCTGGGGCTGCACTATCCCAGCGACGTGCTCGCCGCCACCGGCATCGGCAGTGGGCTTGCGCTCGCTTCGATCTGGGCGCGGAACATGACGATCCAGTTCGCCATCGGGTAATCGCCATCGGGTCACACGGAGCGCAGCGCGTCCAACCCGTCCGGAAGCGGGTGCGGACGCGCTGCGGTCCGTTTTTCTGCGATCACGCGCGCCCGAGGATAGGGGGCCTGCGATCTGCTTTGGAAAAGCGGCGGGCCCAGGGCCCGCCCTACGCGCCAGGTTCGAGCTTCGCCTGGCGCAGACCCGGCGCGAGTTGTCCCGGCCAATCGCGATCGTTGGCGACCTGCGCGCTGTCGCGGGTCTCGCGCAATCGCTGCGGGTCGAAGTCGGCGTAGATCCAGCCGTGCGGTTCGCGCGTTTCGGCGACGATCCCGTCCGCGGGCAGGCCGACATCCATCGGCGCGTAGATCGTCGCCTCGCCGGTGTTCACGTCGAGCGCCGGGCTCCACGCGGCGTCGCCCGCGGTGACCGACTGGGCGATGAAGCAGCGGTTCTCCAGCGCCCGCGCGAGACAGCCGACGCGCACGCGGGTGGCGCCCGCGGCGGTGTCGGTGCAGCTCGGCACCAGCACCAGTCGCGCGCCGGCCTCGCACTGCGCGCGCACCGGCAGCGGAAATTCGATGTCGTAGCAGATCGCGATGCCAACCCGGACACCCTCGATCTCGAACACCTTCAGCGCATCGCCGCCGTCGATGACGCCGGTCTTCTTTTCGAAGCCGGTCAACTGCAGCTTGTCCTGCCACACGTGACCGCCACCGGGCGAGAACAGATCCGCGCGATTGCGATAACGGCCGCGGCCGTCGTCGAGCAGAAAGGTGCCGGCGACCACGTGCAGCCCGGTATCGCGCGCGAGCCCGGCATACAGAGCGCACCAGGCGGCGCGGTGCGCCTGCAACGCCGCCAGCGACGCATGCAGATCGTCGCGCACGCCCGTCGCGAAGGTCGCACCGAGTTCCAGCGACAGATACTCCGGCAGTATCGCGACCTGCGCGCCGGCAGCCGCGGCCTGGCACAGCCAGCGCGTCTGCTTGTCGGCGAAATCGTCGAACCGCGACGGCGCGTCGATCGGATATTTCGCGACCGCCAGGGTCAGGCCCGCATCGCTCATGCTGCGTTCTCCCCGGCCAGCGCTCGCGTCCAGAACGTGAGGTCGTGGCCGATCTCGCCGCGGTCGATCTCGTTCCAGTGCAGATGCATGGTCATGCCGGGCTGCCGCGCATAGCCACGCCTCGTCCAGAACGCCTCGTTGCCGCGATGCCCGGGCGGGCGACGCGGATCGCCGTCGTCGCGATCCACCGCGCAGAACGCGGCGAGATCGAAACGACCGAGCGCGCGGGCATGGGCTTCGCGATGATCGAAGAAGGCATGGCCGATGCCCTGCCCGCGATACGCCGGCAACAGCACCGATTCGCCGAAATAGAACACGCGATCGACATCGATGCCGCGGGCGTCGAACGGCGCGCGGAATTCGGCGGTGTCGTCCGCCAGCGGCAAACCGGTGGACGCGCCGATCACCGCATCGCCATCGAACGCCAGCACGAACACGCTGTCGGGCGACGACGCATAGGCATCGAGATATTCGCGCTCGTAGGCGGCATCGCCGTCGTACAGATACGGCCAGTCGCGGAAGACCGCAATGCGCAGCGCGGCGACGGCCTCGAGATGATCGCGCACGTCGGCCCCGGAACGGCGCTGGATGTCGATGGCGCGGGCGTCGATGGTGCGGGCGGGATGCGTGGACATGCACGGATTCTAGGCCAAAGCGAACGCCGCGGGCACGTGGCCCGCGGCGTTCGGTCGGCATCGCGGCGGAGATCTCAGTGCGCGTCGCCGCGCGCATGCCTCACGACGCTGACGCCGCGCATCCAGTCGCTGCTTACCGCATAGTCGACCCGCGTGCCGTCGCCGCCGTAGCGGAAAGCGTAGCGGCAGGGTCCCGTTGTTCCGGAAGGCACCAGATCGCGTACCGGCTGGCCGCGACTGCGCAGGTCCTCGACCACCATCGCCCGCGCCTGACGGACCTGCAGTCCGCAGTCCTCGCGCTGCAGATCGCGATAGAGCACGACACTCGAGAGGCTGGCGGAGGCGACGAAGACGGCGGCCAGCAGGGCGGCGTAGCGACGATTCGCGGTCATGGCGTGCTCCCGGATCACTCGGCGCCGGCGATCGGGGCCGGCGGCGGCACCGGCGGCGGCGTGGTCTTCGCCGGCGCGCCCATGCTGCCCAGGGCGTACCAGTCGACCTTGCGGGTCACCACCATGATCGCGGCGAGGATCAGGAACAGCAGGCCGGCACCGAGCACCATCGCGTTGTCCTCCGAGATCAGCAGACCGTAGAGCACGGCGTAGAGCGTGGCGATCATCGCGGCGAAGCCGAGACCGCGCAGCCAGGAGCGCAAGACGTGGCTGACGTAGTAAGCGAGCAGGCCGATGCAGGCGGCGCTGGCGGCGAGATAGGCCTGCCCGAACGCGATGTGCTCCGACAGCGCCACCAGCATCAGGAAGAAGATCGCGAGCGCGAGGCCGACGAGGCCGTACTGGATCGGGTGGATGCGCAGTTGTTTGATCAGCTCGAACATGAAGAAGCCGACGAAGGTCAGCAGCACGAACAGGATGCCGTACTTGCTGGCGCGATCGGCCTGCGAATAGATATTCACCGGATCGACCAGCGACACCGCGACCGCATCGAGTTCCACCGCGGTCTCACCATCGCTCGCGGCATGGCCGAGGGTGCCGGTGTTGGGCAGGATCCTGCCGGAGAGGTACTGCGCCTGCGCGTTGGTCGCCAGCGCCGACACTTCCCATTCGCCGCGGAATCCGCTGCTGCCGATCGTCTTCCTGCGCGCGCTGAACGAGCCGTTGAACTGCGGGTGTTCCCATGGCGACTCCAGCACGACCTTGTTGCGCTGCGCGAGCGGCGCGATCGCCAGGGTCTCGGTGCCTTCCAGCGAGAACTTGAACTCGGTGTCGAACGCGACTTCTTCGCCGGCCTTCGGCGCCTGCAGGCGGGCATGCAGGCCGCTGCCATCGCGACCGCCGAGGCCGCGCTCCAGCTTCACGTCCACATTGTCGATGCTCAGCCGCGGCACGCCGGCGAGACCGCGCACGTCGGCGATGCCGTAGTTCAGCCAGGGCTGGCCGATCCTGCGCGGCAGTTCCGGATTCTCGTCGGCCGGAATCTTCGCGCGGAAGCTCGCCTTCGTCGCGCTCGAGAATTCGTAGCTGCGCACTTCGTGCAGACCGAGGAATTTGCTGCGCGGGTCGATGGTGCCCTTCACGTCCATGGTCGTGGGGAAAAACACCCACTGCCCGGACTCGCCGTCCTGCTTGACCTTGCGGATCACTTCGCCGTTGGCGTTCTTCTCTTCGACTTCGACGATCTCGACGTAGGGCACCACCAGCACCGGTCCGGCCAGCGCCTGCGCGCCTGCGGTGGTGCGCGCGATCGTGCGCACCGCTTCGTCGCGGTAGTACTGCCGCTCCTGGATGGTGCCGCGGATCATCATCAACGGAACGAGCAACAGGATGGTCATGCCGACCACCATCAGAATCTTCAGCAACAAGCGCATAACCGCCTCCGGCGTTGTGGACGCGGGCAGTCTCGGCGGCGCATGCGGGGCGGCGATGGCGCTTGTGTGAAGTCGGGGTGAATTCCGAAGGCACCCGCCCGGTAGAGCGGCCTTCAGGCCGCTGCTGGATTTCCGATAAAAGCAGCGGCCTGAAGGCCGCTCTACCGGATCAAGCGGATCAAACCGCGGGTAACACCATCGACGCCACCGCCCCGCCCTCGTCGCGGTTGGCCAGCGCGACGCTGCCGCCGTGCAGCTCCACCGCTTCGGCGACGAAGCACAGGCCCAGGCCGCTGCTGCGGCTGCCGCCTTCGGGGCGCGGCAGCGAATAGAACCGCTCGAATGCCCGATCGAGCGCATAGTCCGGCACGCCCGGGCCGCGATCGCAGACGTCCACGCCGATGCGATCCGCATCGCGGCGCAGCCGCAGTTCGACCGTGCTGCCCGGCGGCGCGAAATCCGCCGCGTTCTCCAGCAGATTGAGCAGCGACTGCCGCAGCAGGAAGGCGTCGCCCGACACCCGCAGCCCGCGCGTATCGACCGCTTCGCGCACATCGAGGCGCAGCGATCGCTGCGCGAATTTCGGCGCGATGCGCTCCGCGGCCTCGTCGGCGATCGTGCGCAGATCGAGGATCTGCGGCTGCTCGATGCGCTGCCGGTGTTCGACCGCGGCCAGCGCGAGCAGCTTGTCGATCATCTCGGCCATGCGTTCGCTCTGGGCGCGGATGGTCGCGACGAATCGCGCACGATCGGCTTCGGGCATGCCGCCGGCTGCCGATTCCATCGATGCGGATTCCATCGATGCAGATTCCAGCAGTTCGGCGCAGCCGCGGATTGCGGCGAGCGGGCTCTTCAGCTCGTGGGTGAGCGCATGCACGTATTGTTCGACGTACTGCTTGCCTTCGAGCTTGGCGCGCATGGTTTCCAGCGCGCGGCCGAGATCGCCGAACTCGCCGGCGCTGTCCGGCGGGCTGGCGCGTTCGCCGGCGGTGACCGCATCGGCGTAACGGCGCAGGGCGCCGAGCTGGCGCGACAGCCACCACGCGGCGACCAGACCGATGACCAGGGCCACGCCCAGCAGCACCGAGCCCCAGCGCAGGATCACGCCCTGGCTGCGCGCGATGAACGGCGCGATGGTCTGGTTGGGCTTGGCGACGGTGAGCACGCCGACGATGCGCTCGCGGCCCTGCTCGCGCAGCTTGATCGGCGCGGCCACGTGCATCACCGAGCTGCTTTCGTCGGCGGGATCGCTGCGCGACGAGCGCGCGCCGTACCGACCGCGCAGGGTGAGATAGACATCGTTCCAGCGCGAATAGTCCTTGCCCAGGTCTTCGCCGCTGGAATCGAACACCACGATGCCGCGGGCGTCGGTGACGTAGATGCGGGTGCTGACCTTGCGCTTGTTGAAGCCCCAGATCTCGGCGCCGAGATCGCGATCGGTGAGCGTGCGCACGTGTTGGGCGAAGCGGCCGTCGGCCATGCGCCCGGCCAGCAGATCGTCCTTGGCCTGTTCCGCCAGCAGGTTGGCGGTGTCGACGAGCGTGTCCTCCATCGCCTGGCGCACGCCCGGCTTCACTTCCTGCAGGAATACCCGCCCCAGCAGCAGCGCGGCCACGGCCACGATCAGGAAATAGCCGAGCAGGATGCGCAGGCCGATGTTCATCGAATGCGCTTCAATCGAATGGCGTTCATGCGATGTGCCGGATCGTCTATGCGCCGGTCTCGAGCGAATAGCCGAGACCGCGGTGGGTGCGGATCGGATCGTCCTCGCTGTCCGAGACCCGCAGTTTCGAGCGCAGCGTCTTGATGTGGGTGTCGACGGTGCGATCGCCGCTGTCCAGCGCATCGGCCCAGACCCGATCCATCAGCTGCGCCCGCGACAGCACCGCGCCGGGGCGCTGCAGCAGCGCTTCGAGCAGGCCGTATTCGTAGCGGGTGAGATCGAGCGCGCGGCCCTGATAACGGATGCGCTTGCCTTCGCGATCGATCTGGAAATGGCCATGCACCCGCCAGGTCGCCGATTCGGCCTGGACGCGGCGGCGCAGGCGCGCACGCACGCGGGCGACGAGTTCGCGCGGCGAGAAGGGTTTCACCACGTAGTCGTCTGCGCCCAGCTCCAGTCCGACCACGCGATCGATCTCGCCGTCGCGGGCGGTGAGGAAGATCACCGGCACCTCGCTGAAGGCGCGGATCGCGCGGCAGACCTCGAAGCCGGTGACATCGGGCAGACCGATGTCGAGCACGATCAGATCGATGCCGCCGGCCTGCAGTCGCGGCACCACCGCACTGCCGAGCAGCACATGTTCGGCCGCGAATCCTTCGGCGCGCAGCGCGTACACGACGGTGTCGGCAATGGCGGTCTCGTCTTCGGCGATCAGGATGGTGCTGGACGTGGGCGTGGCGGCCATGGCGGGTCGCGAAAGGGCGTCGCCGGCATTGTAGGCCGCAGGCCGGCCGGTTTCGCGGTGCGCCGCTTCGCATACCATGGCGCACCCGCCTCGCATCCGCCCACCCGGGCGCCCACGGTCGCATGAACTACCGCCACGCCTTCCACGCCGGCAATCACGCCGATGCGCTCAAGCACACGCTGCTGCTGGCGCTATGCGATGCGCTGACCGCCAAGCCGGCGCCGCTGTTTGCGCTGGACACCCACGCCGGCGCGGGGGTGTACGCGCTGCAGGGCGACGAGGCGACGCGCACCGGCGAGGCCGAAGGCGGCCTGCTGCGGCTGCTGGCCGCGCCACCGCGCGATCCTTCGGTGCAGCGCTATCTCGCGGCCGTGGCGGCTTGCCGCGCGGCCTGCGGGCCGGATGCCTGCCCCGGCTCGCCCCGGCTGCTGGCACACGCCCTGCGCGGGCAGGACCGCATCGCCTGCTGCGAACTGCGCGAGGACGACGCCGCGCTGCTCAAGCGTGCCGTCGGCGACGACCCGCGGGTCGCGGTCCATGTCCGCGACGGTTATGCGGCGATGCGCGCGCTGCTGCCGCCGAAGGTCGCGGGACAGCGGTTCGCGCGCGGTCTGGTGCTGATCGATCCGCCGTACGAGGCACAGCTCGACGAATTCGACATCGCGCTCGCGGCGATCCGCGACGGCCTGGCGCGCTGGCCTCAGGCGGTGATCGTGCTGTGGTATCCGATCAAGCGCCGCAGTGCGCTGATGCCCTTCTACCGCGCCGCGGCGGCGCTGGAGGCGAAATCGGCGCTGGTCTGCGAACTGCTGGTGCGGCCCGACGATTCGCCGCTGCGGATGAACGGCAGCGGCCTGCTGGTGCTCAACGCACCGTGGCGCTTCGACCAGGCCGCCCGCACCGCGGCCGACGCCCTGCGCGACGCGCTGGGCGAGGCCGGGACGTCGTCGCGGACCGACTGGCTGCGCGCGCCGGCCTGATCCTGGATCGACCGCATCCGTCGGCCACATCCCGGACCCGCCACCGGATGGCCCACGGTGGCGGGTATGCGACAATCCGCGGCCCTCTTCGCAACGCCGACTGACGCCATGGCCGGATCCAGCCTGTTCGCCCTGATCGACGACATCGCCACCCTGCTCGACGACGTGTCGGTGATGACCAAGGTCGCCACCAAGAAAACCGCCGGCGTGCTCGGCGACGACCTCGCACTGAACGCGCAGCAGGTCTCGGGCATCGACGCCGACCGCGAGCTGCCGGTCGTGTGGGCGGTGGCGAAGGGCTCGATGGTCAACAAGATCATCCTCGTGCCCGCGGCGCTGGCGATCAGCGCGCTGGAACACTGGCTGCATGGGCAGGGCATCAACATTCCGCTGATCACGCCCCTGCTGATGCTCGGCGGCGCCTTCCTCTGCTACGAAGGCGTGGAAAAGCTGGCGCACAAGTTCCTGCACAGCAAGGCCGAGGACGACCAGCACCACAAGCAATTGGTGCAGGCGGTGCAGGACGAGAACGTGGACATGGTCCAGTTCGAGAAGGACAAGATCAAGGGCGCGGTGCGCACAGATTTCATCCTCTCCGCGGAAATCATCGTGATCTCGCTCGGCACCGTCGCCGATGCGGATTTCACCCGACAGCTGAGCGTACTCGCCGCGATCTCGCTGATCATGACCGTCGGCGTCTACGGCCTGGTCGGCGGCATCGTCAAGCTCGACGACCTCGGTCTCGCCCTGAACCGCGACACCGCGGCCAGCGCATGGGCCGGTTTCAAGCGGAAGATCGGCGGACTGATCCTGCGCGGGGCGCCGCTGCTGATGAAATTCCTGTCGGTCGCCGGCACCGCGGCGATGTTCCTCGTCGGCGGCAGCATCCTCGTCCACGGCATCCCGGCCGCGCATCACTTCATCGAACCCTTCACCCACGGCTCGATGGGCTGGCTGATCCAGATGCTGTTCGACGCGGCGGTCGGCATCGTCGCCGGCGCCGTCATCGTCGCCGCGCTGGCGCTGGTCGCGAAACTGCGCGGCAAGAAGCCCAAGGCCGCCTGACCGGCATCGCGGACCGCAGACCTCGCGACGGCTCAGCCGTCGCCGAGTTCGCGCTGCACTCTCTTCGTCAATTTGGCCCGCACCAGCAGATAGCTGCCGCGGATCAGCGCATCGCGCTCGGCAGCAGGCAGCGCAGCGGGCCCGGTCAGACTGATCCAGTGCGCCCGCGCCATGTACGGCGCCGGAACGATGCCCGGCCGGTCGGTGTATTCGAGAAAACGGCCATCGTCGACCTTGAAACTGAGGCGACCGGTTCCGCCCTCCCCGGCTGGCGCGATGTCGAGCACGCAGAACATCTTCCCGGCGACCGAAAAGACGAGATCGTTGCCCCATTTGATGTCTTCGGTCACGCCGGGCCAGGGCGAGACCAGCGCGCGCAAGGCATCCGGCGTCATCGTTCAGGACCTTTCCGTGCAGAATCCGGCTAGAGCATAACTTCATCCGGCGTATGCGAAGATGCCGCCGTGAAACGCGATCGGCTACCGCCCTGGCACGAGTACAAACGGCTTCTGGACGGCCGCGAGATCCTCATCCGCCCGATCCGCCCGGAAGATGCCGAGCCGCTGCGCGCGGGCTTCAGCCTGCTGCGTCCCGAGGAGATCCGGCAGCGCTTTCTCTACGCGATCAAGGAACTCACCCCCGAAACGGCCGCGCGGCTGACCCGGCCGGACTCCGAGACCGAATTCGCGCTGGTCGCAGCCGAACCGTTGCCTCCCGGCGAAGCCCTGATCGGCGCGGTCGCGCGCGTCGCCATCGACCCCGGCACCCGCGAGGCCGAATTCGCGATCCTCGTCAGTCATTTCATCGGCGGCATGGGCCTGGGGCGGCATCTGATGCTGCGCCTGGTGCGCTGGGCCCGCCGCAAACAGCTGACCCGTCTCTACGGCGATGTCCTGGAACACAACACCGCCATGCTCGCGCTGGCCGAATCGCTGGGATTCCGTCGCGAGCATTCGGATACGCCCGGGCTGGTGCGGGTGGCGCTCGATCTTTCCGACCCGAAGTCGCTCGCGGCCGTGGAATCGGCCGACACCTGAAAGATGCGTTCGGCCCACAAGGGACGTCGTGGAGATCGACCACGAAGATCGGCCGTGCGGATCATCCTTGAAGATCCGATGCCGACATCCGCCGCAGGGAACCGCTGTTAAAATCGGCGGCTCATGTCCGACGCCTCTTTCCTCGCCCGGCTCCTGCCGAAACCGGGCCAATCGCGCGCCTGGTGGCGCATGCCCGCCAGCGCCAGCGCACTGGCGTGGACGCTCGCGCGGCTGGCGCGCAGCCACGACGCGCCACTGCTCGCGGTGGCCCGCGACAACCAGTCCGCGCACCAGCTCGAACAGGACCTGCGCACGCTGATCGGCCGCGACGATACGGTGCCGGTGCTGCATTTCCCCGACTGGGAAACCCTGCCCTACGACCAGTTCAGCCCGCATCCGGACATCGTCTCGCAGCGACTCGCGGCCCTGCACCGGCTACCGTCGCTGCGCCGCGGCGTGGTGGTGGTGCCGGTGCAGACGCTGATGCAGCGGCTGGCGCCGCTGTCGCATCTGGTCGGCGGCAGTTTCGACGTGAAGGTCGGCCAGCGGATGGACATGGACGCCGAGAAGCGGCGTCTGGAAGGCGCCGGTTATCGCAACGTCCCGCAGGTGTTCGATCCCGGCGACTTCGCGGTGCGCGGCGGTCTGCTCGACATCTATCCGATGGGCGCCGACGAGCCCTATCGCATCGAACTGCTGGACGACGAGATCGAGACGATCCGCGCCTTCGATCCGGAGTCGCAGCGTTCGCTGGAGAAATACGCGTCGGTGGAACTGCTGCCGGGCCGCGAAGTGCCGATCGAGGGCGACGCGCTGCGGCGCGCGATGGACACGCTGCGCGACCGTTTCGACATCGATACCCGGCGCAGCGGCTTGTTCCAGGACCTGAAGGCCGGGCTCACGCCCGCCGGCATCGAGTACTACCTGCCGCTGTTCTTCGATCGCACCGCGACGCTGTTCGACTATCTCGCCGCGGACGCGCTGCCGGTGCTCGGCGAGGGCGTGCAGGAGGCCGCGGATCATTTCTGGCGCACGACCGGAGAACGCTACGAACAGCGTCGCCACGATATCGAACGGCCCCTGCTGCCGCCGGACGAGCTGTACCTGCCGCCGGACGCGCTGCGCGAAATTCTGAACCGCGTACGCCGCATCGAAGTCTGCGGCGACACGCATCCGCGCCGCGAGGAAGCGCTGGCCATCGGCGTGCAGCCGGCCCCCGATCTGCCGCTGATGGCGAAGGATGCCGAGCCGGCCGCAGCGCTGAAATCCTTCCTGTCCTCGTATCCCGGCCGCGTGCTGGTCGCGGCGGATTCCGCCGGTCGCCGCGAGGCGCTGCTGGACACCGTGCGCGCCGCCGAGCTGCGGCCGCAGGTGGTCGCCGACTTTCCTGCATTCCACGCCGCGCCCGCGGGCGGCGAACGCCTGTTCGTCGCGGTCGCGCCGCTGGACAACGGCTTCGGCGTCGACGCCACGGCAGAGGACGGCACGCTGCCGTGGATCGTCGTCACCGAGCGCCAACTGTTCCCCGAGCGCGCATCGCAGCCGCGCCGGCGGCGGCGCGCGGGACGCGAGCCGGAAGCGATCATCCGCGATCTCGGCGAACTCAGCGAAGGCGCGCCGGTGGTGCACGAAGACCACGGCGTCGGCCGCTATCGCGGGCTGGTGACGCTGGAAGCCGGCGGGCAGACCGGCGAATACCTCGACATCGAATACGCCAAGGGCGACCGGCTGTACGTGCCGGTCACCCAGTTGCATCTGGTCAGCCGCTATTCCGGCGCTTCGCCCGAAACCGCACCGCTGCATTCGCTGGGCGGAGAAGCCTGGAGCAAGGCGAAACGGAAGGCCGCGGAAAAAGTCCGCGACGTGGCCGCGGAACTGCTCGAAATCCAGGCCAAGCGCCACGCCCGCGCCGGCCTGGCGCTGGATGTCGACCGCGGCATCTACGAACCGTTCGCGGCGACTTTCCCGTTCGAGGAAACGCCGGACCAGCTCGCCGCGATCGAAGCCGTGCTGCGCGACCTGTCGTCGTCGCGACCGATGGATCGCGTCGTCTGCGGCGACGTGGGCTTCGGCAAGACCGAAGTCGCGGTGCGCGCGGCCTTCGCCGCCGCGATCGCCGGCAAACAGGTCGCGGTGCTGGTGCCGACCACGTTGCTGGCCGAGCAGCACTACCGCAATTTCCGCGACCGTTTCGCGGATTGGCCGCTGAAGGTCGAGGTGCTGTCGCGCTTCAAATCGACCAAGGAGATCAAGGCCGAACTGGAGAAGGTGGCGGACGGCCGCATCGACGTGATCGTCGGCACCCACCGGCTGCTGCAACCAGACGTGAAATTCAAGGATCTCGGCCTGGTCATCGTCGACGAGGAGCAGCGCTTCGGCGTGCGCCAGAAGGAAGCGCTGAAGGCGCTCCGTGCGGACGTGCATCTGCTCACGCTCACCGCGACGCCGATTCCGCGCACCCTGAACATGGCGATGACCGGACTGCGCGATCTGTCGATCATCGCGACCCCGCCGGCGCACCGGCTCGCGGTGCAGACCTTCGTCGTGCCCTGGGACGACAACCAGTTGCGCGAAGCCTTCCAGCGCGAGCTCGCGCGCGGCGGCCAGCTGTATTTCCTGCACAACGACGTCGAGAGCATCGGCCGCATGCAGCGCGAACTCGAAGCGCTGGTGCCCGACGCGCGCATCGGCATCGCCCACGGCCAGATGCCGGAGCGCGAACTGGAACGGGTGATGCTCGATTTCCACAAGCAGCGCTTCAACGTGCTGCTGTGCTCGACCATCATCGAATCGGGCATCGACATCCCGAACGCCAACACCATCATCATCAACCGTGCCGACAAGTTCGGCCTCGCGCAGTTGCACCAGCTGCGCGGCCGTGTCGGCCGCTCGCACCATCGCGCCTACGCGTACTTGGTCATTCCCGACGGCCGCACGATCACCGCCGACGCGCGCAAGCGTCTGGAGGCGATCGCATCGATGGATGAGCTCGGCGCAGGCTTCACGCTGTCGACGCACGACCTCGAAATCCGCGGCGCTGGCGAGCTGCTCGGCGAGGACCAGAGCGGCCAGATGGCGGAGGTCGGCTTCTCGCTCTACACCGAACTGCTCGAACGCGCGGTGCGCAGCATCCGCCAGGGCAAACTGCCGGGCGTGGACAACCTCGGCCTGGATCTGGACGAACAGCGCGGCGCCGATATCGAGCTGAACGTGCCGACCCTGATTCCGGACGATTACCTGCCCGACGTGCACACGAGGCTCACGCTGTACAAGCGCGTGAGCAGCGCCCGCAGCGCCGACGATCTGCGCGAGCTGCAGGTGGAAATGATCGATCGTTTCGGCCTGCTGCCGGCCCCGGCGAAGCATCTGTTCGCGGCGGCGGAACTGAAGCTCGAAGCCACCGCGCTGGGCATCCGCAAACTGGATCTCGGCGCCGCCGGCGGACGGATCCAGTTCGTCGAAAAGCCGAATGTCGATCCGATGTCGGTGATCCGGCTCATCCAGGGCCAGCCGAAGCATTACCAGATGGACGGTCCCGACAAGCTGCGGATCAAGCTCGATCTGCCCGATGCCGCCACTCGCCTGCAGGCCGCCCGCGGCCTGTTCGCCACGCTGAGGCCGAACGCATGACCCGTCCACGCCGTTTCCTCGCGCTGTCGCTGGTGTTCATCGCCGCCTGCGCGTCGCAGGGCGGCAGCGGCGAACGCCCGGCCGCAACGGGCGAGACGCATTTCGTGCTCGTCCGTCACGCCGAGAAGGCGAACGACGACCCGAAAGATCCGTCGCTGAGCGAGGCAGGCATGGCGCGCGCCGCGCGACTGGCGGATGCGCTCGCGGACACGCCGTTGGCGGCGGCGTACGCGACCGCCTATCGCCGCACCCGAGCGACCGCCGCGACCGCCGCAGCCCGTCACGGCATCGCGGTGACGACCTACGATGCATCGCGACCGGCCGCCGAATTCGCCACAGCGCTGCGGCAGGCCCATGCCGGTCGAACGGTGCTGATCGTCGGCCACAGCAATACGGTGCCGGCGCTGGCCGCGGCACTGTGCGCCTGCGATGTCGCGCCGATGCGCGAGGACGAATTCGATCGCCGGATCGACATCCGGATCGCGGCCGACGGCCGTATCTCGATGGAAGAACGGCGCGACTGAAGCGCCGTGCCGGCCTCGATCGGAGCCGGCGTCAATCGGCGGTGGGAATGCCCAGCGAACGCCTGGGATCGAAATCGATGCCGGTGATGTAGCGGCGGCCGGCATGCGCCTTGATGTGCACGACGATGTCGATGGTCAGCATCAGCAGGCGCTTGATCACCGCGAACTCGAGGCCGGAGCCTTCGTTGGAGGCTTTGACCATCAGCGCGAGCTGGTCCCAGGTCTGGGCCGTGCTGCCGGCGTGGCAACTGGTGATCGAACCCGGGTGACCGGAGGCGCAGTTGCGGATGAAGTAGAACGCTTCGTCGCCGCGCAACTCGGCCAGGATGATCCGGTCCGGCTTCATGCGGAGGCAGGCCTCCATGCAGCTTTTCGCGGTCACGTTGCTCGCGCTCTGGCCACCCTTGGAATACAGCAGATGCACGATGTTCGGCTGTTCGATGAACAGTTCGCGGGCGTCCTCGATGGTCACCAACCGCTCTTCGTGCGGAATATGGCCGACCAGCGATTTCATGAACGTGGTCTTGCCGCTGCCGGTGGCGCCGGCGACGACGATGTTCTTCTTGTAGGAAACGGCCTTCTTGAAGAATTCGGCGTAGTCGCGGTCGGCGCGCAGCGCCAGCAGTTCCTTGTCCTGTTCGCTGACTTCCGGCGCGCCTTCGAGGATCTGCTTGAAGAAGCCGCTTTCCTCGTAGCTCTGCAGGGTGAAGTTGCGCTTGGCCGGAAGACGGATCGTGATCGAGACCTTGCCCGCATCGCAGGCCGGCGGAATCACGAACTGGGCGCGCTGCCCGGTGGGAAAGGTCAGCGAGACCACGGGGTCGACGTCGGTGATGCGCTGACCGGTATTGCTTTCGTTGACCACCGCGGTACAGAACTGCCGCGCCCGCTCGAAGGTCAGCGACGGCACTTCGATGTGCTGCCAACCCTTGTTGGTTTCCAGGTACAACTCGCCGGGCCGGTTGATGCAGATTTCGGTGACTTCCGGGGAACTCATGTAGTCCAGGATGCCCAGCACGCTGTACTGGTATTCCAGGAAGTCGTTGGAAACGTTGGCGATCGGTGAGTTGTCGATATCCATGCAGGGCGCTGTCGGGTAGTGGAGCAACGCAGAACGATTCGGCGTCGTGGCGATGCGGCGATGCGCCGCACCCGGATCGATCGTCAGGACGACCGTACAAGCGGAAACGGGTTCGGAGCGACCGAACCCGCGACCGGCGGGCAGGTCCGGATGGACCTGCCCGAGGATGGCCCGTCGATCAGCGGCGCGCGATGACGCCGGAGAAATCGACGTCCTGGGCGACGTAGATGTTCAGCACCGTACCCTGGTTGATGGTCACGGTGGCCGGACGCGACATCGCCTTGTTCAACGCCTGATTGGCGAGGCGCTCCATCGTCTTCGCGGTGTTGCTCTCGAAGGGCTGGGTGACGATGTTGCCGCCGGTGGTGACCGAATCCGTCTGCGGGCCTTCTTCCGCCGCGTAATACTTGAAGGCGTCGCTGATCAGACTGATCATCAGCGCCGAACTCATGCGGCTGAACCAGTGCGCGTTGTAGTCGCCCGGATGGCCGGCACCGCCGAGGTTGTCGACGCCCGGACCTTCGAGCACCACGTCCAGACCGGTCGGGGTGGTGATGCGATCCCAGACGACAGCGACGCGCGGGCCCTTCGGCTCGCCCTGGTAGCGGCCCAGCGCCTTCGAACCCTTCGGCAGCAGCAGACGGCGACCGTTGATGGAGTACACCGGCTCGGTGACGATGCAGGACGTGAAGCCGTCGACGTCGGTGATGATTCGGGTTTCGAGCACGCAGCGGATGTACGTGCCGCGGACCAGCAGCGTGTCCGGATTGCGGAGATACTGCGCGATGCTGACCTTGTTGCCGCCGTCGCGGGCCTGTGCCGCCGCCTGCGGAGGGCCGCCCGCGGCCTGCTGCTGGGCGCTCTGCAGATTGCCGAGCATGGCATTCAGCACCGGATCGTTGGCCTGACCGCCCGCGGTCGCGCCACCGTAGCCGCCACGACCGCTGTCGGTCATGCCCATGCGGCGCTCGGCCAGGGTCGGACCCTGCGGTTCCGGCGGACCCGCATCGCGGTACTCATCGCGCTCGGGACGACGGTTGTCGGCCTGGCGCGCGGGTTCTTCCGGCGGCAGCGGCGGCAGTTCCTGCACCGGCACCGGCTGCGGTTCCGGCTGCACGTCAGCGAAGTCCGGACCACCCGGTTGCCCGGCACCCTTGGGCAGGTCGGGGATGACGACCTTTTCTTCCTTCGGCTTCTTGACGTCTTCGTCCTTGTCGGAGCTTGCGTTCTTGATGACGATCAACGTCATCAGGATGAGCAGGCCGACGATACCGGCGAGGAACATCAGCGCCTTGCGGTTCATCTTCTGCGATTCGACCGACTTCAGCTGCGGTGCGCCGGCATCGAGATTCGGCTGCTGCGACGGCTGCTGCTGTGCGGCGTAATAGGGATTGCTCCCCTGCGCGTTGGGATCGTAGCCCTGGCCCTGCGGATCGCCAGAGGAGTAGTCGCCGGACTGTCCCGGCGGATTCGGCGGGAAATTCTGGTTCACTTTTGCTTGTTCCTACGCAGACCGACGACGTTCTTCCCGTGACGGACGACCAGGAAGGGATAAGTGCCATGGACGACGAGGGTGTTGTCCTCGACGGTGGTGTTGACCAGGAAATCCTCGCCACCCTCACGCTCGCGGCCGAACACGGCCGGGAAGTCGCCCGTGGGGAAGCGGTTGATGTTGTTGAACCGGATGTAGGTGAACTGGCCGTCGTCGTACACGTTCACCGGCACCAGCCACTTGTTCTTGGTGCGGGTCGAATACGAATAGTCGAAGTAGTAGGCGCGGGTCTTGTCGAGCTCGGTGTCGATCTCGCTTTGACGCGGCTTGGGACCACCCTTGGCCTCGGCCGCGGCGGCGGCGGAGAACACGGTGTTGTTCGGATAGCTGAAGGCGATCTTGTAATGCACGCCCGCACGCTTGGCCTGTTCCAGCGCCGTCCAGTCGGTCGCCACCACCTTCAGTTCGAAGAGATACGAGTGGGTCGCCGTGCGCACCATCATGTTGGTGTCGACGTCCACGTTCTTCGGCTTCAGGTAGAAGACGTTGTCGCGCCGGTTGAGCTCCCAGCCCGAATTGAAACCGGTGCTGTAGTCGAGGATGTCCTCGCTGGGGCTCAGTTCGATCTGGGTGGTGATGCCCAGACCGGTACGGACCTCGTAGATCCGGTCCGGCTCGTATTCGTACTCGACGATGACTTGCGCGAACGCCGGCATGGCGAGCGTCATCGACGCCAGCACGCACAGCAGGACCGCATAGCAAGAGCGATGCAAGCGACTCATCTGTTGCCTACTCCATTGACTTGATTGGGGGCCTGCACGGCCGGAGCCTGCGGCTGACCAGCCGGTACGGCACCGGCGGGAACGGCTGGATATTGCGGCTGACCGGCGGGCACGGTGCCCGGCGCGCCGAAGTCGGGCGCCGCGGGGTAGGCCTGCGCACCTGCGGGCTGACCGGGGACCGGCTGGCCCTGGACCGGCTGACCCGGATAGGGCTGACCGGGGACCGGCTGGCCGGGGACGGTCTGGCCCGGATAGGGCTGCGCACCCGGCTGCACGGGATAGCCCGCCGGCACCTGCGGCTGCGCGGACACCGGGTTTTCCACCGGAGGCGACGCCGAGAAGTCGTTGTCGAGCGTGTATTCCGTGACCTGGAAGCCGAGCGGGTTGTTGTAACGCTGCTTCTCATCCATCGCCAGGTTCGGCTTGTAGGTGAATTCCAATCGCGCGATCTTGCTGTCGATCGGCTTGGTGTCGCCGGTCTTCTTGTCGTATTCGACGCGCTGGAAACGCACGGTGGCGCTGTTGCGGGCGCTTTCGCCCTGGCCGCTGCGCTGGAGCTGGATGCTGAGGATCTTCACCCGTACGGCGCGTTCCTTGCCGTACTTCTTGAACGGGCTGTCCGGATTGTTGCCGGCGTGGATCGCGGCATAACCGTTGCGCACGTTCGGCGAGGACATCACGTTCACGAGATCCCAGTCGCGCAGGTTCATCATCGCCACGTCGAACGACTCGCGGGCGGTGATGTACTGGGCGACGTTGGCGCGGTTCAGCGCTTCGCTCTGGGTGATGCTGTTGGGGCTGCTGAAATCGCCGCGGAGGGTCGCGACGGTCGCCTGACCCGTGAAGGCGTCGGCCATGATCAGATAGGGCACTTCCTTCTTCAGCGGGAGGATGTACACGAAACCGCCGAGCATGATCAGAACGATCAGGATCGAGGTCCAGGCGATCATCCACGCCCGCTTTTCGCTGCGGCGCGCGAGGTCGGCGATGCTGACCTCGAAATTGACGCCCTTCGCGGCGGTGTTGTCGATTTGTGGCGAATCTTTCTTCTTGCCGAACATTGTGGCGCCTGTATTCCGGATGTCTGGTAAGGAGCGTGACGAAGCGGCTGGCGGACGTCCCGACGGATCGGGCGCGTCGCGCCGTCGCCGATCAGCGGGCCGACCCGCCGCCGGCGTCGCCGGAGGAGATGCGCACGACGATCTCGTTGCCGCTCACGCCGATCGAGACCTGCTGGGATGCGTAGGCCGCATTCAACTGCGACAGCGCCTCCTGCAGGCTCGGCGTGCGGATCTCGGCGACCGCGGAATACAGCGTGTAATCCATCGGATGACGATAGGTCAGGACCATGTTGGAGTCGTCGGCCCAGCGCTCGAGCATGTTCTTGAGCGTGCGGTCCATCGGCGATGCGTAGAAGAGGTAGGCGTCCTGAAGCGGAATGGCCTGGGTCTCTTCCGAGAAGCGGTTGATGTTTTTCCAGCGTCCGCCGAAGTCCGGGGCCGGACGCGTGGCGCAGCTGGACAGCACGAGCGCGAGCGCGGCGCCGAGCAGGAGTTTGGTCAGGATCGAGATTGGATATTTCACACGCCACCCGGAGAAAGATCGGAGAAATTGAGTGAAACGGACGCCGCCCCGCCGCACGGAGCGGGCGGAACGGCTGCATTCTGTAAACGGATACGGACGGACGCGCGCGGCGCACGACCCTGCGTCCCCGACGAGGGCACGACTGGAAAGATGCACCGGACACGGTGCGGCCGGGAACGGCCTGACGAAATCCTTGTTGTCACGACAGATCAGGCCCCCTCCTCGCACCGATCACCGCCGACAGCCGTTCCACAATCTTGCGAACCGCTGCGGCGTCCTTAACGTACCCCAGTATGCTCCCCCGGCCCCCGCTCGACCAACGAACCGGTGGTTCGCGGGACCGGCAGCCTGGAACGCATCCTTGGCTGCGTTTAGGGAACATAGCCCGATCCGCTGCGGCTGGTCAAGAAATCCGGCGCACTTCGGCGCCGCATGGCCTGCAGGCGGCCTGTTTCATCGCGTTCAGCGATCCGGAAAGATCGCAAGCTGCGCGCATGCCGTCCCGGAGCGCGGTGGGCAATGCAATGAACGGTGCCGACGCATAGACCGCTCAGGCGAGCGGACGCAGCCGGCCGTCGTGCAGTTCCAGTACGCGATCGAGCCGACGCGCGAGGCTGCGGTCGTGCGTCACCAGCACGAGGCTGGTCCGGTGCTCGCGATTGAGCGCCAGCATCAGCTCGAACACCGTGGAGGCGGTTTTTTCGTCGAGATTGCCGGTGGGCTCGTCGCCCAGCACGCAGGCGGGCCGGTTCACCAGCGCGCGCGCGACCGCGGCGCGCTGGCGCTCGCCCCCGGACAGTTCTCCCGGTTTGTGCTCCAGCCGGTGTCCCAGCCCCACCGCTTCCAGCAGCGCGCGCGCGCGGCCGGCCGCATCGGCGACCGACGTGCCGTTCAGCAGCACCGGAAGCATCACGTTCTCCAGCGCCGTGAACTCGGGCAGCAGATGATGGAACTGGTACACGAAACCAAGGGCGCGATTGCGCAGGCGACCGCGATCGGCATCGGAGAGGTCGCTCATCTTCTGTCCGGCGACGTAGACCTCGCCGTCGGTGGGCGTATCCAGGCCGCCCAGCAGATGCAACAGCGTGCTCTTGCCCGCACCGGATGCGCCGACGATGGCGACCGTCTCGCCCGGCCGCACCACCAGATCGAGGCCCGCGAACACCGGTGTGCGCAGCGTCCCTTCGGCATAGGTCATGGCGAGGCCTTCGCAGCGGATCACCGCGTCGACCATGCCGTCATCGACCGGAATGCGGTCATTCATAGCGCAACGCCTCCGCAGGTGCGGTGCGCGCCGCGCGCCACGCCGGATACAGGGTGGCCAGGAAGGCCATGACCAGCGCCACCAATGCGATCACGCCGACATCGAAGGGTTTCAGTTCGGTGGGCAGCCCGGTGATGTAGTACACGTCTCCGGGCAGCAACACCACGCCGAACACGCGCTCGATCGCCTGCAGGATGTTTTCGAGGTTGAGGGTGAGCAGAATGCCGCCGACCACCCCGGACACGGTACCGATGATGCCGATCATCGAACCCTGCACCATGAATACCTGCATCACGCCGCGCGGAGTCAGCCCCAGCGTGCGCAGGATGGCGATGTCGGCCTGCTTGTCGGTCACCAGCATCACCTGCGAATTCACCAGGGTGAAGGCGCCCATCAGGATGATCAGCGACAACAGGATCGCCATCATCGTCTTTTCCAGCTTGAGCGCACGGAACATGTTGGCGTTCTCGCGCGACCAGTCGCTGACGCGATAGGCCTCGTCGATGCGGCTGCTGAGCCGGTGCGCGAGATCCACCGCGACCGTCCACGCCTGATCCATGTCGTGCAGCCGCAGCCGCACGCCGGTGACCCCGTCGCCCATCCGAAGCAGACGCTGCGCATCGGCGAGATGCACCACCGCCAGATTGCGGTCGAACTCCTGATGGCCGACCTCGAACAGGCCGACCACGGTGAAGCGTTTCATCTGCACCATCGCGCCGACCGGGGTGGTCTGGAATTCCGGGGTATATACGGTGACCGTATCGCCCACGCCCACCCCCAGCCACAGCGCGAGTTCGCGGCCGAGGACGATGTTGAACTCGCCCGGCACCAGGGCCTTGAGCGACGCGCCATCGAGCATCTTGTCCGCAAGCACCGAGACTTCGCGCTCGCGGGTCGGATCGACGCCGCGCAGCAGCGCACCTTCCTCGCGCGGACCCTGCAGCATCACCGGGCGTTCGATGTAGGGCGCGGCGCCGGCCACGCGTGTGTCCTTTTTGGCCTCGTCGACCGCGTCGACCCAGGCCCGCAGCGGCTCGCCGTCGGCGCTGACCGTGGCGTGGGCGGCCATCTGCAGCATGCGATCGCGGATCTCGCGCTGGAACCCGCTCATGACCGCCAATGTGGTGATCAGCGCGGCGACGCCCAGCGCGATGCCCAGCATCGACGCCAGGGAGATGAAGGAAATGAAGCCGTTGCGGCGCTTCGCGCGGAGATAGCGCAGGCCGATGGCGACGGGGATGGGTTTGAACATGCGTGGCTGCGATGTGATTCGGGCTATGGTGCCATCGGACCCGGCCGCCGCCCAGCATCATCACGGTCCGCGGCCAGCCTCAGTTCACGGCGCCCGGCGGCGCTCAGCGTGTCCGGCCACAGGCTGCGGCGGAACGTACGTCCATCGCTGTCCCGCCAGGACACGAACGCCAGCGGCCCGCGCCAGTCGATCCTCAGGCGCTCGACGGCGATCCCGTCCACGCTCGCGGCGCCTGCAGCGTCGATCACGACCGCATGCACGGGCTGGCGTCGCTCGCGCCACGCCGAGAAAACGCCCGCGGACAGCGCGATCACGGCCAGCGGCCAGGCCACTGCGCGCGACATGTCGGAGACGAGCACCGCGAATGGCGCCAGCACGGCCAGCGCCAGCAGGACGCCGATCCGCCACCGCGAAGGCCGCAGTTCAAACCGGCAGGGCGCGGATGCGTTCGACGAGCGCATGCAGTTCGGGATCTTCGGCGGCGTCGTATCCGAGGAACCAGCGCCAGAGACGGTCGTCCTCGCAGGCCAGCAGGCGCTCGAAGATCGCGCGTTCCTCGGCGGACGCCTGGCCCCAGCGCCGGTCGAGATAACGACCGAACAGTTGATCGAGTTCGCGCATCCCGCGCCGGCTGCGCCAGCGCAGCCGCTGCAGTTCGGCGGCGTCGGCGTCGCGCGCGCCCATCGAGCCCGTCATCCCGCGAGCAGACCGTAGCCGAGCACTCCCCACAGCGACACCAGCGCGATCATGCTCAGCAGGAACGCGCGGAAGCGGTGCATGACCTTGTTGTAGGTGCAATGGATGAGGCTGTGCAGCGCGCGTGCGCCGACATAGGCCCAGGCGAGCCCCAGCACGGTCGGCGTGACCTGATCGGTCAGTGCGGCCACCACCAGCGCCAGATAGAACAGCACCGGCATTTCGAACAGATTGCGGTAGTTGTCGGCCGGCGCCACGTCGGTGTAGAGCGCCGCGGCCTCCTGCGACGTCGATACCCGCTGCGGATGGATGCGATCGCGCTTCATCTGCGCGACCCGGCGCCTGAACATCACGCCCAGCACGGCGAAGGTCAGCGCGACCATGGCCAGTGCGGGCAGGAAGATCGCCTGGTTCGACATGCACCACCTCGCGGGCCGCGCGGATGCGCGGCATTGGAATCGGGATCGGGAAAGGCGCCCGACGGGTCGATCAGACCTGCCGCGCCAGCATCATCTTCTTGATTTCGCCGATGGCCTGCGCCGGATTCAGCCCCTTCGGGCAGGTCCGCGCGCAGTTCATGATGGTGTGGCAGCGATAGAGCTTGAACGGATCTTCGAGGTCGTCCAGACGCGCACCGGTGTCCTCGTCGCGGCTGTCGATGAGCCAGCGATAGGCCTGGAGCAGGATCGCCGGGCCGAGGTAGCGGTCGCCGTTCCACCAGTAGCTCGGGCAACTGGTGCTGCAACAGGCGCAGAGGATGCATTCGTACAGGCCGTCGAGCTTGGCGCGGTCTTCCTTGGACTGCAGCCGCTCCTTGTCCGGCGGCGGTGGCGTCTGGGTGCGGATCCAGGGCTTGATCGACGCGTACTGCGCGTAGAAGTGGGTGAGGTCCGGCACCAGATCCTTGATCACCTGCATGTGCGGCAGCGGATAGATCGGCACTTCCTTCTTCGAACAATCGTCGATCGCCTTGGTGCAGGCCAGCGTGTTCGTGCCGTCGATGTTCATCGCGCAGGAACCGCAGATGCCTTCGCGGCAGGAGCGACGGAAGGTCAGCGTCGGGTCGATCTCGTTCTTGATCTTGATCAGCGCGTCCAGAACCATCGGGCCGCAGGTGTCCAGATCGACTTCATAGGTGTCGGTGCGCGGATTCTCGTCGTCGTCCGGGCTCCAGCGATACACCTTGAACTCGCGCACGCGCTTGGCGCCCGCGGGCGCGGTGAAGCGCTTGCCCTTGTGGACCCTGGAATTCTTGGGAAGGGTGAACTCGGCCATGCTGTCGATCCGCCAATCAGTAGACGCGCGCTTTCGCGGGGACGACGTCGACGTCGTCGCTCAGGGTGTACATGTGCACCGGCCGGTAGTCGATGCGGGTCTTGCCGGCATCGTCCACCCAGCACAGGGTGTGTTTCTGCCACTCGGTGTCGTCGCGATCCGGGAAATCCTCGCGGGCGTGCGCGCCGCGCGATTCCTTGCGGTTCTCGGCGGACACGATCGTCACCAGCGCCTGGTCGAGCAGGTTCTGCAGCTCCAGGGTTTCGATCAGGTCCGAGTTCCACACCAGCGAACGGTCGCTGACCTTGACGTCGGCGAACGAAGCGTGGATCTCGCGGATCTTGGCCACGCCCTCGGCGAGGGTTTCGCCGGTACGGAACACCGCGGCGTCGTTCTGCATCGTGCGCTGCATGCGATCGCGGATCGTCGCGGTCGGGGTGCCGCCGTTGGCGTTGCGCAGCTTGTCGAGATTCGCCAGCGCCTTGTCGCAGACATCGCCCGGCAGCGTCTTGTGGGCCGCGCCGGGCTTGATCGTCGCCGCGCAGCGGTTGGCGACCGCGCGGCCGAAGACCACCAGATCGAGCAGCGAATTCGAACCGAGGCGGTTGGCGCCGTGCACCGACACGCAGGCGGCTTCGCCGATCGCGTACAGACCCGGGACCACGGCGTCGTTGTCGTCGCCGCGCTTCTGCACCACTTCGCCGTGATAGCTGGTGGGAATGCCGCCCATGTTGTAGTGCACGGTCGGAATCACCGGGATCGGCTGCTTCTCGACGTCGACGCCGGCGAAGATCCGCGCGCTCTCGGCGATGCCGGGAAGCTTTTCGTGGATGTCCTTCGGGTCGAGATGGGTCAGGTCGAGATGGATGTGGTCGCCGTGTTCGCCGACGCCGCGGCCTTCGCGGATTTCCATGGTCATCGAACGCGAGACCACGTCGCGCGAAGCGAGATCCTTCGCGTTCGGCGCGTAGCGCTCCATGAAGCGTTCGCCCTTGCTGTTGCGCAGGATGCCGCCTTCGCCGCGCACGCCTTCGGTGATCAGGCAGCCGGCGCCGTAGATGCCGGTCGGATGGAACTGCACGAACTCCATGTCCTGCATGCCGAGACCCGCGCGCAGCGCCATGCCACCGCCGTCGCCGGTGCAGGTGTGCGCGGAGGTCGCGGAGAAGTAGGCGCGGCCATAGCCGCCGGTGGCCAGCACCACGCCCTGGGCGCGGAACAGATGCAGCGTGCCTTCGGCCATGTCCAGCGCGAGCACGCCGCGGCAGGCGCCGTCCTCGTCCATGATCAGGTCGAGCGCGAAATATTCGATGAAGAAGCGCGCATCGTGCGCCAGCGACTGCTGGTACAGGGTGTGCAGGATCGCGTGGCCGGTGCGGTCGGCGGCGGCGCAGGTGCGCTGGGCGATGCCCTTGCCGTAATGCGTGGTCATGCCGCCGAACGGACGCTGGTAGATCTTGCCGTCTTCGGTGCGCGAGAACGGCACGCCCTGATGCTCGAGCTCGATGATCGCCGGGATGGCCTCGCGGCACATGTATTCGATCGCGTCCTGGTCGCCCAGCCAGTCCGAACCCTTGATGGTGTCGTAGAAATGGAAGCGCCAGTCGTCTTCGCCCATGTTGCCGAGCGCCGCGGAAATGCCGCCCTGCGCCGCGACCGTGTGCGAACGGGTCGGGAAAACCTTGGTGATGCACGCGGTCTGCAGGCCCTTGTGGGCGAGACCGAAGGTCGCGCGCAGGCCGGCGCCGCCGGCGCCGACCACGACCATGTCGTACTTGTGTTCGGTGATCTTGTATGCGGAGGTCATGGTGTCAGGCCAGGATCGCGATGCGGCCGATCGCGTAGAGAGAAGCGAGCGCGCCGAGCGCGCAGGCGAACGTGATCAGCAACTGCAGGAAGATCTCGGTCGGGCGATGATGGAAGTAGTCCTCGACCACGACCTGCAGCCCGAGGCGGGCGTGCCAGAACAGGCTGATCGCGAACAACGCCAGGGCGATCGCGTTGACAGGCTTGGCCAGCGAGGCCAGCACCTGGGCGTGGTCGGCGCCGACGAGGGCGACGATCATGCCGAGAATCCAGGGCGCCAGCAGCGCCAGGAACACGGCGGTGACGCGCTGCCACCAGAAATGGCCGGTGCCGGACTTCGCCGAGCCCAGACCGCGGGCACGGCCGACCGGCGTGCGGAAATCGCGAACCGGAGAACCGCTCATGCCGCACCCCGCATCGCGAAGAACCAGATCGCGGCGGTGAACACCACCGTCAGCCCCGCGACGGTGTAACCGGACTTGTACACCTGGGGAATCTGGAAACCCCAGCCGGCGTCCCAGAGCAGATGGCGGATGCCGTTGAGCAGGTGGTACATCAGCGCCAGCGAGAACCCGAACAGCGCCAGCTTGCCGAACGGAGACGCGAGGCATGCCGCGGCCCGGTCGTAGGCTTCGCCGCCCTGCGCGACCGCCAGCAGCCACCAGGCCAGCACGAACGCGCCGAAGGAAAGAACGATGCCGCTGATGCGATGCAGGATCGACATCACGCTGGTGATCTGCTTGCGGTAGATCTGCAGATGCGGCGACAGGGGACGTGCGCGGTTGCTCATTCGTGGTGCGCCCAGATCGGAGAGGGGATTGCGTTGCTCAACACGGTTCAGAAGTCGATGCAGCGGCCATTCTTTTCCCAGTCGCCGTAACGGGTCGGGTCGGGGCCCTCGCGGCCGCCGATCTCCCTGCCCGCAGGACGTGGAACCTGCCCCGCCTCGGCATCGCCTTCCGGCGTGTCGGGACGCGGTTCGGGAATGAGAATGGTTTCGCCTATCATGGTCGTGATTCCTGAACCCGCAAGTTTAAGTCCCACCCCCATGCCGGACAACCCGCAAACATCGAACGCACCGTGGTTTTCGCTCTACGACCATCGTCTGGTGGTCCTGCAGGGACGGGATGCCGTGGCCTTCGCCCAGGCGCAGACGATGAACGACGTCGCCGCCCTGCTCGATGGCGAGTGGCACTGGAATGGCTGGCTCACGCCGAAAGGGCGGGTGATCGCCCTGTTCGCGCTGATCCGCATCGACACCGATACGTTGTGGATGGTGGTTCCGGATGCAGATGCCGATGTCCTGGTGGAACGATTGCGGCGTTTCGTGTTCCGCAGCAAGGTGAGTCTGGCAGTTCGCGACGACCTGCACGTGGCCGGGCGCCTCAGAGCCTCGGATCTGGCCTCGGGCAACCACTGGGCCGGCGACCCGGCGACCGCGATCGAGCTGGATCTCAGCGGCGACCTCGACCCGGGCCATGCCGGCCGCAGCCTGCGGCTGGGGCCGGCCACCGGAGCCGGACGCGATGCAGCGGGGATCGAGGCCTGGCGCCGGGCCGATCTGGAGCACGGTTGGCCGCGCCTCGACGCGACCCAGTCCGAACAGTGGACCCCGCAGCAGCTCTCGCTCGACCGGTTGCGCGCCTACAGCGTGAAGAAAGGCTGCTACCCCGGGCAGGAAATCGTGGCCCGCACCCATTTCCTGGGCCAAGCCAAGCGTGGTCTGGGATTGGTTCGCGCCACCGAACTGCTGGCGCCGGGAGACGGGTTGTCGGTGAGCGACACGACGGTCGGCACCGTGGTTTCCGCGGCCGGCGATGTCGCGCTGGCGGTGATGTCGCTGGAATCCGCCGTCGCCGGGCCCGAAAACGACGAAAGCCCCGCCGGGGGCGGGGCTTCCTGGGTGCGGATGCCGATGCGCGGAGGACTGGTTCGCTGAGGATCGGCGTACCGAGGAACTGCGCGCTGACGCCGCGACTCAGATCAGCGAACGCGAGCCGCGGTTCATCTGTTCCTGATCGTGGTCGTGGTGCTGTTGGCGCTGATCCTGTTCCCGCACCTGCGTCTGCGCGTACTGCTGCTCGCGCTGCTGGTTGATGCGGTTCACTTCCTCGAAGTTCCGCTCGGCCGGCTGGGTCAGCTCGTGGGTCGGCACGGCGAGCGTGCGCACGGTCGGACTGTTCGGGTCGCCCTGATACATGATCGCGTAGCGGCCACCGACATCGTCGAAACGGCCGTTGTTGCGGCTGAGCACCACGCCATCGACGCGGGAATCCGGATCGAGGGTGCTGTTCTCGCGAACGGCTTCGCTCTTGTAGGCGCGCAGCATGGCCGCGGACGCGCGATGGCTGATGTCGCTGCTGTTGATGTCGATGCCGTTCTCGCCGTGCATCTTGTCGACCATGCCCCTCAGAGTCATGTACTGGTCGTAGTCCGGATGACCGGGATCGGAGGGGTTCTTGGCTTCGTACTTCATGGTTCGCTCCTGTACGCGCGGGGCCGGATCGATCGGCAGGCCAGACGGATGAGCCGATACTACACTGGCCCGCGTCGGCGGGTCATGCCCCGCCGACAGGCCGGTCGTTCAGGTTGCCCATAGCGCCCAGCGTCCGTCGCGCCTCAGCCGGCGAACGCATCGGCCGCGGCGACGATATCGTCGTCGGAGGGAATGACCAGGAACGCCGCCCCGGCCAGCGGGGTGAAGGTGTCGGCGCCGACCACGCGGCGCAGCGGCACCTCGCCGAACCCGCCCTCGACCAGCGCGGTGATCACGCCCTCGCCCACGCCGGCGCTGCGCCGACCCTCGTCGACGACCAGGATGCGCCTGGCGCCCGCGGCCTGTTCGCGGATGAACGCCTCGTTGAGCGGTACCAGCCAGCGCAGATCGACCACCCGCACCCGCCAGCCGCGCTTCGCCTCGATCGCCCGCGCCGCACGCAGGCTCATCGGCACGCCGTTGCCGAAGGTGAAGATCACCAGATCGTCGCCCGCGTCGCCGTCCGCAGGTGCGTAGACCCGGCCCTCGCCCAGCGTCATTGCCTGTTCCGGCGACGGATATTCGGTCAGCCACAGACCATCGCCGGCTTCGTAGAGATCCTTGGTCATGTAGAGCGCGATCGGCTCGAGGAAGGCGCAGACCCGACCATCCACCTTCGCCAGCGCCATCAGCGTGCGCAGCATCATCGCCGCATCGTCGCCGCGCGAGGGACAGCCGACCACCAGCCCCGGAATGTCGCGCAGCGCGGTGATCGAGTTGTCGTTGTGGAAGTGGCCGCCGAAGCCGCGCTGATAACCCAGCGATGCGATCCGCATCACCATCGGATTGCGGTACTGCCCGTTGCTGAAGAACTGCAGGCTGGCCGCTTCGCCGCGGATCTGGTCGCAGGCGTTGTGGAAATACGCGAGGTACTGGATCTCGGGCATCGGCAGCATGCCCATGTTGGCGTAGCCCTGGGCGAGACCGAGGATGATCGTCTCGTCGAGCAGGGTGTTGAACACGCGCTTGTTGCCGAACGCCTTGTGCAGGCCCTTGGTAACGGTATACACGCCGCCCTTCTGGGCCACGTCCTCGCCGAACAGCAGGGTCTCGGGGTATTTGCAGAACAGATCGTGCAGGGCCTGGTTGATCTGGATCGCGAGATGCTTCGCCGGCTGTTTCTCGGGCAGCTTGCCCTCGCCGCCGAACGCGGCGATGCGCTCTTCGGCGTAATCGAAGCGCTCGGCTTCGGCCTTCACCGCGTCCGGCGTGTACGGCGCCAGCGGCCGCATCACATCGTCCAGCGAGGTCAGGCGCGGACGGCGGTCGGCCTCCTCGGCGGCGGCGAAGCATTTCTTCCGCGTGTCTTCGTACAGCGCGAGGATCTCCTCCTTCGACATCGCCCCGGATTCCAGCGCGATCCCGGCGCTGCGCAGCAGCGGATCGCTCGCTTCCACCGCGCACAGTTCCTCGATGTTGCGCCATTCGATCTCGAAGTCGGTACCGGCGTGGCCCATGATCCGCGTGGTGCGCAGATGCAGGAAGGTCGGGCGACGCGTGCGTCGGCAGTGCTCGACCGCGGCCCGCACCTGGCCGTAGCCGCCGGCGAGATCGAGACCATCGGCGTAGAAATAATCGAGATCGGCGCGATCGCGGAAGTTGCGCGCGACCCAACCGTCCGGCGTCTTCACCGAAATGCCGATGCCGTTGTCTTCGCACACGTACAGCACCGGCGCCGGTAGTTTCTGGTACGCCGTCCACGCCGCGGCGTTGAACGCGGTCTGGGCGGTGGCGTGGTTGCTGGAAGCGTCACCGAAGGAACAGATCGCGATGCTGTCGCCGGGGATCGGCAGCGCGTGGCCGATGCGGCGCGCATGGTCGATCGCGATCGCGGTGCCCAGCGCCTTCGGCAGATGCGAGGCGATGGTCGACGTCTGCGGCAGCACCCACAGCGGCTTGCTGCCCCAGACCTTGTGGCGGCCGCCGCTGGCCGGGTCCTCGGCGCTGGCCGCGAACGACAGGGCCGAATCCATGATCGGATCCATGCCCGGGATCTTGCGGAAACGCTCGGCCATGAACCCGCCGGAGCGGTAGTGCAGGAACGCCGGATCGGTATGGCGGGTCAGGCGCGCGACCATCGCATTGCCTTCGTGACCGGAGGAGCCGATGGTGTAGAAGACCTTGTTCTGCACGCGCAGCACGCGCGCCATCAGGTCGAGATGGCGGCTGATCAACTGCGATTCGAACAGCTCCCGGAAGCCCTGCGCGTCCAGCGCGCTGCCGTCCAGGATGCTTTCGCCCGCCGACGGTTTCGGCAGCGCGCTGCCGCTCCAGTCGCGCACGAACGCCTGGAAGTTCGCGTCGCAGATCTCGGCGCGGTTCAGGCCTTTCATGCGGGCGGGAATCGGATTGGGTACGGCTGCGAACATGTGCGTCTCCCCTGCCCTCGCGCGCGAAGGCCGGTCGTTTGTAATGAGTAGGGTCAGTCGGCCTGCGGGTCGCGCATCGGCACGAATCCCGGCTGCATCCGCACGCGCTTGATCCAGCGCTCGACGTGCGGATAAGCCGCGAGATCGAAACCGCCGTCCTCGGCGACATGGGTGTAGGCGAACAGGGCGATGTCGGCGATGGTGTAACGCTCGCCGCCGAACCACGGCAGGCGGACGAGATGGCGCTCCATCGCCGCCAGCGCTTCTTCGCCCGACGCCTTCAGCGCATCGAGCGAGGCGCGGCGCGGATGGTCGGCCGGCAAATACTTGCAGATGAAGCGCGAGACCGCGATGTAGGGCTCGTGGCTGTACTGCTCGAAAAACATCCACTGCAGGGTCTTGGCGCGATCCCACGGCGCGTCGGGCAACAATTCGCTGCCCTGCGCGAGATAATTGAGGATCGCGTTCGACTCCGACATCGTGCGGCCGTCGTCCAGCTTCATCACCGGCACTTTGCCGCGGTCGTTCATCGCCAGGAATTCGGGCGACAGATTCTCGCCGCGGGTGACGTCGATCTCTTCCCAGGCGTACTCGCGCCCGAGCTGCGCCATCAGCAACTGGAGTTTGTAGCAGTTGCCCGACGAAGACATGCCGTACAGCGTGATCATGCGAATGCCCTGCGATTGATGCGCCATTCTTCGCGCGTTTGTCCCCACAGCTCGGCGACCAGCGTGTGCAGCGGCGGCGGCATGGTCGCCGCCCCCCGGAGACGCGACCCCAGCCGGCGGGCCACCGCCTGCGACGGCGCATTGTCCGGCACGATGGTATGGACCACATCGTCCCAACCCAGCGCGTCGAACGCGAAATCCATCGACGCGACGCAGGCTTCGGTGCAGTAACCCTTGCCGCGCGCGTCCGGATGGAACGAATACCCGACCTCGGTCCCGGGCCAACCCTCGGGATACCAGGGACCGGCCTGGCCCAGCCACAGGCCGCTCGATTTCTCGATCACCGAAAACATCGCGAACCCCTGCAGCGCCCATGCCCCGGGCATCTGCAGGAACCGACGCCAAGCATCGCCACGGACGCTGGGTCCGCCGATGAAGCGCGCGGAGTCGTCGGCGAGCATCTCGGCGTAACGCTCGAAATCCTCGATTCGCGGCACGCGCAGGATCAGGCGTTCGGTTTCCAGTTGGATCTGCGCGGTGGACATGCGTGCGGGCCCGGTCGGGACAGAGGCGAAGATCGACAACCTTCCTTCATCGGCATGTTGTCATTCCGAGCGAAGCGAGGAACCTGATTTTGGGATCAAGCAGGTCCCTCGCCTCGCTCGGTATGACACACACGACTCAGAACGCGTTGATGCCGGTCAGCTCGCGGCCCACCACCAGCTGATGCACGGTCTCGGTGCCTTCGTAGGTGATGACCGATTCGAGATTCAGCGCATGGCGGATCGGGCAATGTTCGGTGGTGATGCCGGCGCCGCCGAGCAGGTCGCGCGCCTCGCGCGCGATGTCGATCGCCATGCGCACGTTGTTCCACTTCGCCAGCGACACCTGGGTCGGCTGCATGTTGCCGGCATCCTTGAGGCGGCCGAGCTGCAGCGACAGCAACTGCGCCGTGGTGATGCGGCGGGCCATGTCCGCCAGTTTGAGCTGCACGGCCTGATTGGCGGTCAGCGGACGATCGAAGAGGATCCGTTCCTTGCCGTAGCGCAAGGCTTCGTCGAGACACGCGATGGCGGCGCCGATCGGCCCCCAGGTGATGCCGTAGCGGGCCTGGGTCAGGCAGCCCAGCGGGCCCTTGAGGCCCTTCACGTTCGGCAGGCGGTTGCTGTCGGGCACGCGCACGTTGTCGAAGAACAGGGCGCTGGTGACCGAGGCGCGCAGGCTCATCTTGTGCTTGATTTCCTGGGCGGTGAACCCCGGCATGCCCTTCTCGACCAGGAAACCCTGGATGCCTTCGTCGGTCATCGCCCAGACGATGGCCACGTCGGCGAGGTTGCCGTTGGTGATCCACATTTTCGAGCCGTTGATCACCCAGTCGCCGCCGTCGCGCTTCGCATTCGTCTTCATGTTCGCCGGGTCCGAGCCGCCGTGCGGTTCGGTCAGACCGAAACAGCCGATGGCCCTGGCTGCGGCCATGTCCGGCAGCCAGCGCTGGCGCTGCTCTTCGGATCCGTAGGCGTAGATCGGATACATGCACAGCGAAGACTGCACGCTGACGAAGCTGCGGATCCCGGAGTCGCCGCGTTCGAGTTCCTGGCAGATCAGACCGTAGCTGACCGCATTGAGGCCGGCGCAGCCGTATTGCTCGGGCAGCGAAGAACCGAGCAGGCCGAGTTCCGCGATCTCGGGGATCAGTTCCTTCGGAAAACGCCCCTCGTCGAAGGCATTGCCGATGATCGGCAGCACGCGTTCGTCGGTGAAACGGGCCACGGTGTCCTGCACCGCGCGCTCTTCTTCGCTGAGCAGGGAACGGACGTCGTACAGATCGTAGGGGTTCAGGGCCATGGTTCCGGGACCGATTTGGGCAAAGCGTCATTGTACGTGGGCATCCTGCACAGACGGTACCTGCGAACCGCCCAATCGGGTCCGGCGAAACGACGATTTCCAGACTGAACGACGCGATTTCGCATGTCGCCCAAAAAGACGGGGCCGGATCGCTCCGGCCCCGCCCGATTCGCGACCGTCCGAGGGGTCGGCCGCGAAGCGTTTCGTTCCCGCTCCGGGCGTTCCTGGCACCCGGGGCAGGCCGTCAGAACTCAGCCACGATCCGGAGTCCCCGCGACGGCGACCCCGGTCACCACGCGGCCGTCGATCACCGGCAGACGGTCGCCGGGCTTGTCGTCCATCCGCAGCGTCTGCCGCTCGCCGCGGTAGCGATAGGTCACGTCGTAGCCGACCACGCGCTTTTCGGTGCCCATCGAAATCCGGCTGCCGGGTTTGCGATCGGTGCGCATCGTGTCGGTGTGGCCGTCCGGCGTCCGATAGGTGACATTCCAGGCGACGGTGCGGCTGCTCGTGGTGGTGTCGGAGACGGTGCGGCACTGGCGCTCGGTGCGGGTCACGACCTGACCGCCCTGATGCTTGCGGTCGACCCGATTGCCGATGTAGCCGCCGGCCGCAGCACCGGCCACGGTCGCGGCCTTGCGGCCATTGCCGTCGCCGACCTGGTTGCCGACCAGGCCGCCGATCAACGCGCCGGCCACGGTCCCACCGACGTTGCCGTCACGTTCGGGCAGACGCTCCTGCACCGCCACGTCCTCGCAGACTTCGCGGGGCGCCGAGCCGGTGATCGTCTCGCGCACCGGCTCGGTGCCGATGACGGTGGCGTACAGCGCTTCCTTCTCGAAGATGGGCTCGGCCGAAATCACGTCGGCGTATTCGATCTTGCCGCCGGCCGGAATCGTGCCGTCGTCGATCATGCCGTCGTAGATCTGCGGTTCGTTCGCGGGATGCGCGGCCGACGCGGCGTCGAAGCTATCGGCGCCGGTCTGCGACGGGCCGCGATTGTTGATGTAGGCCGCCGTGGCGACACCGCCCACCAGCAGCGAAGCGAGCGCGATGGCCACCATGTTCTTGTTCATTCGGACCTCCTGAGAGTCGTGCGATCAGTCGAATCCCCCACCTTGGGGCGGATTGCAGCACCGCCCGCCTGAACCACGCCCCGCCCCGGCGAGCCGGGCATGACGAAACCCTGAATCGGGCCACTCGGATCGTTCTTCGCGTGCTAGCGTTCGCACATTCGTCCTCGTCGGAGCCGCGCCATGGCCAACCCGCTCGTCGCACCGATCCTCGGCTTCCTAGGCCGACTCAGTTTCCCGCGCCTGTTCATGCTCGCCGCCGCGCTGTGGGCGCTGGACATGGTGATCCCGGATTTCATCCCGTTCATCGACGAACTGCTGCTCGGCATCGGCACGCTGCTGCTGGCCAGTTTCCGCAAGCGCAAGGAACCGCAGATGCAATCGCCGAAGCCGCCGATCGAAGGCGAACGCATCGGCTGACGCGCTTCGCATGCTGGTCGACAGCCACTCGCATCTCGACGCGCCCGAATTCGACGCCGACCGCGACGCGGTGCTCGCCCGCGCGCGCGCCGCAGGCGTGCGCCGACAGATCGTGCCGGCGATCGTCGCGTCCGGATGGGACGCGTTGCGCGCGCTGTGCTCGGCGGAGCCCGGACTGTATCCGGCCTATGGCCTGCATCCCATGTATCTCGACCAGCATCGCGAAGAGCACCTGGCCTCGCTGCGCGAATGGATCGCACGCGAACGCCCGCTCGCGGTCGGCGAATGCGGACTGGATTTCTTCGTCGAAGGGCTCGATCCGCAGCGACAGTCGCTGTTTTTCGAAGGCCAGTTGCGGCTGGCCCGCGACTTCGGGCTGCCGGTGATCGTGCACGCGCGCCGCGCGGTGGATCAGGTGATGGCCGCGATCCGTCGCTTCGGCCCGCTGCGCGGCGTGATCCACAGCTATCCGGGCAGTGCGGACCAGGCGAAGCGGCTGTACGACCTCGGCTTCCTGGTCGGCATCGGCGGCCCGGTGACCTACGATCGCGCGAACCGGCTGCGCACGCTGGCAGCGACCTTGCCGATCGAATGCCTGCTGCTCGAAACCGACGCCCCCGACCAGCCGGACAGCGGACATCGCGGGCAGCGCAACGAACCGGCGCGACTCACGATCGTCCGCGACACCATCGCCGCGCTGCGCGGCATGTCGCCCGAATCGCTGGCGCAGGCGACGACCGCGAACGCGGAACGCCTGTTCGGACTTCCCCCCGCATAGGGTGCGCCCCAGCGCACCGCTTTTGTTCGCCCTTGAAACGATGCGCCGAAGCACACTTATTCGACGCGTTTCAGCTTCAGCAGCATCTCCAGCGCCTTGCCGACCGCCGCGAACGCGAACGCGCCGGTGATGTGGGTGGCGGCGCCGAGGCCCGCGCCGCAGTCGAGTTTCAGGGCCGCGTCGGCGCCGAGTTTCGGACGCAGGCCGCAGACGCTGCCGTCGGCCTGCGGATACTGCACGTTCTCCAGCGAATAGATCGCCGGGACGCCGAAATAGCGCTGATGGTTCTTCGGGAAATTGAATTCCGAACGCAGCTTTTTGCGGATGAGCGCGAGCATCGCGTCGTGCTCGGTGCGCGACAGATCGCGCACGCGCACCAGGGTCGGATCGAGCCGGCCGCCGGCGGCACCGACGGTGATGATCGGAAGCTTGCGGCGGCGACACCAGGCGATGGCCTCGACCTTGGTGCGGAAGCTGTCGCAGGCGTCGATCACCAGGTCCTCGCCGCGGCCGAGCAGATCCTCGAGATTGGACGGCGTGAGGAAGCTCTGCACCGGATCGACCGTCATGCCGGGGTTGATCGCGCGGCAGCGCTCGGCCATGGCCTCGACCTTGCTGCGGCCGTATTGCCCCTCCAGCGCCGGCAACTGGCGATTGGTGTTGGACACGCACAGGTCGTCGGCGTCGATCAGGGTGAGGTGGCCGATGCCGCTGCGGGCCAGCGCCTCGGCCACCCACGAGCCCACGCCGCCCAGACCGACGACGGCGACGCGGCAGCGCGCGAAGCGGGCCAGCGCACCGGCGCCGTAGAGCCGGTCGATGCCGGCGAAGCGTTCGACCCAGCGGTCGTCGAGAGGGGTGTCCTGCATGCCGCGATTTTACCCGTCCGGGCGCGGACGCGCGCCGGCATGGTATGTTTCCGCCGAATTCGCACGGAGTTGCCGCATGTCGACCACGCCCGAACAGGCCCGCCCCAAGTCCTCCGCCTTCAGCCGCTATTTCTTCGTCTTCCTGATCGGCCTCGTCCTCGGCGCGATCGCGGTCGTGATGCTGCTGCGCACGCTGGACGGCCGCAAGACCTGGCAGGATCGCTGGCACGAAGCGACCATGCACGTGATGAACGCGCATACCAATACGCTGAAAGAGAAGGTGACCCAGAACCGCTGCGGCGCCACGGACATCCTGCCCAGCCTGCGCACGCTGCGCGAGCTGACCAACGATCTGGAGCCCGCGTTCCCCGACCTGCGCGACGACGAGCGCTTCACGAAGCACGCCAGCGCGATGCGCGCGACCCTCGACGGCGCGCTGGCGGCGCCACCGATCAACTGCGAGGGCGTCACCGCAGTGGCGGCGAAGATCGGCGAGACCTGCAAGGGCTGCCATCAGGATTTCCGCTGAGCCTGCGCTGACCATCCATCCACGCCGGCGCCGCAAGTCCAGCGGCGTCACGCGTCATCGCCACGGCCCCGCTCGCGGGGCCGTGTGCGTTGCGGTCCCGCGTCGCCGGGACATCGGCACGTCACTTCCGGGTCATGCAGGGCCGTACACGGCATGCCATCATCCGCCCGTCGCGCTCCCCTTCGCGCGTCTGGAACGTCCATGGAGCAGCAGGTCCTTTTCTACATTCTCGCCGCGGTCCTGATCGTCGTCGGTCTGCTCGGCGTCATCCTGCCCGCATTGCCGGGCCTGCCGCTGGTCTACGGCGGCATGCTGCTGGCGGCATGGACCGACGGATTCGAGCGGATCAGCGTGATCACGCTGGTCGTGCTCGGCATCCTCACCCTCCTCTCCCTGCTGATCGACTTCATCGCCACCGCCATGGGCGCCAAGCGCGTCGGCGCCAGTCGCTGGGCGGTCGTCGGCGCGGCCGTGGGCACGATCGCCGGCCTGTTCTTCGGATTCGTGGGCGTATTCGTCGCGCCTTTCATCGGTGCGGTGGTCGGCGAGTTGCTGTACCGACGCAAGATGAGCGGCAACGATCTCGGCGACGCCGCAAAGATCGGTCTCGGCACCTGGCTCGGGATCATCTTCGGCGTGGTCGTGAAATTGACCCTGGGCTTCGCGATGCTCGGCCTGTTCTTCTTCGCCTGGTTCTTCTGAGCGTTCGCGCATGGCCGTTCTCCGCACACTGACCCGCCTGCTCTTAGTCGCACTGATCGCGGGCCTGCTCTGCGCCACCATTGCGAGCGCGCAGTCGCCGGCAGACGCACAACCGGAAAAGAAGCCGTCGCCGATCGAAGGCGCGGCCGCGATCATCGCCGCGCCCGCGGTGGCGGCGGCCGAATGCAAGCTGGACAAACTCGGCGACTGTCTCGATGCGATCGTCGAGAACAGCAACGCGGCGCTGGCGCGACTGCTCGCGCGCGTGCCGCAGCTGGTGCTGGCGGTGCTGGTCATCCTGATCGCGCAATGGACCTCGCGCTTCATCGCCAATCGACTGCACCTGATCAAGCTGCGCTCGCAGAACCCGTACATGAGCGGGCTGATGCGGATGATCGTGCGCACCGCGATCATGCTGATCGGCATCCTGATCGCCCTCGACCTGCTCGGCCTGACCTCGGTGGTGGGCGCGGTGCTGGGTTCGGCCGGCGTGGTGGGCCTGGTCCTCGGCTTCGCCTTCCGCGACATCGCCGAGAACTACATCGCCGGCATCCTGCTCAGCGTGCGCCGGCCGTTCGAACCCGGCGATCACGTCCTGATCGAAAGCCGCGAGGGCCGGGTCATCTCGGTCAACTCGCGCGCCACCGTGCTGATGACGATGGACGGCAATCATCTGCAGTTGCCGAACAGCCTGGTATTCAAGTCGGTGGTCCTCAACTACAGCAAGAACCCGAAGCGCCGCTTCGATTTCGCCATGTTGATCGATGCCGGCCAGTCGATCCGCGAGGCGCAGACGCTGGCGATCTCGGCGATCACCGACATCGAAGGCGTGCTCGACGATCCCGCGCCCTCGTGGACGGTGGTGGAATACGGCGCCGCCGGCATCCAGTTGCGCTTCTTCGGCTGGCTGGACCAGCGCGAGAGCGATCTGGGCAAGGTCCGCAGCGAGGCGATCCGGCAGGTGAAGGCGGCATTCGCGAAAGCCGGCGTCGAAGGCCCGCGCACCACCTATCACATCGTCACCTCGCGGCAGCGCGATGCGCAGGAAATCGATGCGATCGCCGAGCCGACGCAGAACGGCAACGTCGACACGTCGGTCAACCGCGACATCGATGTGCAGGTCGCACAGGCGCGCGCCGACGCAGCCCAGAACCTGCTGCAGCCCGACATCGCACCCGGCGGTCCGCCGCCGAAGAACTGAGCCGCTCCGCACGCATCATCCGTCCCAACGCGCCCGTCTCACGAGAACCGCCCATGCGCCTCCCTATCGTCGCCCTCATCGCCACGGTCTTCGCCTTCGCGCCGCTCTGTGCGCATGCCGCAAATCCCTCGCCCTCGAATGCGGCGCCTTCGAAGATAACTTCCGCGAAGTCCGTCGCGAACGGCCTCGATGCCGCAGCGAAAGCGCGACTGGTCGGCGAACACCTGCTGACCCTGCAGTGGATCGGCTGGGGCGACCTGTCCGGCGCCGGCCGGCTGAGCGTCGAGGACAGCGGCGACACGCTCTCCGCGAGCGGAGAACAGCTCGGCAGCGGCGACAACGCGGGCGACTACCTGCGGATGTCGGGCCGGATCGTTTCGGCCAGTCGCGATGGTTTCGTGTTCGAAGGCGACATCGCGATCCGCGTCCACCACAACGCCGACGGCGCCGAATGCAAGCGCAGCGGCACCTTCCATTTCAAGGCGACCGGCAAGCGCAGATACTGGCGGATGCAGGAAATGGACAATCCCTGCGACGGCGTCACCGATTACGTGGACGTGTATTTCCGCGGCATCTGAAACAGGCGCGCATCAAGCGTCCGGCTTGCCGATCTGCGGCTGGTCCCAGCGCGACAGCGCGCGCTTCGCACCCATCGCATACCCCGGTTGCGACGGCTGCAGCGTCTTGAAATCGAACGCGCGGTGCAGGAAGACCGACGTGGTCGACGCATGCGATTCGGTGACCTTGAAGCCCGAGAAATCGACCTGGATCAGGCCGGCGGCCCTCAACTGCCCCGCACTCATCGCATGCCAGTCGGCGTTGTCGAGGATGATCATGCCGCCCGGCGCGAGCTTGCGATGCGCCAGCGTCGCGCAATCGTAGCGGTAGCCGCCGCCGTCGATGACGATGAGATCGAACAATCCGTCCTGGCGCAGGATCTGTCCGGGATAGCCGTCGCCCCGATCGAGGATCAGTTCGACATTGTCGGCCTTCAGGCCGTTCATCCGCTCGAACCAGGTCGGATCGCTTTCGATGCTGACCACCGAGCGCGCCCTCGACATCCAGTACAGCGTCGATGCACCGGCGCCCCACTCGAAGATGCGCTTGTCGCTGAGATCGAACTGCGCGATGTATTCGATGCAGGGATAGGTGAAGAGCGGGATCCACGCGCCGTTCGCATCCAGCGGCGTGTCGACGTCGGTGGCGGCGACGAAACCGTATTCGTGGCGCAGGATGTTCGCGATCGAGGCCAGGAACAGCTCGCCCTTCGACATTTCGATCACATCGGGTCGCTGCTCGAGGCCCTTGACGGCCTCGGGGCGCGCATCGAACTGCCCCCAGTACGATTTTTTCCGGCTCATGCCCCGCTCCGCGCTTCTTACTTCGATGCGCAAGGATAACAAACCGATATCGCCGACCAGCGGCATTCCCGCGACATTCCACGCGTCGCACGCTGCGAGCCTTGCGCGGCCTGCTGAACCACGGCCTTCGTGTATCGCGCACGGTTCCGGAACATTCATTCTGCGCGGCATACGGTTCGGTCACATCGCGATGCGCCCGCATCGCAGTCCGAAGTCATATCCGTTCCGGAGGTTCATCATGAAATCGCGCATTCTCGCCATCGCCATCGCCCTCTCTCCGCTCGCGCTCGCCGGTTGCGCCACGTCCGGCCCGGGCTACGCCGGCAGCGGCACCGGGTACGGCAGCTCGCAGACCACGTGTTACGACTGCGGCACCGTGACCCGCATCGAACAGGGCGCCGGCAGCCGCGCGCCGAACGCCACGGGTGCCGTGGTCGGTGCGGTGATCGGCGGCTTGGCCGCACGCGAACTCGCCGACAACCGCACCGACAGCGAAGGCCGGAAAAACACCGCCACCGTCGCCGGCGCCGCCGCAGGCGGCGTCATCGGCAACGCGATCCAGAACCGCGCCGGCACGGGTTACAACATCTTCGTGCGGATGCGCGACGGCCGCGAGATCGTGGTATCGCAGGACGATCTGAACGGCATCCGCGAAGGTTCCACCGTCCGCATCGTCAACAACCGCGCGACGCTGCGCTGACCGTCGGCGCATCGCTCCGACGAAGAAAAATCCCGCGAAGAAAAAGCCCGCATCGTCTGCGGGCTTTTTCTTTCGTACGACGCTGTCTCCTGCAGCTTATTCGACCACGACCGGAATCTTGCCGATCTTCGCCTGCCATTCGCGCGGCCCGGTCTTGTGCACCGATTCGCCGGTGGAATCCACGGCCACGGTGACCGGCATGTCCTCGACGGTGAATTCGTAGATCGCTTCCATGCCGAGATCGGCGAAACCCACGACCTTCGAGGCCTTGATCGCCTTCGACACGAGATACGCGGCGCCGCCGACGGCCATCAGATAGACCGATTGGTGCCTGCGGATCGCATCGATGGCGACCGGCCCGCGTTCGGCCTTGCCGACCATGCCCAGCAGACCGGTCTGCGCCAACACCTGCTCGGTGAATTTGTCCATGCGCGTGGCGGTGGTCGGGCCGGCGGGGCCGACCACCTCGTCGCGCACCGGATCGACCGGGCCGACGTAGTAGATGAAGCGACCCTTGAAATCGACCGGCAGCGATTCGCCCTTGTCGAGCATGTCGACCATGCGCTTGTGCGCGGCGTCGCGACCGGTCAACAGCTTCCCGTTCAACAGCAGCACTTCACCGGGTTTCCAGCTCGCGACGTCTTCCGGCGTCACCGTGTCGAGGTTCACGCGGCGGCCCTTGCTGGCGTCGTAGGTCAGCTGCGGCCAGTCCGCGAGAGAAGGCGGATCCAGCATCACCGGGCCGCTGCCGTCGAGGGTGAAATGCGCGTGGCGGGTCGCGGCGCAGTTCGGAATCATCGCTACCGGCAGATTGGCGGCGTGGGTCGGATAGTCCTTGACCTTGATGTCGAGCACCGTGGTCAAACCGCCCAGGCCCTGCGCGCCGATGCCCAAGGCATTCACCTTCTCGTACAGCTCCAGCCGCAGTTCCTCGGCGCGATTGGACGCACCGCGGGCCTGCAGTTCGGTGATGTCGATGGGTTCCATCAGCGCTTCCTTCGCCAGCAGCATCGCCTTCTCGGCGGTGCCGCCGATGCCGATGCCGAGCATGCCCGGCGGGCACCAGCCGGCGCCCATCGTCGGCACGGTCTTCAGCACCCAGTCGACGATGGAATCGGAGGGATTGAGCATCGCGAACTTCGACTTCGCCTCGGAGCCGCCACCCTTCGCGGCCACGATCACGTCGACGGTATTGCCGGGCACGATCTTCACGTTGACCACGCCGGGCGTGTTGTCCTTCGTGTTGATGCGTTTGCCGGCGGGGTCGGCCAGCACGCTCGCGCGCAACTTGTTGTCCGGATGGTTGTAGGCGCGGCGCACGCCTTCGTGGACCATGTCCTCGACGCCCATGGTGGCGTCGTCCCAACGCACGTCCATGCCGACTTCGAGGAACACGGTGACGATGCCGGTGTCCTGGCAGATAGGGCGGTGGCCTTCGGCGCACATCCGCGAGTTGATCAGGATCTGCGCGATGGCGTCCCTGGCGGCGGCGCTCTGCTCGCGTTCGTAGGCGGCGGCGAGACTCTGGATGTAGTCGACCGGATGGTAATAGCTGATGTACTGCAGGCCGTCGGCGATCGACTGGATCAGGTCTTCCTGTCGGATCGAGACCGGGCGGCGGTCGGCGGGCATGGCGGAGGCGCTGGCGGCGGAGTCATGGGCTGCGGACACGGGCGAAGACCGGGCGTGGCGTGTGGGGACGCGATTTTAGCGCGCCTTGCGCCATCGGGCGGAAAGTCGGGGGACGGGCCGGAGACGCTTGCGGTCGCCGCGAAACGGCAGAGAATGCCCGGACATCCATGCGCGGGAGGCGGGGCCATGCTGAAGAAGATCCTGGTGTCATCGCTGATCGTGGTGTTGATCGCGATCGCGGGCGTACTGGGCTACGCGGCGACCAAGCCCGATACCTTCCGGGTCGAGCGCAGGACGACGATCGCCGCGCCGCCGGACAAGGTGTTCGCCATGATCGAGGACTTCCACCGCTGGGGCGAATGGTCGCCCTGGGAACATCTCGATCCGGCCATGACCCGCACCCACGGCGGCGCCCCCAAAGGGACTGGCGCAACCTATGCTTGGAGCGGCAACAGCGATATCGGCCAGGGCAGGATGGAGATCGTCGAATCCGCACCGCCGGGCAAGCTGGTGGTCAAGCTCGATTTCATCGCGCCGTTCGAGGCCAACAACATCGCCGAATTCACGCTCACGCCCACGCCGACCGGCACCGAGGTGGTCTGGGCGATGCATGGCCCCAGCCCCTACGTCTCCAAGCTGATGGACACGGTCATGAGCATGGACAAGATGATCGGCAGGGATTTCGAAACCGGCCTGGCGACGATGAAGCGCGTCGCCGAAGGCTGATGCCACCTCGCGACCCGGCCGCCGGCTCGGCATGCCGGTGGCCGGGCGGATCGATCGGAGCAAAGCGATCGCGACAAAGCGGTCCTCACGATGCGGTCATGACAACGTGATCGGGACAAACCGATCGGCACAAACTGATCGGAATCAGAAAACCGCTTCTTGTTGCGGCGCACAATTCCGGACATCCCACATGCCGGAGTCGTTCCATGAGCAACGTCCAGCCCAACGCCGCCCCCGCCGCCCCCGCCGCCGATCCGGCAGGCCATTTCCTGCCCTACACCGTCGAAACCCTGGCGGACCAGCGCAAGGTGCTGATCCGGCCGATGAATCCGGGCGATGCCGATGCGGAACGCGACTTCATCACCGCGCTGTCGCCGCAGTCCCGGCGCTACCGCTTCCAGGAGCAGATCCGCGAACCCAGCCCGGAAATGGTCGCCAAACTGGTCGATGTCGATCACGTCAACGATGAGGCGTTCGTGGCCTTGTCCGAGGACAGCGAATTCAAGGCGATCGTCGGCGTTTCCCGCTATGCGGTGAGCACCGATCCGCTGGCGTGCGAAATCGCGGTGACCGTGCGCGACGACTGGCAGGGCCGCGGTCTGGGCACCGTGCTCATGCATCGCCTGATCGATGCCGCCCGCGAACGCGGAATCAAGCGCATGGTGTCGCTGGATTTCGCCGAAAACCGGGAAATGGCGCATCTCGCGCATCACCTGGGCTTCACGACCGAAAGCGACCCGGACGACCGGGCGCAGGTGGTGCACACCCTCGTGCTGTGAGCGCGGTCGATCCACGGTGGCGCTGGAAGGTCCGGCGATCGCCGCGCATGCGAAGGCCCGCAGCAGCGCCCGGGCCTTCGGCATTTCTGAGCAGGATCAGGAATTGTCGTGCGCGCCCCCCGCTATAATTAGACCCTACTAATACTCCAGACCCCACGCATGGCCTCCCCCTACGGCACGGAAACCGTCCTCGACGTCCGCCACTGGACCGACGCGTACTTCAGCTTCACCACCACCCGCGACGACGGCTTCCGTTTCGACAACGGGCAATTCGTGATGATCGGGCTGGAAGTACCGCAGGACGACGGCAGCACAAAACCTGTGATGCGCGCCTATTCCATCGCCAGCGCGAACTGGGAAGAGCAGCTCGAATTCTTCAGCATCAAGGTTCCGAACGGGCCGCTGACCTCGCGCCTGCAGCACATCAAGCCCGGCGACACCCTCCTGATCGGCCGCAAGCCCACCGGCACGCTGCTGATTTCCGACGTGCATCCCGGGCGCAACCTCTATCTGCTGTCCACCGGCACCGGCCTGGCGCCGTGGATGGCGGTGGTGAAGGACCCCGCGACCTACGAGCGTTTCGAGAAGGTCGTCATCGTCCACGGCGTGCGCGGCGAACCCGACCTGGCCTACCGCGACTACATCGTCAACGAACTGCCGCGTCACGAATTCCTCGGCGAGGAAATCCGCGCCAAGCTGCTGTACTACCCGGCGGTGAGCCGCGAGGACTTCTACTGGCACGGCCAACTGCGGCGCGGACGCATCACCGATCTGCTCGAAAGCGGGCAGATGGCCACCGACCTCGGACTCGCGCCGCTGGACCCGGCGCACGACCGCGCGATGATCTGCGGCAGCCCGCAGATGCTGGCCGATTTCCGTCGCATCCTCGACGCCCGCGGCTTCACTGCGTCGCCGCGGATCGGCACCGCCGGCGAATACGTGTTCGAGCGCGCCTTCGTCGAGAAGTGACGCGCCCGGCGGCGCGCATGCCGATGGAGTGCATCCGGGCATCGGCCCGGGGCGTATGCTGGGTTCGCCCCGTCCGGAGAACGCCATGCGCCTCATCCCTGCCGTCGCTCTGCTCGCCAGCCTGCTCGCCATCGCCGGCTGCATCCCTGTCCGCGACGCGGATCGCCCGATCGCGACCCATCTGGTCCGTTCGGAACAGGCGGCGACGCGCCTGGTGGTGGTGCTTCCCGGGCGCGCCGACGACCTCGACGCATTGCGCGGCAGCGGCATGGCCGAATCGATCCAGGGCGCATGGCCCGATGCCGACGTGCTGCTGGCCGAGCTGACCCTGAGCTATTACATGCAGGGGCGGGCGCCGGAACGCCTGCATTCGGAAGTCATCGCCCCGGCGCGCGAACGCGGCGCTTACCGCGAGGTCTGGCTGGTGGGGGCCTCGATGGGCGGCATGGGCGTATTGCTCTACGACCGGCTGCACCCGGGCGAGATGGACGGACTGGTGCTGCTGGCGCCGTATCTCGGCGACCGCGGGCTGCTGCGCGACATCGGCGACGCCGGCGGCATCGCGCGATGGGATGCGGGCCCGAAGCAGGACGTGAACGCGGACACCTGGCAACGCGAGATCTGGCGCCACATCCAGGGCTGGTCGCGGAATCCGCAACAGGCCGATCGCGTCTGGCTGGCCTACGGCGACCGCGACCGCCTGCGCAAGGCCATGCCGCTGCTGATCCCGGCCCTGCCGAAGGATCAGGTGCTGGTGCGCGAAGGCGGACATGCGTGGACGGTATGGTCGCCCGCGATCGGCGAGGTGCTGCGCCGAGCGGACGCGAAACGCGGGCGATGATGTCGCCGGCCGCACGGCCGGACCGGGCTATTCGCCGTAGTGCAGCCAGATGCGGGCACGGGCTTCGTTGTCGAACACCCGACATTCGTAACCGTGTTCGCGTCCGATGATCTCGCCCACTTCCATCCGGCTGATCGCGGTGCCGCGGGCGTCGACATAGGCCATGCGGACCGTCGCGAAGCCCTGCCCCTCCATCGCACCCACCAGCTTGCGCAACTGATCCTCGGGCGGCACCACGCCGTGGGTGTGGTCGATCACGAGGATGCTGCGCAGCCCGGTACGCCGCAGTTCCGCGGCGATGCGCAGGAACATGGCGATCAACGCATCGAGCGTGTCGATGCGGCCGGTGACGTTGGCCACCAGGCCGCTGCTTTCGGTTTCGAGGCGAAGATCGAAACCGGGCTCGTCGGGACCGGAACCGGGCGTCATCCGTCGCTCGATCAGCCCAACGCGGCCTCGATGTCCCGCGCGATCGATTCCGGCTTGTCGGTCGGCGCGTAGCGCTTGATCACCCTGCCGTCGCGGCCGACGAGGAATTTGCTGAAATTCCATTTGATGGCGCCGATCCCGAGCAGCCCGCCCTTCTCCTCCTTGAGCCATTTCCACAGCGGGTGCGCGTTGGCGCCGTTGACGTCGATCTTCGAGAACATCGGAAAATCGACATCGTAGGTGAGCGAGCAGAAATTCATGATCTCCGCTTCGTCGCCCGGCTCCTGGTGACCGAACTGGTCGCAGGGGAAGCCCATCACCACCAGCCCGCGGTCGCGGTATTTCTCCCACAGCGCCTGCAGACCGGTGTACTGCGGCGTGAAGCCGCACTTGGAGGCCACGTTCACCACCAGCAGGACCTTGCCCTCGTAGTCGGTGAGCGATTTGTCGTGGCCATCGATGTCGATGGCGGAGAAATCGTAGGCGGTCGTCATGCGGGGACTCCTGTCGGGTCACGGAAAGAGGACCAGTCTAGCAGGGGCATCCTGCCGACCGTCTCCGCGATCATGGCGATGCCACCGGTGGCTGCGCCTTGATCGGCGCCGCGAACGGCTGGATGCCGAAGGCCTCGTAGATGTCGGCGGGGTAATAGGCGTTGCCGTTCTTGATCACCAGCGCCACCTTGCGGATGTCGGCGATGTCGCGGGTCGGGTCGCCATCCACCAGCACCAGATCGGCGCGCTTGCCGACCGCGATCGAGCCGCGTTCGTCGAGGGTCCGCGAATATTTGGCGCCGTTCCAGGTCGCGACCTGCAGCGCCTGCGCGGGCGTGAGCCCCGCCTTCACGTACAGCTCAAGCTCGCGCTGGAGCGTGAAGCCCGGGGTGCCGTCGGTGCCGGCGAGAATCGGCACGCCGGCGCGGTACAGACGGCCGACGAATTCCACCATCTTCTCGTAGGAGCGGTTGTAGCGCGCCGCGGTCTCGTCGTCGGGAATGTCGAACTCGGCCATTTTCAGGCCGCGCTGCACGTCCGGCGGCATGTGCGCGGCGACCGCGGCGTAGGCCTGCGAGGTCTCGCCGGCGCGGTGGCGGATGAAATCGAAGGTGGCGAGGGTCGGGTCGATCGCGATCTGGTCCTTCGCCAGCCGCGCGATGAAGTCCTGCACCGGCTTCGCGTTGAAATCCATGTCGGCGACGCGCTTCGCCGGCAGACGGAAACGCTCCAGCGTACGGGTGTCGGTGGTCTCGTCGACCAGGAAGTTCAGCAGCACCTGGTTGATGTGCTGGATCTCGTCGTAACCGGCGTCCAGCGCATCCTGCGCGCGCAGGAACACCGGGATATGGCCGCTGACGCGCAGGTCGCGGCTGTGCGCGTACGACACCGTCTCGCGCAGGATGTCCTTCGGGAACGAATTGTAGATCTTGATCTGCGGATAACCGTTCGCCGCGTACCAGTCGATCGCACGCCTGGCGCCGGCGAGATCGGAGACCACGAAACCGTTGCGCGCCGACATCGGGCTTTCGCCTTCCAGGAAACCCGCCGCGACGATCGACGGCGACAGCACGCGGTTCTCGCGTTCGTCCGCGATCAGCGTCTGCAGGGTCGCGTTGTCGTTGCCCATGTCGCGAACGGTGGTAACGCCGGCGGCCAGATGCAGGCCGCCCTGCCAGGCGCCGATGTGGCCGTGCATGTCGAACAGGCCGGGCAGCAGCACGCGGCCGCCTGCATCGATGACGTGATCGGCGGTCGAGCGCTCTTCGTTGGCGCCGGACATCGAAACGATGCGGCCGTTGCGGATCAGCAGGTCCGAAGCGGCACCGAGCGTGGCGCTCTCGCTGTCGAACACCCGCGCGTTGCGGATCAGCGTGGTGCCGGACAGTGCATGCGAGAGGCGGCGCTGCAGATCGGTCAACGCGTCGGCTTCGGCCTGCTTCTGCAGGGCTTCGAGGCGGCCGGCATTCTCCTGCCAGCCCTCCTCGATCATCTGCATCCAGCCGGGAACCAATTGCGCGAACAACTGCGGCCGTTCGCCACCGGTGGTCCACAGGAAGAACGGCGTGAAGCCGACACCGGTCACCTGCATCAGGCGGACGGTGCGCTTCTCGGCACCCTTGGTCACGTCGGCCTGGGCCACGGTGCGCATGCTCAGGGTGCCGCTCGGAATCAGCGGCAGTTTGCCGTCCGCGCGACGCGCGAGCGCGGCCAGCGCATCGGCGGTGCTCTGCGCCGTACCGCCCAGCGACCAGTAGGCGGCGCCCGGCATTGCGGGCTGTTCGCCGGACTCCGCCGTGGATCTCCACGACGCGATGCCGTTCTCGATCCGGAACTGTTCGTCCACCGGCGCGCCGAAGGTGGAGCTGCCCTTGACCGAATACCGCTCGAAGGTGCCGTCGGCGGCGAGGGTGTATTCCTCCTTGATCTCGGGCCCGCGGCCGTTGTCCTTGAAGAGAAAGTCGACGCGGGTGACGCCGTCGTCGCCGCGTTCCACGATCTGGTGGCCGGCCTGTTTGCCGTCGTCGACCAGGACGACATAGCGGAGCGTTTCGGCGGCCTGCGCCGCGCAGGGCGCGAGCGTCAGGGCCAACAGCATGCCGAGGAAACCACTGCGGTTCATGAGCCTCTCCCGTCGGGAATGAAAAAACATGCCCCCTGTCGGCATGGCGGCACGCTGCCGCAAGCCCTTCCGTGGACGGAGTCTAGAGCGTGCCATGTCCTTTTGACAGGCCGGAAGGACATGCCACCCGTCGCACCGATGCGTTCGCGACCGTCGAGCTGCACAATCGCCCATCGGACAACGATGCGGGGGCTTGACCCTCACGCCGCGTCAGGCATGAGGATCGCATCCGCATCCACCACCACGGGATCCCCATCATGCCCGCCAGCGAACGCACCGTCGGCCAGGTCGCCGCGCTCACCGGACTGAGCGTCCGCGCCCTGCACCATTACGACGCCATCGGCCTGGCGACGCCCTCATGCCGCAGCGCAGCAGGCTATCGGCTCTACGGCGACGACGATCTGCGACGCCTGCAACAGGTGCTGTTGTTCCGCGAACTGGGCTTCGGCCTGGACGCGGTGCGCGCGCTGGTCGACGCGCCCGCCGAGCAGCGGCGCGAAGCGCTGCTCGCCCAGAGGGAGGCGCTGGAACGGAAACGCAGGCATGCGGAAGCGGTTCTGATGGCGGTCGATGCGACCCTCCAATCGATACGGGACGACACTCCGATGAACACCGAACAGCTTTTCGACGGCTACGAACGCTTCCAGCATGGCGAATACGCCGAAGAGGCCGAACGCCGCTGGGGCGATACCGACGCATGGACGACATCGCGGCAACGCACGCGCGGATACTCGAAGGACGATTGGGCGCGCATCCAGGCCGAAGCCGATGCGATCGCCACGGAATTCCTCGCCGCGATGCGGCGCGGCGATGCGGCCGACAGCGAACGCGCACGCGCGCTCGCCGAATGTCACCGCGAACACATCGAACGGCATTTCTATCCCTGCAGCCATGCGATGCATGCGAACGTGGCCGCCATGTACATCTCGGACGCGCGCTTCCAGGCGTACTACGAGAGGCGCGGCGAAGGCCTCGCCGCCTACATCGAAGCGGCGATCCGCGCGAACGCACAGACGCATCCGCAGGCATAGCGGTCACGAAGAAGCGAACGCATCGCAAGGCGATCCGCATGCCGACCGCATGCGGATCGCGACGTCGCATGCGCACGCATCCGCGCAATGCGATGCGTGCGATCGCGCGCGGAATTGCTGCGCAGCAGCACATGTTTTTGCATGTATACGTTTGCAGATTCGCGCACCTCGGATCGAAACCCTTCAATAATCCGCGGGCCGACCGTGCGGCATGGATCGCCTGCACGATTCGCGCGTCCGCATCCCGACGATGCCGACGCGAAGGGGACGAACGGCAGCGGGAACCACAAGCGATCCGTCAGCGGCATTCGTAGGTCCAGGGAGAGACATCGATGGCGATGCGCAAAACGTCGATCGCGCTGGCGATCGGCATGGTGATCTGTTGCTCCGCGATTCCCGGCGCGCCCGCGGCGATCCCCGCAGCGCACGTCTATCACAACCACATGCCGAATTTCTGGCCGTTCTACGCGGTGGACGTGGGCAAGGCCTACAACGCCACCGCGGTCGGCGCGCCGATCCGCTACGCCTACGACGGCGATGTGATCGCGCTCAAGAACAATCCGCCGGCGGGCTACAGTTATTACCTGCCGCCCGCGCTCGGCGGCACGATCATGCCGCACGACGATCTGGTGGCCTATTACAGCCACGATGCGAAGACCGGCGCCTACCAGTACTGGCCTCAGCAGGTGGCGAACGAGGTGCGCAACTGGTCGGCGGCGAAGGGGCAGATCCACGTCACCATGTCCGGCGCCGTGGTCAACAACGTCGACAGCCTGCAGCGGCTGCAGAACGTGCCCGGCTACAACAACACCAATTGGGGCGCGTCTTGGCGCAACGCCTACGGCGGGCTGCCGACCGAGAACGGTCATCGCACGCTCGATCTGATCCATTTCACCGGGCACCACACCATGGGCCCGTTGGTCGGACAGGAATATTTCCTCAAGGACCTGATCCACCAGAGCGCCACGCTGGCGCAGCCGTTTTTCCTCGGCGCGAATTTCCGCTCGTCGCGCGGCTTCTTCCCCACCGAACTCGGCTTCTCCGATCGCCTCATCCCGACGTTGGCGAAACTCGGCATCCAGTGGTCGGTGATCGGCAACAATCACTTCTCGCGCACGCTGAAGGATTATCCGTACGCGACCTACGACGCCACCGGCGACACCCTGACCTCGCCGCCGAATCGCGCCGACCTGCGCAACACCTCGACCACCGGATCGTGGGTCGCGCAGCAGATGGCGCACGAGCAGCAGGTGGTGGTGAACAAATACCCGTTCGCCTCGACCCCGCACTGGGTGCGGCATGTCGATCCGGCGACCGGTGCGGTGACGAAGGTCGCCGGCATTCCGGTGACCCAGAACGGCTCGTGGCTGGAAGGCTGGGAAGGCGCGGTCACGGTCGACGAATACGTGCCCTACGCCGCGCTGGAACCGCGCCAGTTCCACGTGGTCGCGCACGACGGCGACAACTCCGGCGGTCGCGCCGGCGCACTGTCGACCTGGCAGAACGGCTACGGCACCACCTGCAGCGGCAGCGGCTATTGCCTCGGCATCGACGAGTATCTGCAGCGTTTCCCGATTCCCGAGAACGACGTGCAGCACGTGCAGGACGGTTCCTGGATCGACACCCGCGATTCGTCTTCCGACCCGACCTGGTTCCACTGGCGGCTGCCGTTCCTGATCTGGAAGGGCCAGTTCCCGGCGTTCAACGCCGCGACCGGCATGAACCTGGCGCCGAAGACCAATCTCGCCGGGCAGGAAGAAGGCGCCACGGTGTCGTTCGAACACGGCTGGCATTACCTCGAACGCAATTTCGCGCTGCTGCAGGCGGCGCTGAATTACGCGAAGACCGCCGAACAGATCTGGCTGGACGATCATCCGGCACACTGGTCGCCGACCACCCTGCTCGACCAGCAGATCACCCACGCCGGCAATCAGCTCAATCCGTGGATGATGTCGTATCCGGTGAAGGGCAATCCCGCGAACGATTACGCCGGCGGCGCCAATCCCGCCGAGCTCGCGTGGTATTTCCTGCTGCCGGCGATGGACTCCGGCTTCGGCTATTACGACGAGAACAAGGACGACAACGTCAAGCCCACGCTCGCCTTCAACAACTCGCTGTATTTCTCGAAGCTGTTCGTGCAGCCGAACGCGGCGAAGGATCGCACCGGCCCGTCGATCTGGTGGCCGCAGCGCTATCCGTACAACCCCGGCTCGGTGAACGCATCGAAGGCCGAAGGCTGGACCGTGCAGCACTACAACCACGAATTCGCGATCTACACCTACGCCTACGATGTCTCCAACATCGCGAGCATCCAGGTCAAGGTGCGCCCCCACGCCTCGTCGAACATCAGCGCCACCGACGACACCTACAAGCTCTACGATCCCGCAGCGCACGTCGGCAAACCCGGGCTGTCGGTGACGCCGGCCAACGTCGGCGCCTGGGCCTCGTATCCGATGCAGGTGCGCGATCTGCGTCCGGTGATGAACGGCGTGTCGTGGATGCCGGTGACCCAGCAGACGATGCAGGTGCTGCCGGCGCAGGAGATCGGCAATCTCTACTACGCCTACTTCGGCAACTATCGCAATCAGTTGCTCGATTACTACATCGAAGCCACCGACAGCCGCGGCAACGTCACGCGCAGCGAGATCCAGCAGGTCTACGTCGGCGCCGGCACCTATCGCAAGACCACCACCGGCTCCGGCCACGTCGAAGACGTGAACGGCACCGTCGCCGGCGTGCGCCCGTTCCTGACCATCGATACCACCGCGCCGGTGTTCCAGGGCGCGCTGACATCGAGCAATCTCACCGATCGCTCGGTCAGCGTGTCGTGGCAGCCCGCCACCGACAACGTGCGCGTGGCCGGCTACCAGATCTTCCGCAACGGCACCCTGGTCGGCACCGGCAGCGGCACCCAGTTCAACGACAGCGGTCTCGCCGCCTCGACCGGTTACACCTATCAGGTGCTCGCTTACGACGCGGCCGGCAACCAGTCGGCGCGCAGCCCGGTGTTGACGATCACCACGCGTACGGCCGACACCACGGCGCCGTCGGCGCCCGGCGCACCGACGGCGGGCACCGTCACCGCCAGCACCATCGCGCTGAGCTGGGCCGCCTCCACCGACAATTACGGCGTGGCCGAGTATCAGATCCATCGCAACGGCGCGCTCGCAGGCACGTCGACCACGACGGCCTACACCGACACCAACCTGCAGCCGTCGACCGCGTACAGCTACACCATCCGCGCGAAGGACGCGGCCGGCAACCAGTCCGCGGCATCGGCCGCGACCAGCGTCACCACCGCCTTCGGCAATGTCGCCACGGTCTACTACCGCACGCCCAGCGGCTGGACCACGGTGAATCTGCACTTCTCGCCCAACGGCGGCACCTGGACCACGGTGCCGGGCGTCGCGATGAGCGTCGCCTGCAGCGGCTGGCATCGCTACACCGCCAATCTCGGCGGCGCCACCGGGCTCGCGGCCACCTTCAACAACGGCAGCGGGGTCTGGGACAACCGCGGCGGCCAGAACTACGCGCTCGGCACCGGAATCTCGGTGGTGCAGAACGGCGCCGCGAGCAGCGGCACCGATCCCTGCGCGATCGACACGCAGGCGCCGTCGACGCCCACCGGGCTGGCCGCGAACGCCATCGATGCGAATTCGGTGAATCTGTCGTGGACCGCCGCCAGCGACAACGTCGGCGTCGCCGGCTATCGCGTGTATCGCGGCGCGACCCAGGTCGGCACCGTAACCACGGGGACCGGATACGTCGACAACACGGTCGCGGCGTCGACGAGCTACAGCTACACCGTCCGCGCCTACGATGCCGCCGGCAATCTCTCCGCGGCGAGCGCCGCGGTGTCGGTCGCCACGCCCGCGCCCAGCGACACCCAGGCGCCGAGCGTGCCGGGCGGACTCGTCGCGCAGAACCTGACCTCGACCTCGCTCACGCTCGCCTGGACCGCGTCCACCGACAACGTCGGCGTCGCGACCTATCTCGTGTACAGGAATGGCACCCAGATCGGCACCACGTCGGCCACCAGCTTCGCCAACAGCGGGCTCACCGCCGGCACCGCCTACAGCTATACGGTGCGTGCGCAGGATGCGGTCGGCAATCTGTCGGCGGCCAGCACGGCGCTCAACGTGACCACGCCACCGCTGGTGAACAACACCGCGACCGTCTACTACAAACCGGCGACGGGCTGGACCACGGTCAACATCCACTACGCGCCGAACGGCGGCAGTTGGACCGCGGTGCCCGGCGAGGCGATGAACGCGGCCTGCACCGGCTGGCGGGTGAAGGTGATCAACCTCGGTGCCGCCACCGGCGCGCAGGTCACCTTCAACAACGGCAGCGGCACGTGGGACAGCCGCAACGGCGCGAATTATCCGGTCGGCACCGGCCTGTCGCGGATCGAGAACGGCACGATCACGACCACCGACCCCTGCCTCAACGACGATGCGACCGCGCCGACGGTGCCGACCGGACTTGCCGCGAGCGCCGTCACCGCATCTTCGGCCACGGTGTCCTGGGCGGCGTCCAGCGACAATGTCGGCGTCGCCGGGTATCGCGTGTTCCGCAACGGCAACCAGATCGGCACCACGGCCTCGACCAGCTACAGCGACGCCGGGCTGTCGGCCTCCACCGCGTACGCCTACACCGTGCGCGCCTACGACGCCGCCGGCAACGTCTCCGCAGCCAGCGCCACGCTGAACGTGACCACGCAGGCGCCGGGCAGCTGCGCGGTCGCCTTCACCATCGCCAATGCCAACACCGTCGTCGGCCAGAACCTCTACGTGGTCGGCAATGTCGCCGCGTTGGGCAACTGGTCGCCAGGCGCCGGCTTCGCGCTCACGATCCAGGGCAGCGGCGCCAACGTGCCGTGGACCGGGACCGTGAACCTGCCGGCGGGCGCGGCGATCCAGTACAAGTACGTGAAGTGGAACGGCAGCACCGCCGCGTGGGAAAGCAATCAGACCACCACCTCGGGCAACCGCGAGTTCACGGTTCCCGCGAACTGCAGCGGCACCACCACGCGCAACGACGGCAATTTCAAGTTCTGAGGCCGGGAAGAAAAACGCCGGACGGCATTCCGTCCGGCGTCTGCGTTCAACGTCTGGTGTTGTGCGAATGCGAACACGTGATGCACGCCAGCATCTTCGATGAGCCAAAGGCCGAGTGCGTCAAACTTTCGTTCATCCAGAGCGCAAAACATCGTCCGCAAATGAACGGGCCACACGACCGCACCGCAGCCTGCACGATGCGCAGCCATCGTCGAGAACGCAAGCGACTGATTCGCATTACATTCGCATCTGGCACGGATGATGCAACAGCTTCCACGTGCGCAATCCGCGCATGCCCCCACAAGGAAATACCCGTGAACCAGCCCAACAACCAGAACGACAAGAAAGACACGCAGAGCCAGCCGACCAAGGCTCCGGTGACCAATCCGTCGCAGGCCGATCAGAAGCAGGGCGACAAGCAGAACGACCCGAAGACCGGCGGCGACAAGCGCTGAGTCGGCGCGCTTGGCGGCCGTCGCATGCTCCCCCAGTGGCATCGCGGCTGCGCCGCCGAGCTGACATGAAAAACCCGGCCTGCAGCAATGCAGGCCGGGTTTTGTCTTTCACGATCGTCATTCATGATCGTGTTGCGCGATCGCCCTCGGCGATCGTCGTAGCGATCAGAAGCGCGCCTTGAACTCCACGCCCCAGGTGCGCGGCTCGTTGAGGAAGCCGGTGAGGTTGTTGAAGTCGATGGCGCCGACGATGGCTTCCTCGTCGGTGATGTTGCGGCCGTACATCGCCAGCTCGTAGTTGCCGTCGCCCCAGAGGTAACCGGCGCGCAGTCCGCCTTCGAGCAGCGGGTCGCCGGTGAATTCGGTCGACTCGTACAGGAAGAAGTTGACCTCGCTGCGATAGGCCCAGTCGGTGTACGCGAAGAATTCGCCGTGACTGGTCGGGATGCCGTAGCGCGCGGTGAGGTTGTACACGTGCTTCGGCGCCTGCGGCAGGGCGTTGCCGTCGATCAGGAACGTGCCCGCGACGGTGCCGGCCGGATCGCGCATGGTGCAGCCGCCGCCGCAGCCGAACACCGCAAGGTTGTCGTCCTGGATTTCGGTGTCGTTGTAGCTGGCGCCGAAGGTGACCAGCAGACGGTCGGTGAGCCACGCCTGCAGATCGAGTTCGGCGCCCTGGCCGACGGTGCGGTCGGCGTTCACCAGACGGGCGACGTTGGCGGCGCCGCCGACGGCGGTGAGCTGCTGGTCGTCGACGGTGTAGCGGTACAGCGCGAAGCCCACGCGCAGACGGTTGTCCCACAGCGTGGCCTTGACGCCGGCTTCGTACGACAGCACGGTCTCGGTGTCGGCCACGGTGACCAGCTCGTCGGCCGGCAGGGTGGCATCGGCGAACATCAGACGGCCCTGCACGCTCGGCGCGCGGAAGCCGCGGGCGACGCGACCGTAGACGTTCACGTCGTCGTTGATCGCGTACACGGCGCTGAGGTCCCAGCTGACATCGGTATCGCTCGGGCTGACCGAGATCGGCGCGATCGGCGGACCGAACGGACCGACGACGCGCTGCGCGGTGAAGTCCTTCTTGTCGTCGGTGTAACGCACGCCGCCGCGGAGCTTGAGCTTGTCGGTCACGTCGAAGTCGGCCGATGCGAACACCGCCCAGGCGGTGTTCTCCTGGCGCTGGGTGGCGTAACCGTTCTGCGGGTTGCCTGCGCTCAGACTGTCGTAGCTGAAGCTGTCGACATCGATGGTCTCGTCGAACCAGAACACGCCGGCCTGCCAGTCGAAGCGGCCCCATTCGTTGGATTCGACGCGGAATTCCTGGCTGTACTGGCGATGGTTCGGCAGACCGTCGGCGGATTCGGCCGGGAACGGAATGAAGCCGGGGCCGAAGTTGCCCGGGCCGAGAAACGCGGCGCCGAAACCGCCGTCGATGTCGCCGCGGCTGAAGGCGTCGACGCTTTCGTAACCGGTGATCGAATACAGGCTGACCCGGCCGAGATCCCAGCGCATGCGCAGGTTGGCGCCGAGCTGGTCGAGCTGCTGCTCGTTGCGGCCGTCGATCGATACTTCCTCGCGCTCGAAGCCGTCGATCAGCTCGTTCGTGCCCGGCTGGATGATGTTGGCGCGGAACAGACGGGCGGTGCCTTCGAGCTTGCGCGCATGGATGTTGAACAGCGCTTCGAAATTGTCGCCGGGCGCGAACAGGAACTGGGCGCGTGCCGCGGTCTCGTCGTAGCCTTCGAGATCGTCGCCGCCACCGTTGCGCGTGTTGTTCACCCAGTCGGCGCGTTCCTGGTGCAGCACGGACAGGCGGGCGGACACATTGTCCGAGAGGGCGCCGGTGATCGCGCCTTCCACGTTGAGGGTTTCGTACGAGCCGTAACCGATGCGCGCGTAACCGCCGAATTCGTCCTGCGGACGGGCCGATTCGAACTTGATCACGCCGGCCGGCGAATTGCGGCCGAACAGCGTGCCCTGCGGGCCGCGGGCCATTTCGACCTGATCGAGATCGAACAGCGGATAGCCCTTCAGGATCGGGTTTTCCTGGACCACGCCGTCGTACACCAGCGACACCGGCTGCGAAGCGTTGACGTCGAAATCGGTATTGCCCAGGCCGCGGATGTAGAAGCGCGGGAAGGCGCGGCCGAACGAGGACTCGATGTTCAGGCTGGGCAGACGGCCGGACAACAGGCGGATGTCGTCGCCGCTGGCGGTCAGCGCTTCCAGGCTTTCGCGGTCGATCGTGGTGATCGCCATCGGCACGTCCTGGATGTTCTCCACCCGGCGCTGCGCGGTGACGGTGATGGCGTCGAGTTCCGGGGCGTCGGCGTCGGCCGGTGCGGCCTCTTGGGCCATGGCCGGCAGTGCGAGGACGATGGCGACGGCGAGGCTGCCGAAGCGCAGCGCGCGGCGGCCGTGGCGGTGAGCGTGAGTCATGGGAGCGGATCCTGCGGTTGGGGGGTGATGAATCCGGCCGGCGCGCCCGGCGGGACCGGCTGGCCGGTGGTCCCCGTACTGCGCCGAATCGTGAGGTCGAATTGTAAACAATTCGTGATCCCGGGGCGCCGATCGGGCCCCGGCCTCCATGCGGACAAGTTCGGACAAGTCCGATCGGGCCGCAGCGGCCGGCAGCATGTCTTTCGTCATGGGCCCTGCACCCCGCCCGTCGGCTACCCTGAGCGCCGCAATTCCGCACGTTCCGCCCCGTCGAGGACCTCCCGATGAACCGCCCGCTCGCCTGCGCCCTGGCGCTGGCCCTGTCCGCCACCGCGCTCGTCGGTTGCGACAAGGACAAGAACACCGCCCCCACCGCCAACGACAAGGCCGCCATGCCCGCCGACGCCGCCCAGGACAACCCGTTCTTCGTCGAAAGCCCGCTGCCGCTGAAGTTCCCGCAGTTCGACAAGATCAAGGACAGCCACTTCGCCCCCGCCTTCGATCGCGGCATGGCCGAACAGGTCAAGGAGATCCAGGCGATCGCGGACAGCGCCGAGCCGGCGACCTTCGACAACACCATCCTCGCGATGGAGCGCTCCGGCCTGTTGCTGGGGCGCGCGATCTACGTGTTCGGCAATCTCACCAGCGCCAACACCAACGACACGCTGGACAAGATCGACGAGGAATACTCGCCGAAGTTCGCCGCGCATCGCGACGGCATCTATCTGAATCCGAAACTGTTCGAGCGCATCAAGTCGCTGTACGAGAAGCGCGACACGCTCGGCCTCGACGAACAGGGCGTGCGCCTGGTCGAGCGCTACTACACCGATTTCGTCCGCGCCGGCGCCAACCTCACCGAAGAGCAGAAGACCCGGGTCAAGGAAATCAATTCCGAGATGGCGACGCTGTCGACGAAGTTCGGCCAGAACGTGCTGGACGAAGTGAACGACTCGGCCGTGATCGTGGATTCGAAGGACGAGCTGAAGGGCCTGACCGACGAACAGATCGAAGGTCTGGCCGCGGCCGCCAAGGACAAGAAGCAGGACGGCAAGTATCTGATCGCCCTGCTCAACACCACCATCCAGCCGCTCACCGCGCAGCTCGAGAACCGCGCCCTGCGCGAGCGCATCTACAAGGCGTCGATGAGCCGCGGCAGCCGCGGCAACCAGTGGGATACCACCGACATCGTCGCGCGCGTGACCAAGCTGCGCGCCGAGCGGGCGAAGATCATGGGCTATCCGAACTACGCCGCCTTCGGCCTGGCCGAAGAAACCGCGAAGAACCCGGAAGCCGTGAACAAGATGCTGGCCCAGCTGGCGCCGGCCGCGGTGGCCAACGCCAAGGTCGAGGCCGCCGAACTGCAGGCCATGATCGACAGCGAGCAGAAGGCCAAGGGCGAACCGACCTTCCCGCTGCAGGCCTGGGACTGGGCCTACTACAGCGAGAAGGTGCGCCAGGCGAAGTACGACTTCGACGAAGCCCAGCTCAAGCCCTACCTCGAAATGAACAACGTGCTCGAAAAGGGCATGTTCTTCGCCGCCGAGAAACTCTACGGCCTGAAGTTCAAGCGCCGCAGCGACCTGCCGACCTACCATCCCGACGTCAGCGTCTACGAGATCTTCAACGAAGACGGTTCGCAGCTGGCGCTGGTGCTGGTCGACCCGTACGCCCGTCCGTCGAAGCGCGGCGGCGCGTGGATGAGTTCCTACGTCGACCAGTCGGAACTGATGGGCACCAAGCCGGTGGTCGCGCTGCATCTCAACGTGACCAAGCCGGCCGACGGCAAGCCGGCGCTGATGACCTGGGACGACGTGAACACCACGTTCCATGAATTCGGCCACGTGCTGCACGGCATGTTCTCGAACGTGAAGTATCCGTACTTCAGCGGTACGAACGTGCCGCGCGACTTTGTCGAATATCCGTCGCAGGTCAACGAAATGTGGTCGACCTGGCCGGAAGTGCTGGCCAACTACGCCAAGCATTACCAGACCGGCGAGCCGATGCCGAAGGCGCTGCTCGACAAGGTGCTGTCGGCCGAGAAGTTCAATCAGGGCTTCGCCACCACCGAATACCTCGGCGCCGCGATGCTCGACCAGCGCTGGCACCAGGTCGGCGCCGAGCAGTTGCCGGACGCCAAGGGCGTGATGGCCTACGAGGCGAAGGCGCTGAAGGACATCGGTCTGGACTACGCGCCGGTGCCGCCGCGCTACCGCACGCCCTACTTCAGCCACATCCTCGGCGGCTATGCGGCCGGCTACTACGCCTACATCTGGTCGGAAGTGATGGATGCCGACAGCGTGGAATGGTTCAAGGAAAACGGCGGCCTCACCCGCAAGAACGGCGACTGGTTCCGCGACAAGCTGCTGAGCCGCGGCGGTTCGAAGGACGCACTGCAGTTGTTCCGCGACTTCCGCGGCCGCGATCCGCAGATCGCTCCGCTGCTGGAACGTCGCGGCCTGACCGCGAAGTAAGTTCCACCGCTCCGCGTCAACGACACCGCCCGGCCCGTCCGGGCGGTGTCGTTTCCGGGCTTCGGAACATGCGCATGCACCACGCACTCGGCCCTCTGCGGATCGCATAAGCTGTCGCCATGACGCACTCGCCCGACGCAGGATCCGACATCGCCGCGGAAGCGGACACCCTGCGCGGATGGCTCGACGGCTTCGGCCGCGTGTTCGTGCTGACCGGCGCCGGTGTCAGCACCGGTTCCGGCATCCCGGATTACCGCGATGCCGGCGGCGAATGGAAACGCCCGCCCCCGGTCACCTTTCAGGCGCTGGTCGGCGACACCGCCACGTATCGTCGCTATTGGGCGCGCAGTTTCGTCGGTTGGCCGGGCTTTTCGTCGGCGCAGCCGAACGCCGCGCATCGCGCGCTGGCCGCGTTCGAAGCCACGGATCGCTGCACCGCGCTGGTCACGCAGAACGTCGATGCCCTGCATCAGCGCGCCGGCAGCCGCGCGGTCATCGATCTGCACGGGCGTCTCGATCGCGTGGTCTGCCTCGGCTGCGGCGAAGATTCCGCACGCGATGCGCTTCAGGCGCGGATGCATGGATCGAACATGGGCTGGCGTCCGCGCGATGCCGCGGCCGCGCCCGACGGCGACGCCGATATCGATGCCGCGGCGGTGGAAAAATTCGCCCCGCCGCACTGCGAGGTCTGCGGCGGCCTGCTGAAACCGGACGTGGTGTTCTTCGGCGAAAACGTGCCGCGGGCGCGCTATGTCCGGGCCGTGGCCGCATTGGAGGCGGCCGAAGCGATGCTGGTCGTCGGCTCGTCGCTGATGGTGTATTCGGGATTCCGCTTCGCGCGGATGGCGAAGGAACGCGGCCTGCCGCTGGCCGTGCTCAACCGCGGCCGCACCCGTGCGGACGCGCTCGTCGACCTGAAGCTGGAAGGCGAATGCGGCGCGGTGCTCGCCGCCGCATTCGGACGCGATTGACGCTTACTGCGTGGTCGACTGCAGCGCGGGCGGTGCCGAAGGATCCACGGCGGGTGTCGGCGCCGGCGCGACCGACACGAACATCGACCGGAACTGCGGCGCCAGCATCGGCGCCAGCACCGATGTCGGCACTTCCACCGAACGCACGCCGTCGATGTAGGGCCCGACCTGATAGGGCGGGAACACGAACCGCAGCGCCATCAGCTTGTGACCATCGGGTGCGAGCACCGGTTCGAACGCGGCGAAGGACGCGGGCGTCGGTTCGGTGCCTTCGTCGATCATGCGCCCGACCGTGCGCATGACTTCGGCGCGCTCGGCTGGCGGCAGTTCGTCGGCGTCCACGCGCTGCGACAGCGACGCATGCAATTGTTCGCGGGTGTAGTCCGAGATCGCGACCCAACTGGCGGCCTCGGGGAACAGGTCGTTCGCGGTCAACAGCCGGTTCTGCTGCGGCAGCCAGACGAATCGCGCCACCAGCGGCGCGCCGTGCGCACCGCCGGTGTAGCTGGTGCCTTCCACGCCCACCGCCACGATCTCGGGCGTTTCCGCCTGCAGCGTGAAATTCAGCGACAGTTCGTAGGGGCCGCTCTGCTTGGCCGGGTCGGCGGCCTGGACCGATTTCAGCAGCTCGGCGCGCGCGCCGTTCGCATAACGCTGCAGGGCCTCGGCGAGGCCCGGGTATTTCTTCGCTGCGGGCGGATAGCTGATGCCGACGACATAGCGGGCATCCTGTTCGATCACGTCCTTCAGATCCACGGCCGCCGGCGGCGCGGGGGCCGGCGCGGGCGCTTCGACCTGCGCCTGCGGCGCAGCGTCGTCGTTTTTCTTGCACGCGCCCAGGCCCAAGGCGAGGGTCAGGGCGACCGCCAGCATCGCCGGGGTCTTCACGGAAAACTTGGGAATGGAGGTGCGCATGGGGGACGCATGTCGGGACGAGGTCCCGTTCGCAATGGGGGAGTGGGCGCAGGATAGCGGAAGCGGCGGCGACGGTGCGCACCGGCAGACGGCAGACACAAAAAAGCCCCGGGCGCGAACGCCCGGGGCCCGGTACCGGCGACGCTGGATTACAGCGCCTGGACTTCGTCGGCCTGCAGGCCCTTCTGGCCCTGCACGACCTTGAAGGTGACCTGCTGGCCTTCCTTCAGCGACTTGAAGCCGTTGCCCTGGATCGAGCGGAAGTGGACGAAGAGGTCCTGGCCGCTTTCCGGGGTGATGAAGCCAAAACCCTTGGCATCGTTGAACCACTTGACGGTGCCGCTCTGACGATCTGACATGTTGCGTTTGCTCCTGAGAATTGCTGGACGGTGCCGCCGGGCTCCGCCTGACGGCGGAGGCCCCCCGGGGGAACCAATAAAAAACCCCGGACGAGTGCGCCCAGGGTGTTGTCTCGGCGACGCTGTATTACAGCGCCTGGACTTCGTCGGCCTGCAGGCCCTTCTGGCCCTGCACGACCTTGAAGGTGACCTTCTGGCCTTCCTTCAGGGACTTGAAGCCGGTGCCCTGGATGGAGCGGAAATGGACGAACAGGTCCTGGCCGCTTTCCGGGGTGATGAAGCCATAGCCCTTGGCATCGTTGAACCACTTGACGGTGCCGCTCTGACGATCGGACATGGGTGTTACTCCTCACTACTTTCAACAGTTTGTGGATACACGGGGCCTTGCGAGCGCCGCGACTGTCTAGCCAGGGGTAACGCGAACGATGAGCGGATCGTCTGGGGCCGACCGTGGAACGGTTGCTGCCTTGGATCTACCATCGGGCCACGATGTACCGTGATCCCGCTTGGAACAGTGCGCCCACCATACACCACAACGCCGCCGTTTTGTGAAGTGGGGGATGGAACTTTTTTCGTGGCTGGCGGTCGCCGCCCGTCGGCTGGCGGCCCGCCGCAGGCCGAACGGCGATGACATGCGATTTCACCCGGAGATTCCGCTGCGCGAGCCCGATTCCGCCTGCGGGCGGCCGAAACGACCACGGACCCGACCCGGCGGGTCAGCAACGCCCCCGGTCGGTCGAAAGTGACGCGCTGCGGCAAGTTTCCGCGGCGACCGAGGGCACGGATCGATTGGCACGCTTCCTGCTTGAACACTCTGCGAATCACCCGTGCAGCGTGTCCCGCTTTATCGCAGGTTTCATCGCAATGCGTTCCACCCGAGTCCAACGCGACGACGACCTTTCGAGGAGTCCAATGCAACCCGAAGTACCCACCGCCAACGTCAGCGACGACGCCGTCGTCGCGCGTCTCTACGACCTCGCCCGCCAGGGCGACACCGCCACCCGCGAGTACCAGCTGCTGGATTACGTGATCCAGAAACGCCTGCAGCAGACCTACGGCGGCGAATATACCCGCGCCGCCTACGCGGCGTGACGGAACGGACTGGTCAGCCCCCGAAGTCGGGGCTGACCAGTCGGCGCAGGAAGTGCCCGGCCAGCGCCGGCTGCTGCAGCAACGTGAACAACAGGCCGTAGAGCGCGCCCCACAGGTGGGCGCTGTGGTTGATGTTGTCGCCGCCGCGCTTGTCCATCCAGATGCTGTACCAGATGTACAGGCCGGCGAACACGAACGCCGGCACCGGCAGCACGAAGAACAGCACGATGCCGCCCCACGGGTCGAGCAGCACCGACGCGAACAGGACCGCCGATACCGCCCCCGAAGCCCCCAGGCTGCTGTAGCGGGCGTCGTGACGGTGGCGCAGATACGTCGGCAGGATCGCGACGACTATCGCCGACAGATAGAACAGCAGATAGCCCACCGGCGTGATCCGGGCGCTGAAGTACGCTTCCATCAATCCGCCGAACGAATACAGCGTGATCATGTTGAACGCGAGGTGCATGCCGTTGGCGTGGATGAAGCCGTGGGTCAACAGCCGGTCGTACTCGCGGCGACGGTCGATCGCCGGCGGCCACAGGATCAGCCGCTGGAACAGCGAATCGCGCTCCCAGGCCTGCCACGACACGATGACGGTGATCGCGATCAACGCGAGCGTGATGTAGGCGGTCATGCGCGCGCTCCGCGGCGACCGGCGGGGTCAGGCTTCACGGTAATAATCCTGCATCGGATAGCGCCGCGCGTACAAGGCGAAGATCATCGCCGCGGCGAACGCGAAGCCGGCGAAGAAGAACATCAGGAAGGCGTTTTCGCTCAACCCGGTCGAGCCGATCCACGTCTTCATCGCCTCGTTCTTCACCCCCGCATTGGTGAGCAGCACCCAGACGTTGCCGAAAGTCACCGACAGCATCCAGAAACTCATGATCACGCCCTTCATCGCCGGGGGCGACTGGCTGTAGGCGAATTCGAGGCCGGTCGCCGACACCAGCACCTCGCCGAAGGTGAGCAGCGCGTAGGGCACGATCTGCCACGCCAGCGACACCGGATCGCCGCCATCGAGCCACAGCTGGATCACGCCCGCGAGCACCCACGCCAGCCCCGAGAACCCGATGCCGAAGCCCATCCGGCGCAGCGCGGTGACCTTGAAACCGAGTTTCGTCAGCAATGGATACAGCACGAGGTTGTTGAACGGGATCAGCAACATGACCAGCAGCGGATTCAGCGCCTGCATCTGCGCGGCTTCCTTCACCAGCCAACTCGGCCACCACCAGAGGTCGTGCGGCACGATCATCTCTTTGCCCTGCAGCACCCAGGTCGAAGCCTTCTGATCGAACAGCGACCAGAACGGACTGACGATCGCGAACACGATCAGGATCCGCAGCACCGCGCGCACACCGTCGACCGCCGCATCCGGATGCGCGCCGCGCGCGCGTTCGAGCTGCAGCGCCGTGCCGATGCCGCCCAGCGCGAGCACCGCGCCCAGCGCGAGGCAGAACGAGATCACGAAGCCGAATTTCTCCGGCCACCACGCCGGCGAAACGGCCCAGCCGACCAGCAGCGCGAACGCGAGCAGCACGCCGGACGCGGCCACCACGGTGCCGACGCCCTTGTCGCCGCGCGCGCCGCCACGCAGTGCGGTCATGGTCACGCTCATGAAGGAATCGGGATCGCGCGGCGCCGGCGGTACGTTGGTGTATTTGTGCCGGCCCATCCAGAAGATGATCGTGGCGATGAACATCAGCACGCCCGGGATGCCGAACGCGATCGCCGGCCCGTAGGCGCTGAGGATTCGCGGCATCAGCAGCGAGGCGAAGAACGAACCGAAGTTGATCGTCCAGTAGAACGCGTCGTAGACGATTTTCGCGAGATGCTTGTTCGACTGGTTGAACTGGTCGCCGACGAACGACGAGACCAATGGTTTGATGCCGCCCGAGCCCAGCGCGATGAGGAACAGGCCCGTGTAGAAACCGGTCCGGTTGCCCTCGAACAGGGCCAGACAGGCGTGGCCGGCGCAGTACAGCAGCGACAGCCAGAAGATCGTGTGGTACTTGCCGAAAAAGCGGTCCGACAGCCAGCCGCCGAGCAGCGGGAAGAAATACACGCCGATGACGAAACTGTGGAAGACCTCCTTGGCCATGCCCTCGCGCTCGGCCTCGGGCAGGTAGGACAGCAGCACGCTGCCGATCAGGAACGGTACCAGGATGTTGCGCATCCCGTAGAAGCTGAAGCGTTCGCAGGCCTCGTTGCCGATGATGTAGGGGATCTGGCGGGGCAGGCGGGCCGGGTCGCCGGCCGGAGTCGCTTCAGCGGCTGCGGTCATGAAAGATCTCTCGATTGGGAAACGGGCACGGGGCGGACAGAGCGCCGAGTGTAGTGGGGAAGCGGGCGGGCGCGCATGTCCCCGCCCCGGCGACTGTCGCGACCGCCGTTCAGCCGGACACGATCAGTGCGACGAACTCACGCCCACTCGGTCAGCCCTTCGCGTGCGTACAACTGCGCGAACGACGGACGCGCCTTCAACCGCGCCGCGAGCGCGGCCAGATGCGGCCATTCGGTGGCGGGCTTCGGCATGTTGCGCGACCAGCGCATCAGCATGACCAGATAGAAATCGGCCGCGCTCGGACGCCCGCCCAGCAGATGCGGGCCGTGTTCCGCGAGGTGCCGATCGATCCGGTCCCACTGCGCTTCGATCCGCGGCCGCACGTGCTGCAGCACGGCATCGGCCTGCGCCTCGCCGGCGGGTTCGTGGGGATACCACCACTGCCGGAACAGCGGCTGCACCATGTTGGCGAGATTGAACATCCACTGGGTGTAATCGATCCGCTGCGGATCCGCGAGCGTCGGTGCCAGACCGGCGGCCGGGAAGGCATCCGCCAGATGCACCAGCAGGGCCGCGGCTTCGTAGTGCGCGCGGCCGTCGATCACCAGCGTCGGCACCACGCCGTTGGGGTTCAGCGCGAGATACTCCGGCGTCTTCTGCGCGCCGGCCTTGGTGTCTACCAGGGCGAGGACGTGCGGCGCATCCAGTTCGATCAACAGCCAATGCACGACCAGGCTGGCGGCGCCCGGCGCGTAGTACAGCGTGTACGGTGAGGTGTCGTGCGAGGCGGTCATGGCATCTCCGGCGCGAAGCCGCCAAGTGTCGCACAGCCTTCCGGCCGACCGGACATGACCATCGACAGGCCTCCGGACGCCTCGTGCGGGGCACAATGCAAGGTCGCCACCACTTTCCCCATTGCCCATGCGCATCTCACGCCTGCCTGCCACCGCCCTGCTCGCCCTCGCGCTCGCCCTGCCCGCTTCGGCGGCCTCGCCGGCCGACACCGACGCGCTGCGGACCGAAGCCGAACGCAGCGGGTTCGCGCGCACCGGCCGCTACGCCGAAGCGATCGCGCTCTGCGACGCGTTCGCGCGGCGTTACCCCGATGCCGTGCGCTGCATCGACTTCGGCACCACGCCCGAAGGCCGGCCGATGAAGGCGCTGGTGGTCACGCGCAGCGGCGCGCGCACGCCGGAACAGGCGCGCGCCGCCGGCCTGCCGGTGTTGCTGGTACAGGGCGGCATCCACGCCGGCGAGATCGACGGCAAGGACGCGGGTTTCCTCGCCCTGCGCGACGCGCTGGACGGCAAGGCCGCGCGCGGCGCGCTGGAGAAACTGGTGCTGGTGTTCGTGCCGGTGTTCAACATCGACGGCCACGAACGCTTCGGCGCCTGGAACCGGCCGAACCAGGTCGGCCCCGCGGAAATGGGGTGGCGCACCACCGCACGCAATTTCAATCTCAACCGCGACTATGCCAAGGCCGATGCGCCGGAAATGCAGGCGATGCTGGCGCTGATCGAGGCCTGGGATCCTGTCGCGAGCATCGACCTGCACGTCACCGACGGCGCCAAGTTCGAGCACGACGTGTCGATCCAGGTCGAACCGGTGCACGCCGGCGACGACGCGCTGCGCACCGCAGGACTGCAACTGCGCGACGGCACTCTGGATCGCCTGCGTCGCCAGGGCTCGCTGCCGCTGCCGTTCTACCCTTCGTTCGTCGAAAACGACAACCCCGCGTCCGGGTTCGTCGACGGCGTGGCGCCGCCGCGCTTCTCCACCGGCTATTTCCATCTGCGCAATCGCCTCGGCATGCTGGTGGAAACGCATTCGTGGAAGGATTATCCGACCCGCGTGCGGATCACCCGCAACACCGTGGTCGCGGTGCTGGAACTGACCGCGCAACACGGCGCCGAGTGGCGCAGGCTCGCCGATGCGGCCGATGCGCGCGCCGCCGCGCTCGGCGGACAGCCGGTGCCGCTGACCTGGACCGCGACCGACAAGGTCCGCACGATCGATTTCCGCGGCTATGCCTATACCCGCACCCCGTCGGATGTCTCCGGCAGCACGATGACGCGCTACGACGACACCCGACCGCAGATCTGGACCCTGCCGCTGCGCGACGAAATCGTGCCCGCGCTGCGGATCGTGGCGCCGAAGGGCGGCTACGTGGTGCCGGCGGCCTACGCCGAACCGGTGGCGGCGAAACTGCGCCAGCACGGTATCGCCTTCTCGCGAATGCAGGCCGCGCATCCGCGGGCCGCATTGCAGGCGTTCCGCGACGAAACGCCGACCTTCGCCGCGACGCCGGTCGAAGGTCGCCAGCGCCTGACCGTGGACGGCGAATGGGCCGCCGAAACCCACGACATCGCCGCGGGCGCGCTGTTCGTGCCGATCGCGCAGCCGAAGGCGCGGCTGGCGATGTCGCTGCTGGAACCGACGGCGCCGGACTCGTTGCTGGCGTGGGGGCATTTCAACAATGCGTTCGAGCGCAAGGAATACATGGAGGATTACGTCGCCGAGGACGTGGCGCGCGAAATGCTCGCGCGCGACCCGGCGCTGCGCGCCGCGTTCGAGGACAAGCTGAAGACGGATGCGAAGTTCGCCGCCGACCCGAACGCGCGCCTGGAGTTCTTCTATCGCCGCCACAGCGCCTGGGACGAACGCTTCGGGCTGTATCCGGTGATGCGGAGCGACGAGCCGCTTCGCTGATCCGTCACGACGCGCTCAGCAGCGTTCGTACTTCCAGCTGCGGGATTTGCCTTCGCCCAGCCATTCCAGCGCCTGCGCGATCCGGCGGGCGCGGGTCTCGGCACGCTTGGCCTCGAGGATCCATTCGAGGTATTCGCGGCGGTGGCTCGGCGGGAAACCCTCGTAGGCCTTGCGCGCCGCCGGGTTCGCGGCCAGCGCCTTCGCGAAATCGTCAGGCGGATCGGGCAACGGCCGCGGCGCTGCGGCCTTGCGCGCAACCGGTCTTTTCGTACCGGCTTCGTTCAACCGCATCGCCTTGCGGAGATGGGTGAGCAGTTGCCGCTTCGGCGGCAGGTCGCGGACCGAGGTCAGTTTTCCGAAGCTGCCCATGCCTTCGTTGCGCTCACCGCCGACGACATCGGCATGGCGCCAGAAACCGAACGAGGCGTGCTGTTTGAACGCCGCCATGCCGCAGAGGATGGCACCGGCGTGGACGAACGTGGGCATGCCCCATTTCATGGTTTCCTCGACATCCGGGCAGGCCTCGTGGACCAGCGCCCGCACATGTTCGAGGATCGGCCGTGCGAACGCCGCGGATGTCGCGATGTAGGTGTCGATGCGCGGATCGCGTGCGGCCATCACTAGCTCCCACCAAAGGCATCGCTCAGACGAAAGGACGCGGCAGCCCCACCATCGGCGCGAGGAACCAGTAGGCGCCGCACAGCACCGCCCCCCACCAGAACAGCTTGAACACGAACTTCACCACCTTGATCGCGAAATACGCTGCCACGATCGCCAGCACCAGTCCGATCCACCCCATCTCAGCCATCGATCCGCGCTCCGGCGCTGCGGGCACCACCGCCCGTTGCGGATTCTGCACGCTCCACGCGCGGAAAGGGAGCCGGCATCGTGGCCGGCATCGGGGGCCGCACCGGATCCAGTCCCGGCCCCAGCGCGACGCGGTCGTCGAAGACGAAACAGGCGCCGTCGTAGCCGAAGCCGCCCACCGCCTCGAAATAGCCGAGGATGCCGCCATCGAGCTGCAGCACGTTGTCCATACCCTGCGCGCGCATCCACAGCGCGGCCTTCTCGCAGCGGATGCCGCCGGTGCAGAAACTCACCACCGTGGCGTCGGTCCAGGCGTCGCGTTGGGCCAGCACCGCATCCGGAAGTTCGGTGAAGTTGTCGATCGGCAGCGTCAGCGCATCGACGAAGCTGCCGTAGGCCACTTCCTCGCGATTGCGCGTATCCAGCAGCACGAGTCGTCGCCCATCGTCGTCGCAGCCCTGCGCGATCCAGCGCGCCAGCGCCTCGGGCAGGACCGCGGGCGCGCGGCCCGCGATCGGCTCGGCGTCGGGCATGCGGAAACTGATGATCTCCGGTTTCACCTTCACCTTGAGTCGCGCGAAAGGCAGCGCATCGGACTCGCTGGCCTTGACGATGAGATCGGCGAAGCGCGCATCCGCGCGCAGCGCGGCGACGAATCCGTCGATGGCGTCCGGGCCGCCGGCGAGAAACAGATTGACGCCCTCGCCCGCGACCAGAATGGTGCCGCGCAGGTCGGCGGCTTCCGCGCGTGCGCGCAGGACCCCGGCCAGCGCGTCCGGGTCTTCGACGACGACGAAATGGTAGGCGGCGATGTTCTTGATCATGCGGGGATTTTACCCGGCGACCGCGGCCTCGAGATTGCGCCGCGCCTGCGCTTCGTAGCGTTCGCGGAAGAAATCGCTGAGATAGATCCGCTCCGATTCGAGCAGCATGCGGAAGAACGCACGTCGTCTGCGTCGATAAAGCCAGCGCGGGACCGCGCGGTATTCCTCGGCGATGGCGCGATCGTAGGCGGCGAAGACGTCCGGCGCGGCGCCCAGGATCGCCATGTCGCAATCCAGGAAACGGCGCATGTCGTCGCCGTCGGCGTCGCGGGCGAAATCGTCGGGCCGCCACGCGCCGTGACGCGCGGTGGCTGCGATCAGGGCGCTCACGCGCGCGCGGTCGATGTCGGCTTCCGGCCACCAGCGCGCGAGATGGGTTTCGGCCAATTGCGCCGAGCGCGCTTCGTTGTCGCGACGGCCCGGCACATAGATCGCGTCGTGATACAGCACCGCGAACCAGACCTCGTGCGGCCGATGCCAGCCCGGCCCATCGGCGACCTCGCGGTAATGCACCAGCACGTCGCGCATGTGGCCGGCATGGTGATAGGCGCGCGGCGGGGTGGCGTAGGCTTCGCGCAGGGCCTGCCATTGCGCAGGGAGCAGGGTCAGCGGGCCTTCCGCTTCCGGGCCGATGGGGTCGGAGGCGGAGGCGGGAGCGGCATTCATGGCCAGGATGCACGGGCCGGCAAGGCCGGCCAAGGCATCAGCTGTTGATCACGGTCAGGCTGGGAGAACGCTTCGGCGTCTTGTACTCGGCCGCAGTCTCGGCGGTGTAGGCGCAGACGCGATTGCGGCCCTCGTTCTTCGCGCGGTACAGCATCTGGTCGGCGTGCGAGAGCAGGCGCGACAGGTCATAACCGGACTGCGCGGTGGAGCTGACGCCGAAACTCGCGGTGACCACGAACGAATAACCGCTTTCGCGGGTGTCGATCTGGGCGAGCTGCGAACGGCAGTCCTCTGCCAGACGCGCGGCAGCGGCGAGATCGAAACCGCGCAGGAGCACCGCGAATTCCTCGCCGCCGATGCGGCCGAGGTAATCGACCTTGCGGCAGTGCGCGGAACAGGTCTTGCCGACCTGCTTCAGCACCCAGTCGCCGGCGCCATGGCCGTAGGTGTCGTTGATCGCCTTGAAATGATCGAGGTCGAACATGACCAGCGCGGCGGAATCGCCGGCCCGCGCGGCGTCGACCAGCGCGCGCTCGGATTTCTGGGTGAAGAAATGGCGATTGCCCAGGCCGGTCAGGGTGTCGGTCTGCGCCAGACGCTGCAACTGCCCCTGATGACGCTTGATCTGGATCACCCAGAACACGATCGCGCCGAGCATCACCAGCAGCAGCCCAGCGACGAGCCGGGCCTTCTGGGTACTGGCGCGCTCCAGCGCGAGTTGCGCCGCCTGTTGCTTGGTCTCGTGGCGCACGATTTCGTAGGCCAGCTCGCGGGCGCGGATGTCGCTCTGGTGCGCCATCTCGGCCTCGGCGTAGCGCTTGTAGAGATCCAGCGCCACCGACGGCTTCTCGCGATCCGCCGCGATCCTGTACAGCGTGTTGTAAGCGCTGACGAGCGTGGCGGAAGACTTGATCTGCTCGCCCATCGCGACGGTCATCTTCGCGTGTTCCTCGGCAGACTTGACGTCGCCGAGCTTCAGCTTGAGATCAGCGATCAGCGCATGCACGCCGGCGATCAGTCGCGGGTAGCGCGTGGCCTCGACTTCCGGAAGCATCTGCTCCAGCAGCGCGATCGCCCGGTCGGGCGAGCCGTCGGCGGCGAATTTCCTCGCCAGGATGCTGCGGGCGATGTTGGCCGCGATGCGCTCGTTCTGCTTCGCGCACTGATCGACCACCGACTGGATCAAGCCGTCCTGAGCCGGCAGCGCGCCCAGTTCGAACTGCGACACCAGCCGATGATGGCCGGCGATGCAGCGCATGCGTTCGTTGGGCTTGTCGGCCAGGACTTCATCGGCATAGCGCAGCGCGATGCGATGCTGGCCGATCTCGCCGTAGAGCAGCGCGCCATTGGCCATGCCTTCGTGGCGGATCGCGATGTCCGGCACCTGCTTGCGCATGGCCATGGCTTTCTGCAGATAGCGCAGGCCGGTGCTCAGGTCGCGGTTGATCGCCGAAAAGCTGGCGACCAGGCCGCCTGCCCGGTATTTGATGCTCGGATCGCCGGTCTCGTCGTACAGCCGCTTGGCCATCTCGGCGCCCTTGGCGAGTTGGTCGCCATAGATGCCGACCTCATAGGCCTGGAGGTATTTCAGCTTGTCGCGCTGCAGACGCGTGATCTGCCGATTGTCCGCGCGGAGCTGTTCCATCAGCTCCGCGAAACGTTTCGGGTCGGAGCTACGGGCGGCATCGGCCTTCTGCAACATCGCATCGAACGGCTCCGTGGTCTGCGCGAACACGGGGATCGCGACGACCATGAGCACGAAAACAGCTACCAGACGCTTCCATTGCATAAGCACACCCTGCCCTCTCATTGGCTGTGCAGGCTTACTCTGCCTGCTTCTTCTCTTCGCCGTCCTCACCGTCGCCGGGCACATCTTCGTCCTGCTGCGGCTTTTCTTCCGGTGCGGCGACCATGCACATCATGAACGGCCGACCGTCGAGGAGGTCGTTGAGCTTCGAATGATCGCGAAGAACCAGTGCTTCCCGGGACTCCTGATCCGCGTCCAGCATCGCAATCGCAGCCTCGTAATCGGCCGCATTCATCCTGGCCATGGCTGCGTTGGCGCCCATGGACTCGAGAAACTGGATCACATTGGACATCACATTCCCCCAATTTTGCTTGATGTTTGAACGCGGAACCGGCCGTTCGTCGGACAGTTCCCCTTCGCTTCGAGGCGGGCGCGGGCACGCAGACCCCCTGTCATCCACGGCGTTTCCCCGAACCGCAGGTCTGCATTGCCGCAACCGCGTCTTCAGGCTATGCGAAAACCCCATCCCCATCAATCACTTCTGGCCTTCTTTTGTCGGATGGCACAATTCTCACTGCATCATGAGATCACGGTGCTGCAGGGCTGATGCAGCCCGGTCGCGACGGGCCATCGACGGTATCAATCGGCAGCGGACGCTGCGTCGATGGCCGCAATCCGGGCCAGCATCGCGTCGTTGCGCACCAGCGGCTGCGCCGGTGGCACGACGAGCGTGGTCTGCAGGCGCAGATCCGCCTCGGGCAACGCCGACAGCGGCATGCGCTCCATCCGCGGGAGGGCGATCGGCAGAGTCGCCGCTTCGTAGGCGATGACCTCGTGTCCGGGCGGGTAGCCCTCTTCGATCAACAGCTCCACCAGCAACCTGCGATAAGGCGCCCCGGTGGCGTAGCGCGACAGCGAGCGGTCGCCGGCCAAGCCGATCTGCCAGAGAATGAGATAGGCGGACGGATCGATGCGTCGGCGATGGAACATCAGCTGGCTGGTTTCGTAGTGCTGACAACCGAAGGTGCAGGGGTCGATGCCCAGATCCGCGTACAGGCAGTCCTCGGCGGAAATGCCCGGATGCATGTCCGCGTCGAAGCCTTCGCCGCGCGCGATCGCGATCGCATCGTGCGGGACCTGCGCGAACACGCCGGGATGCCCGTAGAACACGCCGCAGACGCGGCGGCCGGCACGCACCTCCGACATCATCGCTTCGATCATGTCGGCGTAACTTTCGGTCCGCCTCCTGCCCTCGGCATAGAACGGCTGCAGGCTGCGCATATCGGGGCGCATCTGCTGCAGCCACAATTCGACGATGGCGTCGGACACCAGCACGAAGACGACGTCCGCCGTTTCGATCTCGCTGCGCGCGCGCGGGCTGATGTGGGCGCCGAGCATCATGCCCAGGCCGACCGCGCAGAAACTGCCTTTCGTATTCATGGATCGATTCTCGACGGGGAGGTAGACGACGCCGAACGATCTGCCGGCGGCGACGCGGAACGATGGAGCGGACTCGCGATCATCGCGGTCCACGCTGCAGCCATGCGGATTTCGTCATCCGCCATTCCTGCAGGGCGGCATCGTCCCGCGCCTGCGGCGCGAAATGCAGCGAGGCGCCGAGGCGTCCGACCCGGGCATTGCCCGGCGCATGGCGCGCGGTCGCGGCCGTCGCGTCGACGCCCCATCGATCGCCGAACAACGCCTGCAACAGGGCGTCGCTGATTTCGACGCCGAGCCGGCGGCCCTGCCATGCCGGCAACACCATCAGCCCGAGCTCGACGACGCCCGGATCGGCACCGGAACGGACCATGGACTGCATGCCGATGGCGGCATCCGAAGCCCGATCCGCGAGTCGCCAATAGCGCGCGCGCATCGGGGATTCGCGGTTGTATCCGCAGGCTTTTTCGAACACCGCGTCGGCGGCCGCTGCATCGAGCACGGGGCCGATGTGGGCCATCATCCGGGGGTCGGTGTACAGCGCGCGGTAGAGCGCGCGATCGCGGGCGTCGATCAGTCGCGCGCGGACACGCGGGGTTTCGAAGCCCCAGTCGATGGCGCCGTCGATCGGGTCGTGCGTCTCCATCAGCGGAAAGCCATGTCGTCGTCGAGCGTTGTGGGCCGGGTGTCCGCGACGTCGATGATCGTATGGGTCGGCATGAGCGCAAATCTCCGGCGGCACGCGGGGCGCCCGCGCGGGCGCACGATAGCAGGCCGGCCGAACGCTGGCGCACAACGCCGCCGGGCGCAACTCTCGATCGGCGTTAGCATGTCGGGATGACCGAGGCCCCCACCCTCCGCCGCCCTACCCTCGACCTGATCCCACCGTCGCTGGCGACGTCGCCGGTCGTGTTGGCCCTGAGCGGTGGCCTCGACTCCACGGTGCTGCTGCACCGGCTGGGTGCGGACGCCGCCATCCGCGCGCGCGGGCTGCGTGCGCTGCATGTGCACCACGGCCTGCAGCCCGAGGCCGATGCCTGGGCCGAGCACTGCCGCGATGTGTGCGGGGCCTGGGGCATCGCGCTCGACGTCGTGCGGGTCGACGTGCCGCGCGACAGCGGGCTGGGGCCCGAAGGCGCGGCGAGACAGGCTCGGCGGAACGTATTCGCCGCAGCGCTGCGCGCGGACGAATGCCTGGCGCTGGCGCAGCATCTCGACGATCAGGCCGAAACGTTCCTGTTGCGCGCGCTGCGCGCATCGGGGCCCGAGGGACTGGCTGCGATGCGCCCGTGGCGGCGCTTCGCCGCCGGTTGGATGTGGCGCCCGCTGCTGGACACCCCACGGGACGCGCTGCGCGCCTACGGTCTGGGGCACGGACTGGCCTGGGTCGACGACCCGAGCAATGCCGACACCGGCTTCGATCGCAATTTCCTGCGCCATCGCGTACTGCCGTTGCTGCGCGAGCGTTGGCCGCATGCGGACGCGGCGTTCGCGCGGGCCGCAGGACTCTGCTGCGAAGCCGGCGATCTGCTGGCAGCGCAGGATGAGGGCCTGCTGGCCTCGCTGCGCGAGGAAGTCGGCCGCGGGCTGTCGGTGCAGGCGCTGCGCACGCTTTCGCCGGCCCGGCGCGCGCGCGCGCTGCGGCACTGGGTGGCTCAGCTGGCGTGGCCGCCGCTGCCGGCCGGTGGCATCGCGCGGATCGTGACCGACCTGATCGCGCGGGACGCGGTTGGCGACCGCATGCCGACCTTCGCCTGGCACGGCGTCGAAATCCGGCGCTGGCGCGAGGCGCTGCATGCGGTCGACCCCGGGCGTGCGTTGCCGCCGGACTGGTCGACGCTCTGGGACGGGCGCGCGCCGCTCGCGCTGCCCAACGGCGACCGTCTGGCCCTGGAAGGCGTGGACGGCTTCCCCAGTCGGCTGCGCGCGCATGCGCGCAGCGGCGGCGAGCGCATCCTGCTGCCCGACCGCGGCCATCATCATCTGTTGAAGCGCGTGCTGCAGGAATTCGACATCCCGCCCTGGGAGCGCGCGCAGATGCCGCTCCTCAGTACCGAGGATGGGCATCTGCTCGCGGCCGGCGATCGTATCCGTTCGGCCGGCTTCGACTACTGGCTCACCACGGTGGGCGGGAGGCTGGTGTGGGCCCGGCGATCGGCCGCCGGCGTACCGACGCCATCGCCGCCGCGGCGGACATGAAAAACAACATCGCACGCTCTACACTGCGGCCATGGCCCGAAAGACAGCATCCGACATCGCAGACGCCCCCGCCGACACCTCGCCCGTCGCCGACTTCGAACAGTCGCTCGACGCGCTGGAAGCGCTGGTCGAAAAAATGGAACAGGGGCAGATGAGCCTCGAAGACTCGCTCGCCGCCTACGAACGCGGCGTCGGTCTGTATCGCCGCTGCCAGCAGGCGCTGGAACAGGCCGAACTGCGGGTGCGCCTGCTCAGCGATCCGGAACAGCCCGACGGCGCCGAAGACTTCGGCGATGACTGAGCCGTCTTCGGCGGCGACTGTCCCCGAACCCGCCGCCATCTTCGCCGCCTGGCGAGAGCGCACGGACGCGGCACTGGCGCAGGCACTGTCGGCGCTTCCCGATGCGCGGCTCCGCGCCGCGATGCGCCACGCGGCCTTGCTCGGCGGCAAGCGCATCCGACCGCTGCTGGTCTACGCCACCGGGCATCTGCTGGGGGCCGCGGACGATGCGCTCGATGCGCCTGCCGCCGCGATCGAACTGATCCACGCCTATTCGCTGGTCCACGACGACCTGCCGGCGATGGACGACGACGCCCTCCGCCGCGGCCAGCCCACGGTGCACGTGGCGTTCGACGAGGCCACCGCCATCCTCGCCGGCGACGCGCTGCAGACATTGGCATTCCAGCGACTCGCCGAATCGCCGCTGCCGGCCGAGGCCCGGATCGCGATGGTGCGCGAACTCGCACGGGCTGCCGGTGCCGAAGGCATGTGCGGGGGCCAGGCACTGGACATCGACGCCACCGGCAGCGGCGGCGCCATTTCGCTGGACGCGCTGCGCAGGCTGCACGCGATGAAGACCGGTGCGCTGCTGCGATGCGCGGTGCGACTGGGAGCGATCGTCGGCGCCGCGGATCGCGATGCCGGCGTCGCGCTGGATCGCTATGCCGAAGCCCTCGGCCTGGCGTTCCAGATCCGCGACGACCTGCTCGACATCGAAAGCGACAGCGCCACGCTGGGCAAGACCGCCGGCAAGGATCTGGCGCAGAACAAAGCGACCTTTCCCGCGCTGCTGGGCATGGATGGCTCGCGCGCGGCGCTGGCCGGGCTGGCCGAGGAGATGCACGCGGCGCTGGCGTCGTTCGGCGAACGCGCTGCACCGCTGGCGGCGCTGGCGCGCGAAGTCGTCGAGCGCGATCGCTGATCCATCTCCCCGGTAGAGCGGCCTTCAGGCCGCTGCTCTTTTTCCAGATTCACGAAAAAGCAGCGGCCTGAAGGCCGCTCTACCGGGTCGGAATGCGGATGCGGCGGCCGAGGCCGCCGCATCCCGCGATTGCCCGACGTATCGATCAGAACAGACGGATCGTCAGCGGATAGCGGTAGTCCACGCCGTCGTAGGCCTTCACCGCGGCGACGATCGTGAACACCAGCCACGCGATCGCCAGCACGATCCACACCGGCACCGCGACCAGCAGGCCCAGGCCCAGCGTGAACACCACCAGCACGATGCTCGCGACCGCGTAGAGGAACATGCTGAAGTTGAAGTTCAACGCTTCCTTCGCGTGGGCGGCGGCGAAGGTCGAGCGGTCGCGGACGATCAACCAGACCACGAAGGCGGCGACGGCGCCGGCGACGCCGGCGAACCATGACGTCGCCAATGCGGCAACGAGCGCGGCGATATGCGCGCTCGCGGCCCAGCCGCGGTTGTCCGCGACGCTGTCGGATGCGTTGCCGGACGGAGCGGCTTGGGCGACGTCGTCACCGGTCCCGTTGTGCAGCGTGCCGTTCTGGAGCGTACCGTTGGGAAGCGTGTCGTTCATGCGGATGTCCTCGCGGGGGCGGCCCCCGCCGTGCGCGTCCGGAAACGTCCGGTGCAGGGACAAGATGCGGCATCCGCGCGGGGACTCAAGCCAACGAAAGACATACCCGCCCGACGCGACCGGTTCAGGCGCGCAGCAGCCCCGCCATCGGCCGAAGCGTGCGGCTGTCCGGGAAGATCCGCGTGTCCAGCGCCGCTTCGGACACCGCGAGATGGCCGGCGAGCAGCCCCTTGAACACCGCGCGCAGGTCGGTGGTGGGGCGCAGGTCGCGGCCTTCGAACAATGCGGCGGGCGCGAGCCCCGGCCAGTCGCCGGCGATCCGGCCGCCACGCACCGCGCCGCCGGCGAGCAGCGCCGCGCCGCCGACGCCGTGATCGGTGCCGGCGCTGCCGTTCGCGGCGACGGTGCGGCCGAACTCGGTCACCACCGCCACCACCGTGTTCGACCAGTCCGCACCGATGCCCTCGCGATACGCGCGCAGACCGGCGTCGAGCTCGGCGAACTTGCGATCGAGCGCGAGCTGCTGGCCGCGATGGGTGTCCCAGCCGCTGTCCTCGACGAAACCGATCCGCGCCGCGTTCGCGCCCTGCATGCGTTTCGCCGCGGCGGCCATCGCTTCGGGCAACCGGAACGCGCCGCGTGCGCCGCCCGCGCCGTTGCCCGACATGCCATTGGCCGACATGTCCATCGCGACCGCCGCCATCGCATCGTCGAACATCGGCGCCAGCCGCGGATCCGAGGCGTACAGCGGCTGCAATTGCTGCATCAGCGTGTCGGGGACTTCGCGCGGCAGCGGCGGCGACCAGATCTCCGCGCGTTCGGAGCCGCGCATCGCCAGCGGCATCACCTGCGCGATGGCCACGCCCGCGTCATGCGCCATCGTGTCGATGCAGCGGCCGATCCAACCGTCGCGCGCGCCACCCGGCATCGCGGTGCCGTTCTCCAGACAGTCCTGGGCATCGAAGTGCGAACGCAGCCGATAAGGGGGGGCCACCGCCACCAGGGGCAGCAGTTCCTGCTTCGCGTAGAGGCCATGCGCGAACGGGAGTTTCGGATGCAATCCGAAACTGCCGTCCAGCGGCAGCGCGTCGCGCACCGCGAGCGGGCCGCGCGCGCGCAGATAATCGGCATCGTCGCGCGGCGGCAGCAGGTGCAGACCATCCATCGCACCGCGCAGCAGCACCACCAGCAGGCGGGTCTGCGCGCCGCCCGAGGCCGCCGGCGACAGGCCGGGCCACAGCGTGAGCATCGCGGAGCCGCCGAGCGCGGCGAGGAAACGGCGACGGGAGACATCGGCGGTCATCACACCCTCCACTGGAACGCGGGACTGGAAAACAGCAGGGCGAAGCCTTCCTGCGGCGAACCGGCACGGCGCAGCGCATCGGCGAACGCGCCCTGCACCGCTTCCGCACCGAGCGCCTCGACGGCGAGATCGAACGGTTTACCGCGACCCTGCACCTGCCCGGCCAGCGCCGCGGCCGCCTGCAGGCGTTTGCGCAGCGCGTCGCCGCTGGCCCAGTCGGCCGCGGTGTCGGGGAAACCTGCCGGCGAGCGCGGCGTGAACGTCGGCTGGCCCAGGCTGGTCAGCAATCGCAGCAGGACCCGCGGCTGGCGATCGAGCCGCAGCCCGCCCGCGCGCATCGTCGAGATCACGAAATCCTCGGGGGTCTTGAACTTGCGCGCATCGGCCGACCACGACGCCTCGTGATCGATCATCGCGCCGTACAGCGCGGTCAGCGCGCCGCCGCTGCGCAGATACGCCGCGGCCATCGCATCGACCAGCGCCGGCGGCGGCGCATCGGCGACGAAATGCCGCGCGAGCTTGAAACCGAGGTGACGGGCGGTGGCCGGGTGCATGGCGAGATCGCGCAGCACCGCGCGGCCCTGCGCTTCGCCGCCTTCGGCGTAGCGCTTGCCCAGCACGGTGCGCGCGCCGGGCTCGTGCGCGCCGGCGCGGAACACGAATGCGCTGCGCGCCTGGCCCTGCTGCATCTCGCGCGGCAACGGCGTGCTCCAGCCGGTGATCGCGCGCGCCAGTTCGATCACGTCCTGCTGCGCGTACCCGCCATCGACGCCGAGCGTGTGCAGTTCGAGGACCTCGCGGGCCAGATTCTCGTTGAGTCCGAGCCGGCGCTTGCTGTCGCGGCGCGCCAGCCGCCGTACCAGCATCGAGTCGTCGCCGACCGATGCGGCGTTGTCGAGATACAGCAGCATGCCCGGGTGGGTTTCCACCGCCGTCAGCAGATCGGCGAAGTTGCCGAGGACATGCGGGCGGATCGCTTCGCGTTCCATCGGCGCCGCCAGCAGACGGTTCTGGTTCTTGTCGATCGAGATCGCGAAGTGGTTCGACCAGAACCGGACCAGCCGTTCGACGAAGGGCATGTCGGTGGTCGCGGCGATGCGATAACGCAGGGCCAGATCGTCGCCGGCGGCGCGACGGATCGCCTGCTGCATCGGGTTGCGCTCGATGTCGTCTTCCGCCGCCGCATTGCGGTCCGCGGCACCTGCCGGGGAAGGTGTCGCCGGCTTGCGGTCGCGCATCTGACGGCGCTGCAGCCGGTATTCGTTCTGCGTTTCGAGGATTTCGAGGCTGTCGGGAAGCCCGGCGAACGGCGAAAGATCGGGCCTGCGCCGGAGTTGGGCGTGCAGCGTGCCGCGCGGATCGCCCGCGGCGGCCAATTCGCCCGGCATCGCGCCGAGCCCGAAACGATTGACCGCGGCAGCGGCCCGTGTGGCGCTCATGTCGTGCTCCATCGCCGGAAGACCCGGTATGGAACGCGCCGGCGCGCGGCGGGTTGACACCGACCCGGCCGAAAGCGCCAAAAAAGAAACCCCGGCGCCGGAAGCGCCGGGGTTGGATCGTTCGGGAAATGCCGGGATTACTTGATCAGGCGGATCGCGAAGGGGTAGCGGTAGGCCTGACCCTTCTGCGCGGCGAGGCCGCCGATGATGCTGAACACGATGCAGGCCAGCCACGCAGCCAGATTGATCAGCGCGCCGATCAGGATGATGCTGAGGATGATGCCGACCACGTACACCATCAGCAGCGTGATCTGGAAGTTGAGCGCTTCCTTCGACTGATCGGTCACGAAGGCCTTGTCGGCCTGATCCTTGTTGATCAGCCAGATGATCAAGGGAACGATGAAGCCGAGGACGATGCCCGACAGATGGGTGATCAGCGCGAGCGTCTTCTGATCGTCGGTGGGCGCACCGGAAGGCGCGGGCGGCGGCGAAGTGTATTCGTTTCCATTGGTCATTTCGGGATTCCCCATTGCTACGGATGGATGCTGCGGATGAATGCGATCAAATACGGGGTGCGCCGCGGTCGCGGACACCGCCCTAGCTTACACAAACGTCAAACGCTGCCGGCAACGGTCATCCTGCCGAGCAGGATCGAACCGCAGCGGACATTCGACCGGGCGTCGATATCGCTGCCGATGGCCTCGATCCCCTGCAGCATGGTGCGCAGGTTGCCGGCGATGGTGATGCTGTCCACCGGGTAGGCGATCCGGCCGTTTTCGACGTAAAAGCCGGCCGCCCCGCGCGAATAGTCGCCGGTGACGGCGTTCACGCCCTGCCCCATCAGTCCGGTCACCAGCAGGCCGGTGCCCATGCCGCGCACCAGGTCGTCCAGGCCGCCCGCGTTGGCCGCGACATCGAGATTGAAAATGCCGCCGGCGTTGCCGGTGCTCTGCAGACCGAGCTTGCGCGCGGAATAGCTGCCCAGCACGTAGCGCTGCAGCACGCCGTCGCGGACCAGGTCCGACTCGCGGGTGGCGACGCCCTCGGCGTCGAAGGCGCAGGAACGCAGGCCGCGCATCAGGAACGGACGTTCGCTCAGCCGGCACCACTCGGGCAGCACCCGGGTGCCGACGCTGTCGAGCAGGAAACTGGCGCCGCGGTAGAGCGCGCCGCCGGAGACCGCACTGACCAGATGCCCGATGAGCGAACGCGCGACCTCGGCCTGGAACAGCACCGGCATGGTGCCGGTCGCCAGCGAGCGCGGCGCGAGCCGGGCCAGCGCCCGCTCCGCGGCCCGGCGGCCGACCGCCTCGGGCGCTTCCAGATCCTCGCGTGCCAGGGTGAAGCTGTACCAGTGTTCGCGTTGCATGGCCTCGCCCTGACCGGCGATCAGGCCGCAGGCGATGCTGTGCTGGGTGTCGCGCTCGCGCCCGAGGAAGCCGTGGCTGTTGGCGTAGACACCGATCGATTCGCCCGTGGACACCGAGGCGCCATCGGAATTGGCGATGCGCGGATCCACGTCGCGGCCGGCGGTCTCGCAGGCCAGGGCGAGGTCGATCGCGGTATCGGCGTCGAGCGCCCACGGGTGCCAGCTGTCGAATTCGCGCAGATCCGTCGCCATCAGCCCGGCGTCGGCGAGTCCCGCCGCCGGGTCGTCCTCGGTGTGCCGGGCGATCGCGCAGGCCTGCGCGACCGTGGCTTCGAGACTGTCCTCGCGCAGGTCGGCGGTGCTGGCGCTGCCCTTGCGGTTGCCGAAGTAGACGGTGATGCCGATGCTGCGGTCGCGGGTGGATTCCACGCTCTCCACCGCGCCCATGCGCACGTTGACGTTGAGGCCGCGGTCCTCGTCGCAGCTCACTTCGGCCTGGCTGGCACCCTGTGCGCGGGCGCGGGCCAGCAGGTCGCGGGCCAGATCGGACAGGCGGTCCAGCCGGGCAAGGCTGTCGTCGGCGGCAGCGGGTAATGCGGAAGCGATGACGTTCAATGCTTTATCCTGTAGCGACTATGCGTGGAAAAGACCCCGAAACCGGCGACTTCCTGTCCCCCAGCCGCAGCCAGCAGCGGCGTGAGGCACTGGAAGTGCTCGAACTGGCCCGACAACTGTCGGCGTTGACGCCCCAGCAGCTGTCGCGGCTGCCGATCCCGGACCGGCTGCTGCCGCACATCGCCGAGACCCGCAGGATCACGTCGCACGTGGCGCACAAACGGCAGTTGCAGTATCTGGCGAAACAGATGCGGCGGGAAGACGACGAGACGCTGGAAGCGATCCGCGACGCGCTGGACGTCAACGGCCATGCCGCGCGCGTCGAAGCGGCGATGTTGCATCGCGCCGAGGCCTGGCGCGAGCGCCTGATGGCCGACGGCGATGTCGCGCTGGGCGAACTGCTTACCGATTACCCGCAGGCCGATCGCCAGCACCTGCGCCAGCTCGCGCGCAACGCGCACGAGGAAAAGCTGAAGAACAAACCGCCGCATGCGTATCGCGAGCTGTTCCGCGAACTGCGCGAGCTGTTCGCGGAACATCACGATGCGGATGGTGATGCCGGTCACGATGCCGACGAAGGCATCGACGGCGGCATGGATCGCGACGAAGACTGAGCGCATGGGGCGCGCTGGCCCCATCGATTCCGGACTGCTTCGGGCGATGCGCTGGCGCGAACGGTTGATCGCCGAAGGCTTCGACGCGCTCGCCGAATTCCTCGCCGCATGCCTGGCCAAGCACGCGGCAGCCGATGCGAAGACGCTCAAACCGATGATCCAGAAGGCTTGCGCCATGCGCCACAGGCACGGTACGCCGCGCTTCCTGCTGCGATACATCCGCGCATTGGACGAGAACAAACACCGCATCGCGGTCGAAGACGTCGCCTATCAGGCCTTCGTCCCGCCCACCGTCAGCTGATCGATCAGCAGCGACGGCTGGCCCACGCCCACCGGCACGCTCTGACCGTCCTTGCCGCAGGTGCCGACGCCCTCGTCGAGCGCGAGATCGTGGCCGATCATCCGCACCCGCTGCATCGTCTCGGGGCCGTTGCCGATCAGCGTCGCGCCCTTCACCGGCGCGGTGATCTTCCCGTCCTCGATCAGATAGGCCTCGGTCGCGGAAAACACGTATTTGCCGCTGGTGATGTCGACCTGGCCGCCGCCGAAATTGACCGCGTACAAACCGCGCTTCACCGAACGGATCATGTCCTGCGGGTCGTCCTGCCCGGCGAGCATGTAGGTGTTGGTCATCCGCGGCATCACCAGATGGGCGAAGGATTCGCGGCGGCCGTTGCCGGTGGCGGGCATGCCCATCAACCGCGCGTTGTGGGTGTCCTGCATGTAGCCGGTCAGCACGCCGTCCTCGATCAGCGGGGTGCAGCGCGTGGGCGTGCCCTCGTCGTCGACGGTGAGCGAACCGCGCCGGCCCGGCAGGGTGCCGTCGTCGACGATGGTCACGCCCGGCGACGCCACCCGCTGGCCCATCCGGCCGGCGTAGGTCGAGGTGCCTTTGCGGTTGAAGTCGCCTTCCAGGCCGTGGCCGACCGCCTCGTGCAGCAGCACCGCGGGCCAGCCGTTGCCCAGCACCACCGGCATCGTGCCCGCGGGCGCATCCACGGCCTCGAGATTCACCAGCGCCTGGCGCAGCGCTTCGCGCGCGCAGCGCTCCGGACGTTCGTCGCCGAACAGTTCGTCGTAGGCGTAACGGCCGCCGTAGCCGGCGCTGGCAGATTCGCGACGACCGTTCTGTTCGACGATCACCTGCACGTTCATGCGCACCAGCGGGCGGACATCGCCGGCGACGACGCCGTCGCTGCGGGCGACGAAAATGGTGTCGAGCGCCGCGGAAAGCGAGACGGTGACCTGGCGCACGCGCGGATCGGCGGCGCGAACCAGGCGATCGACGCGACGCATGGCGTCGAGCTTGTCGGCGTTGGCGCAGGCATCGATGGGATCGACCGCGGCGTAGAGCGGTTCCATGCCGGTCCCCCGACCGTGCGCGAGCGCGGGCGGCGTGCGGGTATCGCCGTCGCGCGCGATGGCCTTCGCGGAACGCGCCGCGGCCAGCAATGCGTCGGGGTTGATTTCGTCGGAGTAGGCGAAGCCGGTCTTCTCGCCCGAGATCGCGCGCACGCCCACGCCCTGGTCGATGGCATGCGAACCGTCGGTGATGATGCCATCTTCCATCGTCCAGCCCTCGCGGCGCGAATGCTGGAAATACAGATCGCCGAAGTCGATGCCCGGGCCGAGCAGCAGGCCGAAGGCGCGTTCGAGCCCGGCGTGATCGAGTCCGGCCGGGACGAGCAGGCGCGATTCGGGGAGAGACTGCATCGGGAGCATGGCGGTTCCGGTGGACGACATCGTGAAGGATAGGGTGGAGGCGACGTGCGCCGGTTTCAAACAGGGCGGGCGTGTTCAGCCCGAGCCGGGCCGGTCGCGCGACGATGCGCCGGTGCGCTCCATCACTTCGACCTTGGGATCTTTCCACGGTCCGGTGACGCGATAGTTCTTGGCCGCGGCCTGTCCGAGGGGCTTCTGCAGCACCGCATTGGCGACCGCGCCCACCGCCGCGCCGACAGGCCCGCCGGCGATCGCACCGACCGCGGTCAGCAGATTGCCGGCCTTCGGCAGCACCTCGATGGTCTGGTCGAAGGTCTGCGCGCGCAGATTGGCCGCGCCGCGGATGTTGATCCGCGCCGCCGGGCCGTCGATGGCGAGATCGTCGCTGCGCGCGCTGCCGGCGGCGAAACGCACATTGCCGCCGAGCGTGTTGAACGCGAAGCCCTTGGAGAAGAAGTCGCGGAAATCCAGGGTCAACCGGCGCGGCAACTGCGCGATGCTCAGCAGGCCGAGCACGCGGCCGGTGCCGCCGGGCTCCACTTCCACCAGCCGCCCGTCGCGCACGTCGATCTTCAGATTGCCTTCGAGCACGCCCAGCTGGAACGACATCGGCGCGCCGGGCCAGTTCGCATCGAAGCGGACTTCGCCCTTGCCGCCGCCGACCCGGCCGCCCATGCCGAATTCGTCGAGCAGCGCGCCGAAATCCTCGCTGGCGAAGGTCGCGTCCACGCGCGTGCGCGCCGCGGCGCCACGGCCGCTCCAATCGCCGGCGACATCGATCCGCCGCTTCGGCGCGCGGGTCTGCAACTGCACGATGTCCATGCCGGTCGCGGTGGGGCGCGAGCGGAACTGCGCTTCGCCCAGGGCGGCACGGGCGATGCGCAGATCGTCGACGCGCAGATTGATCGCGGGAATCTTCGCCGGGTCGAAACCGTCGCCGCCCGAAGCGACGGCGGCGACGGCGGCATTCGTCGCGACCGGCGCGGGCGCGCTGCGCCAGTGCAGGCGCTGCAGGCGTCCGGCGATGCTGCCGCCCTCGCCGTCCGGCACCAGCAGCGCACCGGCGAGCGCGGCGCCGTCGAGCTGCACCGCCAGACCGCCGCTCGCAGGCGCGATCTGCAGGCGGGTGTCGGGGAAGTGCGCGCCGAGCAGCGACAGGCGATCGGCGACGACATCCGCGCGCCGCAGCGCGAGGCGGCCGTCGCCATCGCCGAGCGTCAGCGCGACCCAGCCGATGGCGTCGAGCGTCGAGGCGCGGCCGCCGATGATCAGGCCCGATGCCGGCGGCGGTTCGGCGACGCGATCGGTGCCGAAGGCGGCGCGGATGCCGAGCTGGCCCTGGCTGTCGCGCGCGCGCAGCGCGAACCGCTGGCCGAACGCCAGCGCGATCTCGCCCTTGCCGAACGGCAGTTGCAGATCGAGCGTGGTCGGCAACGCCGTGCCGGCGGCCTTGTCCAGCGGCGCCGGCAGATCGAGCGCGGTGCCGACCAGATCGGAGCGCAACTGCAGTCGGGTGACCTGCGCACTGGGTTTGCCGGCGCCGACGGGAATGGCGATGCCCGCGGTCCAGCGCGAACGGCCGCGCAGATGCGGCTTCAACCAGCCCAGGTCGGCGCTGCGCGCCAGCAGATCGTCGGTGGTCATCGAGGCTTCGAGTTCGGCCTCGAAGCCCTGGCGTTTGTCGCGTACGTGGCCGGGACCGGCGCGCAGCGAGAGCTTGCCTTCCTGCCGGTCATACTGCGCGCGCAGGCCGTTCGCGCTGAAGCCGTTCTCGTCGTAGCGGGCCTTGCCGCTGACGCCGGAGAACGCGAGTTTCCACTCCGATTCGGCCAGACGCGCGCCGCGCAGATCGATCGCGCCGTCGATGTTCGCGCGCTGCGACGGCGGACCGTGCAGCGGCAGATCCAGCGCGAAATCGACCGACGCCGGGCCGCTGGCCGACAGCGTCGAGAGAATGCCCGCATGGTCCCTGCGCAGCGGACTCTGCCGCACCAGACCCAGCAGTTTCGCCGCATCGGCATCGGCATGCGCTTCGATGCCGAGCGCGCCGGCGGAGAAATCGGGAATCCCGGCGCTGAAATCGCGGATGCCGACATCGGCCAGCGCCGCGCGGCCCGCAACCGAAAACCCGTTGCCGACGAAGGCGATGTCGGCGTCCATGTCGCCGGTCGCCGGCCAGTCGCCGTGGAATTTCACGCGCATGTCCTGCAGCGTGGCGCGCGCGTCGAACACGCCGTCCGGCGGCTCACCCGCCACCGTGCGGAACGGCCAGTGTTCGAGCTCGCCGGCGATCACCGCACGGCCGTCGCGAACGCGGCCCGCGATCAGCGCGGTATCCAGCCAGTGCACCAGCGCGGGCGACATCGCATGCTTCGGCCAGAAGCGCTTGGCGGTCGGCGCCATCGCGTCGTCGAGATCCGCGGCCACGTCGATGCGCGGCGCGGTGCCGTCGCCCTGGAACCACAACCCGCCGCGAATATCGGCGCCGTAGCCGTCGCCATCAATGCGCAGCGCGGGCGACTCCACCCGCCAGCCGCCGCCTTCGCGCCAGGCGATGGCTTCGCCGCGCAGACCGACGACATGGGTCGGGCCGAAGCCGCTCGGCCAGTCGAAACGCAGCTTCGAGGTTTCGTCGAACGCGAACACCAGACCTTCGCCATCGCCGCGCAGTGTCCCGGCGAGGTCGGAGATGCCGGGCGAGTTGCCGACCGGCGCGAAATGCAGGCCGCGCACCGATGCGGCCGCATGCATCGCACCGCCGCGCTGGCCGCCGACGCGCACGCGCTCCAGCACCGCGCCGGGTTTCGCCGCCGCCAGCCACGCCCGCAGTTTCGGGTCGAGGCGATCGCTGAGCGCGAACACCGCGAACAGCGGGCCGGCGTCGATGCGCTCGGCGCGCAGGCCATAGCGCTGGCCGCCGGCGATCACGAGTCCATCCAGCACCTGCGGTCGGCTGTTGGCGGCGGCATGCACCCGCATGCTCGGCGCGTCGAGTCGCCAGCCGCCTGTCTCGGCGCGCCAGTGGGCGGTGGCCTGCAGTCGGGCGAACGTCGCCATCGGCGCCGCCGCGACGCCGGCACCCGCCGTCTTCGCCGCGGGAAACGGCGCACCGCGCAGCCGCACACCTTCGAGATCGCCATCGACGCTGATCGAAGCGACCTGCCGCTTGCGCACGCTGGCCCACAGTTCGGCGCGACCGCGGCCGCCGACAACCGTCGCACCGGCCACGCGCAGCAGCGGCGACCATTCGGCGAGATCGGCTTTCCTGGCCGCGGCGTAGAGCCTGCCGTCGCCGCGCGCACGATCGAAATCCAGCACCACGTCCACCGGCGCGGATTCGCGATGCATGCGCGCGCGCAGACCGCTGCGCACCCGTTCGCCGTTCACCTGCAGCCGCAGATCGACATCGGGCACCGTGGTTTCGATGCCCAGCGAGGGTGCCGAAATCCCCAGTCGCGCATCGATCACCTGCAATTCGCCCAGCCCTTCCAGCGCACCGAGCGGATCGCCGCCCTGCGCCTGCCCGGGCAGGCCGCGCACCTGCCAACGACCGTCGTCCCCGCGCTCCAGGGTCAACGCGAGATTGCGCACCCGTAGTTCGGTGAAGGAACGCCCGGGCAGCAGCCCGGCGTATTGCGACACCAGGATCTCCGCCGCGCCGATGGCGACCGCGCCATCGCCCTCTCCCACGCGCAGACCGTCCAGCCGCAGCAGCGGCCCGCGACGCGTCCATGCGGTATCGAGACCATCGAAGGCCACCGGCCGGCCGGCGCGCGCGCTCAGCCATTCGGCGATGCGGTCCGGATGCCGTTCCGCCAGCGGCAGCAGCTGACTCATCACCGCCGCACCCAGCGCCAGCAGCACCAGCGAGATCGCGGTGACGTACCACAGCCCGCGGCGCGCCAGACGCAGACGGCGTCGCAACGATGTCGTCATCCGGGCGCGACGCCGGTCGACGCCGAAGGCGTTTCGGGGCGGGAGGATTCAGAGCAGCACGACATCGAACTGCTCCTGTGTGTACTGCTCGTCCGCCTGGAAGCGGATCGACTTGCCGAGAAATTCCTCCAGTTCGGCCACCGCCGGAGATTCCTCGTCGGTGATCCGCGCGACCACCTTCGGCGACGCGATCACCAGCAGTCGCGCGGCTTCGAACTGGCGCACCGCGCGGGTGATCTCGCGGAAGATTTCGTAGGTCACGGTTTCGGCGGTCTTCAGCGTGCCGCGGCCGCCGCATTCATGGCAGGGCTCGCTCAGCTGTCGCTGCAGGCTTTCGATGGTGCGCTTGCGGGTCATTTCCACCAGGCCCAGCGGCGAGAAATCGTAGACCGTGGTCTTGGCGTGGTCGCGGGCCAGCGACTTTTCGAGCGTGCGCAGCACCTGGCGGCGATGCTCGGGATCGACCATGTCGATGAAGTCGATGATGATGATGCCGCCGAGGTTGCGCAGCCGCAGTTGTCGCGCCACCGCCTGCGCCGCTTCGAGATTGGTGCGATAGACGGTCTCTTCGAGATTGCGCTGGCCGAGGAACGAGCCGGTGTTCACGTCGACGGTGGTCATCGCCTCGGTCTGGTCGATCACCAGATAGCCGCCGGATTTCAGCGGCACTTCCTTGTCGAGCGCGCGCTGGATCTCGTCCTCGACGCCGTAGAGATCGAACACCGGGCGCGCACCGCCGTAATGCTCGATCTTCTCGGCGAGCCCCGGCATGTACTGCGCGGCGAACGCACGCAGGCGGTCGCAGGTCTCGCGCGAATCCACCTTCACCTTCTCCACGTCGCGGCGGATCAGATCGCGCACCGCGCGCATCGGCAGGCTCAGATCTTCATAGATGCAGTGGCCGACGCCGGCGGTGCGCACGTTCTGCTCGATCAGCGCCCAGGCGCGGCCGAGATAGGCGATGTCTTCCGCCAGTGCTTCGGCCGGCTGGCCCTCGGCATTGGTGCGCACGATATAGCCATGCTGCGGCGTGCCGGGCGTACCGCCGTTCTGGCCCGACACCAGCGCCTTCAGGCGCTGGCGCTCGGCGTCGTCCTCGATGCGCGAGGACACGCCGATCACCTTCGACTGCGGCAAGAGCACGAGATAACGCGACGGAATGCTGATCTGGGTGGTGAGGCGCGCGCCCTTGCTGCCGATCGGATCCTTGACCACCTGGACCACGATCTCCTGGCCTTCGCGCAGCAGTTCAGTGATCGACGGCACGACCTGCGGCTGCGTCGTCGGCGGCGCGGCGGGCGGCGCGGCGATCACCGGCTCGCCCTCGCCGTTGACGGCGCTTTCGAGCGCGGTCTCCAGCGCGCTCTCGCTGCTCGGTGCCGCGGTGGCGCGGAAAATGTCGTTGGCGTGCAGGAATGCGGCGCGGTCGAGACCGATCTCGACGAATGCGGCCTGCATGCCGGGCATCACCCGCTGCACCCGGCCCTTGTAGATGTTGCCGACCACGCCGCGGCGCCAGCCGCGCTCGATGTGCAGTTCCTGCAGCATGCCGTTCTCGACGACGGCGACCCGGGTCTCGCGCGGGGTGACATTGACCAGAATCTCTTCGCTCATCGCATCGGCTCCGGGCCGTCGTGGGACGCGGACGCGCGCGCGGGGAACAGACCGAAGCCGCGGAGCAGGGATGCGGTCTCGTGCAGCGGCAATCCCATCACCCCGGAATGGCTGCCGGACAGGTGCGAGATGAAACTCTGGGCCATGCCCTGGATGGCATAGGCGCCGGCCTTGCCGTCCCACTCGCCGGTGGCGAGATAGACGGCGATATCGTCCTCGCTCATCGCCGCGAACGTGACCTCCGACACCGACACCGCCTGCAGCTCGCGGCCGGCCGAGACCATCGAGAGCGCGGAGATCACCGCATGGGTGCGGCCCGACAGGCTGCGCAGCATGGCCGCGGCGTCCGCGGCATCGACCGGCTTGCCGTAGATGCGACCGTCCAGCACCACTTCGGTGTCGGCGCCCAGCACCACCGCGTCCGGCTGGCCGCTCATCCGCAGCAGCCCGGCGCCGGCCTTTTCGCGCGCGACCCGGCGCACGTATTCTTCCGGCGGCTCCGCGGGCGCTGGCAACTCGGGAATGTCGAGATCGAGCACGCCGAACTCAAGGCCGAGCATCCTCAGCAGTTCGCGGCGACGGGGAGATTTCGAGGCAAGATGCAGCATCGGGCTAGGATACCCTGCGGACCGCCGCAGCCTGAACGCGATCCCGTCGCGAACCCCGACCGGGCTCACAGTGCGTTCACCCGCTGGCCCCGACCCTGACCGGAGGCATCAACCGGAAGCCTCAACATGGAGAGCCGCATGACCCACGTCCTGACCCATCCCAGCCGCACGCAACGCCGCCATCCCGTTTCCCGCTTTTTCGTCGCCGCTGTCGCCACCCTCTTCGCATCGGGCCTCGCCATGACCGCATCCGCACAGTCGCCCCAGACCGCCAACGACGGCACGCTGCTGTCGGTCACCGCCGATGCCACGGCCAGCCGCGCGCCCGATATCGCCACGCTGTCCAGCGGTGTGGTCACCCAAGCCGCCGACGCCAACGGCGCCATGCGCGCCAACGCCGAACAGATGACGAAGGTGATGGCCGCGATCAATGCGGCCGGCATCGCCGAGCGCGACGTGCAGACCGCCGGCATCAGCCTGTATCCGCAATATCGCTACGCCGAGAACCAGCCGCCGGCGATCACCGGCTACCAGGCCAGCAACACCGTCAACGTCAAGGTCCGCGACCTGTCGAAGCTCGGCAAGGTGCTCGACGCGCTGGTCGCCAGCGGCGCCAATCAGATCAACGGCCCGACCTTCGAGATCGACGAGCCCGAAGCCGCCTACGACGAAGCCCGCCGCAGCGCGCTGAAGAAGGCGCAGGCCCGCGCCGACATGTACGCCGCCGCGCTCGGTCTGCGCGTGCGCCGGATCGTCAGCATCGGCGAAGGCGGCGGCTTCAATCCGCCCGGCCCGATGCCGATGATGAAGATGGCCGCCATGGACGCGCGCGAAACGCCGGTGTCCCCCGGCGAGACCTCGCTCACCGCCAGCCTCAACGTGGTGTTCGAACTGGGCAAGTGACCGCCCCTGCCCCACGCTTCGCACGACACCCGCCGCCCGGCGGGTGTCGCGTTTCCGCCTCCGGAAAATATTTCCGCAACGTTAACCCCCGCCGAACCCGTGCCGCGTTTGCACCGACGTCACCCACCGACGGAGATGCCCCATGGTTCTGCTCGAACGCCATGCCCAACGCCCTTCACATCCCGATGCCGGCGGTCTGCCGCAGGCCATCGCGCAGATCCAGCCGGTGCGCATCCTCGGCATGGCCGGGGCGATCGCGCTCAACGCCGCTGCGCTGATGCTGTTGCTGATGCCGGTGTCCGCGCCGATGCGGACGGTCGACGCCGAAAGCCCTCCGGTGATCTTGATCGAACCCAAGGCGGCGCCGCCCCCGCCACCGCCGATCGAAGAGGTCCCGGTGGTCCGCCCACGGACCGAAACCCCGCTGCCGCAGGTGCTTCCGCCACCGCAGCCGCAACCGCCGGCGCAGCAGGAAGCGGTGGTCCCCGAGGGCAACACCCCTATGCCGCCGATCGAAACCACCGACACCGTGTCGCTGCCGGTGCAGCCGGATCCCGGCCCGATGACGAGCACGCGGCTGGAATACGCCTCGGCGCCGGCGCCCGCCTATCCGCGCGAGGCCATCCTCGACGGCATCGAAGGCACCGTGCTGTTGAAGGTGCTGGTGGGCGTTGACGGCAAGCCGCTGTCGGTGGAGATCGAACGCAGCAGCGGCCATCGCCGTCTCGACGACGCCGCACGCCGACAGGTGTTGCGCCGCTGGATGTTCAAACCGGCGATCCGCGACGGCCAGGCGGTGCAGGTCTACGGCATGGTGCCGGTGAATTTCAGTCTCACGCGCGGTTGAGGCCCGCGCGGCACGCACTTCGCGGCCGGCCGAGGGCACCCGTCCGAAGCCGATTCCCCGTCGCGAGGCCCCCTGCCGGGCATCCCCAGGTCCGGCAGGGTTTTTCTACCTTCCGCGGGTCCACAGTGACGCGCAGGCACTGGTCGCTCCGCTCCCTCGGGCATTCCGCCGCCGATCATCGACGCACGATCAGCGTTTTTTGCCTGCATGGTGTCGCATCGAGGCGCACCGCGCGGGAATGCGCCGCATCGTTCCATTGGCGCAGGCAATCGCGCATGGCTGCCGCCGCATCGGGCTGACACACTCTGGCGCCCCTCCCCACGCTGGACTGGTCTCGATGAAGCATCTGTTCGCACCCCTGCAAGCCGGCGATCTCGCCCTGCCGAACCGCATCCTGATGGCGCCGCTCACGCGCTGCCGCGCCGAAGACGATCACGTGCCTGGCGCGCTGATCGCCGAGTACTACGCCCAGCGCGCCAGCGCCGGGCTGATCATCGCGGAAGCGACGATGGCGATGGCCGGCAACTCTGCGTTCTGGCGCGAGCCGGGCATCCACAGCGAAGCCCAGGTGGCCGGCTGGAAACGCGCGACCGATGCCGTGCACGCCGCCGGCGGCCGCATCGTGCTGCAGTTATGGCACGGCGGCCGCGCCTGCCATCCCGACCTCAACGACGACGCGCAGCCGGTCGCGCCGAGCGCGATCGCCATCACCAACGATCAGGTGTACACGCCGAAGGGCAAGGTCGATTACGTCGTGCCGCGCGCGCTGGCCGACGAGGAACTGCCGGGCATCGTGGCCGGGTTCGCGCAGGCCGCACGCAACGCCAAGGCCGCGGGCTTCGACGGCGTGGAAGTGCACGGCGCGAACGGGTATCTGCTCGACGAATTCTTGCGCGACGGCAGCAACCTGCGCAGCGGCCCGTACGGCGGCCCGATCGAACACCGCGCGCGGCTGATGCTGGAAGTGCTCGATGCGGTGTGCGACGTCTGGGGCAGCGGCCGCGTCGGCCTGCGCGTCTCGCCGCTCAACAGCTACAACGCCATGCGCGACAGCGATCCGGTCGGCCTGGTGCGCTGGCTCGGCAAGCGCCTGAACGACTACGGCCTGGCCTACTGGCACGTGATGCGCGCGGATTTCCTCGGCCAGCAGCACGGCGACGTGATGACGCCGGCGCGCGAAGCCTACGCCGGCACGCTGATCGGCAACATGGGTTACAGCGCGGAAGAAGCCGAGGCGGCGATCGCCGACGGCAAACTCGACGCGGTGGCGTTCGGCGTGCCCTTCATCGCCAACCCGGATCTGCCGGAACGCCTGCGCATCGGTGCGCCGCTGGCCGAGGCCGACCGCAATACCTTCTACACCTGGGATGCGAAGGGATACACCGACTATCCGCGCTACGCAGGATGAGTCGCCGCCCGACGGCCCGCGCATCGCGGGCCGTCGGCGTTCATGGCATGGCGAAGCCGCCTGCGCGCAGGTTCAGCGCATCCAGCGCAGGTCCGACAGGCACCACGACAGGCTGCCGCTGGTCTTGTAGTTCCAGTTGTATCGGCGCGGCGGATTGTTGCGATAGGCGGTGAGACCGCTGGCCGGCGCGGTCGGTCGCGTCCACTCGTTGTTCTCGTAGTCGTAGGTGCGATACAGCTCGTTCGCAGCCTGTTTCAGCGTGTCGTCGGGCTGGCCGGTGAGCTTGCCGAAGTAGTAGGCCCAAGCCACCGCACCGGCGACGGAAAGCGTGTGCTCCGGGCCGGCGCCGTCGGCGGCGTAGGTGGACCCGTCGATCAGGGTCACGTAATCGACCAGGCGCAGGGTCTCCGGCACGTCGGTGCGATAGGTCCGCTGCGCCGGCGAATAGGCCTTGCCGCCGAATTTCAGCGCATTGCCGGTGCGGCGGATGAAGTGCGCGATCTCGACGTTGTCGGTGAGCGCATAGGCGCGCACCATCGGGTCGACCACGAAAGGTGTTTGCCAGAAGCTCACCAGCAGGCTGCCGCTGGGGCCGTTGCCCTCCTGGCTGCCGTATTTCCACAGGCCACCATCGACGCGGTTCGCGGGCAACGCGCCGCCCGCGCCGTTCTGGTGCCAGATCAGATTGGCCGTGAGCGTCAGCAGCCGTTCGCGATAGGTGAGCGTCGCGCCGGTCTTGTACGGCACGTCGCCGAACAGTTCGTAACCCACGATCAGGCCGGTGAGCTTGATGCCCATGTGGCGCTCGGTGTAGCTGCTGGTCGGCGACCAGCGGTCGGGTTCGTCGTTGGCGTCCTGCTGGGCTTTCGCCGCGAGTTTCGCGCCGTCCTTCGACAGATCGTCGCCGGTGGTCCAGTGGGTGTAGGCGAGCCCTTCGGGATAGCTGTACATCGCGCCGTTGGCGCCGATGTAGGCGGCGGGGTTGGGATTCTTCAGCCGGAAGGTGCCGACGGCCAGATCCGGCGTGGTGCCCTGCGGATAGAGATTGACGCGGTAGTACTCCGACGCGCGCACCGATTCGCGCAGGGCCTTGAAGAAACCGCTGCGGAAATACAGGCCGTAAAACGCGGACACGCGATCGTAGAGCCACGGTTCGCCTTCGGCGGCCTTGTACGGGATCTGGTTGGGCGCGGTGACCCGCGGATCGTCCTCGTTGATGTGGGCGTAGAAGAAATTCTTCGCGCCGTACATCTGTTCGTTGTATTCGGGGTAATGCTCGGTCGCGTCCATCGTCGCCGGGTCGTCGCGGGTGGCGGCGATGTTCGGCGCGAACGGCCGCATCGGCCCGAGCTTGAGCAGGCCCTTGCTCAGCGTGGACGACGGCAGCACCGCGTAGACCTTCGGCTCGGACACGCCGTCGCCGGCGACGAAACTGCCGCTGGTGACCGGCTGCCAGCCGTTGCGCGGGTTCTCCAGCGACGCCAGCGACTGCGTGCGGTTGGTGTAACCCCATTCGACGCGGATGCCTTCGGAATTCGGATAGGTCGCGGCGAAGGTGTAGCGGATCTGCACCCGCGCGACCCGCACCGAGGTGTTGTCGAGCGCGGCGTTGGTGGCGTGACGCCACGGCGTGAGCGGTTCGACGAAGGCCGGGATCTCGGTGCCGCGGGCATCGAGCACGCGCAGCGTCGACAGCCCGGCGGCGGTGATCGAACCGCGCGGGAACGGCACGCCGAAGGTCACCAGTTGCGCGACGCCGGCCGGCACGCCTTCCACCGGATGCAGGCGCACGTCGACGATGCCGAAGCGTTCGGCGTCCGCCATCAGCGGCTTGAACAGGCGCGGGCTGACGGTACCGCCGACCGCAGTCGCGGTGATCGGCGGACGCGGCGCGGACGCGGTCTGGCCGGACGGCCGGGGCAGCGCCTCGCGCGGCTCGGCGCGGCTGGAGTCGGCCGGGGCGCGGCGTTTGGCGGCATCGCCGGAGACGCGGACCTGGGCATGGCCGGCATCGCAGGCGTTGAGCGCGAGCACCAGCGCGACGAGCGAGAGCAGGCGCAAGGGATGCCGACGCGGCGCGGACAGGGAGACGGCGCGTCGAAGCGGAACGGACAGCGGGGCACTGGGCATGTGGATCACCTGCAACGCGATGCGCGGGGGAGACGCATCGACGGAAACGCCGACGGGGGAATGTCCCGGCGCCGTCGGCGGCGACGCCCGGGGCCTGCGCGACCCGTGCCGGCGTCGCAGGAGGCGATGCACCGTATTCGCAGCATCCGCGAGCGAACCGTGACCGCGATCATCATTACCAGCTCGGCCACCGATTTGCATGCGTTTTCGTGCAGCGGTCACGGTCCTGACGCGCTCGCGGCCGACGTCGATGTGCGGCCGCGCACATCGGGAAGGAGAAACGCGGCGGGTTTCGCGCGAACCTCGCCTCGCGCGATGCAGGGCGATGAAGCGGGACGTGCGCGAACGCCCCCCGCGGACGGCGCGGTCAGGCGCGGTGGTAGGGATGATTCGCCAGCAGCGCCGCGGCGCGGTACAGCTGCTCGGCCAGCACCAGCCGCACCAGCATGTGCGGCAAGGTCAGCGGCCCCAGCGACCAGCGCTCGTCGGCACGGGCGAGGACGTCGGGCGCATGCCCTTCGGGGCCGCCGATCAGGAAGGCCAGATCGCGGCCACCGCCACGCCAGTGCTCCAGCCGCTGCGCGAGTTCTTCGGAGCCGTGCATTTTTCCGCGGCCGTCGAGGGCGACGATGTGGGCCGATTTCGGCAGTGCGGCGAGCACGCGCGCGCCTTCGTCGGCCGTCGCGCGCGCGGCATCGCGTCCCTTGCCGCGCAGGCCGGGTTCGATTTCGATCAGATCCAGCGGCAGCCAGAACGACAGCCGCTTGCGGTATTCGGCGAAGCCTTCCGCGACCCATGCGGGCGCGCGCTCGCCGACGGCGATGAGACGCGCCTTCACGGGCGTGCCTTCATGGGCTCGACTTCGCCTGCATCGCCGTTGCGGCGATCAGGCCTCGTCGCCCGGCGGCTGGTCGCCCACCGTCCAGAGCCGCTCCAGCGCGTAGAACTCGCGCACGCGGGGCAGCATGACGTGGACGACGACATCGCCGAGGTCGGCGAGCACCCATTCGGCCTCGCGCTCACCCTCGACGCCCAGCGGCATCACGTCCAGTTCCTTCACCATCCGCACCACTTCGTCGGCGATCGACTTCACGTGGCGGGTGGACGTGCCGGACGCGATCACGAGGTAATCGCAGACGCTGGTCTTGCCGCGGACATCGATCTCGACCACGTCCTTGGCCTTGAGGTTCTCCACCGCGGCGTGGACCTGCTTCAGCAGGGCCTGGGCGGACGGCGGCGGTTTGGGCAGCACGGTCTTGATCACGTGCGCATTGTTGGAACTGGACAAGAGCGGTCCTCGCGTGGAATGGCGGAATTATACGCCCGGGGAGCCGGGCAGCCGGACCACGGCCCCGGACGAAGCGCTGCCGTAGAGCCCGTGGGCGGCGATGTACTTCGCCACCGGCAGCGGCAGCAGGTGGTGCCAGGTCTCGCCGGCGGCGATCCGGCGCCGGATCTGGGTCGCCGATTCGCCGTGCAGCGGCTGGCGCAGGCGCAGCAGCTTGCCGCCAGGGCTCTCGCGCAGGGCGGCGGCGTTGAGGGTCCAGCGCCCGCCGACCAGCCGCGCCACCGGCGGCGGCAGGTGTTCGTCCAGGGCGCTGCCGGGGCGTTCGGCGACGACCCAGTGCGCGCCGGCCAGCAGCGCCTCCGGTTCCTTCCAGGTCGCGAAGCCATGCAGGCTGTCGGCGCCGATCAGGAACGCGATCGGTGCGTGCTCGCCGTGCTTCGCCCGCAGTTCGCGCAGGGTGTCGATGGTGTAGCTCGGGGCATCGGTGGTGGCGGCACGTTCCAGTTCGCGCCGGTCCACACGCAGCCCGGCCTGGCCTTCGATGGCGAGATCGAGCATCGCCGCGCGGTGCTCGGCGCCGGCGCCGGGGGCGTCGCGATGCGGTGGATCGGCGGCCGGCATCAGCCAGATCGTGGTGCCCAGGGCCTCGCGCGCGGCGCGGGCGATAGCCAGGTGCCCGTTGTGCACGGGGTCGAAGGTGCCGCCGTAGAAGGCGCGGAGCAGCATGCGCGTCAGCTCCCGGCGCGCCGGGTCAGCAGCTGCACGCCGCGCGCTTCGGCCATCGCCAGCAGCAGGCGTTCCAGCGCCAGCCAGGCGTCGGCCGGCTCCTCGCCGATGCGCGGGCGTCCCTTGGCGATGCGGTCGACGCGACCGGCTTCGACCACCAGCCTTTCCCAGCGCGCAGCGTCGTGGCGCTGCAGCGCGCGGCGATACACCGCCTGCTTCGAATCCCAGACCCGCTGCGCCTTGAACTCGGCGGCCAGATTGCCGCCCTTGGCGTTGACCCGCGCGAGGGCGGCGACCCGCTGCAGTTCCATCACCAGCATGCCCATCAGCGCCGGCACCGCCTCGCCTTCCGCGCGCAGGCCATGCAGCATGCGCAGCGCCTGCGCGGCCTGGCCGTTGAGCGCGGCATCGAGCAGCCGGAACACGTCGAAACGCGCGGCGTCGGCGACGTACGACTCCATCCGCGCCAGATCGATCGGCTGGCCGTCGCCGAGCAGGACCAGTTTGTCGATTTCCTGGGCCGCGGCGAGCAGATTGCCTTCGACCCGTTCCACCAGGCGCTCCACCGCGTCGCGGTCCGCGCGCAGGCCACGGGCGCGCAGGCGGCGTTCGACCCAATCGGTGAGTTCGTGCGGCTTGAGCGCCCAGGCGATGGCGTGATGGCCGACCCGTGCGACGGCTTCGCTCCATTTGCCGCCGTGCTGGCGGCTCCAGTCGTCGCCGGTGATCAGCAGGACCACGTCCTGCGGCGCCTGCGCGCAGAAATCGGAGATGACCTCGGCGCCGTCCTTGCCGGGCTTGGCCGACGGCAGGCGCACTTCGACCAGCCGGCGCGAGGCGAACAGGCTCATCGCGCCGAAGCTGCGGGTCAGTTGGTGCCAGTCGAAATCGCGGCCATCGGCGTCGAACACCTCGCGCTCGGCAATGCCTTCGGTGCGGGCGCGGGCGCGCACGGCGTCCGCCGCTTCCAGCACCCGCAGCGGTTCGGGGCCGGAGATCAGGTAAACCGGGCGCAGGGGCTCGTTGTCGAGCTGCGCGATCAGGCGTTCCGGGGTGAGTTCCATCGCGAAGCGGCGGACGCGCCGCGCTCAGGGCGCCTTCGCGGCCCCGGACGCGCGCAGCGCCGCGTCGATCCGGCGCAGGATCGCGGCGTTCATGTCGCGGCGCATTTCGGTCACCAGCAACTCGCGTTCGCTGTTGCGACCGATGGTGTCGGACGGCGGCGCGATGTAGTCGCGCGACAGTTCAACCGCCTGCTGCGGCACGATCATGCTGTCGTCGGCCTTGCGCAGCCGGAATACCACGGCATAGCGCAGGCTGTATTCCTGGGCCCGGCCCTGGGTGTCGACCGAGATCGGCAGGTCCGCCCATTTCTCGGAGAGGATTTCCAGCGTCGTCGCGCCCTCGGCGCTGGCCTCGGCCGGGGTGGCGCCGGCGGTCTCCAGCGCGCGCGCCAGCGAATCGGCCAGCGGGCTGTAGGCGTCGCGGGCGGTCACCGCCACCGGGCCGAGATCGGTCGGCAGCACCAGCGCGTTGCGCAGGTGGAATCCGCAGCCGGAAAGCGCGGCGACGAGCAGGAACGCGAGGGCGAAGCGGGTCGTTTTCATGGGCGCAGTCTGGCGGAGGCGGGGACGGGGGGCAAGCAGCGATCGCCTCAGGCGGCCACGATGTTCACGATCTTGCCGGGCACCACGATCACTTTCTTCACAGCCATGCCGTCCATGAATTTGGCGACGTTGGGTTCGGCCAGGGCGAGGGTTTCGATCTCGTCCTTCGGCGTCTGCACCCCGACCTCGATCGTGCCGCGCAGCTTGCCGTTGACCTGCACCGCCAGGGTCACCGCATCGCGCACCAGCGCGGCGGGATCGGCGTGCGGGAACGGCACGTCTTCGAGCAGCGTTTCGGCATTGCCCAGCACCTGCCACAGGTGATGACAGACGTGCGGGGTGATCGGATTGAGCATCAGCACCATCGCCTGCAGCGTTTCGTGGCGCACCGCCCGGCCCTGCTCGCTCATGTCGTCGAACTTCGCGACATGGTTGAGCAGTTCCATCAGCGCCGCGATCGCGGTGTTGAAGCTGTAGCGGCGGCCGTAGTCGTCGCCGACCTTCTGGATCGCCTCATGCAACTGGCGGCGCATCGTCTTCTGCGCGGGATTCAGTGCGGCGACGTCGGTGCCGGGATGATCGGGCTGAGACGCATGCGTGGTGACTTCGCGCCAAAACCTGCGCAGGAAGCGCGACATGCCTTCGACGCCGGCCTCGTTCCACTCCAGCGACTGTTCCGGCGGCGCCGCGAACATCGAGAACAGGCGCACGGTGTCGGCGCCGTATTTGTCGACCATCGCCTGCGGGTTCACGCCGTTGTTCTTGCCCTTCGACATTTTTTCGACGCCGCCGAAGAGCACCGGCTGACCATCGCCGCGATAAATACCGCCAACGATGCGGCCCTTGTCATCGCGCTGGTAGTCCACGTCAGCGGGGTTGAACCAATCCTTCGAGCCGTCGGCGTTTTCACGATAGAACACCTCCGCGATGACCATGCCCTGACACAGCAGGTTGATCGCCGGCTCGTCGCTGTCCACCAGGCCTTCGTCGCGCAGCAGCTTGTGGTAGAAACGGAAGTACAGCAGATGCAGGATCGCGTGCTCGATGCCGCCGATGTACTGGTCGACCGGCGTCCAGTATTTCGCGCGCGCGTCGACCATGTCGCCGGCGCCGGGCGAGGTGTAGCGCGCGTAGTACCAGCTCGACTCCATGAAGGTGTCGAAGGTGTCGGTCTCGCGTTCGGCCGGGCCGCCGCACTGCGGGCAGGTGGTCTTGCGCCATGCGGGATCGGCCTTGATCGGCGACAGCACCACGCCGGCGGCGAACGCGTCTTCCACGTTTTCCGGCAGCACCACCGGCAACTGGTCTTCCGGCACCGGCACCGCGTCGCAGGTCGGGCAATAGATCACCGGGATCGGGCAGCCCCAGTAGCGCTGGCGGCTCACGCCCCAGTCGCGCAGGCGGAAATTGATCTTGCGCACGCCACGGCCTTCGGCCTCGAACTTCGCGACCAGATGCTCGAACGCCTGCCGGTAGCCCATGCCGTCGAGTTCGCCCGAGTTCACGCACATCAGATCGTCGCGGGTCTTGTCGCCGTACCAGTCCTTCCACTGCGCGGTGTCGTACTGCAGTTCTTCGGGCCGTTGATGCGGCCCCAGCGGCGAGCGCACGCCGATCACCTGTCTGATCGGCAGCGCGTATTTGGTCGCGAATTCGAAATCGCGCGCGTCGTGGCCCGGCACCGCCATCACCGCGCCGGTGCCGTAGCCCATCAGCACGAAGTTGGCGACCCAGATCGGCACCTGCTCACCGCTGATCGGATGGATCGCGAACTGGCCGGTGGCCATGCCGCGTTTTTCCTGCGTTTCCAGTTCGGCTTCGGACACGCCGCCCCTGCGCAGATCGGCGATGAACGCGGCCAGTTCGGGATTCGTCGCCGCCGCACGCAACGCCAGCGGATGCTCCGCGGCGATGCTGACGAAAGTGACGCCCATGAGCGTGTCGGGGCGCGTGGTGTACACGCGCAGCGGATCGCCGCCGCCGGCGACGTCGAACGCGAACTCGAGGCCCTCGCTGCGGCCGATCCAGTTGCGCTGCATGGTCTTGACCGATTCCGGCCAGCCCGGCAGCGCGTCGAGGCCGTCCAGCAGCTCCTGCGCATAGGCGGTGATCTTCAGGAACCACTGCGGGATCTCGCGCTTCTCGACCACCGCGCCCGAACGCCAGCCGCGGCCATCGATCACCTGCTCGTTCGCCAGCACGGTCTGGTCGACCGGATCCCAGTTCACCACCGAGTTCTTGCGGTAGACCAGGCCTTTCTTCATCAGCCGAGTGAACATGCGCTGCTCGTGGACGTAGTAGTCCGGGCGGCAGGTGGCGAATTCGCGCGACCAGTCGATGGCATAGCCCAGCGACTGCAGTTGTCCGCGCATGTGGTCGATGTTGGCGTAGGTCCACTTCGCCGGCGCGGTCTTGTTCTTGATCGCGGCGTTCTCGGCCGGCAGGCCGAAGGCGTCCCAGCCCATCGGCTGCAGCACGTTGTGGCCGGTCATCCGCCTGTAGCGGCTGATCACGTCGCCGATGGTGTAGTTGCGAACGTGGCCCATGTGCAGCGCGCCCGACGGGTACGGCAGCATGGAGAGGCAGAAATACTTGGGCTTGTCCGAAAGTTCGTTCACCTCGAAGGCGCGGGCGTCGCGCCAGAAAGTCTGGGCGGCCGCTTCGACGGGTTTCGGGGTGTAGGGGGTGGGCTCTGCGGACACGGCGGTTTTTCGGCTTGGAAACAACCCGTAAGCCTACCGTACCGGGCCCCCGGTCGCCACGGCGGGCGGCCCCGGGCGGCGTCCGCCGCCGCTCAGTCCATGCCGTAGCCGACCGGGGACCTTCGGAGGATCTCGAAATGGCAGCGTTCGGCGCCGTAGTGCATGCACTGCGTCTCGCGGACCTCGATGTCCTCGCCGTATTTCTTCGACAGCCCCTTGACGATGCCCTTGGCCACGAAGCACAGGCGGCGCTCCGAGTGATAGGTCAGCAGCATCCGGTGCTCGCCCTGGCGGGTGGCGCGCAGCTCAGGCGGATTGCGTCTCGGATTGTGGCGATGGATGGCGTCGTGGATCTTGTTGCTGGCGTTTTCCAGCACCTCGAACGTCCGCCATTCCGGACGCACGAACATCTCGTAGTAGGTGACCAGCGACGGGCCGACGAAATCGCCGAAGTCCTCCAGCACCGCCGGCAGCGGCACCTTGAGCATCCGCGCCGCCGTGGACGCGAGATTCACGATCTCCTCGTCGGGATACTGGGCGACCGGGAAATAGACCTTGTAGCCGATGCCTGCTTCCGCGAGCAGCGCGTCCCAGGTGGCGCGGCCGCCATGACGTTCGATGACATAGCTGCGCAGGAAATCGAAAATGACGCCGTACATGAGCCCCCTTGTACCTCTCCCTGTACCGGCGCACCGGGACCGCCATGCGGCGGGCCGGTCGGCCGGGGCCGAGGTCGTCCTTGAGTGATTGATACCCTCAATTAATCACACAACGACGATCCACTGCAAGCCGTTGCGCGTGGGCATCGGCCCGGTGCCGGTGAGCACTCCTGCCGGCAAGGCTTGCCCCGAACTTGATCCGGGATCGTTGAATCGGCGAGCCGTTGAACCAGATCGTCTGCTGCTGCGGTTGACCAGGTGCATCGTAGTCGACTCTACCAAGGCCCGGGTGCCGGGTAATTGCCAAACTTGTACATGCAGGCGATGGTTCGTGGTGATGTACGCCGATGCCTCGGTGGTCGATCCCAGCGTGCGACTGGTGCGGTTGTGGTCACCTCGTCTCGAACAATGACTTTTGAGTGACTTTCCAACCCGCCTTGTTGCACAGAATGACGGGCGCACTCTATGTATGGGTTACAGTATTTTCTTTCCACGCAAAATATTCGCGCCTTAATTCTTGTAAATACGAAAATTCAAAATCATCATTCGATAATATTTTTGCAAGCTTGTTATCAGCACCGACAAGCAGTTTCTTTTCAATGAGAAAATCTTCCCATCTTCGATTGCTTTGATTTTGATCGACCACATCGTCAAGAAGCATGTCGCTGATGCAATCTACAATCCAAAGCATCGATGGCAGCTCAACCGGCCTACCCAGCATACCTGGTTTTTCTTCAAAAACATTATATATATGCGAAACAAATTCTTTAATTCTTTCAATCTTTTTTTCAGAACTTATCATAGATAACCTCCAATATCATCAATAGTCTGAATCAAATAGCTTCCAGGCCCAAGGTTGAGAGCGTTGAGGCGAATAACATATTCCGAATACAATATTCCACTCGGCCCAGTCGTAGCGTCAAAGACACGGTCACCCAATCGCACCGCGAAATGTTGAGGCGCCGTGTATCTCTCGGAGAGGTAAACAAATCTAAATCCTGGGGCGTTGGCGATGCGTAAATATTGAGGGGCCAGTCCGTTATAACGAAAAATATCATGAATGGCTTTCGCGGCCTTCTCGCATTGATTGCTGTTGATCGGGAACCGCCTCAGATAGCCACCTACGACATTATGTATCTGCTGCCCTTTCGTCGCCAACGCTGCTGCTACAGGAGTCGCTCCTGCTTGAGCTATGGTAATAGCTTCCGTCAAATTTCCTGCCGCTAGCGCAGCATTGAATTTGTCAGTCAAGGAGTCTTCCAGGCCCAAAAGATCAATGCGTGTTAGCGAGTTTCCACCCACATACCCATACGTACTAACCCCACCCGCAAGCCCAATCGGATCACTCTGCGCATACCTGCCCGTCGCCGGGTCGTAGTCGCGGAAGTAGTTGTAGTTGAGTCCCGACGCCGCATCGTAGCGCTGTCCCGGGAAGCGCATGTCCAGCACGAACGCGATGCCGTCGTTGTCCGGGTCCTGGTCCGGCGCGCTGTCGCCGAAGGCTTCGCCATCGAGTCCCCAGAGCCACACTGCGACGTTGCGGGTCGGGTCGATCACCACGCGTGGGGTGCCGAGCGCATCGGCTTCGATGTAGTGCAATTTCAGGTTCGCGCCGGTGCCGGTGAGCAGGCCTACCGGCAGATCGTTGAACCAGATCGCCTGCTGCAGCGGTTGGCCCGGCGCGTCGTAGTCGCCCAGCCATTGACCGGCATCGCCGTACAGCGTGAGCGTGGTCTGCCCGCCTGCGATCCGGCGCACCCGCTCGCCGCCGCCGTTGTAGAGATAGCCCGCCGTCTGCGTGCCGCCCACCTTCACCACCGACAGCCGGCCGACCTGGTTGTACTCGAAGGTCTTCGCCGTGCCGCCGATCGATGTGGTGTTGCCGCTGTCGTCGTACCCGCGCGCGATGCTGGCGACACTCTGCAGGCGATGGTTCGTGGTGATGTACGCCGATGCCTCGGTGGCCGATCCCAGCGTGCGGCCGGTGCGGTTGCCGGTCGCGTCGTAGGCGTACGCCTGCAGCACCGCGTTCGTGCTGCCTTCCCGGCTGTCGGTCAACCGGTTCAGGGCGTCGTAGCCGTAGCGCCGCAGCGGCGGGTCGGTCTGATCGCCGTTGCGCAGCGTCTTGAGGTTGCCGACCTCGTCGAACTCGTAGCCCACGCTGAGCCCGCCCACGGCCGTGTCCTGCACGATGCCCGGCTGGCCGTTCTGGTTGAGGGTGCGGGTCATCACCCGGGTATTGCCGTACGTCCACTGCGCCACCGGGCCGAACGGGTGATACAGGGCCGAACCGAGCAGGGTCTGGCGCGCGCCGCCAGTCGGCGTGACGCCGATGCCGGTGGTTCTTCCCAGCGAGTCGCGCACGTAGTCGACGACGGTCCCGTCGGGATAGGTCATCGCGGTCAGCCGGCCATTGGCGAGCACGGTCCAGCGCAGGATCAGGGTCTGCCCGCCCGTCCGCTGCACCTTGCGCACCAGATCGCCGAAACGGTTCCAGCAATAGCTCGTGCTGCCGCTGCCGTCGCTCATGCGTGCGAGCCGGCCGGTCAGGAACGTCTCGTCCGCGGCGCAGTCCGCCGTCGGCGCGTCGTATTCGAGGATCACGTCCTCGTCCGCCCCCGGATAGCCGACCGCCACCGGCCGGTTCAGCGCGTCGTACTGCGTCGCCATCGCCACGCCGCGTGCGTCGGCCCCCGCGATGCGATTGCCGGCGGCGTCGTAGCCGGAGGTCGCGGTGCCGGTATCCGGACTCTGCAACTGCACCACGTCGCCGAAGCCGTTGTAGGTGTAGACCGTTTCCAGGCCTTTCGGATCGGTGACGCGGGTCGTGCGGTCGAGCGCGTCGTATTGGAGCTGCGTCTGCGCGGCGATGCCGCCCACATCCTCCAGGCTGCTCTTCAGTCGCCCCAGCGCGTCGAACGTGTTCTCGGCCCTGCGCAGCAACGGATCGGTCGTCGCGGTCGGCAGACCCTCGTCGTCGTACTCGAACGCGGTCGTGCGCCCATAGGCGTCGAGTTGCGTCTGCAGCCGGCCGAGATCGTCGTAGGTCCGGCTCAGGCTGCGGCGGATCGCGCCGCTGCCGTCGAGCACCTGCTCGCCGATCCGATCTCCAGCGCCGTTGAGCGTGTAATGGATCGCGTTGCCGCGGTTGTCGCCGACGGTGGTCAACCGATGCGCCGTGTCGTAGGCGAACGTCGCTTCCATGCCGTCCGACTGCAGGACGCGCTTGATCGCGCCGAACGGGTAGTACCAGAACCGGTCGATGCGATCGTCGCTCTCGCTGCCGGCGTTGGTCCCGCGCACCTTGCGGGCGCTCGCCCAGCCCCGCGTGTTGTACTCGATGTCCGTGGTCGTGCCGGTCGCGTCCACCACCGATTTCGTCCGCCCGGCGCCATCGGCCTTCGCGATCTCGACGCTCTGGCCTAGCGCGTTGGTCGTTTTCCACAGGTCGCCCCTGCGGTACGGGCAGGTCGTCGGCGCGGTCGCGCACGTCGCCTCGTCGGCCATGCGATAGGTGTAGGTCGTCACGTCCGACACGTCCGCGCGTGGCCCGTTCACGGCCGTGAGCAGCCCGACCATCGGACAAAGCCCTGCGGTCACGTCAGCCGGCTCGCAGTAAGTGAAGCTCACCGCCCGCGACGCCAGCGTCGCCGGGTCGATCCGGGTCGACGTGGTCGGCTGGTGACGGGCGTTGTAGGTCCACACCGTCTTCGCCTGCAGCGCACCCACGGCATCGAGCACGCGGCGTTCCAGGATGCGACCGCTGACCGGGTCGCGATCGATCTCCGTGCGTCGCTGCTCGGGCGTGCCGAAGGCTTCGATGGTGGCGGTGCGATACGCGCCGGTGTACTCGTACCGGGTGATCGTGCCGCGCGCGTCGGTCTTCGACTCCAGGCGGCCGCTCGTGTCGTAGACGAAGCTCCGGCTGCCGACGCTGTCGGCCATGCTCAGAATGCGCCGATAGGTGCCCGGCTGGATGACGTAGCTGTCGCTGCCGTTGGAGGCGGTCTGGACCGTCGCGGCGTCTTCGTTGGGGTAGCTGACCTGGGTCGACTCGTTGGGCGTTCCCAGCATCCGGCTCTCGGTGACGCGGCCGCGGACGTCGTAGGAAAAGGACCCGATGCGCTGGCTGTATTCGTCGGTGATGCCGGTCAGCGCATGGCGCTGCTCCGGGGCGCCGACGAGGCCCGCTTCGTTGTAGTGGTAGAACCGCATCGACCAGTCCGGGTTGAGCACGCTGGTCAGGTTGCGGTCGGCGTCGTGGCCGTAGAGGTACTCGGTGCCGTCCGGCAGGACGATGCGCTGCAGCACATGATTCGCGTAGAAGAAGCGAAGTTGGCGGCCCTGCGCATCGGTCACGGTCGAGATCGACTGGTCGACCCAGGCGATGGTCACGTCGTTGCGCGGGTCGTCCGGATGCCGGACCGCGATCAGGAAACCGCTCAGGTCGAACTCGCGGGTCTCGCCGCCCGGAAACCGCAGCCGCCAGCCGATGCCGCCCGCGTTGACCCGCTCCAGCACCCGGTCGACCGACGACTGGCCGCGGTAGCGATTGCCAGCGACCAAGGTATAGCCTTCGAAATCACCGGCATCGTTGATGTGCGCATAGGGCGTGGTCGAACTCCCCGCGCCCAGAATCCGATCGCTCCAGGTGTGCGCCCAGGCGACCGCGAATTTCTGGTTGTTGCGGAACTGGCGCAGCGACCGGTAATGGCGCGTGAAGGTCGTGCCGGCGAACGCGAAATCCGACTCGTGCCGCTGCTTCTCGCCCGTCGCAGGATGGATCGGACTGGGGCTGCCTGCGCAACTGCCGCACTGCTGGATCGGTCCGGTGATCCGCCGGCTCGGGCCCGTGTACTTGCACAGCGTCGGCAGGGACAGATCGCCAACGCCGTCCTTCGCGACGGCATCGCTGAGCCGGGTGTAGCTTGCGGAGCAGACGAACGAGGCTTCCTGCCGGATCTCGAACAGATAGGAACCCGATCCGCTCTCGCAGGTGTAGTCGGTGCGGTATTGGCGCCTTCCGTATTCGACGATGCCGTACTGCGCGGGAATTGGACTTTCGCGCCCCGCTACCGCGGCGTACGGCAGCACGCGTTCGGTGACCGGCGTCGCCGCGCTGAAGGTGCAGGCCGGATAGAGCGCCCGGTACTTGTCGACCGCACGTCCGACCAGTTCGTCTTCATCGGCGCACCATGAATTGGACAGGTTCGGGTCGTCGCTGCGGGTGCAGCCGTGACCGCCGCTGATCAGATTGCCGCCCGCGCCGCCCGCGACCAGATAGCTCGGTGCATACAACGTACCGGGCTGGTCCTTGACCCGGAAGACGAACTCGGCGGTTCCGGCATCGGCGAAGAGATTGGTTTCCGCCTGTTCGAGCAGGTTCGCGACCGAAGCGTTCCCGGAGGCCGCGCGCATGACCTGCTCGGCCTTGTCCAGCGTATCGCGGCAGTCGCTGCCATAGCAGAAACTGGGTGTCGGCGTCGGCGGCACCACCTGCGCAGGGGCGCCAAGACCGATGAGGAGAAGCGCAAGGATCGCGAGGGATGGGCGGAGGGACCGCCACGCCGGCCGCTCGGGATTCGGAAGACTGCCTTCGGCAGGATGGATGGGGCTGTGATCGACCGTCATTCGTGGAACGCTCCCTGATTGCGATTCGACAAAGCCGCCCAGGTGACTGAGCGGCTCTGCGCATTGGCGACATCGTGAAGTCTAGCGGAGGTCATTCCCCTTCAGAGCAGGGAACGGCCCATTGCATAAGCGTGAGCCGACGGACGGGCACATGATCTCCTCCCCGCGTCGCAAAGCGCGCGACTGAAGGAGGGGTTGAATCATCGCTCGCGCGCGCTGCGCTCATCTTCCGTTAGCGCTCACTGTAACAATATCTTTCTACGATAGTAAATCGCGAAAAGAGATCTGTCGCATAGCTGTGGGGGCTGGGTAACGGCATGCAACAAGGCCGCTGGCGGCGGGGATCGTACCGCTGTCGCTGGCGCGATGAGCGCCCGATCGGGGCTTGACTGCGATTCGACTGCGGCTCGATCAGGGCTCGATCGAAATCGGCGTATCCACCGCAACGAGGCGCCAGACTTCCTCGATTTCGCGATCGGTCAGCGCGATGCAACCGTCGGTCCAGTCGGTGCCGTAACCGGGCGGCGTCCCGCCGTGGATCATGATGTCGCCGCCGGGGTCGACGCCGCGTGCGCGCGCCTGCGCGCGATCGGCTTCGTTCGGATACGAGACCCGCAGCGACAGATGGAAACGGCTCTTGTCGTTGCGGAACGTGATGCGGTAGAGGCCTTCGGGCGTGCGTTCGTCGCCCTGCTGCCGCTTGTGCCCGACCGGCGCGTCGCCGAGCAGAATGCGGTAGGTCCGGATCACCTTGCCATCGCGCAGCAACTGCATGCGACGCTCGGATTTGTCGACGCGGATTTCGTCCGCACGTTCGTCCGCCGGCGCCAGGGCCGGCGGCCAGACAGCGGGTTTGCGCGCATGCGGCGAAGAGGCCGCGAGCACGCAGAAGCCGAGAACCAGCCACGGGCGAAACCACTGTCGTTTCATCGCTTCAGGGCTCCATGCGCGCGAGCGCGCCATCGATATCGTCGTGCGCGGTCATCGTACCGAAGACCATGCCGCGCGCACCGCCCAGGCGGCTGCGGCAGAAGGCCTCGGCCAGCGGGCTGTCGGCGCGCAGCAGTGTCGCCGCCTGCAGCGCCAGCGCGAGACGTTCGACCAGCGCGCGTGCGCCGGCCTGCGCCGCGTCGGGATCCATCGTGAGCATCGCCGCGGTGTCGGTCGCGACCGCCATCGCCCATGCGTCGTAGGCCGGGTGTCGCCCGGTCGCCGACAGCAGGGCCGCGCGCAGCGCATGCATCGCGATCGGCTCACGCTGCAGCGCGCGCAGCACATCGAGGCACTGGATGTTGCCGCTGCCTTCCCAGATCGAATTCAGTGGCGCCTGCCGGTAGAGCCGCGGCAGCATCGATTCTTCGACGTAACCCGCGCCGCCGAGGCATTCCTGCGCCTCGTTGACGAACGCTGGCGCGCGCTTGCAGATCCAGAATTTACCGATCGCGGTTGCCACGCGCGCGAATCCGGCTTCCAGCGCATCGTGCGGCGCGCGATCCACCGCGCCGGCGAGACGCAGCGCGAATGCGGTGGCGGCTTCGGATTCGATCACGAGATCGGCCAGCACGTTGCGCATCAGCGGCTGCTCGATCAGGCGCTTGCCGAAGGCGACGCGATGCCGGCAATGATGCAAGGCCTGGATCAGGGCCATGCGCATTTCCGCGGCGGAGCCGAGCATGCAGTCCAGTCGCGTCAGCATCACCATGTCGAGGATGACCGCGACACCTCGGCCTTCCTCGCCGATGCGCTGCGCGCGGGCGCCGGCGAATTCGACTTCGGATGATGCGTTCGACCAGTCGCCGAGCTTGTCCTTCAGACGCATCACCCGGAACGCGTTCTTCGCACCGTCGGGCAGGCGTCTGGGCAACAGGAAACAGCTCAGGCCACCCGGCGCCTGCGCCAGCACCAGGAACGCATCGGACATCGGCGCGGAGAAAAACCATTTGTGCCCGGTCAGCGCGTAATCGTCGCCGCCGGGCAGCGGCACCGCCGCGGTCTCGTTGCTGCGCACATCGCTGCCGCCCTGCTTCTCGGTCATGCCCATGCCGAGGGTGATGCCGGCCTTGTCCGCCATCGGCACGTCGCGGCGGTCGTACCGCGCGGCCGCCGCCTTCGCGGCCCACGCGTGCAACGCGGGTTCGCGGCGCAGCGCGGGCACCGCGGCATGGGTCATGGTCAACGGGCAACTGCTGCCCGGTTCGACCTGATGATGCAGGAAACTCAGCGCCGCGCGGGCGACGTGCGCGCCCTCGACCGGCAGCGACCACTGCCCAGGCGCCCACGACAGACAGGCGACGCCCTGCGCGACCGCCGTGCCCATGATCTCGTGATAGGCGGGATGGAATTCGACGGTGTCGATGCGATGGCCGAAACGATCGTGGCTGCGCAGCCGCGGACGATCGCGGTGCGCGTCCCAGCCCAGGCGATACAGCGCATCGCCCGCGATGCGGCCGTAGCCGGCGAGATGCGCCGCGAACGCGTCGCCGCCTTCGCGCGCCACCGCCTCGCGCAGCGCGGGATCGGTCGCCCAGAGATCGCAGGGCCCGAACTCGGGGGGCTGGTTGCGCACCGCGTGGGTGTCGCCGTGGACTTCGATCGAAGAGCCGGCGCTGGAGGGACCGTCGATGGACATCATGCGCTCCGCGCGAAAGACGATGCCGGGACTTTAGCGCTCCGCGAGCGCGCGCAGGAACCCGTCGGGCAGCGGCCATGTGCCGAACCAGCCGCGGCGGGTGCCGGTGAGCACGCGCAGCGACTGCCCGCGCCCGCCGGGGATGCGCGACATCGGATGGAACAGCAGATCGCGCAGCGCGGCGACCCGGTCGTGCCCCGACTGGAACAGCGGCGTCAGCCAGCGGCTCCAGAGGTGATACATGCCCAGATGCGTCCGTCGATCCCGCTGATAGGCCGACAGCGCGGCGGGGATGTCGGCGGACGCGCGCAGCGCATCGCGCAGCGCAAGCGCGTCGACCAGCGCCATGTTCGCGCCCTGCCCCAACTGCGGGCTCATCGCATGCGCGGCGTCGCCGACCAGCACCGCGCGGCCGCGATGCCAGCGCTTGAGTACGCTGTCGCGATAACGGGCCTGCGCCAGGCCTCCCGGAATCGCGGTGTCGCGCAGGTGCGGCAGCACTTCCGGCCAGACCTCGCCCACGTCGTCGCGCCAGCGCGCGGCGTCGCGACCCGACTCCGCGAGTTCGGCCGCCGGCAGGCTCCAGAAGAAACTCAGCCGCGGCACCGGATCGTCCGGACGGGTCCCGACCGGCAGCATCCCCACCATCCGCCGCGCCCGCCGATAGCGCTGGCGCAGCTCGTCCGGCCAGGCCCAATCGCCGGCCGGCACCAGGCACCACTGCGCGCCCCAGGGATATGGCCTGTCGAAGGCGATCTCGCCGATGCCGGCACGCAGTTTCGAGGCCGCGCCGTCGGCGACCGCGATCAGATCAAAGGCGCCGTGTTCGTCGCCGCGATCGTCGCGCAGCACGCCGCGTTCGGCATCGATCGAGACGACCTCGCGACCGCAGAGCAGCGATCGCTGTTCGTTCCACGCCGCATCGAGCAGTTGGAAGATCGCGCCGCGCTGCATCCCGAGGCCGAACAGCGCCTGATGCAGTTCCCGGTAGCGCATGTCCATCACCGGACGCGCGTCCACGGTCTCGCCATACAGCCTGCGCACCGGCGCGCCGTGCGCCAGTGCCGCCGGCAGCAGGCCCAGCGACCACAGCGCGCACAAGCCGGTGGGCTGCAGCAGGAAACCGGCGCCGACCGGGCCGGGTTCGGCGACGCGTTCGAAGACTTCGACGCGGTGACCGTCGCGCCCGAGCGCGAGTGCGAGCGCCTGTCCGGCGGTGCCGTAACCGACGACGGCGATGCGAAGCGTGGTCTTCATGCGGTGGGCTTCATGAGGCGGGCGATCGTTGCGCGGGGCATCATCCGGGGAGGAGCGTGCGCGACTCGATCCGGAGATACGAAAAGGCCCCGCCGAAGCGGGGCCTGCGATGGGCTTGCGATGCGGGCCACCGGCTTCAGGCGACCGGGGTCACGCCTGCGGCCTGGGCGCCTTTCGGACCCGTGGTGACTTCGTACTGCACGCGCTGACCTTCCTGCAAGCTGCGAAAGCCTTTGGAGTTGATCGCCGAAAAGTGGACGAACACATCGGCACTGCCATCCTCGGGAGCGATAAAGCCAAATCCCTTGGCATCGTTGAACCATTTGACTGTTCCGTACGGCATATTCCTAATGACCTCGAGTGGGATGCGGTGTCGTGCGTCGCCTGGGCGGCTACCGCACAGGCGCGAGTATGCCTGAGCCGAACCCGTACGCAAGAGGACCACCGCCTCAATCCCGACACGCGGCCAGCGATCGATTGATGCCGCCGATCTCAAGCTTCCGCGAGCAGTGCATGCAGCAACGGACCGAGTCCCGCACCGGCCGCTTCGACGTTCGCCAGCACCTCCTGCAGGGTGATCTGCTCGTCGGGATCGGGACCCGCGCCTGCGGCCCAATTGGCGACGATGGCGAGGCACGCGTAGTCGAGACCGAACTCGCGCGCCAGGCCGGCTTCGGGCATGCCGGTCATGCCGACCAGATCGCAGCCGTCGCGGCGCATGCGCGCGATTTCGGCCTTCGTTTCGAGGCGCGGCCCCTGGGTGGCGCCATAGCAGCCGCCATCGACCACCGCGACGCCGGCGCGCGACGCCGCAGCCAGAATCTCGGCGCGCAATGCGGGCGTGTACGGATCGCCGAAATCCACGTGCAGGACGTCGGTGCCCTCTTCTTCGCACAGGGTCGAGATCCGGCCCCAGGTGTAATCGATGATCTGTTCCGGGCAACCGAGCGTGCGCGGCCCGTAGTGCGCGGTGATGCCGCCGACGGTGTTCAGCGCGAGTACGCGACGCGCACCCACCGCTTCCAGCGCGGCGAGATTGGCGCGGTAGTTGATCTTGTGCGGCGGCACCGAATGGCCTTCGCCATGGCGCGCGAGGAAGGCCACGCGGCGGCCCGCCAACGTACCGATGCGGATCGGCCCGGACGGCGCACCGTAGCGGGTGACCGGCTGACGGGTCTCGACATCGTGCAGCTCCGCGAGTTTGTACAAGCCGGTGCCGCCGATGATGGCGAGCGCGATGGCATCGTGCGCGATTGAATTCATGGTGTCTCCGTCCCGCGCGCATCGCGCGCAATCAACATGCGGCCTGGGCGACGCCGCCGGGGTCAGTCCTTCAAGGCATAGATCGCGGTCAGGTTGCGTCCCTGCTCGCGATAATCCATGCCGTAACCGAAGACGTAGCGATCGGGCACGTCGAGACCGACGAAATCCGCTTCGATGCCGTCGACGCGACGATCGTGGCGCTTCACCGCGAGCACCGCGACGCGCACGTCCGCGGCGCCCTGGTCCTCGCACCAGCGCTTCACCGCCAGCAGCGTATGGCCTTCATCCAGAATGTCGTCGGCCAACAGCACCCGGCGGCCGCGCATCGGCGTCGCCGGACGATGCAGCCACGCCAGCCCCGATCCCGACGTGTTGCCGCGATAGCGGGTGGCGTGCAGATAGTCGAATTCGAGATCCTGCCCGCGATCGCCGAGCGCGAACGCGAGCTGCGTCGCGAACGGCATGCCGCCGTGCATGATGGTGACGAACAGCGGCGGCGATGCGTCCTGCGAATATTGGGCGCGGATGTCGTCGGCCATGCGCTGGATCGCGGCTTCGAGCGTCGCGCGATCGTGGATCACGTCGGCGACAGGCAGGACTTCGGCGAGGGTCGGCGCGGTCATGCGGAAGCTCCCAGCGCATCGGCCAGTCGGATCTGCACCTCCGCATGGCGTTGTTCGGCGTGCAGGGCGTCCCAATCGGTCGCCCCGCGGCCCATCAGCGCCGACAGCGCGCTGGCATCGAATCCGCGACCGTCGACCGCGGCCAGCGATTCCTCGACCAGTTCGGGATGGCAGACCAGCACCACGTCGCAGCCGGCATCGAAGTGCGCGTCGATTCGCTGCTTCACGCCGCCGGCGGAGAATGCCGCGGCCATGCCGATGTCGTCGGAGAACACCACGCCGCGGAACCCCATCTCGCGGCGCAGCACGGTCTGGATCCAGAACGGCGAATAGCCGGCGGGCTCCGGCGCCACCTGCGGATAGGTCACGTGCGCGAGCATCACCGCATCGGCGTTCGCTTCGACACCGGCGACGAACGGCACCAGATCGAGCGCGCGGATCGCATCGAGCGGACGATCGTCGACCGCGACGTCGAAATGCGTGTCTTCGAGCACCGAACCGTGGCCGGGGAAATGCTTCAGCGTCGCGGCCATGCCGGCGCTGTGCATGCCGCGGACGTAGGCGCGGGTGAATTCGGCGACGACCTCGGGATCGGCAGAGAACGCACGATCGCTGATGGCGAGGTTGCCGCGCCCCAGATCGACCACCGGCGCGAAGCTCAGATCGACGCCGGTGGCGCGGATCTCGCTGGCCATCAACCAGGCGTGCTCTTCGGCCAGCGCCAGCGCGCGCACCTTGTCGGCGGCGTAGAGCCGATCGAACCCTTCCAGCGGGGGCAGCGCGCTGTAGCCCTCCTGGAAGCGCTGCACGCGACCGCCTTCCTGGTCGACGCAGATCATCTGCGGCCGCGGCGCGGCTTCGCGGATCGCCGCGGACAGCTCCGCCACCTGCGCTCTCGAAGCGAAATTGCGCTTGAACAGGATCACCCCGCCGCAGGCATCGTGCTGCAGCCAGGCGCGCTCCTGTGCGGTGAGTTCGGTACCGGCGACGCCGATTACGAGCATGTGTCGGACTCCAGATCGGAAGCGGCCCGCTCCGCTTCGCTCCATTGCGAATACGGACGGGACGCCAGTGCGAGATTGTAGTAGCGGATCGCTTCGGTCACTTCGATGCCTAGCCAGGACGGGCGTTCGAAGCGTTCGTCGCCGCTGCCGAGCTCGACCTCGGCGACCACCAGCCCGGCGTTCTCGCCGAGGAACTCGTCGATTTCCCAGAGATGCCCCGCGTGCTCGACGAGATGCCGGCGTTTCTCGATCCGCCCGCCGACGCACAGCGCGAGCAGCGCGCGCGCATCGTCGACCGGAATCGGATAGTCGAATTCCTGGCGGGTGTGGCCGACCTCGCGGGACTTGAGGTTCAGGCGGGCATCCCCGTCCTCCAGCCGCACCCGCACCGAAGCGTTCTGCGCGCCGCGGTCGATCGCCGCCGCATCGGTGAGATAGCCCTGCGCCATCGGGATCGTGCGGTACGCGAGCGCGCGCCAGGCGTCGTCGAGGACGAGGAATTTGCGTTCGATTTCGAGGGCCACGTTCGACTCGGGTTCTGGCTCGGGGCTGCCCGAAGGCGGGGCCGGTATTGTAGGCGCAGGCCGCACTGCGGACGGGGACCGACCCATGGCGACGACTTGCATTCTGCAAGGCGCGCCGTGGTAGGATGATTGCGGTTGCCCGACGATAACGAATCTTTAACGATTCTCGGCTAGTCGGGCGAAACTGACGAACGCCGATCGTCCACCACACAAGCAGGAATATCGCCATGAACAGCGAAACTCCCAGGGACAGCGTGCCGGGTCCGAACGACGACTCCGCCCGCACCTCAGGCGCCCAGGACCGGGAAACCCCGGGCTCCATCGGGCTCGAACTCCTCGAACAGCACGACGATTTCGACATCGACAACGGCCAGGATGGCTTCGGGGACAACAACGACGGTCTCAATACGCTGATGTCGCACGAGCGCAAACTGAGCGCGAACGAACAGCGGCAGATTCTCGCCATGCGACGCCGGGTGGCCGAAGACGATCCCGAAGAACAGATGGAACTGCAGAGCGGCCGCAGGCATCGCCTGTGGGAGCTGTACAACGGCAAGCACGCCAACGGCATGTCGCCCGCGAGCACGGCGAACCCCGTAGAACAGCCGGGTGAGCCGGCGACCGCCACCCCACCCGCCGCCGCGGTGCTGTTGAACGATGCCGCCAGCCCCGACAAGCCGATGTACGACGCCGTGCTGAAGGGCGTGAGCGGACTCGACCCCGCGCGTGTCGCGCTGACCCCGGAAGAACAGGTCAAGGTCGCGGGCGCGCTGACCGCCAGCATGGCGCAGACGCCCGGCTTCAACCGCGCCACGGCGGATCTGTCCTCGATCACCATCGCGCTCAGCGAGAACGGCGACCGCCTGTTCGTGATCAATCACCAGAACCCCGGCGCGCCGGACGCGATACGCGCCAGCGTCGCGCTGGACACCGCCCGGGGACAATCACTGGAAGCCAGCAGCGAGCAGATGCTGGTGGCGCAGACCGTCGCACCGCAGCAGAAGCCGGCACAGGAGCAGATGCTGCAGGGCGAGAATCCGGCGATCACGCCGCGCAGTCTGGCCTGATACCGCTCCGCCCGAGGCAAGCCCGCACGCCCGCGTCGATGACGCGGGCGTCGCGTTCGCGGCCTGCTATTTCGTTTCGAACACCGCGATCGATTCGACGTGGGCGGTATGCGGGAACATGTCCATCACGCCCGCGGACTTCAGCACCCAGCCGCGTTCGTTGACCAGATAGCCGGCGTCACGCGCCAGCGAAGCCGGATGGCAGCTGACGTAGACGATCCGCTTCAAACCCTTCAGCGGCAACTGCTTCAACACCGCGTCGGCGCCGGAACGCGGCGGATCGAGCAGCAACCGGTCGAAGCCCGCGCGCATCCAGGCGTGCCCGGACAGATCCTGCGCGAGATCGGCCGCGTGGAACTGGACGTTGTCGAGCCGGTTGCGCGCGGCGTTTTCCCGTGCGCGCGCCACCAGCCCGGCCTCGCCCTCGACCCCGACGACCTCGCGCGCGACCCGCGCCAGCGGCAGGGTGAAATTGCCGAGACCGCAGAACAGATCGAGCACCCGATCCTCGGGCTGCACGTCCAGCAGTTCCAGTGCGCGCGCGATCATCCGGTCGTTGAGTCCGGCATTGACCTGGATGAAATCCAACGGCTTGAACTTCAGTTCGACATCCCACTGCGGCAGTCGGAACGCGAGCGGCGCCACGTCCTCCGCGCCTTCCGCAGCGACCTCAGCAGGCCACAGCCGGCGAACCGAATCGATCCCGCCCGGCTGCAGGAAGATCGCGAACGCTTCCGCCTGCGCGAAGGCGATCAGCGCCGCGCGATCGCGTTCGCCGAGCGGCTGCAGGTGCCGGAACACCAGCGCGACGCCGCTGAATCCCGGCGTGGCGTCGCCGGCGATGAATTCGATCTGCGGAATATCGCGTCGCGCGTCCATGCCGTCGACCAGCGCCGAGATCGCACCGATTTTCGTGCCGATCTGCGGGATGACGGTGTGGCACTCGGACAGGTCGGCGACGAAGCGCGGATCGGCCTCACGGAAACCGACCAGCGTCTTGTCCTTCTTCTCGACCCGGCGCACCGACAGGCGGCCTTTGCGGCGATAGCCCCAGGCGCGGTCGGTCAGCGGCGGCAGCAGCGCGCCGGCCTCGACATGCCCGATGCGCTGCAGGTTGTCGAGCAGCACCTGCTGTTTGCCGAGGATCTGTTGGTCTTCGGCCAGATGCTGCAACACGCAGCCGCCGCAGGTGCCGAAATGCGGGCAGCGCGGCGCGACCCGGTCAGGCGATGCGGTCAACACCTCGACCGCCGAGGCTTCGTCGAAATGCCGCGACTTCGCGGTCTGTTTCGCCATCACCCGCTCGCCGGGAAGAGCACCGGACACGAATACGGTCTTGCCGGCATTCGGATCGCCCTCGGGGCGGCGCGCGACGCCGCGGCCGTCGTGGGTCATGGCGGTGATGTCGAGAGCGAACGGGGTCTGGTCGATGCGGTTGCGGGCCACGGGCGGGTCTGGACGAAAACGGGCGGCGATTGTCGCATGCCCGGAAAACGACGACGCCCGCGGATGCGGGCGTCGCTGCGGTCGAGCCTCCGGGGCGGCCAGTGGCGTCGGCCATCGATGGCCTGCACCGGCGGGCACTCCCTCAGCTCATTTCTGCTTCCAGGCCCCGCCGCGCTGGTACCACCAGCCGGAGCGGGCGCTGTCGACCCACTGCTTCGCGAACACGCTGCGGATCTGAGCTTCCCATTCCGGGTGACCGTTGGCGACGGCGATCTCGCGGTAGACCGCCTTGCGGTCGCGGTTCTCGTCGGCGACGGCGGTGTTCACCGGCACGCGATCCTTCAGCGCCAGCGCGGCGGCATCGCGCACCACCACCAGGCCGTCTTCGGTGAAACCGAGCGCGCCGGAATCGAAATGCGGGCGGAGCTGGCTGTCGAAACGCTGTTCCATGCGCCCCTGGATCGCGGCGATCGCCGGGGTCTGGATGTTGAAATCGGGGCTCTGCGCGTAGGCCGGAGAGATGCCCAGCAGCATCAGCGGGTCGAATGCCGCGAGGCGGAACCCATGGCGCGGGGCCTCGTAGGCCATGCCGCCGCCTCCATCGCTCTTCGGTGCTTCGGCGTCGTTGATGACCTTTTCGACGAAGACCTTGGCCGCTTCCTTGGCTTCGGCGGCCGGGAAATACACGTTGATGGTGACGCAGGCGCTGAGCAGCAGCGCGGCGACCATGGAAGCTCCCAACAGACGGCGCATGTTCGTTACTCCAGGAAGAATGAGGTGAAGCTTACTCGACCACCGGGGAGAGTTCGCCGCTGCCGACCGCCGCCAGGCGTTCGACCAGGGTCGGCCAGTCGACCTGCCGATTGAACCCCACCACGTTGAGGCGCGGGACCCCGGCGCCTTCGACGATAGTAAATCCATCGGCGCCTGAACCCGACCCCGCCGCACCGTCCAGGCCGGCCATCTCGCAGACGCCGTTGTGCAGGCGGCAGGCGATGCCGATCCGGCGATAGCCGAAATCGTCGAACAGGCCGATCAGCTGGCCCTGCAGGGTGGTCACGAACGAGGCGTCGCCGACGCTCGAAATGTTCTGCACCGCGCGCTGGCTGATGCGCTGGCGCACGCCGCGCTTCTTTTCGGTATGCAGCTCGGCGTCGAAGGCGGTGGCGGTCCAGTCGACCAGACGCAATTCGCGGATGCCGCCGTGCAGCCGGCCGCTGATGCTGCCGAAGTCGAACACTTCGGTGACCGACAGCAGATCGAGATCCTGCAGCGCGAGGTCCGCCGACAGCGTCGGCGCGACGCCGAAGGGCCGCTCCATCGCCAGCGACGAGACCGTCACCCGGCCGTCGAACACCCGCATCTCCAGGCCGCCTTCGAACACCAGCCGGTCGGCCGCGAAGCGGGCATCGGGAATCGTGCCGCTGAGCGTGCCGCGGAACGCCGGCCAGCCGAGATTGTTCGCGAGCGTGCCGATGTCGATCGCATCGAGGGTCAGGCCGAAATTCGCCTCCACGCCGCGGTCGCCCAACGGCGGGCGCAGCTGGAATCGATCGAAACGCAGGCTGCCGCCGACCGCGGGCACGGTGGCCGGCGCGCGCAGGCCGATGCCGCCGTCGGCACTGCGCAACGCCAGCGTCGATGCGCCGAAATCGAGACCGTAGAGCTGGCCGCTGCGCCAACGCAGCGCACTGTCGACGGCGGCGTCGCCGGAGAAGCGCACATCGCCGTCGAGACCGTCGAAGCGGAACATGCCGCCGCCTTCGCGCACATCGACCGCTTCGAAGCGCGCGTCGAAACCGCGCAGTCCGGTGGCATCCAGATGCAGGCGGCTGCGCAGTTTGCCGGCAAGGCCCAGATCGCCCAGGCCGAAACTGCCGAGCCAGCCGGACAGATAGCGACCGGTCACCGGCGCCAGATCGTCGCTGGAGACTTCGACATCGAGCGCACGCAGCGCGCCGTCCGACGCGAACGCCGCCTGGCCGCGCGCCGCCAGCGTGCCGCCGTCGCGCCAATCGAGGGTCGGCAGGCGCCAGCCGGCATCGTCACCGACGGCCTCGATGCGCAGCGCCACCGGCGTCTTCGGCAGCGCGACGTAGGCGCTGCCGAATAGGAATTCGCCGCCCCTCAGTTCGCCGTCGAGAGCGATGCGCTGTTCGTTCGCGGCGATGCGGTAATCGAGCGCGAACCGCGCGCCGAGACCTTCGGCGGCGATGGTGGCGTCGGGCGTTTCCAGCGCGACGCCCTGGAAGGTCAGCGGCCCGGCGATGCGCAGCGGACGCCCAGTCGGTGCGCTGACGACGAGCCGGCCGTCCATCAGCCCGTTCTTGAAACGGCCGTCGGCCCAGGCACGATCGAGCAGCGCCTGCGACCAGCGCATCGGCACCTGCACCAGATCGATGCGGGTGTCGTCGGGCGCCGCGGCCTGACGATGGACTTCGAGCCGCGCCGCGCCCTGCCGCAGGGCCACGTCGGTGTAGGCGGTGCCGAGATCGACGCCGAGCCGCATGGGATCGCCACGGCCGGCGCGCAGATCGCCATCGCAGCGCCATCCGCCCGCGCCGTCGCGCCGCAGCGGGCACTGCCAGACGAGATCGTGGAAGCGATAGCCGAGGTCGGGCGCGTCGAGCGTGCCGACCCGCAATCGCAGGGTGCCGCGGTCGGCCTGCGCCGGCCAGTCGAGTCGCACGTCGACGCGTTCGAGCGTGGCCAGTCCGGTCGCGATCCGCGCGATGCTGGCGGTCGCGGTGCGCGCCTGCGTCGTCTGCGGCCAGAAGGCCGCGCAGAGCGCGAGCGACAGCAGGATCGGTAAGATGCGCGATGACATGGCCGTCAGAGTAAACGACCCGCGATGAACGCATCCGTCCCGCTGCCGTCGGGTCCTTCGCAACCCGCCGCCCTGCCCCGCGTCCTGCTGCTCGAAGACGATCCGGTGAGCGCGGCCTTCCTCGCCGAAGGGATCGCTGGGCTGCCGGCCACGGTGGAGATCGCCGGCACCGTCGCCGAAGCGCGAACGCTGGCCGGAGACCGCCATGCGCTGTGGCTGTTCGATGCGAACCTGCCGGATGGCCGCGGCGACGCATTGCTGGCGGAACTGCGGGCCGGGGGACTGACGGTGCCGGCGCTGGCGCATACCGCCGACGCCCGGCGCGAAGAACGTGACGCGCTGATCGCCGCTGGGTTCGTCGAGGTGCTGCCGAAACCGCTCGCGATCGCACATCTGCATGCGGCGCTGCGACGCGCGCTGGGAACGCAGGCAACGTGGCCCATGGAGGACATCGCGGCGCCGTGCTCATCCATCGATGGCGAACCACCGCCGATCTGGGACGATGCCGTCGCCCTGCGCGCGCTCAACGGCCAGCGCGCGCATGTCGACACGATGCGCGGCCTGTTTCGCGACGAGTTGATCCAGACCGTGGCGCGCGTCGCCGATGCGTTCGCCCGCGGCGACATTGACGCACTGCACGCAGAACTGCACCGGCTGCAGGCCGCCTGCGGCTTCACCGGCGCCGCGCGACTGGCCATGGCGGTCGATGCGATGCGGGCGACGACGGATTCGAGCGCCGCGCATGCGCAGTTCGAACGCGCGGCTCAGGACACGCTGTCGTCGCCTTCCGGCTGAGTGGCGGACAGGGCAGCGGACGCATCGACGCGCGGCAACGCCGCGATCAGTTCCCACGATTTCAGGCCGCGCCCGCCGAGATGGTGCAGCAGCAGCGCGCGCATCGCGCGGCGCAGTCCGGGCATGTCCTCCGCGCAGGGTTCGCGGTCGGCGGCGAGATCGAGCAGCGCGCGGCCAGTCGCGGCTTCGTTACGGCCGGTGCGGCCGGTATTCGCCGCCTCGCCGAGCACGCGCCGCGGGCCGTGCTCGGCATCGAGGTGATAACGTGCGGCCGGGTCGATCGCGGTGCCGTCGCCGTCGCAGTCCCAGGCGAAACCGACGCCCAGCGCCTCCAGCAGATCGCGCTCGAAGCGTCGCAGCGTCCACGCCAGCGGCAGATCGTCGAGACCCAGCCGCGCGCGGGTTTCGCCGTAGATCGCATACAGCACGCCGACGCCGTCGTGGCGCGGCGCGAGACGCAACATCAGTTCGTTGAGATAGAAGCCCGCCAGCATGGCGTCGCCGTGCAGCCGAGGCGCTTCGTCGATGGCCTCGGCGGCGTTGAGATGCGCCAGCTCACCGCGCTGCACGGCATCGAAGCGGATGTGCTGCAGCGGCTGCAGCGCCGCACGGAACGGCTGTTTCTTCGGCCCGTGCACGCCGCGCGCGACCAGACCCACGCGACCATGCTCACGGCTCAGCACTTCGACCAGCAGACTGGTTTCGCGCCAGGCGCGGGCGTGGAGGACGAACGCGGGTTCGGCGGTGTAGCGCATCGCGTCAGCCGGCGCGGACGAACCGCAGGCCATCGGATGTCGCGGAGGACATCATGGCGACGCGCGCTCGACCAGACGCACGTCGACGATCTCGCGCTCCCATTCGCCCTGCATGCTCGATGCGGTCGCCTTCTGGATGCGCAGGCAACTCGCATCGCTGCGGCCGACCACGATCGCACCATCGAATGCGGAGAGATCGTCCAGCGCGCTGGCGCCATGGCCGGCGGTGGCGTCGAAACCGGCCTGCGCCGAAATCGGACGGGAAACGCCGACATTCCAATCCGCCGGTATCCGCTCGATGGCGACGAATTCGCCGCACGCGATCACGATCCGGACGTGGTCGATGGCGAGGCCCGCGGGCGGCCTCACGAACTGCGGCGGAAAACGGATTTCATGCCGACTGGCCGGATTACCGGCGGTCGCGATGCCGGGCATCGCCGTCAGGCAGAGCGCGAGTGCGAACGCCGAACGCACCATGTGGATCACTCGGTGTACCCGAAGGCCTTCAGCGCCGCCTCGTCGTCCGACCAGCCCTCGCGCACGCGGACCCAGGTTTCGAGGAACACGCGACAGCCGAACATGCGTTCCATCTGCTGCCGCGCCTTGGTGCCGATCTCGCGCAGACGGGTGCCGCCCTTGCCGATGACGATGGCCTTCTGGCTCTCGCGTTCGACGAAGATCACCGCGCCGATGCGGTACATCGGTTCCGGCGGTGCGCCCTTGCGCTTGACCATCTCTTCCTCGAAACGTTCGATCTCGACGGTGGTCGCATAGGGCAGTTCGGCGCCGAGCTGGCGCATCAGCTGTTCGCGCACCAGTTCGCCGGCGAGGAAGCGCTGGCTCTTGTCGGTGATCTCGTCTTCGCCGTACAGCGCATCCTGTTCCGGCAGCAGACCCAGCACGGTCTTCACCAATGGCTGCAGGCCGCTGCGCTTCAGCGCCGACACCGGATGCACGCTGGCGAATTCGCGGCCTTCGCTGGCCGACTGCAGGAACGGGAGCAGCACGGCCTTGTCGGGATAGCGGTCGACCTGGTTGACCACCAGCACGGTGGGAATGCCGGCGCCCTTCAAGGCGTCGTAGGCCAGCGTGTCTTCGTCGCTCCATTGCCCGGCGCGGATCACCAGCATCGCCGCGTCCACGCCTTCCAGCGCTCCGCGCGCCGCGCGGTTCATCATCCGGTGCATGGCCGAGGCGGTGGCCTTGCCCTTGTCGGCGTGGATGCCCGGGGTGTCGACCAGCACCAGTTGGCCTTCGGGGAAGGTGGCGATGCCCAGCATCCGGTGACGGGTGGTCTGCGGCCGCGGCGAGACGATGCTGACCTTGGTGCCGACGAGGGCGTTGATCAGCGTGGATTTGCCGACGTTCGGCCGGCCGAGGACGGCGACGTGGCCCGCGCGATGGGTGGATTCGGTCATGCCGCGATTGTACGGCCCGACCGGGGGCGGCGATACCCGGCCCCGCGGAATGCACGGGATTTACCGCCCGAAACCGAAGCGGATGATGCGGAGCGATCGACGCGGAACGATCGAAGCCGGGACGGCGTCGGGCCGGACGCGATCAGGCGTCCGGCGCGACCGCCTGCAGCACCGCTTCGGCCGCGAGCTGTTCGGCGGCGCGCCGCGAACCGGCCTCGCCTTCGCGACGCAGCGGCGGATCGCTCAATGCGCATTCGGTGCGGAACAGCTTGGCGTGGTCTTCGCCGGATTCCGACAACAGGGTGTAGGCCGGCAGCGGCAACTGCCGGGCCTGCAGCCATTCCTGCAGCCGGGTCTTGGCGTCCTTGCCGAGTTTGTGCGGCGGCGGCAGCGCTTCGATGGCCGCGGCGAACCACGGCAGGACCACCGCGCGGCAGGTATCAAAGCCGGCGTCGAGGTAGATCGCGCCGACCACCGCCTCGAAGGCGTCGGCGAGGATCGAGTCGCGGCGGTGGCCGCCGGATTTCATCTCGCCGGGGCCGAGCAGGATCCGCGTCCCCAGCTCGAGTCCGCGGGCGAGCGCCGCGAGCGAGGATTCGCGCACCAGTTCGGCGCGGGCGCGGGTCAGTTCGCCTTCGGCCGCCTTCGGCCAGCGCGCGTAAAGCGCCTCCGCGACGATGGCGCCGACCAGTGCGTCGCCGAGGAATTCGAGCCGTTCGTTGTGGACGGCGGCGGCGCTGCGGTGGGTCAGTGCCCGTTCCAGCAGCGCCGGGTCGCGGAAGACATGGCCTCCGCAGGCGATCGCGGCGCTCACCTCGGGCCCGGCCTCACTGCACCGGGCTCAATACGCGGCCGTTCCCGAAAGCGCCTGCTCGGCGCTGAACTTGCCGACCGCATCGAGGTTGTACATCAGCGGGACGCGCACTTCGTAATTGACGTACATCACCTGGCCCTGACCGCTGCCCTTGTTCTCGATCTTCACGTGCTGGGGCTTCACGTTTTCCGAGTAGCTGATGTAGAGGCGCTTGAAGAATTTTTCCTTGATCTGCGCCGGCTGCTCGGTAGCGATGCCGGCTTCGGCGGCAAGGCCCTTCATCGCGGACTTCACCGCGAAATATTCCTGGTACATCGGGAACAGCTTCATGAGGATGAACAGGAAGAAGCCGACCACCGATGCCACGATGACGAAACTGATCAAGGTCATGCCGCTCTGATTGCGTCGCATATCCGATTCCCCCGACGATAGACATGTAAACGATGATGTATGGACGATGACACGTAGACGATTGCATGCGGGCGATCGCTTTCGGGCGAACGCCGCACGCGCTGCCGACGACGACGTCTTACGGAATGTCGTTGCCGATGCGGGACGGCTCGAAACTGTCGGTGCAGAACCAGCCACTGCAGTTCAACCACACCAGGAACGCCTTGCCGCGCAGTCGCTCTTCCGGCAGATACCCCCAGAATCTACCATCATCGCTGCGGTCGCGGTTGTCGCCCATCACAAGATAATGACCGGGCGGCACGGTCCAGCGGCTCTCGCCGCGCGGGTCCACGAATTGATCCGGCAACTCCAGCACTTCATGCTCGTGCCCGGGCATTTTCTCGAGCAGGCGGGTCGCGCCGTTCATTTCGGCGTTGCGGCCGTTGCCCTTGAATTCGCCCTTCGGCGCGTACTGCATGACCTGGCCGTTGATCGACAGCGTGGTGCCGGCGTATTCGATGGTGTCGCCCGGCAGGCCGATCACGCGCTTGATGTAGTCGGCGCCCGTGTTCGGGTCGCCGGGGCCCTTGCCCGGATAGCGGAACACCACCACGTCGCCGCGCCCGGGTTCGCCGATCTCGATCACCTTCCTGTTGGTGATCGGCAGGCGCAGGCCGTAGGCGAACTTGTTGACCAGGATGAAGTCGCCGATCAGCAGCGTCGGCATCATCGAACTGGAGGGAATGCGGAAAGGCTCGGCGACGAAGCTGCGCAGCATCAGCACCAGCGCCAGCACCGGGAAGAACGCGCGGGCGTAGTCCACGACCACCGGCTCGGCGCGTTCGTCCAGCAGGCCGTCGGCCGTGGCCCGCCGCTTGGCGAGGAACAGCTTGTCGAGCAGCCAGATCACGCCGGTGATCAGGGTCAACGCGACGAGGATGATTTCGAACCAGACCATACAGTCTCCAAATGAAAGCCCCTCTCCGACCGGAAGAGGGGTTGCGATGAGGGTACGGCAACGCGGCGAAAGTTCAACGACCGGCGTTCCCCGCCCCTCATCCGCCTCCGGACCGGGTCCGGGGCATGCCGTTCGGGCACCGCCTCCCGGCGGGAGACGGCATCGGGATCACTTGCTGTCCACCTGCAGCACGGCGAGGAAGGCCTCCTGCGGAATTTCCACCCGCCCGACCTGCTTCATCCGCTTCTTGCCTTCCTTCTGTTTCTCCAGCAGCTTCTTCTTGCGGCTGATGTCGCCGCCGTAGCACTTCGCCAGCACGTTCTTGCGCAGCGCCTTGACCGTGCTGCGCGAGATGACCTGCGAGCCGATCGCGGCCTGGATGGCCACGTCGAACATCTGCCGCGGGATCAGATCCTTCATCTTGTCGCACAGCTCGCGGCCGCGACGGTCGGCGTGGCTGCGATGGACGATGATCGACAGCGCGTCGACGCGGTCGCCGTTGATCAGCGTATCCACGCGCACGAACGGGCCGGCGTCGAAACGCAGGAAGTGGTAGTCCAGCGAAGCGTAGCCGCGCGAGACCGACTTGAGCTTGTCGAAGAAATCCAGCACCACTTCGGCCATCGGCAGTTCGTAGCTGATCTGCACCTGGCCGCCGAGATACTGGATGCCGATCTGCGAACCGCGCTTCTCTTCGCACAGCGTGATGCAGTTGCCGACGTAGTCCGGCGGGGTGAGGATGTTCGCGCGGATGATCGGCTCGCGGATTTCCTCGATGTGATTGGTCGGCGGCAGCTTCGCGGGATTGTCCAGCGACACCACCGTGCCGTCGGTCTTCAGCACTTCGTACACCACGGTCGGCGCCGTGGTGATGAGGTTGAGGTTGTACTCGCGCTCCAGACGCTCCTGCACGATCTCCATGTGCAGCATGCCGAGGAAGCCGCAGCGGAAACCGAACCCCATCGCTTCGGAGCTTTCGGGCTCGAAACGCAAGGCGGCGTCGTTGAGCTGCAGTTTTTCCAGCGCTTCGCGCAGGTCCGGATAGTCTTCGGCATCGACCGGAAACAGGCCGGCGAACACGCGCGGCTGCATTTCCTGGAAACCCGGCAGCGGCTTGGCGGCCGGATCGCTGGCCAGCGTGAGGGTGTCGCCGACCGGCGCGCCGTGAACGTCCTTGATGCTGGCGTTGATCCAGCCCACTTCGCCCGCGCCGAGCTTCTTCAGCTCCTTGCGCTTGGGCGTGAACACGCCGACCTTGTCGACCAGATGCGTGCGGCCGGTCGACATCACCAGGATCTTGGTGCCGGGCACGATTTCGCCCTGCATCACCCGCACCAGCGAGACCACGCCGAGGTAGTTGTCGAACCAGGAATCGATGATCAGCGCCTGCAGCTTGTCGGTATCGCGCGGCTTCGGCGGCGGAATGCGGTGGACGATGGCTTCGAGCACATTGCCGACGTTCAGGCCGGTCTTGGCGCTGATCGCGACCGCGTCGGTGGCGTCGATGCCGATGACCGCCTCGATCTCGGCCTTGGCGCGATCGATGTCGGCGGTCGGCAGATCGATCTTGTTGAGGATCGGCACCACTTCCAAGCCCTGCTCCACCGCGGTGTAGCAGTTGGCGACCGACTGCGCCTCCACGCCCTGGGCGGCGTCCACCACCAGCAGCGCGCCCTCGCAGGCGGCCAGCGAGCGGCTGACTTCGTAGCTGAAGTCGACGTGGCCGGGGGTGTCGATGAAGTTGAGCTGATAGGTCTGCCCATCCTTCGCCTTGTACGGCAAAGACACGGACTGGGCCTTGATGGTGATGCCGCGCTCGCGCTCGATCGGATTCGAATCGAGCACCTGCGCCTCCATCTCGCGCGCTTCCAGACCGCCGCACAATTGGATGATGCGATCGGCCAGCGTGGACTTGCCGTGATCGACGTGGGCGATGATGGAGAAGTTGCGGATGTTCCGCATGGAATCGGACATAGGGAAGCGCGGCGCGGGGCCGTCGTGGCCTTGTGTGGTCGAACCGAAGATTATCGCACAGGCGGGAAGCCCGCCGGCCTCGGCCGGGACCGGTCGACCGCCCCGCGAACGCGCCGAAGGCGGCCGACGGCCGCCTTCGGATGGGCCGGACGCCCGGAAGGACCGCGATCAGCCGGTCTTGTCGGGCGAGACCGCCAGGAATTGGGTCGCACCGCCGCGACGGACCAGCAGCATCACCGTCTGGTCGTCGCGGACCTTGGCCAGTTCGCGGTCGAACGCAGCCACGTTGCCCACCGGGGTGGTGCCGACCCGCAGCACGATGTCGCCCTGACGCAGGCCCGCGCTGCGCGCCGACTTGCCCTCGACCCGGGCGATGACCACACCTTCACCCGGACGCAGGCCCAGTTCGCGACGCGTGTCGGCGGCGATGTCCTCGCCGACCAGCCCCAGCACATTGCGCTTGCCGCTGGCCGCGGGCTCGCGCGGCGCCTGCCGCTGCGGACCCTCGGCGACCGCGGTCTCGTCGAGACGGGTCAGCGTGACCGTGCGTTCGAGGGTCTTGCCGCCGCGCAGGATCGAGAGCTTCGCGGTGGCGCCCGGCGCCATCGACCCGATCACCGGCGGCAGATCGCTGGAATCGTCGATCGGGGTGCCGTCGACCGCGCGGATCACGTCGCCCGGTTCGATGCCCGCCTTCTCGGCCGGGCTGCCGGCGCGCACGTCGCTGACCAGCGCGCCGCGCGTGTCGGGCAGGCCGAAGCCCTTCACCGCTTCCGAAGTGACGGCGCCGACCACCACGCCGATCTGGCCGCGGCTGACCTTGCCGGTGGTGCGGATCTGCTGGGCCACGTTCATCGCCACGTCCATCGGAATGGCGAAGCTCACGCCCATGTAACCGCCGGAGTTGCTGAAGATCTGCGAGTTGATGCCGACCACTTCGCCGTGGGTGTTCAACAGCGGGCCGCCGGAATTGCCGCGGTTGATCGCCACGTCGGTCTGGATGAAGGGCACATAGCGCTGCTGCGCGTTCGCGGCGCGACCGACCGCGCTGACGATGCCGGCGGTGACCGAGTGATCGAGACCGAACGGCGAGCCGATCGCGACCACCCACTGCCCGGGCTTGAGCGATTTGGAATTTCCGGTGCGCAGGTATGGCAGATCGTCGGCGGAGATCTTGAGCACCGCGACGTCGGACTGCGGATCGCTGCCGACCACCTTCGCCTTGAATTCGCGACGATCCGACAGGGTGACCTTGACCTCGTCGGCGCCGTCGACCACATGATGATTGGTCAGCAGATAGCCATCGCCGGAAATCAGGAACCCGGTGCCGATCGACATGCCCTGGGGGCCGCCGTCGCCATCGCCGTCCTCACCTGGCGCACCGGGGCCACCCGGGCCACCGGGGACGCCCGGCATCGGCATGTCGGGGCCGAAGAAGCGGCGGAAGAATTCGGGCAGTTCATCGTCATCGGGGACGCCACCGCCGCGCGCCATCGGGTTGCGGGCGCTGCCGGTGGCTTCGATGCTGACGACCGCGGGTCCGACCCGCTCGACCAGCAGAGTGAAATCCGGAAGGCCGGTCACCAGCGGCGCGTTGGGCGCGTTGATGGCTTCGGCCGCGGCGGCCGTGACGACGGACGCCGATGCCGCGGGCTGTGCGGCGGCAGGCTGTCCCGCGCCGATCGGCAACACGGTGGTGGCCGCCGCGGTCGCGGCAGCCGTGGCGGTGACGAGCACCAGGGTACGGAAAGTCGGTTTCATCGGGGAGGCGTCCTCGATAAAGAGTGGGGATGCTGGATTCTGGAAGACGGGTTTCGGAAAGACGGGATCGCGCAGGGATGCAGGAGACGCCGGGCGCCGTTATGGCGCCTCCGCGGCTGCGGGCGGCGGCGGCAACTCGATGAATCGCGGCTGCGACTGGGACCGGGGCTGGAATGCGGGATGCACGGCATGACTGCCGTCGCCGAAACCGGCGGTGACCACGCCGTTGTCGGACGCGCCGGGCACCAGTGCGCGCGGCCACGGCTTGACCACGATCTGCGCGTTCGGCGCCAGATCGTCGCGTGGGGTCGACTGCGCGACGACGACGGCTTCGGATTCGCGGGCCCGCGCAGCCACTGCGGCGCGATCGCGTTCGAGCGTGGTTGCCCGATTGCCGGCCTTGATCCGGGGATGCGTCCCGCGGCTTTCCGCAACGGAGGCGGCTGCGGCCGCGGAAGCCACCAGCACAGCGGCGGCCTGATCTCCGACGGGTGCTTCGGGGCGCGGTTCGGGCAGAGGCACTGGCACCGGCGCGCCGGACGCTGCGCCCGGCGGATGGATCACGGCCACCGCCGGCGGAATCGCGGCGTCGGTGGGCGCCTCGGGTTCGCGGCCGCCGAGGAATGCCGCCAGGGCGACCGACGCCGCAAGGGCCGCACCGCCACCCCAACGCAGCAACGGTCGCTGCAACAGCGGGCGGCGGGGATCGTTTGAAAGCGCCGCCACCGGCATGACTTCGGCCGTGGCGATGTCGTCGGCAATGTCGTCGGCAATCGCGCGGCCGACGCGCTGCGAGAAATCGGCGGGCAAGGCGCGGCCGGCATGGCCGCGCAGGGCGTCGCCATAGAACTGCCAGCGGCCCCAGCAATCGGCGAGTTCATCGTCGTGCTGCATGCGCCGCAACAGGAACCGGGTTTCGTCCGCGGAGAGCGCGCCGTCCAGCATCGCGGACAACTGTTCTCGGTGGAATTCGCGGGCGTTGGCTTCGCGATCGGAAGAAATGTCGTGCAATCCGGTCATGGGCTCGTTGTCGGAATGGAGACGGCGTCGGGGGAAGGGAATCGATCAGCGGATCGCGCGTTCGCGCGGATCCTGCGCGTCCATCAGCGGTCGCAACTGCGCGTCGATCGCATCGCGGGCCCGGAAGATGCGCGAACGGACCGTGCCGATGGGGCACTGCATCTGCTGCGCGATCTCCTCGTAACTCAGACCCTCGACCTCGCGGAGCGTGATCGCCACCCGAAGCTCCTCGGGCAATGCTACGACCGCGCGCATCACCGTTTGTTCCATCTCCTGTCGCATCAACTCGCGCTCCGGGGTGTCGTTGTCGCGCATCCGCACGGCGGATTCGAACTGTTCGGCATCGTCGATGTCGATGTCCTCGCCCGGCGGCCGGCGCTTGTGCGCCACCAGATGGTTCTTCGCGGTGTTCACCGCGATCCGGTGCAGCCAGGTCGAGAACTGGGCGTCGCCGCGGAAATTCCCCAGCGCGCGGTAAGCGCGCAGGAACGTTTCCTGGGCCACGTCCTGGGATTCGCTCCAGTCGTGGACGTAGCGCCCGATCAGGGCCACGACCCGGTGCTGGTACTTGCGCACCAGCAGGTCGAAGGCCGCGCTGTCGCCGCGCTGCACCCGCCGGACCAGTTCGAGGTCCACGTTTTCGGTCATCGTCTCGGCCATCCGGCCGGCACTCCTGCAGGGAATCGTCCGGCTCGATGGCCGACTGTTCCGACAATACACGTCCGGGAAAAGTTCCCGGTCCCCACGGCCGCCCACCGGCCGTCCTGTGCAACATCGGTTCATCTGGGGGCCCGGCGCCACTGCCACAAGCCATGCCGGGCCCGGCGACGACGCGGCATTTGACGACCCGCCGGCCTCGTCGGGATCATAGGCCCCATTCTCCAGCGTATGGATTCCCCATGACCACGCCCCAGCCCGGCCTCGACGGCCTGCGTCTCCGCCACTGGAAGACCGAACTCCGCCCCGACCGCGTGCTCGTCCTGTCCTTCGACCGCGAGGGCGAATCGGTCAACACCTTCGGTCAGGACGTGCTGATCGAACTGGGCGCTCTGCTCGAACGCATCCTGCTGGAGCCGCCGAAAGCCATGGTGCTGCGCTCGGCGAAGGAAAAAGGCTTCATCGCCGGCGCCGACATCCGCGAATTCCAGGAATTCGACCGCAAGGGCACCATCGGCGATTCCATCCGCCGCGGCCAGCAGATCTTCCAGCGGATCGCCGAGCTGCCCTTCCCCACCGTCGCCGCGATCCACGGCTTCTGCATGGGCGGCGGCACCGAAATCTCGCTGGCCTGCCGCTATCGCATCGCCTCCAACGATCCGTCGACGAAGATCGGCCTGCCGGAAGTGATGCTGGGCATCTTCCCGGGCTGGGGCGGCAGCGCCCGTCTGCCGCAACTCGTCGGCTCCCCCGCGGCGATGGACATGATGCTCACAGGCCGCAGCCTCTCGGCCTCCGCCGCGCGCGCGATCGGTCTGGTCGACAAGGTCGTGGATGCCGACCAACTGGTCGAAGCCGCCGCCACCCTCGCGCTGCGCGGCATCGAGCGCCCGTTCAAGCAGCGCTTCCTCGGCTGGGCCACCAACACCTGGGCGGCGCGCCAGCTGATCGCGCCGAAGATGGTGAAGATGACCGCGCGCAAGGCGCGCCGGGAACACTACCCGGCGCCTTACGCCCTGATCGACACCTGGCGCCGAAGCGCCGGCGCCGGCATCAGGGCGCGCCTCGACGCCGAGCGCAGAGCGGTGGTGAAACTCGCCGCCACGCCGACGGCGCGCAATCTGACCCGCGTGTTCTTCCTGCAGGAACGGCTGAAGGGCCTGGGCGGCAAGGATCACGGCATCCGCCACGTGCATGTCGTCGGCGCCGGCGTGATGGGCGGCGACATCGCCGCATGGGCCGCGTACAAGGGCTTCGAGGTCACCCTGCAGGATCGCGAACAGCGCTTCATCGACACCGCCATGGGCCGCGCGCAGGAATTGTTCGCCAAGCGCGTGAAGGACGAGCGCAAGCGTCCGGAAGTCGCGGCACGCCTGGTCTCCGATCTCGCCGGCGACGGCGTCGCCAGGGCCGATCTGCTGATCGAAGCGATCATCGAGAAACCCGAGGCCAAGCGCGACCTCTACACCAGCGTCGAGCCCAAGATGAAGGCCGATGCGCTGCTCACCACCAACACCTCGTCGATCCCGCTGACCGAACTGCGCGAACACATCGCGCGTCCGGCGCAGTTCGCCGGCCTGCACTATTTCAACCCGGTGGCGATGATGCCGCTGGTGGAAATCATCCACCACGACGGCATGGACCCGGCCACCGAGAAGCGCCTCGCCGCGTTCTGCCGGGCGATCGACAAACTGCCGGTGCCGGTCGCAGGCACCCCGGGCTTCCTCGTGAACCGCCTGCTGTTCCCGTACATGCTCGAAGCCGCGACCGCCTATTCCGAAGGCATTCCCGGCCCGGTCATCGACAAGGCCGCGACGAAGTTCGGCATGCCGATGGGCCCGATCGAACTGATCGACACCGTCGGTCTGGACGTGGCCGCGGGCGTCGGCGCGGAACTCGCGCCCTTCCTCGGCCTGCCGATTCCCGCCGCGCTGGCCGCCCCGCCCGAAGCCGGCAAGCGCGGCAAGAAGGATGGCCAGGGCCTCTACGCATGGGAGAACGGCAAGGCGCGGAAACCTGAAATTCCCGCCGACTACAAGGCGCCCGACGACCTCGAAGACCGCCTGATCCTGCCCTTCCTCAACGAAGCCGTCGCCGCCCTGCACGAAGGCGTGGTCGCGGACGCGGAACTGCTGGATGCCGGCGTGATCTTCGGCACCGGCTTCGCGCCCTTCCGTGGCGGCCCGATCCAGTACATCCGCGACACTGGCGTCGATGCGCTGCTCGCGAAACTGGCCGCGCTGCAAGCGAAATACGGCGACCGCTTCGCCGCCCGCCCGGGCTGGGACAATCCGGCGTTGAAGAACGGCTGACGCCCACCGAAACCGCCATGCGCCACCTGCAGAACCCCGCCCCGGCGGGGTTGTGTCGTTGCGGGCTTGCGAAACCGCCTACAACCCGGGTATAACGTCGGTTATAACTATCGTTCGTGAGGTTGCGATGAAACTGAAAATTACGACCGTCGGCAATTCCGCCGGCGTGATCCTGCCCAAGGAACTGCTGGCCCGTCTGCGCCTGGAAAAGGGCGACGAACTGTTCGCACTGGAAACTCCGGGCGGCATCGTCCTGACCACCTACGACCCGGAACTCGCGGCGCAGATGGAAGTGGCCGAGCAGGTCATGCGCGATCGCCGCACCTTGCTGCACAAGCTGGCGCAGTGAGGGCGGCGACATGATCGTCTGGATCAGCAAACGCCTGGCCCTCGCCATCCACGACCGGCAGTTGGCCGAACACGGCGGCGGCACGGGCGTTCGTGACGAAGCCCTGCTCGACTCCGCGCTCGCGCGGCCGCATCAGTTGTTCGCCTATGGCGACCCGCCGCCCGATCTCGCCGCGCTGGCGGCCAGTCTGGCGTTCGGTCTTGCCCGCAACCATCCGTTCGTCGACGGCAACAAACGCACCGCCGCCGTCTGCTGCGAAACCTTCATCCGCCTCAACGATGCCGTTCTGCAGGCCGACGATCTGTCGCTTTATCCGGTCTACCTCGATCTCGCTGCAGGCCATCTCGACGAGGCTGAATTCGCCGACTGGCTGCGCAAGCATCTGATGCTCGCCAACGTGAATCAGGTCAACGAACCACAGACCGCGTATTCGGGCTGATCGCGACATGGCCGTCCAGCGTTCGACACCGACGGCCGCGGATCCAATCCGGCAGAAACTGTGTCGATGAAGGCATGCGGCTGCTCATCGGCTCACGCGGCGCGCACCTCGCAAGACAAGACAGGCACCACGTCATCGCCGGCCGCCTCCAGCAGCGCATGCGCCTGCAGCGCCGCCACCATCACATCGGCGCCCAGCGCCAGTTCCGAATCCTCGGCGCGATCGGCCAGCCGCCGCAACCGCAACAGACGCGGATGCAGCGCATCCGCCGCGGCCAGATCGGCCTGCGCCCGCGATAGATCGAACGTCACCGACGACACAGGTGGCCGCTCGGCCATCGCTGCCAGCGTCTGCCGGCAGAACAGCTCGGACACCTCGCCCATCCGCGCCCAACCCTGCCGCACTTCCTGCCGCAGCGACACCAGCGCTGCCAGTCGCGCTTCCAGCATCGTCAGCGCCGCGTCCACCGCATCCAGATCCTCGACGGTGAATGCCAACGACATCGGTTCTTCGCTCATGCCTAATCCTCGCTTCATGCCCGGGCGGATTCCCGGTGTCCAAACAGCATTGCGAATCGATCACGGCTTGAATGTCGGTGGACGGGGCGATGGGGCGTCGGAGTTTTCTGAAATGCAGGCGGCGGAAAACGTCCTTACTCCCCGCTGGCGGGGAGAAGGTGTCCGAAGGTCGGATGAGGGTCGTTTTTGAATCGGCGCGCGCCTCAGCGCACCCGCATTACGCGAACGGATCGCGCAGGACGATGTTGGCGTCGCGGTCCGGGCCGGCCCAGGCAGACCCCAACGTACGACGAGGATGGGGCCGCGCCTGCGGGTGGTGAAAGCGAAGCGGTCGCGTTCCGCGCGACTTACGCGAACGGATCGCGCAGGACGATGTTGGCGTCGCGGTCCGGTCCGGTGGAGACGATCGCCAGCGGGCAGCCGGCGAGTTCTTCCAGCGCGCGCAGGTAGGCGCGGGCGGCGGCGGGGAGTTTGTCCCACTCGGTGATGCCGGCGGTGGATTCGCTCCAGCCCGGGAATTCAAGGTAGACAGGTTTGCAATCGTTCCAGCCGTCGGCGTCGAGCGGTGCGTATTCGGTGCGCTTGCCGCGGTATTCGTAGGCGACGCACATCTTCAGCTTGTCCATGCCGTCGAGGATGTCGAGCTTGGTGATGCACAGGCCGCTGATGCCGTTGATGGCGACCGCGCGCTTGAGGGCCACGATGTCCATCCAGCCGCAGCGGCGCGGGCGGCCGGTGGTGGCGCCGTATTCCTGACCGCGGTCGCGGATGCCCTGGCCCACTTCGTCGTCGAGTTCGGTCGGGAACGGGCCGCCGCCGACGCGGGTGGCGTAGGCCTTGGCGATGCCGAGCACGTAGTCGATGGCGTCGGCGCCGACGCCGGTGCCGGCGAGCGCGCCGCCGACGGTGGTGTTCGACGAGGTGACGTAGGGATAGGTGCCGTGGTCGATGTCGAGCAGCGAGCCCTGCGCGCCTTCGAACAGCACGCGTTTGCCCTGTTTGCGCAGGTCGTGGAGGATGCCGGCGACGTCGGATTTCATCGGCTCGATGTATTCGCCGAACGCGAGCGCTTCGTCGAGCGTCTGCTGGAAGTCGACCGGTTCGACCTTCAGGTACTGGGTCAACACGAAGTTGTGGTAATCGAGCGTGGTGCGCAGCTTTTCGGCGAGTTCGGCCGGATAGCTGAGGTCGGCGACGCGGATGCCGCGACGCGCGACCTTGTCTTCGTAGGCCGGGCCGATGCCGCGGCCGGTGGTGCCGATGGCGCTCTTGCCGGCGGCCTTTTCGCGGGCCTGATCCAGCGCGATGTGGTACGGCATGATGATCGGCGTGGCCGGGCTGATCTTCAGGCGGCTGCGCACTTCGACGCCGTTGGCTTCGAGTTCGCCGATTTCCTTCTGCAGCGCGCCGGGATGCAGCACGACGCCGTTGCCGATCAGGCAGAGCGCGTCGTCGCGCAGGATCCCGGAGGGAATCAGGTGGAGGACGGTCTTCTTGCCGCCGATGACGAGGGTATGACCGGCGTTGTGGCCGCCCTGGAAGCGCACGACGGCGCCGATGTCCTGGGTGAGGAGATCGACGATCTTGCCCTTGCCCTCGTCGCCCCACTGCGCGCCCAACACCACGACTGACTGACCCATTGCGTACTCCGGAATTCTTGATTCGTAGCCCGGGTCGAGCGCGAAGCGCGAAACCCGGGGTTGTTCGCGAATGCCCCCGGGTTGCGGCCTCTGCCCGGGCAACGTTCGCGATCAGGGGACGTGTCACCGACACGGAAAAGCCGGAGGGGCAGATGCCCCGTCCGGCTTTTGTGCATTATCCGGGTTTTGGGCCCCGGGACCACCCTTGGGGCGGATTATTTTGCGGTGCCGCATCCGCGCCCGGCCGCCCACCGATAGAGCGGCCTTCCCTCTCCACCGCAAGGCGGGGAGAGGGAATGCGGGAACCAGGCCTCAGAAGCCCCGCGAGATGAACGCGCTGAAGTCCAGCGGCAGGCACTGGGCTTCGGTCGTGCAGTTGAAGCCGGGCCACTGCATGACGTGCAACACCTGCTGCTGCGGGCGGTTGACGATGAAACTGCGGATCGCATCCGCCGCCGCGGTCGATCGGTTGTCGGTCTCGCCGATGATCCACGGCCGGCGACCGAAATTGCCGGTGACCTGGTAGGCACGGTTCAGGGCGCCGGTGATGTCGCCCGATGCGGTGTAGCTGTGCAGCGAGTAGATCGACGGCAGCGGCGAGAGGAACTGCGGCATCCGCGCGAGGCGATTGTCGGCGTCCCAGCTGTTGCCGACGATCACCGAGAACCCGACCGTGTCCTGGGTGCCGTAGGCGGCGACGTAGCGGCCCCACAGGAAGCGCAGGTAACCCTGATGCTGCGGCGTGCCTTCGATGATGTCCTTCACGCACTGGCCGAAGTCGGCGATGTTGGACGGCGGGATGTATTCGTTGCCCAGATCCATCAGGTACGGCAGGCCGGAGGCGACCGCGATCGCGCGCAGCTCCTTCGCCACGCCCCAGGCTTCCTCGAACAGTTCGTTGACCAGCGGCGAGCCGGCATACAACTGCTGGCGCAGCGAGAGCGGCACTTCGTTGCTGTTGCAGGAATAGAAGTCGTTGATCCACTGCGGACCCATGCCGATCATCACCCGCTCGAAACCGGCGGCGCGGATGTCGGCGAGATAGTCGCGCAGGTTCTGCTGGTACTGCAGCGGCAGGAAGTATTCGCTGCCCGGGGGACAGGTCTTCGCCGAGATCAGACATTTCTTCGACGATTCGGCCGGCGTGCTGGTGATGACGCCGCCCGGCGCATGCAGGTAGTGCACCAACACGCGCAGCGAACGCTGGCCGTTGGCGTGCATCTGTTGCAGTTGGTCGCGCACGGTGTCGCGCACACCCTTCTCGTGGTAGTGCAGCATGATTCCGTAGTTGTAGGCCTGATCGCCCGAACCCGGCGCCGGATGGCGATAGAACAGGTGATTCGAACCGCCGCGCTGCGTGGTGATGAGCGTCTGCGTCTGCTGGCCGGTGACCGTGACCGCGCCGAGCAGCGCGCCGCCCGCGCCGTCGGCGCGGAGCTGGAAGGTGCACGACGCGCCGACCGGAATGAAGTTCGCGACCTGGCTGAAGCTGCCGGCGCCGGTGACGGCGAAACCGGTCTGCGCGGCGCCCGCGCACGACGAACGCACGTGGGCCTGGGTGACGCCGCTGGCGTTCCAGCTGATGGTGCTGCTGCCGGTGCTCTGGCCGGACGGGATGTTCACCGTGGTCGGAGACGCGGAGATGCTGCCGGTCGGCGCCTGCCCGGCGACGCCGGAGACGTTGGCGGTGGACAGCACCGGGCCGCTGGTGGTGTTCGCGCGCAGGCGGAAGGCGCAATTGGCGCCGACGGTGATCCACGGCGCGCTCTGGCTGTAGCTGCCGGCACCGCTGGAGGCGAACAGCGATTCCGCACCACCGCCGCAGCTGACGGTGACGTGGAAGGCGTCGGCGCCCTGGGCGGTCCAGTTCAGCGTGGTGGTACCGGTGGACTGGCCGGACGGAATGGTCACGGTGGCCGGCGTGGCGGTCAGGGTGCCGGTGGCGGTCTGGGTGGCCACGCCGGTGACCGCGACGCTGCCGAGCACCGTGCCTGCGGCGCTGTCCGCGCGCAGGCGGAACGCGCAGTCGGCGCCGGCGGTGATGCCGGAGGCGACCTGGCTGTAGCTGCCAGCGCCGCTGGAGGTGACGACGCTTTCGCCGCTGCCGCAATCGCGGGTGACGACGAAACTGCCGGCGTTCTGGCCGACCCAGCTGAGGGTCGTGCTGCCGCTGGACTGCCCGGCCGGAATATTGACCGTGGTCGGCGACGCGGAAATGCTGCCGCTCGGCGCCAGCCCGGCCACGCCGTTCACGGCGACGCTGTCCAGCACCGGGCCGGACGCACCGTCCGCACGCAGGCTGAAGACGCATTGGGTGCCGACGCCGATCCACGGCGCGCCCTGGCTGTTGGCGCCGGGGCCGCTGGAGGCGAACAGGCCGTCGCCGCCACCGCAGTTCACGGTGACGTGGAAGCTGTCGGCGTATTCGCCGACCCAGCCGATGTTGGTGTTGCCGTGGGTCTGCCCGGCAGGAATCACGACGGTTTCCGGAGACGCGGAAATCGCGCCGTTCGGGGCGACGCCGTTGACGGTCACGCTGCCGAGCACCGGGCCACCGGGGGCGTTCGCGCGCAGGCTGAAGACGCAGCTGGCGCCGACCGTGATCCACGGCGCGCCCTGGCTGTAGCTGCCGGCGCCGCTGGAGGCGAACAGGCCGTCGCCGCCGCCGCAGTTCACGGTGATGTAGAAGGCTTCGCCGCCGGAGACGGTCCAGAAGACGTCGGTGGTCCCGGTCGTACTGCCGGTGGGGATGACCACGGTGGAGGGCGAGGCGTCGATGCCGCCGCTCTGGGCATGCGCGACAGGCGTCAGGCCGAGGCCGAACGCCGCGGCCAGCAGGGTGTGGATGAGCATTCTCATCGGAAGGGCTGTCCTTGGAAGAGTCATGGGCGCGGGCCCGGCCGCAATGGCCGGCCCGCGTAGCGCGAGGCGCGCCATCTCCTGCAGCGCGAAAGACGCCGCGACAGGATCATGAACTTTTCTGGACGGACCCGGAATATTCCGGGCAGCGGAAACGATCGCGTCAACCGCGTACCAGATACAGCGCGATCAGCCCTGCCGCCATCACCACGCCACCCACCACGCGCAACTGGCCGAGGGGCATCGACAGCATCTGTTCGGCCGCGCGACGCCAGACGCCCGGGAAGGCGAACAGCATCAATCCTTCGATCACGGCGACGAGGGCCAGAGCGGCCCAGAGGTCGGTCATCGCGACACCGGCCTCAACGATCGCTGCGCATGTACTGCAGGAACGGATCGTCCTTGTCGAGCACGATCACAGCGTCGCCGTCGGCGAACGAGGCGCGATAGGCTTCGAGGCTGCGCTGGAAGGCGTAGAAACCGGGGTCGGCGTTCGCGGCGCCGCCGTAGATGCGCGCGGCCTCGGCATCGCCTTCGCCGCGCATCTTCTGGGCGTCGCGTTCGGCTTCGGCCAGGATCACCGCGCGGTCGCGGTCGGCCTGGGCACGGATCTGGTTGGCCTGCTCCTCGCCCTCGGCGCGCAGTTTGCTGGCGACCTGCTGGCGCTGCGCGCTCATGCGGCGATAGACGTCGCGGATGACCTGGCTGTCGGTGGGCAGATCGATCTGCTTGATGCGCAGGTCGACGATCTTCACGCCGAGCGTGGCCGCGCCCTTGTTGATCGCGGCGAGCTGGGCGTCGACGATCTTGCTGCGATCGCCGGACACCACCTGGGACAGCGTGCGCGCGTTGACTTCGTTGCGCAGCGCGTCCTTGATGATCGGCGCGAGGCGGTCGATCGCGGCCAGCTCGTCGCCGGCGGTGGCGCGATAGAACGCGCGACCGTCCTGGATCTGGCCGACGGCGAAGAAGTCCACGCTCACGTCCTTGCGTTCGGAGGTGAGGTAGCGCTCGGGTTCGGCCGGCAGCACCAGCAGACGGGCATCGAAGATGCGCGCGCTTTCGACCAGCGGCCATTTGAAATGCAGGCCGGGGCCGATGTCGCTGCGCACGACCTTGCCGAGGTTGAGGACGATGGCGGTGTGGCCTTCGCGCACGACGTAGACCGAGCCGAACAGCATGAACAGCGCGGTCAGCGCGATCAGGATCCAGAGCGAGAGTCTCATCGGCCGTCTCCATCGCGGCCGCTGCTGCGGCCCTTGCGCGTGGTGTCTTCGTCGGGGGTCGCGGTCACGGTGGGCGCGATCAGTTCGGGCGGCGGCGCCGCGGCGGCCGCGGGCGCCTGGTTGCGGGCGGGCGGCACCGGCAGATAGAGGATCTGGCGACTGTCGCCACCGACGACCTTGCGGTTGTCGGCCAGCACCTGCTGCACGGTCTCCAGCCACAGGCGCTTGCGGGTCACTTCCGGCGCACCGCGGTACTGCTGCAGCAGCGAGGTGAAGCGCGACGCGTCACCGGTGGCGCGGGCGATCGAGGCGGTCTTGTAGCCTTCGGCGACGGTGCGGGTGCGCGAGGCTTCGCCGCGCGCTTCGGGCACGACCTTCGCGGCGTAGGCGCGGGATTCGCTGATCAGGCGGTCCTTGTCCTGCTGCGCGGAGTTCACGTCGTCGAACGCGGGCTTCACTTCTTCCGGCGGACGCGCGTTGGGCAGATTGAGCTCGGTAACGACCAGGCCGGTGTTGTAGGCCTGCAGCGATTTCTGCAGGCGCACGCGCGCGGCCACGGCCAGCGCGTCGCGCGCGCCGAGCACGGTATCGAGGGTCGAGCGGCCGACCTGCTCGCGCACCGAGCTGAGCACGGCCTGCTTCAGCACTTCGTCGCCGTCGCGGGTGCCGAACAGGTAGAGCCTCGCGTTGTTGATGCGGTACTGCACGTTGATCTCGACCTGGACGATGTTCTCGTCGCTGGTGAGCACCGGCACGCTGTCGCTGTAGTTCTTGATCTGGGTGGCGTTGACCTTGTAGACGCTCTCGATCGGCCACGGCAGCTTGAAGCTGGGGCCCGGGTCCATGGTCCGCGAGAACTCGCCGAAGCGCAGCACGACGCCGCGCTGCTGTTCGGTGATCAGCACGAAGCTGCTGAAGACCAGCCACAGGCCGATCGCGATCGCGACCCAGCGCAACGGACCGCTGTTGCCGCCGCCGAACAGGCCGCGCAGACGGTCGAGGATGTCGTCGAAACCGCCGCCGCCACCGCCGCGACCGCCCTGACGGGGCTTCCACGGATTGCGGTTGCCGGAACCACCGGACGAATCGTTGTTGTTGCCCTTGTCGGGCGAGCCCTTGCCGGGCGTGTTCCAGGCCATGCCTGCTCCGAAGCCGTTGCGCTCCGCAGGAATGCGGGCGAGAGTTGAAGTTTACAAGGTGCCGTCGTCCGGGCCGCGGCCCGGGTCGGGATGTCGGTCCTGATCGGGCTGGGGTTCGGACTCGGGATCGGCGTGGCGGTCGGGCTGGCGGTCGGGCCGCCAGTGATCGTCCGAGTCGTCCCGCGGCAACAGGGCATCGAGCGCATCGCCGCCCGGGCCGGCGGCCAGTTTCTCGGCATCGGCCTGGGCCAGATCGACCTCGATCGTCCAGCCGCCGTGTTCGTCGTGGGTCTCGGCGCGGACCGCCTCCAGCGCGTAGAGACGCGCGCGCAGGCGCCCGGCACGAGCAGGCAGATGGATGGTACCGGCGACCCGACGCAGGCCGAGCCGCGCCACCAGCGCCGCACGCAGCAGATCCAGGCCGCTGCCGTCGCGGGCCGACAGCCACACGCGTTCGCGCGCGATCTCCTCCAGCCCGTGATGCTCGACCGGCGGCGCGGCCAGGGGATCGTGCTCCGTCGACGCGTCGTCGCCCTCGCCCGCGGTCGCCGAACGCAGCGCCGGATCGTGGCGCGGCACCGCGCCCTCGATGCGATCGATCTTGTTGAAGACCAGCAACTGCGGCAGATCCCCGGCGCCGACTTCGTTCAACACCGCGTCGACCTGACGGATGCGCTCATCGCGCAGGGGATCCGCGGCGTCGATCACGTGCAGCAGCAGATCGGCCTCGCGCGCTTCCGACAGCGTGGAGCGGAACGCCGCGACCAGTTCGTGCGGCAGATCGCGGACGAAGCCGACGGTGTCGGCCAGCACCACGCCGCCACCGGGCAGCGCGATCCGGCGCACGGTGGGATCGAGGGTCGCGAACAGGCGGTCGTCGGCGTAGGCCTCGGCGCCGGTCAGCGCATTGAACAGCGTCGATTTGCCGGCATTGGTGTAACCGACCAGCGCGACCCGCGGCAGTTCGCTGCGCACGCGGGCGCGACGCATCTGCGTATGCTGCACTTCGACTTTTTCCAGCCGGCGCTGCAATTGTTCCACCCGCTTCTGCAGCAGGCGGCGGTCGGTTTCGAGCTGGGTTTCGCCGGGACCGCGCAGACCGATGGCGCCGCCACGCTGGCGTTCGAGATGGGTCCAGCCGCGCACGAGACGCGTGGCCATGTGCCGCAACTGCGCGAGCTCCACCTGCAACTTGCCTTCGTGGCTGCGCGCGCGCTGGGCGAAGATGTCGAGAATCAGGCCGGTGCGGTCGACGACGCGACGGCCGAGCGCCTTTTCGAGGTTGCGCTCCTGCACCGGACTGAGGGTGTGATTGACCAGCACCAGATCGGCGCCGGTGGCGTCGGCCGCGGCCTTCACTTCTTCCAGCTTGCCGCTGCCGATCAGCAGCGCCGCCTTCGGCTTGTCGATCCGCGCATGCAGCACGGCCGCGACCGTGGCGCCGGCGGAACGGGCGAGATCGGCGAATTCTTCCAGCACGTCCGCTTCCGGCGGGCCGCCGGCATGGGTCTGGATCAGCAGTGCGGTTTCGCCCTTGCGGGAACGTTCGAACAAGCCGGGACTTCCGTAGGGACGGGACGCGCAGTATGCCGCCTGCGGCGCTTCCGCGCCGCATCCGCTGCGATCCGCATCGACGCGCGGCGGCCGGTCGGCCGCCGCAGGACGTCAGTCGTCGCCGACGAGCGCGCCCACCGGGGCGCCTTCGTCGTGATCGGAGGCCGAATGCACGTAACCGCCGCCCGGGCCCACGCGCACGTTGCGCGCCGGCACGACAGTGGAGATCGCGTGCTTGTAGACCATCTGGCTGACGGTATTGCGCAGCAGCACCACGAACTGGTCGAAGGATTCGATCGTGCCCTGCAATTTGATGCCGTTGACGAGATAGATCGAAACCGGAACGCGCTCGCGGCGCAAAGCGTTCAGGAAAGGATCCTGCAAAGACTGCCCCTTCGACATGGTGTTCCCCGTTTTGGGTCTTGTTATTGGCTGAAACATGAGTTCTTCGAGAATGGATTCTTCGAGAATTGACGATGGATCATCGCGCGCCGGCTCCGCCCGTCGACATGCGACGCGACCTTACCCCTGCCGGACGCCCGATGTTTACATAACTGGGAGCTGACCGGAAGCCGCCCGAAGGTCGAATCGACCGGTCGCGCCGTCGCCGAGGAATGCGAGGACCGCCATTTCGAGACCGGCGTTGTCGTTTGCGGGGTCGAAGACGCGCAGATCGCGTTCGCCGCGCAACCAGGTGCCCTGTCGTTTCGCGAGCTGACGGGTGGCGAAGATCGCGCGGTCGCGAAACTCGACCGCGGACAGCGCGCCGTCGAGATGCTCCCAGGCCTGGCGATAACCGACCGCACGGAGCGCCGGCAGATCCAGCGGCGCCGGGTGGTCGCGCAGGGGCGGCAACGCGCGCAGCGCGCGCACTTCGTCGAGGAAGCCGGCCGCGAGCATCGCGTCGAAACGGCGCTCGATGCGCGCGTGCAGCACGGCGCGGTCGTGCGGCGCGATCGCGAGTTTCAGCACCCGGCACGGAAACCGCGGCGATGCGCTGGCCTCGCGCTGCCATGCGCTGATCGGGCGGCCGCTGAGGCGATACACCTCCAGCGCGCGCTGAATGCGCTGCGGGTCGGTGGCGTGGATGCGCGCCGCGGCGGCCGGGTCGACTGTCGTCAGTTCGGCATGCATCGCGGGCCAGCCGCGTTCGGCGGCTTCGGCTTCGATCTGCACGCGCATCGCGGGGTCGGCCTGCGGCATCGGCGACAGGCCCTGCAGCAGCGCGCGGAAATACAGACCGGTGCCGCCGGCGAGGATCGGCAGTCGCCCGCGATCGACGATGTCCTTCACCGCGACGCGCGCATCGGCGGCGAAGTCGGCGGCGGAATACGGCTGCCAGGGCTCGCGCAGGTCGATCAGGTGATGCGGCACCGCCGCCAGTTCTTCGCGGCTGGGCTTGGCCGCGCCGATGTCGAGCCCGCGATACACCAGCGCCGAGTCGACGCTGACGATCTCGCCGCCGAAGCGCTGTGCCCAGTCGAGCGCGAGCGCGGTCTTGCCCGATGCGGTCGGGCCCATCAGGGCGATGGCGAGGGGGCGGCTGTCGGCTGGCATGCTAAGCACTACGACAAGAGCGAAAAGAAACGGCGATCATCCTCGCGCAAGCGAGGACCCATGCATGATCGCGGATCGAGTTGGCTCCCCGCTTTCGCGGGGATGACGCGTTTTTGCAATCGCGCGATGGTGCTCTCAATAGCCATGCACCTTCAACGTCTCCTGCACGCCCTTGTGCCGGAACTGCACCTCGTCCGAAGGCGCTTTTCCGATGCGGCTGACGACGAAGATCGCGACGAACGCGACGATCACGCCCGGCACGATTTCGTAGAGCCCGCTGCCGTGCTGCTTCACCGCGATCTCCTTCCACAGGATCACGGTCGCGGCGCCGGCCAGCATGCCGGCGAGCGCGCCGTTGCGGGTCATGCGCCCCCAGAACAGCGAGCACAGCACCACCGGCCCGAACGCCGCACCGAAGCCGGCCCACGCATACGACACCAGGCCGAGCACCTTGCTGTCGGGATCGCGCGCGATCCAGATCGCCAGCAGCGCCACCGACAGCACCATCGCGCGGCCGAACCACACCAGCTCGCGCTGGCTGGCGTTCGGACGCAGGAAGCCCTTGTAGAAATCTTCGGTGAGCGCGCTGGAGCAGACCAGCAACTGGCACGACAGCGTGCTCATGATCGCGGCCAGGATCGCCGACAGCAGCACGCCCGCCACCCACGGATTGAACAGCACGGTCGACAACTGGATGAAGACGCGTTCGGAATTCTCGGCGACCGGTCCGACCTGGTCCGGATGCGTCGCGAAATAGGCGTTGCCGAAGAAGCCCACCGCCATCGCACCCAACAGGCACAGCACCATCCAGGACATGCCGATGTGGCGCGCCTTGGGAATGGTGGTCAGCGAATCCGCAGCCATGAAGCGCGCGAGGATGTGCGGCTGGCCGAAATAGCCCAGCCCCCAGGCCAGCAGCGAGACGATGCCGACGACGCCCAGCGTGCCGCCCTTGAACCAGTCGAGCTTCGCCGGATCGGTCTGTTCGATCAGGGCGAGACTGGCATCGACGCCGCCGCTGCCCAGCACCACCATCACCGGCGTCAGCACCAGCGCGAAGATCATCAGCGAGGCCTGCACGGTATCGGTCCAGCTCACCGCGAGGAAGCCGCCGATCAGGGTGTAAAGGATGGTGGCCGCGGCGCCCCACCACAGCGCTTCGGCATAGGGCACGCCGAACACGCTCTCGAACAGGCGCGCGCCAGCGACGATGCCGCTGGCGCAGTACAGCGCGAAGAACACCAGGATGACCACCGCCGAGAACACCCGCAGCAGCCGCTGGCGATCCTCGAAGCGGTGGGTGAAGTAATCCGGCAGGGTCAGCGCGTTGCGCGTACGCTCGGTGTACACGCGCAGCGGCCCGGCGACGAATTTCCAGTTGCACCAGGCGCCTACGATCAGCCCCAGCGCGATCCACGATTCCGACACGCCGCCGAGATACAGCGCTCCGGGCAGGCCCATCAGCAGCCAGCCGCTCATGTCGGAGGCGCCGGCCGACAGCGCGGTGACCACGCTGCCCAGCGAACGCCCGCCGAGGATGTAGTCGTCGAAGCTGCGGGTGGAGCGCCAGGCCCACACGCCGATCAGGATCATGGCGGCGAGGTAGATGCCGAAGGTGATGAGCAGCGGCTGGCCAGCGGTCATGCGGCGGTTCCGGTCGAAGGGCGATGAGCGGGGAGGATACCCCGGCCACCGGGCGTCGCGGGCGCGGACCGCCGCAGTTGAATCGGCCATGCGTTGGCGTACGCTGTGGACGTCGCCCGTCCTCGATACGCCATGCCGCTCTGGAAACGCCTCGGGTTCCTGTTCGTGTTCGTGGTGCCGGCGCTGATGCCCGCGGCCGCTTGGCTGGGCATGCGCAGCGGCCAGCCGGACCTCATGGCGTGGTTTCCGCTGTTCTTCCTGTTCGTGCTGCTGCCCGTGGCCGATTACGCGCTGGGCCACGACCCGCGCAATCCGACGCCCGACAAGGCGCGCGCGCTGGAAGCGGACGGCGTCTCCGCAATGTGGTTCAAGACGATGACGCTCGCCGCCCTGCCCGCGCAGCTCGGCGTGATGGCATGGTCGGGCTGGCATTTCGTCCACGCGGACTTCGGCGTCGTCGGTATCGCCGGCTGGCTGCTGTCGCAGGGCATCGTCGGCGGCGTGCTGGCGATCAACGTCGCCCACGAACTCATCCACAAGGACACCGCGCTCGAACGCATCGCCGGCGGCCTGCTGTTGACCAGCGTCGGCTATCACGGTTTCAAGATCGAACATGTGCGCGGCCATCACGTCCACGTCTCGACGCCCGAGGACGCATCGAGCGCGCGCTTCGGCCAATCGCTGTGGCACTTCCTGCCGCGCGCGCTGCTGCGCAACGCCGCGAACGCCTGGACCCTGGAAGCGCAGCGTCTGGCGAAACAGGGGCGACACTGGTGGAGCGCCGACAACGAACTGCTGCGCTGGAGCGCGCTGTGGCTGGCGCTGATCGCCGTCTTCGCGCTGTGGCTGGGGCCGGCGGGCGCGGCGTACTTCCTCGCCCAGGGGTTCTTCGCGGCGTGCGCGCTGGAGATCATCAACTACATCGAGCATTACGGCCTGGAGCGGCGGACACTCGCCGACGGTCGTTACGAACGCACCACGCATCTGCACTCGTGGAATTCGGACTATCTGCTCAGCAACCTGCTGCTGTTCCACCTGCAGCGTCATTCCGATCATCACGAAACGCCGCGCCGCCGCTACCAGTCCCTGCTGCATCACGACGACAGCCCGCAGTTGCCGGGCGGCTATGCCGCGATGTTCCTGCTCGCGCTGTGCCCGCCGCTGTGGTTCCGGATCGTGGATCCGCGGGTGCGCTCCTTCCGCGATGGCACCGGCGCACACGGAGCCCAGGCCACATCGGCCGACGGAGCGTGAATCGGATCACAGCCCGGCCGCACGACGCCGCCTAGACTGCAGGCGCGGACACCGGGGGGCACTCGCAGCGCGACGGCAGCCGACCGCATCGGCAGGGCAACGCCATGTTTCCAGCGTCCGGTTCGTCTCCACGCATCGCGATGTCCACCCTCGCCTGCGTGCTGCTGTTGGCCGCCTGCGGCCGCGACGTCGATTCCGCGTCCGCATCGAACGCCGCGCGCGATGCCGCGGTCACCGATGACAGGGCACACGCGACCACGTCCGCGGCGCGCGCGTCGACGAAGGCCGTGAACGGCGCGCCCCTGCAGAATCCGGTGCTGTTCGTCACCCAGGTGCCGACGCCCGGCAGCGACCCGTTCGCGAGCCGGATGTCGACCTTCGCGAATCATCTGCCCGGCATCGGTTCTGTGCCCCGCGGCGGCGATCTGATGATCCGGTATCCGGACGGCAGCCTGCGCAATCTCACCCGCGAAGCCGGTTACGGCATGGACGGCCAGCAGGGCGACAACGCCATCGCCGTGCGCGAACCCACCGTGCACTGGAACGGCGACAAGGCGATCTTCAGCATGGTGGTCGGCGCGCCGCCGCGGCAGTACGTCGACAGCACCGGCAAGTGGCAGTTGTACGAAGTGACCGGACTGGCCCAGGGGCAGACCGCGGTCGTGACGAAGGTGCCGAACCAGCCCGCGGACTACAACAACGTCTCGCCGCTGTACGCGAGCGATGATCGCATCCTGTTCGCGTCGGACCGCCCGATCGGCGGCGCGGCGCATCTCTATCCGCAGCTCGACGAATACGAAAGCACCTCGACGATCACCGGGCTGTACAGCCTCGATCCCGCCAGCGGCCGCGTGCGGATGCTCAACCACACGCCCAGCGGCGCGTTCTCGCCGACCATCGACAGCTATGGCCGCCTGATCTTCGTGCGCTGGGATCATCTGCAGCGCGACCAGCAGGCGGACGCCGGCACCTACGGCGCGGTGAACTACGCGGGCGAAGCGCCCGGCGCGACGAAACTGGCGACACCGACCGAAGTCTTCCCCGAACCGCGCCAGGCATCGACCGGCCCGTACGGCCGGGTGGCGGGCTTCACCAGCAATCTGTTCACGCCGTGGCAGATGCACCAGGACGGCAGCGAAGAGCTGACGCTCAACCACATCGGCCGGCAGGAAATGGCGTTCGGCTATCTGCCGCGATCGTTCATCGACGATCCGGCGCTGAGCGATTACACCAACGAAAGCATCATCGCCAACCGCAAATACATCCGTCACGATGGCGGCGTGTTCCATGTCCGTGAGGATCCGAAGACGCCCGGCGTCTACTACGCCATCCTCGCGCGCGAATTCGGCTCGATGACTTCCAACCAGATCGTGCGCTTCACGGGAGCGCCGACGATGAACGCGGAACAGATGGTCTTCGAGGACGCGTCGCCGCCGGAAACGAACGGCAGCCTGCCGGCGGGCCGGTTCCGCAATCCGCTGCCGATGACCGGCGGGCAGATGGTGGCCTCGCACACCACGAGTCCGACCACCGCGACCGGCACCCTGTTCCGCCTGCGCCAGCTGGTCACGAACGGCAGCGGCATGCTCGAAGCGGGTCCGTCGCTGACGCCGGGCATCCAGAAAACGGTGTCGTGGTGGAGTCCCGACGTCGCCCTCGTCTACAACGGACCGCTATGGGAGATCGAGCCGGTCGAAGTCGTGGCGCGTCCGCGACCTCCGATCGCGCAGCCGGTCATCGAAGCGCCGGAGGCCGCGGTGTTCGCCGAAGAACGCATCAGCGAACACGTCTTCCGCGACTGGATGAAGGCCAATGGTCTCGCGCTGATCGTCACCCGCAACCAGACCAGCCGCGATCGCGGCGACAGGCAACAACCGTTCAACCTGCGCGTGCCGCTGGGCACCAGCACGATCGGCGGCAGCGGCCGCGTGTACGACATCGCCCACTACCAGATCCTTCAGGCGAACGCCGTCCGCGGCTACGACAATTTCTCCGCCGGGCGCCGCCTCATCGCGCAACCGATCGATGCCGGACGCAATCCGGCGAATGCGTCCGGGCCGCCCGGCAGCGTGCGGATCGCCGCCGACGGCTCCACCGCGGCGCTGGTGCCGGCCAATCGCGCGCTGACTTGGCAGACCACCGACGGTGCCGGCGTCGCCATCGTCCGCGAGCGCGTCTGGATCACGATGCAGCCCGGCGAAATCCGCACCTGCGCCGGCTGTCACGGCCAGAATTCGAAGAATCAGGCCGGGCTGGCGACGCCCACGAACGCGCCGGAAGCGCTGCGCACGCTGCTGCGTCACTGGAAGCAGACGACGCCGCTTTCGCCGGGCCGCGGCGCACGGCCGCTGCTGCGCCCGCGTGCGCCCATCGTGGCCTCGATATCGATGGCGACGCCCGCGCAGGCGCCGCAGGTCACGAACCGCATGCGCGGCGCGGGCGAACGCCGACGCTGAAGTGTGCCGACGGAGTCAAAGTCAATCACGACATGTCAAGCATGCAGAGACACGATGTGGCCTCATCCACAGGTTCTGTGGACAACGCGTGCACAAGTCTGTGGATGAATCGCTGCGCCCCTGTCGCAGTGGGGCCTGCAGCCGATGTGGTCAATTTTTGATCACGCGGAACCCGGGAACCGGCTGTCGTTTTTTTCGCCAGAGTGCCTGCGGGGCCCGCCACGACAGGGCCGCAGCGGGTTGTCCACAGAACAATCCCGATACTTGTCCACAGATGTTGTGCACAAGCGCGACGGGTCAGACATCGTCCGGCCAGCGGATGCCCGTCGATGCGGACGCGGACGATTTCGGCATCGGCACCGCCGCCACCGCGTTCCAGATCTTGAGCGCATCGACGGTCGCGGCGACATCGTGCACGCGCAGGAGCTTCGCGCCGCGTTGCGCGGCGATGACGTGCGCGGCCACCGACCCGTGGATGCGCGCGTGCGGATCGTCGCGGCCGGTGATCTGGCCGATGCTGCGCTTGCGCGACAGGCCGGCCAGCGCGGGCACGCCGAGATCGGTGAAGCGTTCGAAGCGCGCCAGCAGCGCGAGATTGTGCGCGGTGGTCTTGCCGAAGCCGAAACCGGGATCGACCACGATCCGCTTCTTCGGGATGCCGGCCATTTCCGCAGAGAAGATGCGCTCGGCGAGGAAACGGTGTACGTCGGCGACCACGTCCTCGTAATCGGGCGCATCCTGCATCGAGCGCGGCTCGCCCAGCATGTGCATCAGCACCACCGGCACGCCGAGCGCCGCAGCGGCATCGAGCGCGCCTTCGCGCCGCAGCGCGTACACGTCGTTGATCATGCCGGCGCCCGCGGCCACCGCGGCGCGCATCACCTCGGGCTTGGAAGTATCGATGCTGATCGGCAGCGCGGTCTCGCGGGCGAGCCGCTCGATCACCGGAATCACCCGCGCCAGTTCTTCCTCGACCGACACGCCATTCGCGCCCGGACGCGCGGACTCACCGCCGATGTCGAGCACGTCCGCGCCCTCCTCCACCAGCCGCAGCGCATGCGCGACCGCGGTGTCGACGTCGGCATGCAGCCCGCCGTCCGAAAACGAATCCGGGGTGACATTGACGACGCCCATCACGCGCGGGCGATCGAGCACCAGCACGCGGCCGGCGCAGTCGAGTTGCGGAGAAATATCGAACATCGGAGGTCCCGGAAACGGAAAAGGCCAGAGCGGACTCTGGCCTTTTCGGGATTGCGGAGCAAGTCGTATCAGGTGCTGGCCTGCGGATCGCCCAGGCTGACCGCCGGCGGCGTCGGCGGATCGGATTTGGTCGACTCCGGCTTCTTGGTCCAACCGGCCGGCGGCGTCGGTTCGCGGCCTTCCATGATGTCCTTCACCTGGTCGGCGTCGATCGTCTCCCACTCCATCAGCGCGGCGGTCATGGCTTCGACGATGTCGCGCTTGCTTTCGAGGATCTGTCGCGCGACCGCGTACTGCTCATCGAGGATGCGGCGGATCTCGGCGTCGACCTTCTGCTGCGTCGCCTCGGAAATGGTCTTGTTCTGCAGGCCGAAGCCGGAATCCTTGTCGTCGGCGTAGACCATCGTGCCCAGCGCGTCGGACATGCCGTAGCGGGTCACCATCGCGCGCGCCAGCTTGGTCGCACGTTCGAAATCGTTCGATGCACCGGTGGACATGCTGCCCATGAACAGTTCCTCGGCGATGCGGCCACCGAACAGGATCGACAGCTCCTCCAGCATCTTGTCCTTGTAGTTGCTGAGCTGGTCGTGCTCCGGCAGCTGCCAGGTCAGGCCCAGCGCCCAGCCGCGCGGCATGATCGTGACCTTGTGCACCGGATCGGCCTTCGGCAGCGACATCGCGACCACGGCGTGGCCGGATTCGTGATACGCGGTGTTGCGGCGCTCTTCGTCGCGCATGACCATGCTGCGACGCTCGGGACCCATGAAGATCTTGTCCTTGGCGTCCTCGAAGTCCTGCATCTCCACTTCGCGCTTGTTGCGGCGCGCGGCGAACAGGGCGGCTTCGTTGACCAGGTTGGCCAGATCGGCGCCGGAGAAGCCCGGGGTGCCGCGCGCCAGCACTTCGGGGCGCACGTTGTCGCTCAGCGGCACCTTGCGCATGTGCACGCGCAGGATCTGCTCGCGGCCCTTGATGTCGGGCAGGCCGACCATGACCTGGCGATCGAAACGGCCCGGGCGCAGCAGCGCCTTGTCGAGCACGTCGGGACGGTTGGTCGCGGCGATCACGATCACGCCCTCGCCGCCCTCGAAGCCGTCCATCTCGACCAGCATCTGGTTGAGGGTCTGCTCGCGCTCGTCGTGGCCGCCGCCCATGCCGGACCCGCGATGGCGGCCGACGGCGTCGATTTCGTCGATGAAGATGATGCACGGCGCGTGCTTCTTGGCCTGCTCGAACATGTCACGCACGCGGCTGGCGCCGACACCGACGAACATTTCGACGAAGTCCGAACCCGAGATGCTGAAGAACGGCACCCGCGCTTCGCCGGCGATGGCCTTGGCGAGCAGGGTCTTGCCGGTGCCCGGCGGGCCGACCATCAGCACGCCGCGCGGAATCTTGCCGCCGAGCTTCTGGAACTTGCCGGGATCGCGCAGGAATTCGACCAGTTCGGCGACTTCCTCCTTCGCTTCGTCGCAACCGGCGACGTCGGCGAAGGTGGCCTTGGTCTGGTCTTCGTTGAGCAGCTTGGCGCGGGAACGACCGAAGGACATCGCGCCCTTGGTGCCGCCCTGCTGCATCTGGCGCATGAAGTACAGCCACACGCCGATCAGCAGCGCGATCGGGAGCAGGTTGAACAACAGGCTGAGGAAAAGATTGCGGCCCGAGGACGGCGGCTTCTGCTCGATCTCGACCTTGTGCTTGATCAGGTCGTTGACCATGTCGCGGTCGCCGGGGCTGTAGGTGAAGAACTGGGTACCGTCCTTGCGCTGGCCACGGATGGTCATGCCGTCGTCTTCGATCACGACCTTCGCGACGCGGTCGCCCTGGACCTGCTGCACGAACTGGTCGTAGGTGAGCGGCTTGTCGCCCGCGGTCATCCCCGACGGCGTGAAGCTCTGGAACACCGCCATCAGCACGATGGCGACGATCACCCACAGCAGCAGATTCTTGGCCAAGATGTTCACCCTTCGCTGACGTCCCCCGCGGGGACGCATGGTTGGAAACGTACTGCTTTCGAAACGTGGAACCGACGCACGCCGCCGAAACGCACGACCGGAACCGCCGATACCGCCCTGCGCCTCACCCGGCCGGAGCCGCGTGCCTGCCCTGGGCGAGGGCGTAGACCTCGGTGGAACGCTTGCGCGAGGCCGCCGGTTTGCGGATCACGACACGGGCATAGCGCTTGCGCAAGGCCCGGACGTAATCGTCGAACCCCACCCCCTGGAACAGCTTGATCAGGAAGGTGCCCCCGGGCCGCAGGTGGTGGTCGGCGAAATCCATCGCCAGCTCCGCCAGATGCATGGCCCGCGGCAGGTCCACCGCGTCGACTCCGCTCATATTGGGGGCCATGTCGGACAGCACAAGGTCCACGGCCTGCCCGTTCAGCAGACCTTCGAGCTGGGCGAGGACGGTGTCCTCGCGGAAATCGCCGTGGATGAATTCCACCCCGGCCAGCGACGGCATGTCCAGGATGTCCAGGGCCACCACCCGGCCGCTGTCGCCCATCGCCTGGCGGACCCACTGCGACCAGCCCCCGGGGGCGGCGCCGAGATCCACCACCACCATGCCCGGCTTGAGCAGGCGGTCGCGTTCGACCAGTTCCTCCAGCTTGTAGGCAGCCCGCGACCGCAGCCCTTCCGCCTGCGCCTTTTTGACGTAGGGGTCGGAGAAGTGCTCCTTGAGCCAGCGGTGGCTGCTCTTGCTGCGGGTCATGCGGGGAATACGGCTCGGGAAGGCGGACGGAGGCAGCCGGAAAGGCCGGCGTGCGGGCCATGATACCCTGCCGGCCCGATCCGCTCTTCCGCTGGCGCCCCCTGGCGCCCGCATGCCACACGAGACGCCATCCGCATGTCCACGCTCACCAATGCCCAGATCCGATTCCTCCGCGGCCACGCCCACGGCCTGAAAGCGATGCTGCAGGTGGGGGCCAAGGGCCTGACCGACGCGCTGGTGGCCGAGGTCGATCTGGCGCTGGAACACCATGAGCTGATCAAGGTGAAGGTGGCCGCCGAGGACCGCGACGCCCGCGATGCGATGGTCGCCGACCTGGCCGGCCGCAGCGGCGCGACCCTGGTGCAACGGATCGGCAACGTCGCCGTGCTGTACCGCCAGAGCACGGACCACCGCCAGATCGTGTTGCCGCGGGCGTGAGCGCCGGCCGATGCAGCTCCATCTCGAACGTCCGGATCACGAATTCTTCCTGCGCGGTGCCGACGGCGCCGGCGCGCTGGTCAATGACCGCCGCCTGACCGCGAGTTTCCTGCTGTCCCCCGACACGCTGGTCGAGTCCTGGCCGGTGCGTGATGTGGCCGCGATGTCGCCGGCCGATCTGGAACCGCTGTTCGCGCTGTCGCCGGAACTGGTCCTGCTGGGCTGCGGCGACCGCCAGACCTTTCCGCCCGCCGCCACCCTCGCCGCCTGCCTCTCGCGCGGCATCGGTCTGGAAACGATGACCAACGCCGCCGCCGCGCGCACGTTCAACGTGCTCGCCAGCGAAGGCCGCCGGGTGGTCGCCGGCTTCGTGCTGGCAGGATGAAGACGGCGCCGCGCCGACGCTGGCTCGCGCTCGCGATGCTGGGCGTCGCGCTCTGCGCCTGCACCTCGATCCTGCCGCCGGCATCGCGGCATGCCCGCTGGCTCGATGCCGGGCATCGCGACGCCGCCGAAGGCTATGCGGCCTACCTGCGGAGCGAAGGCGTGGGCGACATCGTTCCCGCCGCCGCGCTGGCGCGGACCGCGCGCCGTTGGCGGCTCTGCGGCAACCGGGAGTTCGACGTCCCGCCGCCGGCGTTGCAGGCGAACATGCCACCGACGCTGCGTCTGGTCGCACGCCTGCGCGACGCAGGCATCGTCGATCCGCAGCGTGCGCGATCGGTGTATCGCGATCCGGCGATGAACACCTGCGCCGGCGGCAGCGCCCGCAGCAAGCATCTGGAAAACCGCGCGATCGATTTCGATCTGCCGAAGCGCGGCGACAACGTCGAAAGACTCTGCGCGTTCTGGCGCGAACATGGACAGGCGCTGGACATGGGCCTCGGGTTCTACACGCCGACCGCGATCCATATCGACACCGCCGGCTATCGCACCTGGGGCGAGGACCACAGCTGGCGGACCTCGCTCTGCACCGCCGGTTGATCGCGACGCGCATCCGCCCTGCCGGGCGCGGAGGCCCGGCAGGGAGAATCGATGCGCGCAGCGTCTGCGATCAGAACGTCACCTTCACCGCCGCGTACACCGAACGTCCCGCGCCGGGCACGGCGATGCCCCAGCGCGGATAGTTCGGCGCCGCCGGATTGATCGACATCGTGGTGCCCTGTCCGACGTAGGCGCCACCGGTCGGCAACGCATGGAAACGGTCGAACAGATTGTCGACGCCGACATCCACCCGCAGCCGCGACCACTCGCGCGACAGCCGCAGATTCGCCAAGCCGTAGCCGGCGGTCTCGACTTCGTTGCGCACGCGCGAGACGGCGTTCTTGCGGTCCACGCCCACCGCTTCCAGCGCGCCTTCCCAACCACCGTTGCGCCAGGTCAGCGCCATCCGCGCGTTGAGCGGCATCCGATGATGGAGATTGTCGCCGGTGCGGGTGTTCTCGCCGCTGGACCACGCCAGCTCGCCTTCGACGCCGAACGTGCCGAAGCGGGTTTCGCCGAACGTCGCCTTGCCGGACAGATCGACGCCGAACAAGCGCGCGCTCTGGTTGGCGTAGCGCAGCGTGGTGAAGGCGTCGCGCATCGGCACCGCGCGCGGCGCGTTGGTCGCGGGATCCCACTGCACCGCGTCGATGTAGTCTGCGATCCGCGTGTAGTACGGCGTGATCTGCAGTTCCCAGCCGCGATCGGCCGCATGCCGGTCGAGGGTGAGCGAGACCGTCGCGGCACGCTCCGGGCGCAGATCGGGATTGCCGATGTAGCCGTTGCCGTCGCCGACGAAGTTGTTCATCACCGCGGCCATGGTCCACGTCGACCACGGATAGACTTCGTAGAGACCGGGCGAGCGCGTCTTGCGGGCGAGACCCAGCGCGAGATCGGTGCGGTCGCTGGCGGCGAAGCGATAGAGCGCGGTCGCATCCCAGTTGCCGTCGCTGCGGTCCCGATCGCTGGCGTTGAACCGCGCGGCGTCGCGCATCTGGTACGACCCCATCATGTTGCTGGCCGGGTCGTAGCCGCGGACATCGCCGGCATCCATGCGCACGCGTTCGTAGCGGACGCCGAGTTCCAGGGTGCTGCGCGCATCGAAACGACGCTCCCATTCCGCATAGCCGGCGCTGCGGTCGCGCCGGCCGTCGCGGATGTTCCAGAACACGCCCGGCCACATCATGCCGCCCGACGGCGGCCACCAGTCGTCCAGCCGGTAGCTGCGGTGCGCCACGCCGAGGCGCAGGCGATCGTCTTCGCCCAGCACCAGATCGGCCTCCGCCGACAGCGCCGTGGTGTCGCTCTCGGTCAGCATCGGCATGCCCGCGGCGCAGGTCGATCCCAGCGGCGAACACGCCACGGCGTTGCCGCCGGGCGGGAACTGCCCGCCGGACGCCATGCCGTACCAGTCGCGCTTGTCGGCGCCGAAATCCATCGCGTGTTCGAGCGTTTCGCGATAGGCGCGCACGTCCAGCCGGCCCCAGTCGAAATCGCCGAGGTAGCGCAGATTCAGTCGCCGCTGGCGGTTGTCGGTGAGATCCATGCGCTGGTTCGGGAAGCCCTGTTCGGGGATCGACTGCCAGCCGAGTTTCGCTTCCAGCAGGTGGTCGCCCCAGGTCCAGGCGAGATCCAGGCGCTGGTTGTGCACGCGATATCCCGTGGAGCCGACCTCGTCGCGATCGAGGTCGTGACCGGCGCGGCCGGTGAAGTCGTAATCCTTGAAGTCGTCGCCGGCGCGGTAATCGTCGGCGCGCGCGGTGGAACCGGCGTAATGGATGCGGAAGCGTTCGCTGGCCCAGGTCGCGCCGACGTTCGCGCCATGGGCGTCGCCGTTGCTGCGGTAGAAGGCGCCGACTTCGCCCGAGAACCGCGGATCTTCGCCCGCGGCGGCGAACGTCGGCGGCGCGGTGTCGACGACGATGCTGCCGCCGATGGAGTCGCCGCCCTTCGAGACCGGCACGATGCCCGGGTAGACGACGATCCGGCCGACGGCCGACGGCGACACGTAGGACAGCGCGGGATTCATGTGGTTCGGACACGAAGCGGTGATGTCGGCGCCGTCGACGAGGATGCGCAGACGATCGTCGGCGAGACCGCGAATCGACGGCAGACCGGACACGCCCCCCGCCTGGTTGATCGACACGCCGGGCAGACGATCGAGCAGCGCGGCGGTGTCGTCGGTGGCGGCAGCGCGATCGAGGGCGCCCTGTTCGACGCGGCGCGCGGGCGCGATCGAGGCGCGATCCGCTTCGACCAGCACTCTGGGCAGGGTGGCGACGGCGGTGTCGCCATCGGACGGGGTGTGCGCATCGGCGGGTTCGGCGGCGGACGCGCAGAGCGGAAGCGCGGCGAGGATGGCCGCAGCGAGCGGCCGGAAACGGAACGGCATGGTGGAACTCCTGGATTCGGTGTCGTGCGCGCGAGGGCACGCGCGCGCTGCGCACGCAGGCGCGCGACGCATGCGAGGCGCTGGAATGTGTGGATCGGACGGGCGATCAGCCCGCGAAAACCATCGTCGGCGGCCCGCGCGGGCCCAGGCCCATGCGATGCGCAGCGGTGACGCCGCGATCGGACGGCGAACGGAGATCGTCGGAGGAGGACACGGACGCCGGATGCGCCATCGGCGGCGGAGCCGGCAGATCGAGCGAGGCCAGCAGCGGACAATAGGCGCAGTCGTCGCCATGGCCGGCCGGTGCGGGATCGCGCTGCGGCGCCGGCCGATCAGCAGACAAGGCATCGAGACGCGAAACAGGCAGGTATTCCAGGCCCCGCACCGTGCACATCGCCAGCACGACGGCGTCCTGCGCCTCCTGCGCGAACGCCTGCTGCAACCGCCCCACCGTGGGCAACAGCGACAGCAGCAGACTCGCGGCGAGCGCGAGCGCGGAGAGCCATCGATGCGGGCGACGGAAAGACCTCATGCGCGACATGTTATCCGGCACGCCGCGGCTGGAATGTTGCGCGCGATCAATTCCGTTCGGAGTGCCATCGCCACTCGCCATGGGTGCCGTATGGATCGCAGCATCAGCGCGGCAGGAGGCGCACCCGCACGCCGTAGTGATCCGACGGCCATGCGCCGTTGGCATCGGCGCGATCGAGGATGATCCGCGCATCGTCGATGCGGAAGGCATCGCGCGGGAAGAACACGTGATCGATGCGCAGCGGCGCGTGACCCGCATGCGTGTTGAGCGTGCTGCGTTCCGGCGCGTCGACATCCTCGCCGGGATGCGCGGTGGCGTAGGCGTCGACGAAGGCATCGGCCAGCGGCTTCAATTCGGGCGCGTCGGCGCGGGTGTTGAAATCGCCGCCGATCAACACCGGCGCATCGCCGCGGGTGGCCGCGACGAAGGCCAGCAGGTCCTCGACCTGCCGCGCGCGGATCGCGCCGCCCTCGGCGGTGTGGTGGAGATGGGTGACGTAGATCGAGATCCGGCGGCCGCCGATGTCGGCGAGCACATGGCCGGCGTTGCGGTAATCGTCGAGCGGCGCGAGTTTGATCTCGTGCGTCGCGAGCGGCTCCGCGCGGGTCAGGATCGCGTTGCCGTAACGACGCGCGCGATCCGGCGGATCGACCGAGAAGAACCGGTACCGGTAACCGAGCCGTTCGGCGAGCGTCGCCGCCTGGTTCGGCAATCCGGCGTCCTGCAGCACTTCCTGCAGCAGGATCACGTCCGGCGACTGCGCCTGCAGTCCGGCGACGATCAGGTCCTGGCGATGCGGCCAGTCCTGTTTGTCGTGCCAGAGATTCAGGGTGACGACGGTCAGCGGCGCATCGGCGCGGGTCCCGCGATGACAGCCCGCCAGCAGCATGGCGAACAGCAGCGCCGCGATCGCCGACCGCAGAACGAGCGCGGCGACGATGCGAGTGCGGATCGCTCGCATCCGAATGTCAGCGCTTCGGCAGCGCCTGCAGCGGATCCTGCGGCTTGCCGTTGAAACGTATTTCGAAATGCAGCATGTCGCGCGAGGCGCCGCTGCGGCCCATCTCGGCGATCTGGTCGCCGGCCTTCACGCGCTGGCCTTCGTTGACCAGGCGCGCGCGGTTGTGGCCGTAGGCCGAGAGCCACTGTTCGTCGTGCTTGACGATGATCAGCTCGCCGTAGCCGACCAGCCCGGCGCCGGAATACACCACCACGCCGTCGGCCGCGGCGCGCACGGGAGCGCCGCTCTTGCCGGCGATGTCGATGCCCTGGCGGGTGGGATCGCCCGCGGCGAAGCGGCCGACCAGCGCGCCATCGGCCGGCCAGCGCCAGTCGAACGCGGCGGCGGCCGGCGGCGGGACGGGTTGAGGCGGCACCGGTCGCGGCGTGGTCGCGGGCGGCGTCGTGGCGGGCGATGTCGTGGTCGACGGCGGTCGCGTGCCGGCCGGGGGGCGGGGCGTCGACGCGGGTGTGGTGCCGGCGACGCGCGGCGGCGTCGGTCCCGCGGGTCGGGGCGGTTCCGGGCGACGCGCATCCGGCGGCGTCAGCCGCAGGCGCTGGCCCGGATGGATGGTGTACGGCGGCGGGATGCGGTTCCACATCGCCAGATCGAGCGGGCTGACGCCGTGCGTCGTGGCGATCCGGTAGACGGTGTCGCCCTTGCGCACCAGCGCGGTCGATCCGGGCTTCGGCGGCGACACCGGACGCGCGGCCTGCGGCTTGCCGCGCGGCGCGGTGCGCACCACGGTGGTCTGCGCGCACGCCGCGAGCAGCGCCAGCATCAGCAGCGCCGCGAGCGCGCGCATCGCCGGAACGCGACGCCCGCTCATCCGGCCCACGCCCGGTAACCGAGATAGCAGCCGGCGACCAGCAGGACCGCGGATGCGCCCCAGCCGATCGGTTCGATGTAGCGCTGCAGCGCGCGTTCGGCGCGCTCGCCGCCGAGGCGGATCGCGATCGCGATCAGGTACACGCGCTTGCCGCGACCGATCGCCATCGCGGCGAGATACGGCACCCACGGCACGCCGACCACGCCCGAAGCCCAGGTGAAGACCTTCATCGGGATCGGCGCGAAACCGCCGGCGACCAGCAGCCAGAACACCGCCCACGGCGACTCTTCCATCTTCGTGCGGACGGTGTCGATGCCGTGCTGGATGGCGTCCATCATGCCCAGCGCTTCGAACGCCGGCTTCATGAGTTCGAAGGCGTAATGGCCGAGCAGATAGCCGACGACCGCGCCGGCCATCGAGGCCGCGAGGCTGAGGGTGGCGAACCACAGCGCGCGCTTCGGTTGCGACAGCGACATCGGCGCCAGCATCGCCTCGGGCGGCACCGGAAAGATGATCGCTTCGATGAAGCTCAACCCGGCGAGCAGGCGCGGCGCGTGCGGATGGCGCGACCAGGCGATGGCGCGCTGGTACATCGGGGCGAAGAGCTTCATGCGGCGCGTCCGCTCATCCGTCGATCGCTCCCGACAGCAGCGGCACGAACACGACCGCGGCGAGATCGCTGCGTTCGATGCTGCCGTCCGCGGCCTTGCGCAGTTTCACCAGCGATTGCCCGCCGCTGCCGCCGACCGGGGCGATGAGCGTGCCGCCGGGCGCGAGCTGCGCGGTGAGCGCATCGACCAGCGCCGGCGCCGCGGCGGTGACGACGATGGCGTCGAACGGGCCGTTCTCCGACCAGCCGATGCGGCCGTCGTCGTGTTTGCTGCGGATGTTCAGGCCGAGGGTGCGGAAGCGCTTGCGCGCGGTGCGCAGCAGGTCGCCGATGCGCTCGACGGTATGCACTTCCAGCCCCAGCGCGGCGAGGATCGCGGCCTGGTAGCCGGAGCCGGTGCCGACTTCCAGCACCTTCTTCGGCTGCGCGCCGTCCTCGAACAGCGCCTCGGTCATGCGCGCGACCACCCACGGCTGCGAAATCGTCTGGCCGTGGCCGATCGGCAGCGCGTTGTCCTCGTAGGCGCGCGCGGCCAGCGCTTCGTCCACGAACAGATGGCGCGGCACGGTGCGGATGGCGTTGAGCACGTTCTCGTCGACGATGCCTTTCTCTCTGAGACGCTCGATCAGGCGATCGCGCACGCGCTGCGAGGTCATGCCCATGCCGATGGCCTCCGGCTGCAGGCGCATGCGCGCGGTCATGCCGGGGCTCCCGGGCCGCGCGGCGTGTCCTGCTGCGCATCGTGTTGGGCATTCTCCAGACCGGCGGCGAGGCCGCCGACCCAGCTCGCCACCTGTTCCAGCGCCTGGTAGCGGGTCAGATCGACATGGATCGGAGTGATCGAGATGAAACCGGTGCGCACCGCGTGGAAATCCGTGCCCGGGCCGGCGTCCTGCTCGGGACCGGCTGCGCCGATCCACCACCAGGTGCGGCCGCGCGGATCTTCCTGCGGCGTGCAGGGTTCGGCGCGGTGGCGGTTGCCGAGGCGGGTCACCTCGAAACCGCGGATCTCCGCCCACGGCAGGTCGGGCACGTTGACGTTGAGGATGGTATCGGCCGGCAGCGGGTCGGCGCGCAATCGGGCGACGATCTCCACCGCGGCGCGCGCTGCGGTTTCGTAGTGCAGGCCCTTGTGATCGGCGGTGACCAGCGACACCGCCACCGCGGGCAGGCCCAGGAAGCGGCCTTCCATCGCCGCGGCGACGGTGCCGGAATAGATCACATCGTCGCCGAGGTTGGCGGTGTTGTTGATCCCGGAGACCACGATGTCCGGCTCGTGTTCGAGCATGCCGGTGATGGCGACGTGGACGCAGTCGGTGGGCGTGCCGTGGACGCGCCAGGTGGTCTCGTCCTGACGGATGACCCGGATCGGCATGTCCAGGGTCAGCGAGTTGCTGGCGCCTGAACGGTCGCGGTCGGGCGCCACCACCAGCACCTCGTGCCCGGCCGCACGCAAACCTGCGGCGAGGACGCGGATGCCGGGGGCGTCGACGCCGTCGTCGTTGCTGACCAGGATGCGCATGGAGTCGGAATCGTCGCCATCGGAGGGAGATGCCCCGAATGATACCGGATGCATCGGACCTGCTCGCGCACGCATGCGCCGCGCCCGCTCGCCCTGCTAACCTCGACGACGATGAAACCGCGCAAAGACCCGCCTGCAGCGCCCCTGCCCGAGGACGACGACGCCGCGCTGTTCCGCGCCGCGATCGGCCCGGTGCGCGAACTGCCGGCGGCGGACACCGGGCCGCAGAAACCCAGGCCGAAGCCGGCCGCGCGGATGCGCGATCTCGACGAAGACGATGCCCGCAGCGAGTTCCGGCGCATGCTGGACGCCAACCCGCTGCTGGCCGGCGACACCCTGAGCTACCGCCGCGACGAAGTCCCGCAGCGGGTGCTGCAGCGGCTGGCGCGCGGCCACTACGCCGCGCAGGACGAACTGGACCTGCATCACGTCGACGCGGCGACCGCCGAGGTCCTGCTGCGACGGTTCATGAAGGAGGCGCGGGAGGCCGGCGCCGGCTGCGTGCGCGTGATCCACGGCAAGGGCCTGAACTCGCCGGACGGGGTGCCGACGATCAAGAATCTGGTCGACCGCATCCTGCGCCAGCGCAGCGATGTGCTGGCGTTCCATTCCGCGCCGGCGGCCGCAGGCGGCACCGGCGCGGTGCTGGTGCTGATCACCGACCGCTGAGCGCCGACCGATCCCGCAGGATCGGGGCACGGATCCCGCGTGATCGGTCGCGCGTGGTCAGTCGCGATCGGTCGGCACGTCGACGTGCCGCTTCACCGGCTTGTTGACCCAGCGCACGATGATGCCGCGGCGGCGGGCCATGTTCTCGACGTAGGCCACGTAGCGCGCATCCTCTTCGATGCGCGGCTGATAGGTGGTGGCGACCTGCGCCGGAGCGGTCTGGATGCGGGCGGGCGGCGGCGCCACGGCGGATTCGTCCATGGTCCTGCACCCCGGCAGGAACACGGTGGCGATGGCCAACACGAGCGGCAGGAAACGTCTTGCGTTCATCTGAAACCTCCGGAGCGACGGCGGTTCACGCGCGCCCGGCGACCGCAGGGCGCTCACCCCGGCTTATACGCCTGCGCAGCGCCGACGGCTGTGCGCGTCCTGCGTTTCCGACGAACGGCACAGGCCGGACGCATTCAGCCGTAGGCCGCGTCCACGACCTCGCCCAGCTCGGCAAGCACGGTGGTGGCGTAACAGCCCGCCGGCAGCTCGAACCGCAGGCGCAGCGCATCCGCCTCCCGCCACTCCCAGGCCAACGCCTGCGGCCGCAGGCGCAGCGCGCGCCGCTCCTGCTCCAGGCCGGCGCGCTCCAGACCGGCGCGCAGGGCCTGCGGCCCGCTATCGTCCAGCACCGCGAGCTCGAGCGCGCGCGCTTCGCCCTGGCTGCGCAATTCGCCGCGTCCCCACAGCGGCCCGCTGGGATGGATGTCGAAACGCGCCAGACGCTCGGCCAGCGTGTCGTTCCAGGGCTCCGGGCCGAAGACGCTGCGGCTGCCGTCGAGCATCCAGACCTCGCCGTCGAGGCCGCGGTCCCAGTCGCCGCGGCGCACGCGTTCGGCCAGCACCCGGTTGAACAGTTCCGAACGCGCGGCCGAGAGCAGATGCGTACGCTCCTCGCGCGGCACGCGGCGACCGGCGAACATCGACAGCGCCTTGGCGACGTTGTCGCCGCCGCGGCCGAAGCGCTGCTCGCCGAAATAGTTCGGCACGCCGCGCGCGGCGATCGCGCGCAGGCGTTCGTCGATGACGCCGGCATCGCCGACGATCCCGCGCAGGGTCAGCGCGAAGCGATTGCCGGCCAGCGCGCCGCGCGGGAGTTTGCGCGCGTGCCATGCATGGGCGAGCACGCGCAGATCGTCCGATTGCAGCGCCGCGATGTCGGGTGCGATCTTCTTCGGAATCCAGACGCTGAAGCGCTGACGGGTCAGCGCGTGACGGTCCTTCAGCCCGGCATAGCCGATCGCCGATTCCGCGACGCCCGCCCATTGCGCGATCCGCTTCGCGGCGAACGCGGTGTTCATGCCGCGCTTCTCGATCGTCAGCAGCAGATGCTCGCCGGCGCCGCTGGCCTCGAACGCATCGATCTCGTCGACGACGAAATCCTCCGGCGCGCTGCGGATGCGCGCGGACAGCACCGCCTCGCCGTGGGCGCGCGCCGACGCGGTGTCGCTCACGCGTGGACCAGCAGGCAGACGGCCTGCGCGGCGATGCCTTCGCCGCGGCCGGTGAAGCCGAGCTTCTCGGTGGTGGTGGCCTTCACGCTCACCGCATCCAGGGCGATGCCGAGATCCTGTGCGATTGCGTGCCGCATCGCTTCGGCATGCGGCCCGACCTTTGGCCGCTCGCAGATCACGGTGAGGTCGACGTTGCCCGCCTTCCAGCCCAATTCGCGGATGAGGCGATCGCAGTGGCGCAGGAACGCACGGCTGTCGGCACCCTTCCACTGCGGATCGCTCGGGGGGAAATGGGTGCCGATATCGCCAAGCGCCAGCGCGCCCAGCAGCGCATCGCACAACGCATGCAGGGCCACGTCGCCGTCGCTGTGGGCGACGATGCCGCGATCGTGCGGCACGCGCACGCCACCGAGCATCACGTGATCGCCGTCGCCGAAGGCGTGGACGTCGAAACCCTGGCCGATGCGGATCTCGGCGGTCATGGCGCGATCAGCGCGATCAGGAGGCGCTGCATGTCGAGGTGCTTCAGCAGGCCGGCGCCGCTGGACATGACCTGCGGGTTCTGCAGCATGTCGGTGGCGGCGGACGTGCCCAGCGCCTGGAAACTCCTGCCGATCGCATCGGTGCCGGATTGCTTCACCGCGGCGCGCAGCGGCGCCGCGCATTGTTCGGCGAGCAGCTTCTCGAACACGCCGGCCGCGGCCCGATCGATGACCAGACGCTGCGCGGCATCGATCTGCGTCATCGAGGCGATGTCGGGATGTTGGGCGATGACCGCGAACACCCATTTCACCAGGACGCGCCTGTCTTCGGGCGAAGCGGATTCGACCAGGCATTTCGTCAGCGCGTCCTGCGCGCGGAGGGTCGGCGCGACCTTCGGCGCCGCCGGCGCGACACGCGCCGGCGCGGGCGTCGCGGCCTGCGGCTGCGCGGCGGATACGGGGGCGGACGCCATCGAGGCCGGCACGTCCAGCACGGCCAGCGACAGCATCGCCGTCAACATCACAGTCTTCATCATTCTCCCTTGCGTCGTCGCGGCATCAACGATGGCGTTGCGAAAGCACGAACTCGAACCGCGCCAGATCGGCCGGCGTGGTGATCTTGAAATTGTCCTCGCGGCCTTCCACCAGCAGCGGTCGCAGGCCCTGCCGTTCCATCGCCATCGATTCGTCGGTGATGGCCACGCCCGCGGCCTGCGCGGCGGCGAGCGCGCGGCTCAGCTGCATCCGCCGGAACAACTGCGGCGTGTACGCGCGCCAGAGACGTTCGCGCGGCTCGGTGCGGTCGATGCCGCCGTCGTCGCCGGCGCGTTTGAGGGTGTCGCGCACCGGCGCGGCGAGGATCGCCCCCACCGGGTCGCCGCAGCCCAGGTCGAGCAGGCGATCCAGATCGGCATGCGCGAGATTCGGCCGCGCGGCATCGTGGACCAGCACGAATTCGTCGGCGCGCACGTCGTCGGGCAAGGCGTTCAGCCCGGCCAGCACCGAATCGGCGCGCTCGGCGCCGCCGCTGCAGGTCAGCACGGGTTTGCCGGCCACCGCATCCATGCCGCGCCAGAAACGGTCGTTCTCCGCGATCACCACCATCACGCCATGGACCGACGGATGCGACAGCAGCGCATCGAGGGTATAGGCGATCAGCGGCCGCCCGCCCACGTCGAGATATTGCTTGGGCAGTTCGCCGCCGAAGCGGGCGCCGCGCCCGGCCGCGGGCACCACCGCCCAGATCATGGCGACTCGCCCCCATCGACGGCGGCGTCGACGGCCGCATCGACCGGTGCCGGCGGTTCGACCACGCGATAGAAGGTCTCGCCGGGCTTGATCATGCCCAGTTCGCTGCGCGCGCGCTCTTCGGCCGCGGCTTCGCCGGACTTGAGGTTTTCGACTTCCGCCGCAAGCTGGTCGTTGCGCTGGCGCAGCCCGCGGTTCTCGACCGCCTGCCGCTCGACCTTGGTCTGCAGCGCGCCGGTGGCGGACGCGCCGCCTTCGCCGAACCACAGCCGATACTGCAGCCATGCCAGCAGCACGAGCATCAGCAGCGCGAGGATGCGGAGCGGGCGGAGACCTTGGGTCATCGTTTCGACATCAGCCCCCGTGCAACGAGACGAACGCGTCGCGGCCGGCGTATTTCGCCGACGCGCCCAGCGCCTGTTCGATGCGCAGCAGCTGGTTGTACTTCGCGACGCGGTCGCTGCGGCACAGCGAGCCGGTCTTGATCTGGGTGGCGGTGGTCGCGACCGCGATGTCGGCGATGGTGGTGTCCTCGGTTTCGCCCGAACGATGCGACAGGATCGCCGCGTACTTCGCCGCGTCGGCCATCGCGATGGCCTCCAGGGTTTCGGTGAGCGTGCCGACCTGGTTGAGCTTGATCAGGATCGCGTTGGCCACGCCCTGGTCGATGCCCTCGCGGAAGATCTTCGGATGGGTGACGAACAGATCGTCGCCGACCAGCTGGACCTTGGTACCGAGCCGATCGGTCAACTGCTTCCAGCCCGCGGCGTCGTGTTCGGCCATGCCATCCTCGATACTGACGATCGGATACTCGCGGCACCAGTCGGCAAGCACGTCGACGAACTGATCGCCGGTGAGACGCTTGCCTTCGCCGGTGAGGTTGTACTTGCCGTTCTCGAAGAATTCGCTGGACGCGACATCCACCGCGAGCAGCACGTCCTCGCCGGCACGGTAGCCGGCCTTGCCGATGGCTTCGATGATCGCGTCCAGCGCTTCGGCATTGCTGCGCAGGTCGGGAGCGAAGCCGCCCTCGTCGCCGACCGCCGTGCTCAGGCCCTTGCCCTTCAGCACCGACTTCAGCGCGTGGAAGATTTCGGCGCCGCAGCGCAGCGCCTCGGAGAACGAATCGAACCCGACCGGCAGGACCATGAATTCCTGCAGGTCGACGTTGTTGTCGGCATGCGCGCCGCCGTTGATGATGTTCATCATCGGCACAGGCAGCGACACGTCGCGGCCGTTGGCGAGGTACTGCCACAGCGCCTGTTTGCGCGACGCGGCGACCGCGTGTGCCGCGGCCATCGACACGCCGAGCAGCGCATTCGCGCCGAGCCGGCCCTTGTTCTCGGTGCCGTCGAGATCGATCAGGCGCCGGTCGAGGCCGGCCTGATCGGCGGCGTCGAAACCGGTCAGCGCCTGGGCGATCGCGCCGTTGACGTGGCCGACCGCCTTCTGCACGCCCTTGCCCAGATAACGCGCCCTGTTGCCGTCGCGCAGTTCGACCGCTTCACGGGCACCCGTGGACACGCCCGAAGGCACCGCCGCGCGGCCGAAACCGCCGTCGGCGAGCGCGACCTCGGCTTCGAGCGCGGGATTGCCGCGGCTGTCGAGGATTTCGCGGGCGTGGATGCGGGTGATGGCGGTCATGGATTTTCGAGCGGATGGATTGAGGTAATCGTGCAGGCTTCAATGCTCTTCGGGAAGGCCGAGGTGTTCGCGCAAGCGGGCACTGGGCTTGAAATCGCAACCCAGCTTGAGATAGCGATTCTGATAGTACTTGTCGTATAACACCATCTTTCCGATATGGCGCATGTCCATGGCCGTTCCCATCAGCAACTTGTAGACCACAAACACTTCGTCGATCGTCCTGGCGGACTCGATTCCTTCCCGATCTCCGTCTTGCAACAATCCATCCGCGCTCAGACTGGATACGACATGCGCGCGAATGGCGGCCTGCACATCCGCCGGAATCGCTTTGCTCAGCGACTCCCGATCGATACTCTCGTCCTCGGCCATTTCGTCGTCGACGCACTCGACGAACGCGTTGGTGAATCCGGTCATTTCGTCCAGCAACGCCGTATTGGCCATCATCCAGTCGCGCTCCGGGTCCCCACCCGGCAGAAGATGCGCAGGCACTTCGCACGATGTGATGCCGAGAGCTTCGATTTGCGCGATACGCAGCCTTGCAGACAGCCGAGGTCCGGTCATCGCAAAAGCCAGGTCATCGACAGGACGAGCGATCGCAGCCGTGACCGCCTTGAGCCTGCCCCGATCATCGAGATCGGCCTCGGGATCGATTCCCATCTCCCGCAGCGACTGAAGCGTCCAGTCCTTCTGGAGATCCGCATACAGCGGGGCCACCTTGCCTTTCGCGATCACCGCTTCGAGCGCGTCGTTTTCACCGATATCGCCGGCCTTGAATGCGGCCGTCACGCACTGCTCGAATCGCTCCTGCGCATCCAGCTGGATCAAGAAATCCGGTATTTTCGTTTCGCGTCCCGCCGCTGGCATCGAAGATTCGACCCCACCCTTCTCCGATGCGGAAGCGTACGCCGCCGTCAGGGCAGATGCAGTGAGGATCGCCAGCAACAGCATCGACCGAAGGAACACCGAAATCGCGCGGGCATGAATCATGGAAACCGTGCTCGTGGCGCGTTCTCCCGATGCGGATGCGAAACGGCATCGCCAGCGACATGGCCGTGGATTCGAAGCGTCATGATCGTGCGCTGGTGTCGAGGAGAACGTGCAGCTTCGGATCGGGAACGCACTTGCCGTCGCTGACCGCGGCCATGTGCAGCATGGTTTCGGCGAACACCTTGACCGCCTCATCGCTGCCCTGCTTGGTACCGATGGTGCGCCAATGCACGGACAGCGTGTCGTAGGCGGCGGCCACCCGCTGCGGTTGGCTGGGGCGATCGCCGTACCCGGTCAGATCGAAGGCGTAGCCATCGGGATCGTAGCGCTTCGCGTCGGCGATGAGGGCCGCGCCGTGCCTGCCGGCGGCGAGGCGTTCGATCAGGCGCACCGCGCCGCGCTGGCTGCGGGTGTCGAAGACATCGGCCACGCAGACGTCCAGCTTGTGCGCGTAGTGATACAGCTCGGCCGCGCGCAGCTCGGAGCGGACGTGATCGAGACCGCCGGCATCGCGCACCGCGCGCGACTGCTCGCCGGCATCCATGGCGCGATAGTAGATGCGGGTCTGCGAGGCCAACTCCGGATCGACGGTCGTGACCGACGCGATCACCGCATCGCGGAACGTCTGTTCTTCGGCGCCGACGACGCGCCGGGGTTCGACCGCCGTCCGGAACTCTTCCGGGGGCGCCTGATCGCCGCAGGCGGACAGGATCAGCGCGACGACCGGAACCGCCGCCATCGGTCCAAGGCGACGACGGCCTGCGCGCGCCGCGGATGTGGCATGCGATACCGCACCGGGCTCAGACATCGGCTTCGAGGAATCCATTGCGCTTGGTCACCGCATCCAGCGCCTGCAGCGTTTCCAGCAGCGCGCGCATTTTCGGCAGCGGCCACGCATTGGGGCCGTCGCTCAGCGCCTTGGCCGGATCGGGATGGGTTTCCATGAACAGGCCGGCAATGCCGACGGCGGTGGCCGCGCGCGCCAACACCGGCACGAATTCGCGCTGGCCGCCGCTGCTGCTGCCCTGCCCGCCCGGCAACTGCACCGAATGGGTGGCGTCGAACACCACCGGGCAACCGGTGTCGCGCATCACCGCGAGGCTGCGCATGTCGCTGACCAGGTTGTTGTAACCGAAGCTGGCGCCGCGTTCGCAGACCATGATGTCGTGGTTGCCGGTCGACTTCGCCTTCTCGACCACCGGCTTCATGTCCCAGGGCGAGAGGAACTGACCCTTCTTGATGTTCACCGGCTTGCCGGCAGCGCAGACCTTCCGGATGAAGTCGGTCTGGCGCACCAGGAACGCCGGCGTCTGCAGCACGTCGACCACGCTCGCCACTTCGTCCATCGGCGTGTATTCGTGCACGTCGGTGAGCACCGGCACGCCGATCTGGCGCTTCACTTCCGCCAGCACGCGCAGACCTTCCTCCATGCCCGGGCCGCGGAAACTGGTGCCCGAGGTGCGGTTGGCCTTGTCGAAACTGGACTTGAAAATGAAGGGAATGCCGAGCGCGGACGTGATCTCCTTCAGCTGCCCGGCGACATCGAGCTGCAACTGCTCGGACTCGATCACGCAGGGGCCGGCGATCAGGAAAAAAGGCCGGTCGAGACCGACGTCGAAACCGCAGAGTTTCATTGTGCGACAGGCCCCCGTTGCAAGATGGAATAGGACAGCAGCGCGGCGCCGGCGAGCGCGCCGAGACCGATCAGCAGATAACGCAGCAGCCAGCGCGTCGACCGGCCATGACGGATGAGATAGAACCAGCCGATCACCGGCACCACCATCGCCAGCACCGCGAAGCGCTCGCGACCCCGTTCGCGCGCGAGACCGGTGGCGCTGACGGTGGCGGCCACGGCGACGAAGAACAGCAGGGCGATCGCGATCGCCAGCAGCGTCACGAACGACAGCGCCATCACGGCCGAGACCGTCGCGTCGCTCACCGCCCTGCGCTCCCCGGCGTCGCCGCAGTCGTCACGCGCTCGCCTCCTTCAGCAGCTTGCCGCCGGCCTTCCGCTCGCGCGCGGCGCGGATGAAACCGATGAACAGCGGATGGCCGTGACGCGGCGTGGACAGGAATTCCGGGTGCGCCTGACAGGCCAGGAACCACGGATGCTGCGACTGCGGCAGTTCGATCATTTCCACCAGCAGGTCGTCGAGCGATTTGGCCGAAATCACCAGACCGGCATCTTCGAGCTGGGTGCGATAGCGATTGTTGAATTCGTAGCGGTGGCGGTGACGCTCGCCGACCACGTCCTTGCCGTAGAGCCTGTGCGCCAGCGTGCCCGGCTTGACCCGCTGCTCCTGCAGGCCCAGGCGCATGGTGCCGCCGAGATCGCTCTTCTCGCTGCGACGCTCCACTTCACCGGTGGCGGTGCGCCATTCGGTGATCAGCCCGATCACCGGATGCGGGCTGCGACGGTCGTTCTCGGTGCTGTTGGCGTCGGTCAGGCCCAGCTTGTGGCGCGCGTAATCGACCACCGCCGCCTGCATGCCATAGCAGATGCCGAAATAGGGAATGCCGTGTTCGCGTGCGTACTGCGCGGTGAGCACCTTGCCCTCGAAACCGCGATCGCCGAAACCGCCCGGCACCAGGATGCCGTCGACCCCGGCCAGCGTGACGGCCGCGCCGTCGCGTTCGATGTCCTCGGATTCCAGCCACTTCAGCGTCACCCGGCTGCGCTGGCGCAGGCCGCCGTGCTTCAGCGCCTCGGCCACCGACTTGTAGGCATCCTTGTGGTCGACGTACTTGCCGACGACGGCGATGGTGACTTCGTCGATCGGCCGTTCGGAGGCATCGACCACCGCTTCCCACTCGGACAGATCGGCGGTCGCCGCGGCCTTGTGCTGCAGGTGCAGGTGTTCGACCACGATCTGATCGAGCTGCTGCTGATGCAGCCACATCGGAATCTTGTAGATGTTGTCCAGATCGACCGCCGAGATCACCGCCTTTTCGGAAACGTTGGTGAACAGCGCGATCTTGCGGCGCTCGCCGTCGGGCAGCGGTTGTTCGCTGCGGCACAGCAGCACGTCGGGCTGGATGCCGATCGAACGCAGTTCCTTCACCGAGTGCTGGGTGGGCTTGGTCTTGAGCTCGCCGGCCGCGGCGATGAACGGCACCAGGGTCAGATGCATGAACATCGCCTTCTCGGCGCCGCGTTCGGTACGGATCTGGCGGATGGCTTCGAGGAACGGCAGCGATTCGATGTCGCCGACGGTGCCGCCGATCTCCACCAGCGCCACGTCGTAGCCCTCGGTGGCGGCGTCGATGCAGCGCTTGATCTCGTCGGTGATGTGCGGAATCACCTGCACGGTGGCGCCGAGATAATCGCCGCGGCGCTCCTTGCGGATCACCGATTCGTAGATCTTGCCGGTGGTGATCGAGTTCTTGCCCGACAGGCGGGTATTGACGTAGCGCTCGTAGTGACCGAGGTCGAGATCGGTCTCGGCGCCGTCGTCGGTGACGTACACCTCGCCGTGCTGGAACGGGCTCATCGTGCCCGGATCGACGTTGATGTAGGGGTCGAGTTTCATCATCGTCACCCGCAGGCCGCGGGCTTCGAGGATGGCGGCGAGCGAGGCGGCGGCAATCCCTTTGCCAAGTGAGGACACCACGCCGCCGGTGACGAAGACGAGGGGTGTCGCGGAGCTGGGGGGGTTCATGGCGGCAGCGGGTCGCTGGAAAGCCACAGTCTACCGGGAAGCGATGGTCGCGGCGACCCCGACGACGCAAGCGATTGATTTTCCGGGAAAGAAAAAACGCCCCGGAATCCGGGGCGTGGAAGGCGGAGCGGGTGGTCGGGCTCAGATGTCCTCTTCTTCCTCCAGCTCGCGCTCGGGGTGCTTGCGATCCCCGTTCTGGTCGCGCTTCGGCTTGCGGGCCTCGGCCTTGCGGGCGGCCTCGGCGCGGGCGGCGTCATCGGCCTGGCGCTTGTCGGCCTCGGCCTTGGCCTTGTCGGCCTCATCGTTGTTGGTTTTGGCGGGCGGGCTGCCGGTGTTGGACTGTGCGGCGACGCTGCCGACGACTGCCAGCAGCGCGGCCGCCAGCGCCAGCGGCACCAGGACGAAAGCGGGGCGGCGGAAACTCTTCATGGTCGGGATTGGCCGCATGCGCCGGAGGATCGGCGGGTTCTTCGCGGTCCCGGGCACCATACCGGCGCGGAACACACTGCGGCATGAATCCGGCCACCCCGCCGGCCGCAGACTGAACGGCTTGACCCCGCACGGCCGGGCCGCCAAGCTCGCCGCCTTCAGCCGCGGGCCCATGCACGCCCGTGGCACGCGATCCGCCCCGCCGCCAGACGATGCCCGCATGAACGTCCGCAAGACCGCCAGCCCGCACCCGCCCGCCGCCTCGTTCCATCCGCTGTGGCTCGTGCTGGGCCTGCTGGTGGTGATCGGTCTCGCGTGGCTCATCGGGCGGCCCGGCACACCGATCACCGCCCAGGCGCTGGCGACCGAAATGAATCGCCGGGTCCAGATGCCCCGCGATCTCGGCGACGGCTTCAGGCTCGAACGCATTTCCGCGCAGGGCAATACGCTGGTGTTCACCACCTCGACCACCACCCTGCCGCCCGGCCCGCTGACCGCGGACGAAGTCCGCACCCTGGAAACGGCGCTGGTCTCCGATGCCTGCCGCGAGCTGGTCAAGGAACGGGCGATGCTCGTCCAGCATCGCATCGACGTGCTCAAGGAACTTCGCGACGGTTCGGGCAAGATGCTCGCTTCGGCCCGCATCCGCCCCGCCGACTGTCCCTGAGCCGGCATCGCGCTTCCGCCACTCCCACACGCCAATCGACGCCCACGCATGAGCTCACGCTACAACGCTGCAGACATCGAAGTCCTGTCGGGCCTGGATCCGGTCAAACGCCGGCCGGGCATGTATACCGACACCTCGCGCCCGAACCATCTGGCGCAGGAGGTGATCGACAACGCCGTCGACGAAGCCCTCGCCGGCCACGCCAAGGGCATCGACGTGGTGCTGCACGCCGACGGCAGCTGCGAAGTCTCCGACGATGGTCGCGGCATGCCGGTGGACATCCATCCGGAAGAGAAGATCCCGGGCGTCGAGTTGATCCTCACCCGCCTGCACGCGGGCGGCAAGTTCAGCAACAAGAACTACACCTTCAGCGGCGGCCTGCATGGCGTCGGCGTCAGCGTGGTGAACGCGCTGTCGAAGCTGGTGGAAGTGCACATCAAACGCGACGGCAACGAATACCGCATGACCTTCCGCGATGGCGACCGCGCCACGCCGCTGGAAGTCGTGGGCACGGTCGGGAAGAAGAACACCGGCACCCGGATCCGGTTCTGGCCGGACGGCAAATATTTCGATTCGTCGAAATTCGTGATCCGCCATCTGCGCCATCTGCTGCGCGCCAAGGCCGTGCTCTGCCCCGGCCTGACCGTCACCCTGCTGGACGCCGCGACCGGCGAGAAAGACCAGTGGTACTACGAAGACGGCCTGCGCGATTACCTGAAGGGCGCGCTCGGCGCGACCGAAGTCCTGCCGCCGGAACTGTTCGTCGGCCAGCTGAAGAAGGATTCCGAAGTCGTCGACTGGGCCGCGGCCTGGGTGCCGGACGGCGAGCTGGTGCAGGAAAGTTACGTCAATCTGATCCCGACCGCGCAGCACGGCACCCACGTCAACGGCCTGCGCACCGGCTTCACCGATGCGTTGCGCGAGTTCTGCGATTTCCGCAACCTGCTGCCGCGCGGCGTGAAGCTGGCGCCGGAAGACGTGTGGGACCGCGTCGCCTTCGTGCTCAGCATCAAGATGACCGACCCGCAGTTCAGCGGCCAGACCAAGGAACGACTGTCGTCGCGACAGGCCGCGGCCTTCGTCGAGAGCGCCGCGCACGACGCGTTCTCGCTGTGGCTCAACCAGCATACGGAACTCGGCGAGAAGATCGCGCAGCTCGCGATCGAGCGCGCCGCCGCGCGCCTGAAGACCGAAAAGCAGATCGTCCGCAAGAAGGTCACCCAGGGGCCGGCCCTGCCCGGCAAGCTCGCCGACTGCATCAGTCAGGACCTGTCGCGCACGGAGCTCTTCCTGGTCGAAGGCGACTCCGCCGGCGGTTCGGCGAAGCAGGCGCGCGACAAGGATTTCCAGGCGATCCTGCCCCTGCGCGGCAAGATCCTCAACACCTGGGAAGTCGCCTCCGGCAGCGTGCTCGCGTCGCAGGAAGTGCACGACCTCGCGGTCGCGATCGGCTGCGATCCGGGCAAGGACGACATCAGCGGCCTGCGCTACGGCAAGGTGGTGATCCTCGCCGACGCCGACTCCGACGGCCTGCACATCGCGACCCTGCTGTCGGCGCTGTTCCTGAAGCATTTCCCCGCGCTGGTGAACGCCGGCAACATCTTCGTGGCGATGCCGCCGTTGTTCCGCGTCGACGTGGGCAAGCAGGTGTTCTACGCGCTGGACGAGGAAGAGAAGCGGCTGCTGCTGGAAAGGATCGAACGCGAGAAGATCAAGGGACAGGTCAACGTCACCCGCTTCAAGGGTCTCGGCGAAATGAACCCGATGCAGTTGCGTGAATCGGCGATCCATCCGGACACACGTCGACTGGTGCAGTTGACCGTCGATGGCGGAACGGAGACCCATGCGCTGATGGACATGCTGCTGGCGAAGAAGCGCGCGGGCGATCGGAAGACGTGGCTGGAGGCGAAGGGCGACCTCGCCACGCTTGAAGTCTGAAATGTCGACCCACATCGCCTTGTTCCGCGGCATCAACGTCGGCAAGGCCAAGCGCATCGCGATGGCCGAGCTGAAGGCGATGTTCGAGGACCTCGGTTTCTCGGACGTGCGAACCCTGCTCAACAGCGGCAACGTGGTGTTCGATGCGGCGCGCGGCGCGCCCTCGGCTCATGCGGCGCGCATCGGCGCGGCGCTGGTCGAACGCACCGGCGTCGCGGCGAACACATTGGTGCTCAAGGCGACCACGCTGGACGCGGCGATCGCCGACAATCCGTTCGCGGACCGCATCGACGATCCCTCGCGGATGCTGGTCGGTTTCTACCTCGACGGCGCCGACCGCGCACCATTCGAAGCGCTGCGGCGCGAATTCCCGGACGAAGCCTTCGCGCTCGGCGCGCACGCCTGTTATCTGTGGTGTCCCGACGGCATCCTCGAGAGCCGCATCGGCGAGGCCCTGGGCGGATCGAAATTCCGCGACCGCGTCACCGCGCGCAACTGGGCGACCACGCTGAAATTGCAGGCGCTTGCCTGCGCCGGGGCCTGACGCCGGCGCAGGCTCGGCTCAGGCCATCCCGACGTAGATCTGCGCGTACAGCGGGTGATCGACCTCGCCGAGCAGGCGCAGGCGCTGATGTTCGGGCAACACCGAGGCGATCTTCTCGAAGGTATCCAGCGGCGACAGGCCTTCGGCCACGACTTCGTCGACCACCGGCTGCGAGAGTTCCCAGTCGGCGGCGGTGCGCGCCAGATCGGCGGCGTCCTCGCGACTGAGCAGATCGTGGACGACCATCACCCGGTCGCGCACCCGCTCCCACTCGCGCGCGTCGACCTGCCCCGACTGCAGGAAACGATCGATGATCGCCTCCTGCAACGCGGACAGACGGCTGGCGCGCTCCATGTCCACCGCCATCTGCATCTGGCGCTCGTCCAGCTGCGGCACCGCCTGCCCGGTGGCTTCCGAAACGCGCTCGCCGACGCGGCGCATCTTCTCGGCGTCCGGCATTTGCTTCGCCAGGATGTGATCGATCGAACGCGCGTAAAGCTCGATGAACACCGGCGCGAAATTCAACGCGTCCACCCATAGCGCGTCGCCGTCGAGCGGCTGCGCGCGCAGCGCGGCGAAGGCATCGGCCGGCGCCAGCGCGGGATCGGCGATGCAGCGGCTGCCCGGCGGCACGTTGTCCGGATCGTGGATGGGATTGGTGGTGACGGTGCAGGTGCGGTAGTCCTCGTACACCCGCACCACGTCGAAGAACGACGGCATCAGCTTGTGATCGTAGACCGCGGCGGCGGTGCCGTCCTGCGGGTGGGTGCCCGTCCACAGCTGCATGCCCTGCATTTCCGGCACCGAGTAGCGGCCGACTTCGGCGAAACCGGCGACCAGCATCGCTTCGATCAGGCCGGCGGTGCCCGGCTGCTGCCAGGGCTGCACGTTCGGCTCCAGGGTGATGCGCGCGGCGATCCCGGTCTGCGGCAGATTCGCCATCGCGGCGATCTTGCGCGCCAGCCACCACGGCAGCGCGTAGCGCAACAGCAGCCACAGCAACAGGATCAACCCGATCAGCGTGGCCACCGCCACGATCAGCACGTTCAACAGCGTCATCTTGCATTCCCCGGTCGAGCGACCTTTCCGTCAGTGTACGGATCCCCGGGGAAATACGGAATTCGGGATGCCCGGCGGCCAGCCCGCCGCTGCGCGGATCGGTGCCCGGGTGGAGATGGCGTGACCTCGGCCGCCGGCAACAGCGACCGACGACTGCGGCCATATGGCAGGCCGCGGAACCACCATTCGCAGACCATGGCGGCCAGCCGCGCAGGATGGCGGTGAGCGCAGCAACCCCCACTCACTCGCCGCGTCCGCATGTCGCAGGAAAACGAAACGGCCGCATGCGGGCGGCCGTCGATGCATCGTTCGGAGTTCGCCGCGGGTGTCGCCGATGGGTGGGGTTCGCTGCGCTTACCGCTACTCGACGAGTTCACCCTATGAGCTTGCGGGTGGAAACTCTATTCTGACCCCTGTTTTTGCAGTTAGGCCATTTTGCAGGGTGTTCATGGCATTTCTAAGAACCTGCTCGTTCAATTTCTGACCTCATGCATTTACGCAGATTGTCGAGTGATGCCTGAAGGGCTTCATACGCTTCTGCCGCAGGTTTTTTGAAAGCTGCAGTTGGATCGGGGGCCTGAATGATGGCGATGGTGCTTTCGCCAACTTTCACTTGACGAGGAGACGCCTTGACGTGCAAGAGGGACCATTCGTGAAGTTTGTCGGCGGCATCGTCATAGGCCAAGTTCACTTCTTCGGAAGCAATTAACCGTATCTTTGCGTTGACGCGACTCAATTCTAGTGTCAGGTCAAAACTCTCAAGCCGTTGACCGCGTTGAATGGCCTGCTCCAAATGAGCGAATACTTCGGAGAATAGTTCTTGCAGGTCTTTGCGGCGCTCAACTGCCAAAGCTGTTTTTCGATCACGATCATCTGTGCCGCGCTTCAGGCGCCATGCAAAGTAGGCTGCAAGCAGAGCAAAGACGCCCGTAGTGGCGTTTCCGATTATAGGGATGATCTCTTTCATATCCATGTGCGGCAAGGCCTAACGCCTGAGTTAAGCCGACCCTTGACGGGCCGGCAGATGACCTGAGACGAATCATGTAGCCGATCGGCAGGTGAGTTCTCTACCCTCGACAGACCAAG
>NZ_BAABJE010000029.1:0-31030 GCF_039543145.1 Lysobacter hankyongensis | reverse complement strand
CCCGATACCATCACCACAGGACTCACCGCTTGAGTGGCTACAAAATCCGTACGCAGGTCACCGGCGGAAACAATGTCGCATGGTGTTGCCCCGAGTGTTGCCACCCGATCATTCTTGTCTACCAGAAGAATCGCGTCGGATCCAGTCGCGACAATCCTTCCGTATGCAATGGATGCGGAGAAGGTTATTACTTGGATCCGCCTTATGGTTCAAGGCCAGAACCGCCTGCAGGACAGCATGAGTCGCCTGCGGCGCTCATGCGGATAAGGAAAGTCTCTTCCTGATGAACACGCCTGACAATTTTTTTCAAGCCGAGCCCGCATCGTGGCGTCGGCCACGCGCCTGCGCTACGCTGGCACGCACCCACCGTCCCGCCATGGACGCGGCTTGACTTAGGCCCTGGGCCGCCTCAGAGACTGTCGCCACCCAATTCAACCAACCTTGCAGGCCGAAGCTCCTCATGCGCTATGTACTCGGCGTTCTCGGAATTCTGCTGCTGCAGGTCGGCTTCTCTTTTGCAGTCATTTCGGCCACCTCAGGCGGTGGCTCGTTCGTCGGCCTGGGCGCCATGCTGCTGGCCATTCTGGGGATCCCGCTCACTGCGCTGATCAACGTTCTCCTCATTCACTCCCATCGCAAGAACCGGATATCGCACTTCCTTCTGCGTCTGGTCCTGGTCTCGCTGGCCCTGCCCGCCGCACAATTGACCCTCATGATTCTCGTCTCTGTCTTTCGGCTATAAGCCGTATCTCTACCGAGCGCTCACGAACAGGAGCGCCGTTCCGTCGGGCTTCTCGTCCATTGCACGGGTGAACCGGCGGTCCAACTATGCATTCCAACCAAACCGGCTTCGCGGCCCGGCTCAATCCAGGCATCCGTCCTCACATGAAGCTGCTGGTTCTTTCGACAAGTCTGTTGCTGTTGGCGGCTTGCGGCCCTCGGGGTCCCGCCCCGTCTGGGACAACGGCCTCGATCTCGCCGGCGCCCGATGTCGGCGACATCGGGACTTACCACCATTGCTCGGCAACGCCTCGACGCGCGCTGTCCGAGCGCGAGAGATGCGAAGTGGCGGCCTTTCGCTCCCGCTGCAACGCCCTCGATGACTGCCATGTCAGCTGCATCAGCAGCCCTTCGGGATCGTTCGCAGGCGGTCGCTGCGCTCACGTTTGCAGCAGGGGACCGCATCGGGGCGCTCCACCGCCGGACGCACTCTCGACCTGCGCCAGGCTCGCAGGGCGCTCGGGCGTGGACGCGGAGTGAGGTCCAACCATGCGATCGGGTCGAGCCCGCATCGTGGTGTCGTCCGCCTTTTTTTGCGCTACGCTGGCACGCGTCCGACGTCCCGCTGCGTGGTCACTGAACGCAGGCATTGGGCCTCGGCAGGAAGTTCTCTCGAATTTGCGGAGCTTCGGCATGACCAGGCGGCATCCCAAAGAAGTGGTGCTGGCCCGGTGGAACGTGGATGGCCCTCGGCTGCGCGCATTCACCCAACGGATGCGTGCGCGCTACGGGAAGTCGCCCTTCGCTCCCGCCGATCTGCTCAATGCATGCGAAAAGCACTCCGAGTCGGGCATCGAAGTGGTTTGCCGCGACGATGCGATCTTCGTGGGCACCTGGTGTCTGGCCTTCCTGTACAACGAAGTCTCTGCGCTGCACCTGGAGGACACGTGGGTTCGGGTGGAGATGGAGAGGGGCTTGTACGAAATTCCGCTTCCGCTCGCCCCCGACGGTCGATCGACGGCCGAGTCCGTGATCCAGCTCTACGCCCGGATGGCCGAGGAAGAGAGCCGGCGATATATCGAGCGACGTCAGGCCCCGACGTGGCAGAATCGCTTGCTCGATGTGGCAGAGTCCCGCTTCATCTGGGTGGCGCTCGGCCTGTTCTTTGTCGTCCTCCCGCTGGCCGTTCTCATCGCGACATGGCTGCGCGGAAGCCCGGAGTGACGACGACGGCTGGCGTCCACCGCCCGGCATGGGGCAGCTCGATTCATTCTTCAGGCATGGAAACAGCGAATGGATGATGCGACGAAAAACGTGTTCGACGTGGCCGTATCGGTGCTCTCGGCATTCGGCATACTGGCGGGATCGGTATGGGCCTACTACCGATTCTGGCGCGAGGGCGAGCATCAGGCGAAAATCGAATTCGATGTGAAATGCACGTTTCTCCAACCATGTGGGGATAGCCGAATCATCGAGCTGGAGATCAATGCGGCAAACAAGGGAAAAGTCGAGCACAAATTCTCCAGAATTTCTCTTCGGGTTCGCGGAATAAGCGATCAAGAGAACCTTTCGAACAGACCGGACGGCAGATTGAATTTTCCAGTAGTGATCTTGAAGACCGAACTGGTGACCGAAGAAATGGAGTATTACTTTGTTCGCCCTGGAATATCGCAACCCTTCAGGTTCGTCACGGCGATCCCAAGCGACATCAAGTTCATTCTCGTCCGCGCGGCGTTCAAGTATGATGAATCGAACGACATGCATACAACGGAGCATGTCTTCGATGCCAGAAGTTGAGCCATGCAACACTCGCGTTGCATGGCCCGCACCTTGCGGCTCGTTCCAGCCGATCCATGCATCGTGGCATCGGCCGCGTGCCTGCTCTACGTTGGTGAGCGCCTGCCATCTTCCATCGCATCGCCCGATTCGGCCGGCATTCGCCTGCCGCAACCGTCAGGAGAGAAAACATGGGTCACTTCAGCGTGTGGCACTGGGTCATCGTGTTGTTCCTTGCAGGCATACCCGTCGCAGTGGTCGGCCTGATCGTTTGGCTGGTGGTCCGCGCTTCGAATCGTCCGGTCGCGCCGGCATCGCCCCTTCCGGCATCCAATCGCCCATCGGTCGAATCCCGGCTGCAGGAACTCAATGATCTCAAGGACAAGACGTTGATCACGGACGCCGAGTACGAGCAGCAGCGTGCGTCGATTCTTCGCGACCTCTGAGCATGCGCACAACGACGAGCCGATTCAGCAGTGTGACTTCATCCATGCATTCCGAATTCCGCTTTACACGCCGCGGTTGCCAGCCCACCTACGACGTGACGGTTCGGCTCGTCGCAGAGGCGGCGGCTCGGTTCTCGATCGAGTTCGAACCGGACCTTGACCGCGTGCATGCTCCCTCCGATCTTCATGCGGTGGCGCTGGGCATGAAGGCCGCCTACGCCGCCGTTCAATCGCAGGAAGCGATCGCCGTTACCGTCACGCAGATCATCGACCATTCGGGCGTGACCGGCCAACTCGGCTTCAAGATTTGCGGCGAGGCGGCGATGTACCATCTGCTCGGCTTTCCGGAGCAGGCACCATTTCCGGGTCACGTGCTTGGCGAGGCCTGAGTATTCGCCTGCGTGCCTGATGCCGCGCAGCGCGAGCGCTGGCGCCCTGCGAGGATTCGAAGACCCGAGGCCATGCGTGGCTCGACGCATCGGCTTCCGCATCGACTCTGCGAGACAACTGATCCCGCACGCATCCTGTCCGGCGCCCGCTGCATGCACTGCGGCGTGATAACTTCGACAGACGGGAATGGCGATCCCGGGCCGACGTCCTTCCGCCCGGACCAGCCCCATCACAGGAGCGGACCGGCATGATGCATTTCAAACGCCTGCGCATTGTTTCCGTTGCGATCCTGATCTGCGCCGCGAGCATTGCGCGGGCGGACGAATCGCCCACCGCGCCATCGACCGGCGCCGGATGGACGGAGATGGAGCTTGCGGTTTTCACCGAACACTGCACGCTCGCGATCCTGCTGCCTGCGCAGCGCCAGTACGAAGAAGCCAACGAACGCGCCAAGGCGCCGTCGACGGTGCCGTTTCCAGAAGCGCTGTTGCGCGCATCCATCGAGCCGATGTGCGGTTGTATCGGGCGGCGTGTGGCGGAAGCGAAAAGCAAGGACGCGATCGAGAGGGAAGGCCTGGATTTCGCCCTGCCTTTCGTCGAGGAAGCGACGGCGGGCGGGCGCTGCAAGCCGGAGGGCGTGCTCGGAGAGATGCTGTCCGAACGTCGATCACACTGACCCGCCATCGATCACCGCAGGGAAGCGCCGATGGCCGCGGTCAGGCCATGCGATCAGGCCAAGTAACCGCCATCCACCGTGAGGCAGGTGCCAGTGACATAACCCGATGCCGGCGATGCGAGGAACAGCACCGCGGGCGCGATTTCGTCGGGCTGCGCGCTGCGGCCCATCGGGATCAGCTGCGACATCATCGCCATCAGCTTCGGGTTGCCGGTGATCGCGGAGGCGAACTTGGTGTCGGTGAGACCGGGCAGCACGGCATTGACGCGCACGCCGTGCGCCGCGAGCTCCTTGGCGAAGCCTTCGGTCATGTTGACGATGCCGGCCTTGGTCATCGAATACACGCCCTGCCCCCAGGCCGGGCGACGCGCGTTCACCGATGCGATGTTGACGATGCTGCCGCCGCCGTGGTCCTTCATCCGCCGCGCGGCCTGCGCGGTGGCCCAGAAATAGCCGCGCAGATTGACCTCGACGGTCTTCTCGTAGCTGGCGAGATCCATGTCGATCATCGGGCCGTAATACGGATTCGCGGCGGCGTTGTTGACCAGGATCGACGGCGTGCGGCCGTCAGCGTCGAGCGCGGCGAACAGCGCCTCGATCGCCGCGGGATCGCCGACGTGCAGGGCGCGGGCCTCGGCGGAACCGCCGGCCTCGCGGATGGCCGATGCGACGGCTTGGCAGGCGTCGATCTTGCGCGAACTGCAGACGACGTGGGCGCCGTGGGCGGCGAGCAGATGGGCGATGGCTTCGCCGATGCCGCGCGAGGCGCCGCTGACGAGGGCGGTCTTTCCGGTGAGGTCGAACAGCGGATCCGGGGTCGGCATGGTCGGCAAATCCTGTGCGAAACGGGTGGGCGAGGGTGACGGGCGCGGGTATGCTGGCGAGCCTAGCACAGCCCCGCGGATGCCCATGCAGACTCCACGTCGACGCGTTCTGATCACCGGTGCCGGCAGCGGCCTCGGCCTCGCGCTCGCGCTGCGCTATGCGCGCGCCGGCGCCCGCGTGGCCTGCGTCGACCTGTTGCCCGAACGCACCGAAGCGGCGCGCGCGGCGCTGGCCGGCGACGGCCATCTCGCGCTGCAGGCCGATGTTGGCGACGATGCGTCGATGCAGGCGCTGCACGAGGCGGTGCAGGCGGCCTGGGGCGGCGTCGACGTGCTGGTGAACAACGCCGGCATCGCGTCCGTCGGGGCGATGGTCGAGACCAGCATGGACGAATGGCGAAAGATCATCGAGATCGATCTGCTCGGCGTGGTGCGCGGCTGCCGGTTGTTCATCCCCGGCATGCTCGCCGCAGGCCACGGCCAGGTGTTGAGCACCGCGAGTTTCGCGGGCCTCGCCGGCGCACCCGGCATGATGAGCTACGGCGTGGCCAAGGCCGCGGTGGTGGCGATGTCGGAACAGTTGCGTGCGGAAATGCACGGCACCGGCGTGCGCGTCGGCGTGATCTGCCCGGCGTTCTTCCGCACCAATCTGCTGGACACCGCCATCGCCAGCGACAAGATCAAGGCGAAGGTCGTGAAGCTGATGGACACCGCGCCCGACACGCTGGACAGCGTCGCCGACAAGGTCTTCGCGGCGGCGGAGCGCGGCGATTTCATGATCATCCCGACCAAGCGCGAACCGTTCCGCTGGTGGTTGAAGCGGTATCTGCCGCGGGTGTATTTCCGGATGCTGCAGAAGCTGGCCAAAAAGCGACGCGACGCGTAACCGATCGCGTCGCCGCGCTGCGGTGACGAGGGACGAAACGCCTAGCGCCGATCCCGCATCGCCATCACCACGCCAAGCCCCGCAAGCAGCGACACCGCCGCAGTACCGCCGTAGCTGAGCAGCGGCATCGGCACGCCGACGACGGGCAGCAGGCCGGAGATCATGCCGGCGTTGACGATGACATAGACCGAGAATGCGAGGCCGAGCGCGCCGGCGAGCAGGCGCGCATAGGTGTCGCGGGCTTCGCTGGCGATCCACAGGCAGCGGCCAACGACGAACAGGTACAGCGCGAGGGTGATGCTGACGCCGACCCAGCCGAATTCTTCGGACAGCACCGCGAAGATGAAGTCGGTGGTGTGTTCGGGCAGGTAGTCGAGATGCGATTGCGTGCCTTGTCCCCACCCCTGGCCGGTCCAGTTGCCGGAGCCGATCGCGATCTTCGACTGGATGATGTTCCAGCCGGTGCCGAGCGGATCGGATTCGGGATCGAGGAAGGTGCGGATGCGGTCTTTCTGATACGGACGCAGGAACCAGAACCACGCCACCGGCGCGACCGCGGCGACGCTGATGCCGCCGGCCGCGAACCAGCGCCACGGCAGCCCCGCGAGGAACAGCGCAAACGCGCCGCTGGCGGCGACCAGCATCGCGGTACCGAAGTCGGGCTGCAGCAGGATCAGCAGGGTCGGCACGGCGATGATGGCGCCGGCGATGAGCACCGTCATGAAGCGCGGCGGCAGCCGCTCCTGGTGCAGATACCACGCCGCCATCATCGGCAGGCTCAGCTTGAGCAGTTCGGCCGGCTGGAAATAGAACACGCCGAGATTGATCCAGTGATTGCCGTGTTTGCCGTCGCCGATGAACAGCACCGCCACCAGCGGCAGCAGCGAGCCGGCGAAGATCAGCGGCGTGACGCTGCGCAACTGCGTCGGCGACACCCGCGACAGCAGCCACAGCGCGCCGAGCCCGATCACGTAGCGCGCGCCCTGCGCCATCACCAGGCGCGGGCTTTCGTTGCCGGCGCTGTACAGCACGGCCAGACCGATGCCCATCAGCGCGATCAGCGCCGCGAGCAGCGGCAGATCCAGCGTGCGCGTGAAGCGCAGGAACAGGTCCAACAGCCAGCGGACGAAGGTCTTCATCGTGCGGGGGCCTGCATGTCGACCGGCGTGGTGGCCTGCGTGCCGGCCGACGGCGCGGCGGGCGCAGAGGCAGCGCTCGTGGTCGTGCTGCTGCTCACCACGTTCGCGAACGGATTGGCGGCGAGCGTCGCGGCCACGGCCTTCGGATCGGGCTCCGGCATCTTGCCCAGCAGCCAGGCGTCGAAGATCTTGCGCGCGATCGGCGCGGCGGTGCTGGCGCCGTAGCCGCCGCCTTCGACCACCACCGCGAGCGCGATGGTCGGCTTGTCCGCCGGCGCAAAACCGACGAACAGCGCGCGATGGCGCAGGTGCATCGGCAATTTCTTCGGATCCAGGCTGACGGTGCCGCGACGGCTGATCACCTGCGCGGTGCCGGTCTTGCCGGCGATGGTGTACGGCAGGTTGTAGCTGATCACCCGCGCGGTGCCGCCGGGCCCGTGCACGGTGCGGATCATGCCTTCGCGCACCACCTGCAGATGCGCGGCGCTCTCGCTGATGATGCGCGGCGCGGGCTGTTCCACCATCGTCCACGGTTTGTCGAAATCGTCGCGACGTTCCTTCACCAGATGCGGTCGACGCAGATGGCCGCCATCGGCGAGCGCGGCGGTGCCCTGCGCGAGCTGCAGCGGCGTGGCCTTCCAGAAGCCCTGGCCGATGCTGGAAATCACGGTGTCGCCCGGATACCACGGACCCTGCTTCTTCGCGTTCTTCGCCTTCCACTCGGGCGAAGGCAGGATGCCGCCGGTTTCGCCGGCGAGATCGATGCCGGTCGGCGCACCGAAGCCGTAGAGCGCGAGGTATTCGTCGAGCTTGCGGATGCCCATGTCCAGCGACAACCGGTAGTAGTACGTGTTCACCGAATCGCCGATCGCCTTGCGCGCATCGGTCCAGCCGTGGCCGCCGCCATGCGAATCGCGATAGCCGCGCTTCTGTCCGGTGATGCGAAATTCGCCGGTGGACAGCACCTTGTCGTCGGGCGTGCGCAGGCCGCTGTCGAGACCCGCGAGGGTCAGCAGCGGCTTCAGCGTCGAACCCGGGGCGACACCGCCGAGCACGTTGCGGTTGAACAGCGGTCGCGCCGGGTCGTCCATCAGCCGCCGGTAATCGGTGTGCGAGATGCCGTTGACGAACAGGTTCGGGTCGTAGGTCGGCAGGCTCACCATCGCCAGCACTTCGCCGCTGCGCGGATCGACCACGACCGCGGAGCCGGTGAGATCCCCGAACGCGATCGTCGCCGCGCGCTGCAGATCGGTGTCGATGCTCAGGCGCAGGTCGGCGCCGGGTTTCGCGGGAATGCGACCGAGACTGCCGATGATCCGGCCTTCGACGTTGGTTTCGATCTGTTCGTAGCCGATTTCGCCGCGCAGGATGTCGTCGTAGGCGCGTTCGATCCCGGACTTGCCGGTATGGCTGAACGCAGCGGTGCCTTCGCCGAGCTTTTCCAGATCCGCCTTGTCGATGCGGCCGACATAACCGATCACATGACCGAACAGATCGCCCTGCGGATAACGGCGGGTGAGATACGGCACCAGCTCGACGCCGGGATAACGCCAGCGGTCGACCGCGAAGCGCGCGGCCTCTTCGTCGGTGATCTTCAGGCGCAGCGTCACCGGCAGGAAGCTGCGGGTGGCGCGGCGGGTGTCGTTGAAGCGCGCGATGTCTTCGGGCGTGAGCGCGATGATCTTCGACAGCGACGCCACCAGTGCATCGATGTCGCCGGCTTCGGCCGGCACCACGTCGAGACGGTAGGCCGGCACGTTGTCGGCCAGCACGCGGCCCTTGCGATCGTAGATCAGACCGCGCGCCGGCACTTCGGGCCGCTGTTTGACGCGGTTGGCCTGCGAGCGCTTGGCGTAGTCGACGTGGTCCAGCACCTGCAGCTTGAAGTACCACGCCGCCAGCGCGCCGAGCGCGAGCACCACGCCGAGGAAGCCGAGCGCGGCGCGCGCGCGGAACTGCGCGGTCTCTTCGGCCGAATTGCGGATGTAGCGGCGCTTCACGGCACCGCCGTCGCCTCGACGCATGCCGCGGTCGCGGTCATGGATCGAGGTCCAGCAGCGGCCCGACCAGCACCGCGCCGTTCGCCAGCAGCACGCTCTCGTGGACGAAGACGAAGCCGTCGTACGCGTCCGCGATCCGGAACAGACTCTGCCAGATGGCCGGGTTCTGTTCGAAATCGCGCTCGGTGATCAGGCCCAGCACGGTCCGGGTGTGCGCGATCGCGTTCGCGGTGTCGCGCTTGCGCGCCGCATCCTGGTCGAGACTGTCGATGTAGCCCAGGAAACCGCGCAGATGCGCTTCGACGCGCGACGGTTCCATGACGTTGAAGCGGACGATGTCGCCGTCGAGGGCGACATCGAAATACGTCGGCTTGCGGAACAGGGTCTTGTCGCTTTTCGCATCGCGGAACAGCGTCGACAGATCGACGCCGTCGTGCGGGAGATAGATCGCGGCATTCGCAGGCATGCGGGATATCCTCAGCGCTTCCGGCCCACGCGCAGGCCGTCGAGCAGCACGAACAGCGGCGGCCACAGCGCGGCGCCGATCAGCGGCGTCCACCAGTGCAGCCAGCCCTGGATCTTCTGGCCGAGCACGAAATGCGCGGCGGTGACGATGATCAGATCGTTGAGCAGCAGGCCGGCGATGGCCAGCGCCTGCTGCGCCATCGGGAAGAACCGCAGCTGCGGCCGGAAGCGCTGCAGGATGAAGGTCATCACCGTCAGCCGCAGCGCCTGCTCGCCGAGCACGCTGCCGAAGGCGATGTCGGCGATCAGGCCGATGACGAAGGCGAGGCCGAGGCCGACGCGTTCGTGGTCTTCCAGAAGCCAGTAGGCGAGCACCAGCGCCAGCCAATAGGGCCGCAGCGGCGCGATCATCGCCGGCAACGGCATCAGGCCGAGCAGCAGCGCGGCGAAGATGCTCGCCGGGAACAGCCAAGGGCGGCGCACGCGGCTCATCGTGCAGGCTCCGGGGGCGACGTGGCGGCTTCGGCGGCGCCGGTGGTCGCGCCGGTGGTCGCGGCGGCGGGCGTCTGCGGCGTGGCGGACGCAGGCGCAGGAGGCGACAGCGACGGCGTGGCACCACGACGCAGCAGCAGCACGTCGCGACCGCGGTCGAGCTGCGCGGCGGGCTGGAGATCGCCGACGAGGAAGGCGCGGCTCTCATCGCGACGCAGCTTGACGAGGGTGCCGACCGGGAAGCCCGGCGGGAAACGACCGCCGAGCCCGGAGGTGACGATGCGGTCGCCGACCTTCACGTCGCTGGAGGTCGGAATGTTGGCCAGCTCGATGCGGTCGCCGCGGCCGTAGGCGACCAGGCGGATGCCGTTGCGCGCCACCGCCACCGGCACCGCGTGGTCGGGATCGGTGAGCAGCAGCACGGTCGCGGTGCTCGAACGCACTTCGGTCACCTGTCCGAGCAGGCCGCCCGCGTCGATCGCCGGTTGACCGATGGTCACGCCCTGATCGGCGCCGATGTCCAGCGTAAGCCGCTGGCGGGTGGGATCGAGCGCGATGTCGAGCACCGGCGCCAGTTGCACGTCGAGGCCGCCCTGCTCGACCGCGCCGAGCAGGCCGCGCAGGCGTGCGTTCTCGGCCGCGGACGCCTGCAGCCGCGCGATCCGCGCGCTGCTGATCAGCAGCGCATTGCGCAGGGTCTCGTTCTCTTTCGCGAGCCGCGACCGCGTGGACGCATCGTCGCGCACGGTGTCGCCGAGCTTCGCCGGCAGCCCCGCCAGCCGCCACAGCGGCTGCGCCGCGGTTTCGATGTGCCCGCGGATCGCGGTGAGCCAACCGCCGCGGTGATCCATCACCATCAGCGCGATCGCCAGCGCCAGCGCGACCAGCAGTCGCAGAGTCCCGGCGATATCGTCGGAGCGCGATGCGGAAGGGCCGGCGTAGGGAGGCACGTCAGAATACCGAGTCAGAGGCGCGGCGATGGGTTGGTCGAAGCAGTGGATGTGGTCCACGGAGGGACCACCGCAACCGACCACAGGTCGGTTGCGGCCTCGGGCAAGAACCACGTTTCTTGCCCGAGGCTTCGGAGCGGGCCAGGGATGGCCCGTCTCCGAATACGGTTACTCGGGCGAGAAGAACTCGTTGCCGTGCATGTCGACCAGTTCCAGCGCGCGTCCGCCGCCGCGGGCCACGCAGGTCAGCGGGTCGTCGGCGATCTGCACGTGCAGGCCGGTTTCCTCGCTGATGAGCTTGTCGAGGTCGCGCAGCAGCGCGCCGCCGCCGGTGAGCACGATGCCGCGTTCGGCGACGTCGGCGCACAGTTCCGGCGGGGTCTGTTCCAGCGCCAGCTTGACCGCGCTGGTGATGCCGCCCAGCGGCTCGCGCAGCGCGTCCAGCACTTCGTTGGAATTGAGCTTGATCACGCGCGGCACGCCTTCGGCGAGATTGCGGCCGGAGACTTCCATCTCCAGCACGCTGGCCTGCGGATAGGCGCAACCGATTTCGAGCTTGATGCGCTCGGCGGTGGCTTCGCCGATCAGGGTGCCGTGGGCGCGGCGCACGTAGTTGATGATGCCTTCATCGAAGCGGTCGCCGCCGATGCGCACCGACTGCGCGTAGACGATGCCGTTGAGCGCGATCACCGCGATCTCGGTGGTGCCGCCGCCGATGTCGATGACCATCGAACCGCGGGCTTCGGTCACCGGCAGGCCGGCGCCGATCGCTGCGGCCATCGGTTCCTCGATCAGGTAGACCTCGCGCGCGCCGGCCTCTTCGGCCGATTCCTTGATCGCGCGACGTTCGACATTCGTCGAGCCGCAGGGCACGCACACCAGCACGCGCGGACTGGGCTTGAGGAAGCGCGATTTGTGCACCTTGCGGATGAAGTACTTCAGCATTTCCTCGGTGTAGGTGAAGTCGGCGATCACGCCGTCCTTCATCGGACGCACCGTGGTGATGTGGCCGGGCGTGCGGCCGAGCATCTGTTTGGCTTCGCTGCCGACCGCGGCGACCGAGCGGTTGCCGCCGCCGACGCGATCGTGGCGGACCGCGACAACCGAAGGTTCGTTCAGGACGATGCCCTGGCCGCGGACGAAGATGAGGGTATTGGCCGTGCCCAGGTCGATGGACAGGTCGTTGGAGAACATGCCGCGGAACTTTTTGAACATCTGGAGGCGTGCCGGTGGGGAAGCGTGCGGAGGGTGCGACGGGAGGTCGGAGGGGCGGAGCGGGAGGCGGGGCGAACGGACGGAAACGGGGGGCGAAGCAGCCGGAGAACCTGTCCGGAAAAACGGGCCCGGAATCGGGCGCCGCGGGCGATTTCGGCAGCCACGTAGGGTAACAAAAAAACCGCGTTGTACTGAGGACTTCCGGCGCATTCCGGAAGCCACGGCGCAAGTCCGGCGCAACCGCCGTCACAGCGGTCGCGCTGGCCTCCCCCGGAGCCAGCCGCTACCCTATGCGGCCGGATTTCCCACGACATCTTTCCCAACCTCATTTTTTCCAGGACGAAAACACAGCGATGGCTGCCCTGATCTGCGGGTCCCTGGCGTACGACACCATCATGGTGTTCCCCGACCAGTTCAAGAACCACATCCTCCCGGACAAGGTCCACATCCTGAACGTCTCGTTCCTGGTGCCGAGGATGCGCCGCGAGTTCGGCGGCTGCGCCGGCAACATTGCCTACAACCTCAAACTGCTGGGCGGCGACCCGATCCCGATGGCCACGGTCGGCGCCGATTTCGGCCCTTACCGAGACTGGTTCGCGGAAATGGCGATCAATCTGGACCACGTGAAGGAAATCCCGGAGCTGTTCACGCCCCAGGCGTTCATCACTACCGACCACGACAACAACCAGATCACCGCCTTCCATCCGGGCGCGATGATGCGGTCGTACGAGAACCACGTGAGGGACGTTCCGGGCGTCACCTTCGGCATCGTCAGCCCCGACGGCCGCGAGGGCATGCTGCAGAATTCGAAGGAATTCGCCGAAACCGGCATCCCGTTCATCTTCGATCCCGGCCAGGCCATGCCGCTGTTCAACGGCGAGGAACTGCGGGCGTTCATCGAGCAGGCCGACTACGTCACCGTGAACGACTACGAGTCCAACCTGCTGCAGGAGCGCACCGGCTGGAGCGAGGAGACCATCGCCGGCAAGGTGAAGGCCTACATCGCCACCCAGGGCCCGCGCGGCGCGCGGATCTTCGCCGACGGCAAGACCTACGACATCCCGCCGGCCCACGAGCGCCGGGTCACCGACCCCACGGGCTGCGGCGACGCCTTCCGCGCCGGCCTGATCTTCGGCATCGAGAAACAGTACGACTGGCCGACCATCGGCCGCATCGGCAACCTCATGGGCGCGCTGAAGGTCGAGCATCCCGGCACCCAGAACCAGCGCTTCGACTACGAAGAGTTCGCCGAGCAGTTCCGCCAGCAGTTCGGCTACGCGCTGTAACCCCGGAGGCCGCGTGACCGCGGCCGCCCGGGCGCTTGATGCCACGCACCCGCGGCCGCCCTGGGCGCCTCCTGATGCCTTCTGCGCCGCCGGGTTCCGGCGGCATCCCTTTCCGCTTCCGGAGTCCGTCATGGCCATCGCCTACTGGTGCATCCTCATCGCCGCCGCACTGCCCTACGTCTGGATCGGCGTCGGCAAATTCGCCGTCCGCGGCTACGACAACGGCGATCCGCGCGGCTGGGTCGCGAAGCAGACGCATCCGCGGGTCCATCGCGGCAACGCCGCGCATCTCAACGCCTTCGAGGCCTTCGCTCCGTTCGCCGCGAGCGTGCTGATGGCGCAGTTCGCGGGCGTGGATCCGAACCGGATCGCGATGCTGGCGGCGACCTTCGTCGTCTTCCGCGTGCTGCACGGTTTCTTCTACCTCGCCGGCCTGAGCACTTTCCGCTCGCTGGCGTGGTTCGGTGGGATCGGCTGCGTGCTGGCGCTGATGGCGCAGGCGGCGCTGCGGGTGGGTTGAACCCGCCCCGGTCGCGGGACGCGACCGCAGGCCGCAAAAAAGAACGGCGCCCAAGGGCGCCGTTTTCGTGTCCGCAAGGTTTCGGACCCACAAAAAAAGAGCGCGCACATATAGTGCGCGCTCCCGGAGAAGACCATCCTGACGTCACCCGTGCAGGTGCGTTCCCCCCCTTGCAACCTCCGTATTGCAGCCAGCGTCCATACCGGCTGTTGAGAGAATACGCATGCCATTTTTCCTGTGAAGCCCGGGGGTCCCCGAAAAACGGCCAATCCCGGTGAGCGCACTTCAGCAAAATGCGCTATCTGACTGATTCGCATGCTATCAATAGTGGCATGCCACCGAAAGCGGACAATGTTAGGACAATTTCAGTAACCAGGTGAATACTGCTGGCAAATGGCATATCTTCAACACCGATGTTCAAAAACCTGCAAAGTCCCTTTCATTCAGTGAGTTGAATCACAAAAACATGAATCCCCAGGACCGAATCCGACTGGCGCGCAGACACGCCGGACTCTCGCAGGCCCGTCTGGCCGAGGCCATCGGCGTGCAGCGCAGCGCAGTCAGCCACTGGGAGTCGCCCCAGGGCAAGAACCCGAGCGTCGAGCATCTGCGCGCGGTCGCGGTGGTGGCCAGCGTGGCCTTCGAATGGCTGGCGACCGGCCGCGGCAAGATGCAGCTCTCCGAGGATGCGGTGCTGGATTCGGTGTCCGCGGCCGACGCGATCCTGGTCGAAGACCTGCTGGAACTGCGCCTCGTGCAGGCGTTCCGCGAGGCGTCCCCGCGCACCCGCATCGCGCTGGTGGAGATCGTGGAAGAACTGACCGCGAAGCGCCTGGGCCGCACGCGCCCGAAGCGGTCGCAATTGGGCGAATGAGCCGTACAGCGCCGGTGCGGATGCCTCCGCGCCCGTCTGCGGCAGCGTCCCGTTGCTGGAACCGATGGCTCCGGAGGCTGTCGGAGGCTTGTCTGCCTATCTACACTGCCGGGCTGACAAGTCCCTCTGCGGAACCGACCTCCGCGGATGGCCTGCCTGTCGCCCCTCGCGTTCCGGACCGATTCCCCATGCCCGCAAGTTGCCGTCGCCCGTTCGCCGCCCTGGCGCTGCTGTCGCTGTTCGTCGCGTGGCCCGCGGCCGCGATCGACGAATCCGATCTGCTGCCGGTCGATCAGGCCTATGTGCTGAGCGCCGAAGCGGCCGGCCCGGACGCAGTGCGGATCCACTGGAAGATCGCCGACGGCTACTACCTCTATCGCCATCGCACCTCGGTGGCGCCGGCATCGGCATCGGTGCGCGCGGGCGCGCTGCGGTTGCCCAAGGGCGAGCCGCACGAGGACGAGTTCTTCGGCAAGACCGAAACCTACCGCGGCGAACTGGTCGCGACGCTGCCGGACATCACCGTCGCGGGCGACACGCTGTCGCTGAAAATCAAATATCAGGGCTGCGCCGACGCCGGCATCTGTTATCCGCCGCAGACGCGCACGCTCGCGGTCACGATGCCCGGCACGGCGGCCGCATCGACCGGGTCGACCGCTGGATTCAATCCGCTCGCCGGCGGCGGCACCAGCCCGCTGGGCAGCCTCCTCGGCGCAGGCGGAAAGGCACCGCCGCTGCCCGAAGAGAAGGCCTTCGGCTTCGAGGCCATCGTCGGCGATGGCGACACCCTGCTGCTGCGGTTCACCCCGGCACCGGGCTATTACCTCTACCGCGACCGCAGCGCATTCCGGCTGGACGCCGACGGCGTCGTCGCCGGCAAGCCGCGCTGGCCGAAAGGCGAGGTCCATCACGACGAACACTTCGGCGATGTCATCGTCTACTTCGCCCCGGTGGATCTCACCCTGCCGCTGGTGCGCACGAAGCCCGATGCGCAGACGGCGACGCTGCGCGCGACCTTCCAAGGCTGCCAGAACGACGGCATCTGCTATCCGCCGATGACGCGTTCGGTGCGGATCGCGCTGCCGCGCGGCGAGGTACGTACCGAAACCTCTGTCGAAACGACCGACGACACCGCCGCCACCGACGCCTCCGCGGCGACCGTCAGCACGACGACGACCGGCGACGATCCGGCGACCGCGCCAGCGACCCTCTCGACACCGACGGACGCCGACACCGCTGCGGCCGCAACGACGGACGCGTCGCCGTCCACCGCGGCATCGCCCACCGACACGCGCGCCAGCGGCACCCTGTTCTCGGCGATGCTGCTGGCGCTGCTGGGCGGACTGATCCTCAACCTGATGCCCTGCGTGCTGCCGGTGCTGTCGATCAAGGTGCTGGGCCTGATCGAGAACAACGAGAGCGCGCAGGGCGCGCGTTCGCATGCGCTGTGGTACGCCGCGGGCGTGCTGCTGAGCTTCGTCGCGCTGGGCGCCGCGGTGCTGGCGCTGCGCCACCTCGGACAGGCGCTCGGCTGGGGCTTCCAGCTGCAGAAGCCGGGCGTGGTGTCGTTCCTCGGTCTGGTGATGTTCGCCTTCGGCCTGAGCCTTTCGGGCGTGTGGCACGTGGGCGGACGCTGGACCGGCGTCGGCCATGGCCTGGCCTCGCGCGGCGGTGCGGCCGGCGACTTCTTCACCGGCGTGCTCGCGGTGGTGGTGGCCGCGCCCTGCACCGCGCCGTTCATGGCGCCGGCGCTGGGCTGGGCGTTCTCGGCCTCCACCGTGCCGGCGCTGCTGGTGTTCGCGTGCCTGGGCCTGGGCCTGGCGCTGCCGTTCCTGCTGGTCGGTTTCGTGCCCGCGCTGGCGCGGGTGCTGCCGAAGCCGGGCGCGTGGATGGACACGCTCAAACGCATTCTCGCGTTCCCGCTCTATCTCACCGCCGCATGGCTGGTGTGGGTACTGGCGAAACAGCGCGGCGCGGACGCCGTGGGCTGGTGGGCGGTGGCCGCGATCGCGGTCGCGTTCGCGGCCTGGGCGTGGACGCATGCGCGCATGCGCGGCACGCGCTGGGGCATCGTCGCCGCATTGCTGGCGTTGCTGAGTGTGCCGTGGATGCTGTGGACGATCTCGAAGCTGCCCGCCGCCGATGCGGCACGGGTGCAGTTGCCGACGGCATCCGATGCGGTGCCGTTCTCGGAACAGCGCCTCGCCGACCTGCGCAAGGCCAACCGTGTCGTGCTGGTGAACATGACCGCCGACTGGTGCGTGACCTGCAAGGCCAACGAAAAGGCGGTGTTCGCCCGCGATGGCTTCAAGGACGCGCTCGCCGCCGCGGACGCGGTGTACATGGTCGGCGACTGGACCGACGTGGATCCGGCGATCACCGCCTATCTGCAGCGCTACAAAGCCGTCGGCGTGCCGCTGTACGTGGTGTATCCGCGCGACGGCGGCGAAGGCACGGTGCTGCCGACGGTGCTGACGCCGACCCTCGTGCGCGAGGCGCTGGCCGCCGCGGCGCAATGACGGCGGGCCGATGAACACCCGCGTCGTCCTGATCGTCGCCCTGCTGGCGGCCGCGCTCGGCGCCATCGCAGGATTGCTGGTGAGCGGCCCGGGACCGCTGTGGCGCAGCGCGCTGGGGCAGAAGCTGCTGCAGGGCGCGATCGAAGCGGATGCGCCGCCACCGCCGGCCGGCGTGCCCGTGGTCCGCGAAGGCGACCTCCTGCCGCCGCTGCGGCTGCGGAATCTGGACGGCCGCACCACCGACGTGCCCGGCGCCTGGCCGGGACGGCCGCTGCTGATCAACGTCTGGGCCAGCTGGTGCGGCCCCTGCATCGAGGAAATGCCGGAACTGCAGCGGTTCGCCGCCACGCAGGGGACGGACGGCGTGCAGGTGATCGGCATCGCCCTGGACGAGCCCGACGCCGTGCGCGCCTTCCTGACGCGGGTGCCGGTGGGCTATCCGATCCTGATCGATGCGCCGGGACCCGCCGATGCGGGCGTGCGCCTGGGCAACGTCCGCGGCGTGCTGCCGTACTCGGTCCTGATCGGCACGGACGGGCGGGTGCTGAAGCGACGGATCGGGCCATTCGTGCCCGGCGAGCTGGAAGCGTTCGCCGCCGCCGCCCGGCCCTGAGTCCTGCTGCCGCCAGCCGGCACCCTGGTCCAGGCCCACCGCGGGGCGGAAGGATGCGACACGGCACGGCACACGGCTGACCCCCTGCGACAGGTGACCTCCGCCTTGCCGACCCTCCGCGACACCGTCCGGGAGGGGCAAGCGCGCTGTTTTTGCGAAGAATTCCCATCCTGGCACGGCTCCGGGTCCCGCCAGAGCGGGCCCGGACACGATTGGCACGAACGATGCTTTCGCTTCTTGCGAGCACATCGGATGTTGCGGTGGGCTTCCCGCCAGGGCGCATTCCGTGCCCTCCCACCTTGCCAAGGTCCGTCGCACATGTCCGCGAATACCGTCCCGTTTCCAGCGCAGAGCAGGTTGTTCGGCAAGTACTTCGCGTACAGCCGATACAACGATGTCGTCCGCGCGATGCACGGCATGCTCGCCGGCATCCCGGATGGACAGGCCTGCGTGCTGTCGAACCTGGAAGGTCACCACCTCGCCCATGCGGCCGCACCGATGATGGACGCCCCGCGGCTCGCGGCGGTCGCCAGCGCCCTGTCGAACATGGCGGAAACCCTGACACGCGACCTCGGCCAGCATGGCTTCAGCGACATGACCGTGCACACCGATGCCGGCATCGCCGTGATCCTCCGCGTGCCCCGTCCCGGCCAGCAGATGGTGATGCTGACCGCGACCGGCCACGAAACCAATCCCGGCCTGGTCGCCAGTCTCAGCCGCCACTGCGCCACCACCATCTCGACGCTGTGTTCGGCGTCGACGGAGCGCTGATCGGACACCGACCGAGCAGAGGGCCCACATCCCATCCCGCGGCACGGACGCCCACGTCCGATCCGCACGTCGCAACAGGCCCAGGCGCCTTCGCGACACGTCCGTACAACCCGTGCAGGGCGACGGCCCCAGGCAGCAATGCCGGGGCCGTATCTTTTTGTGCGACCGGCCCATGCGACCTTTCCGTGCAACCTTCGCATGCGATTTTCATGCGCCCGGTATCGGGGCTGGCCGCTTTCCCGGGGCGGCTCCGTTTAAAACAATCGATTGAAAAAGAATCGAACTTCGTCGATCTGGACACTACTCCGGCTTTCCAGCAGACTGGCTTCCCAAGAGATGGACCGGTTTCATGGCGCGACTGCTCGTTTTGAACGGCCCCAACCTGAATCTGCTGGGCACCCGCGAACCCGGGATCTACGGGCATGCGACGCTCGCGGAAATCGAAGCCGATCTCGTCGAACGCGCCCGCGCCCACGGCGGGCATGCACTGGAAACGTTCCAGTCCAACGCCGAGCACGTCCTCGTCGAGAAGATCCAGTCCGCTCGCGGCCACATCGACTTCATCCTGATCAACCCGGCCGCCTTCACTCATACCTCGGTCGCGATCCGCGACGCGCTGGCGGCGGTCGGCATCCCCTTCATCGAAGTGCACCTGTCCAACCCGCACAGGCGCGAACCGTTTCGTCACACCAGCTATTTCACCGACCTGGCGGTCGGGGTCGTCGCCGGCTTCGGCCCGCTCGGCTACGGTCTGGCGCTCACCGCCGCGATCCGCCATCTCGACAGCAACGCCCTCGATCCATCCCTCCAACCTGCTCCCTGAACCGACGCCCGGAACGATGTCCGGGCCATCTTCGAGAACGACACCATGGACCTGCGCAAAATCAAGAAACTCATCGACCTGCTGGAAGAATCGAATCTGGCGGAGATCGAAATCAAGGAAGGCGAAGAATCGGTACGTCTGGCCCGGGTGCCCAAGGGCGGCATCGCCATGAGCCTCCCGCCCCCGGCCCCGATGCAGATGGAACACAGCCAGCGCCCCGCGCCGGCGATGCCGATGGCCTCGCCGGTGGAAGCCGCCACCGGCGGTTCGCGCCCGGCCTCGGACCTGCCCGACGGCCACGTCGTGCGCTCGCCGATGGTGGGCACGTTCTACGCTTCGCCGTCGCCGGACAAGCCGGCGTTCGTGAAGGTCGGCCAGTCGGTGAAGGCGGGCGAAACGCTCGGCATCGTCGAAGCCATGAAGATGTTCAACCCGATCGAAGCCGACGTCTCGGGCACCGTCCTCGCGATCCAGTGCGAAAGCGGCCAGCCGGTGGAGTTCGACCAGCCGCTGTTCGTGATCGGCTGAGGACCCTCCCATGCTCGATAAAGTCGTCATCGCCAATCGCGGCGAGATCGCCCTGCGCATCCTGCGCGCCTGCCATGCGCTGGGCATCAAGACGGTCGCGGTGCATTCCACCGTCGACCGCAACCTCAAACACGTGGCCATGGCCGACGAGTCGGTGTGCATCGGCCCCGCCGCCTCGAAGGACAGCTACCTCAACATGCCGGCGATCATCGCCGCGGCCGAAGTCACCGACGCCCAGGCGATCCACCCGGGCTACGGCTTCCTCAGCGAGAACGCCGACTTCGCCGAACGCGTGGAGAAATCCGGTTTCATCTTCATCGGTCCGCGCGCCGACACCATCCGCATGATGGGCGACAAGGTCGAAGCGATCCGCGCGATGAAGGCCGCGGGCGTGCCCTGCGTGCCCGGCAGCGGCGGCCCGCTGGGCGACGATGCCAAGGAGAACGTCCGCATCGCCCGCGAGATCGGCTATCCGGTCATCATCAAGGCCGCCGGCGGCGGTGGCGGTCGCGGCATGCGCGTGGTGCATACCGAGGCCGCGTTGAACGCCGCGATCCAGACCACCCAGACCGAGGCCAAGGCCGCGTTCGGCAACGAACAGGTCTACATGGAGAAGTTCCTCGAGAACCCGCGCCACGTCGAAATCCAGGTGCTGGCCGACGGTCAGGGCAATGCGATCCATCTGGGCGAACGCGACTGCTCGATGCAGCGCCGCCACCAGAAGGTGGTCGAGGAAGCGCCGGCGCCGGGCATCACCCCGGAACAGCGCGCCGAGATCGGCAAGGTCTGCACCGAAGCCTGCGTGCGCATCGGCTATCGCGGCGCCGGCACCTTCGAGTTCCTGTACGAGAACGGTCGCTTCTACTTCATCGAGATGAACACCCGCATCCAGGTGGAACATCCGGTGACCGAGCTGATCACCGGCATCGATCTGGTGAAGGAACAGCTGATGATCGCCGCCGGGCAGAAGCTCAGCATCAAACAAAGCGACATCGTGCTGAGCGGCCATGCCATCGAATGCCGCATCAACGCCGAGGATCCGGACAGCTTCCTGCCCTCGCCCGGCCTGATCAAGCATTTCCACGCCGCCGGCGGCCCCGGCGTGCGCGTCGATTCGCACATCTACGAAGGCTACCGGGTACCGGCGAACTACGACTCGATGATCGGCAAGCTCATCGTGCACGGCCCCGACCGCGCCACCGCGATCGCGCGGATGAAGGTCGCGCTCAGCGAAATGGTCGTCGACGGCATCAAGACCAACATCCCGCTGCAGCAGCGGATCATGGCCGACGTCGGCTTCCAGACCGGCGGCCAGAACATCCACTACCTCGAAAAGCGTCTTGCGGAGCGCAAGGAAAAGACGCTGTCGATCCTGTGACTCTGCGCCGGCCGACGATGCGCGTGGTCTCGTTTGCGATCGCGTGCTTCATCGCGACACTGCCGGTCTGCGCTTCGGCGCAGACCGGCACGACACCGGCGGAGGCGCCGCCGCTGCCGATGGACGAGCCGCTGCCCGAGGCCCGGTTCTCGTCGCGGCTGATCCTGACCGATGCCGAGGACATCGCGAAGATCCACACCTCCAGGCCCATGCAGAGGTTCTCATCGGCGGCCGCGTTCGAGGCCGCGCTGCGTGCGCCGCTGCGTCCGGACTCTCGGGCGTCAGAACTCGACGAGCCGGATGCCGTCGTCGAAATCGAAGAGGGCGAGTTTGCCGGCCGCTGGCGCTTCGAACGCGGCGCGGACGGGACTCTCGTCCGCGCATGGCGCGACATCGATCATGTCGCGCGGGGCGTTCCCGGCGAGATGCAGACATACGTCGCGGAGCGCTGGGGCTACTGCAGCGAAAGTCGCTCCGCGTGCGAGGCGTGGTTCGAGCGCGGCCGTCATCGCGCCGCGAAACCGCGCAATACCATGGCCGCCATCGCCCATCTGCAATGGCGCGAGCGCACATTGCAGGAGACCTGCACGCCCGGACCGAAATTTCGACCGCCGCTTGATGCGATCGAGCGGGCGATCGCGCGTTCCGGATTGACGACCGCCACCGTGGTGCTGCGGCTCGTGCTCAATCCCTGCGGCGACGTCCGCGATGCCGACATCGAGACCGGCTCGGGCGACAGCGCCATCGATCGCATGTTCGTGGCCTGGGCGCTGCGATCGCGGATGCCGCTCGGGCCGCGGCCGCAGCCGGCAGGCAGGGGTGCGATCGGGCGGCTTCCGATCTCGCTCAAAGCGGTCGATATCCCGGCCATGCCCATCGGCGAATCGCCCTCACCCTGAGATCGTCGACATGATCGTCCGCATGCTGCTCCGACTCCTCGCCGGCATCGCGCTCGTCACCGGCCTGGTGCTGGGCGCGCATGCCGCGCGCTTCGTGGCGAAATCCGAACGCACCGAGGGCGTGGTCGAGCGCATCGACGCGCGCGACGACCGCTGCAACCGCTCGCGCAAGCACGGCAAGCGCAAATACGACTGCACGCGCTACACCGCCGCGATCCGCTTCGCCCACGCGGGTCGCGACTACACCGTCGAAGTCGGCGCCGGCAAACACAAGGGCCACGGCCAGCCGTTGGCGAACGCCGATCTGCGGCCGGGCCAGCGCGTGCCGATGCTGGTCCCGCGCGATGCGCCGCAGGACGCCCTCCACGGCACCGGTGCATCGCTGCGGGTGTGGGGCGGCGCGCTGCTGGCGTTCCTGTTCGCCGCGGTACTGGCGTTCGTCTCGTTCGTGCGCAACCGGTCGCGCTGATCAGCGCACCATCCGGCCGACCGCCTCCACCACCACATCCGCGCACTCGGGATTGCCGCCGAACACAAACTCGGCGCCGCCGCGTCCCGCACGCAGGATCACGGTCGCATAGGGATCGATGTAGGCCGCCTGTTCCTTGAGATTGTCGGCCTCGGGCAGATCCATCGCGATCGGCCAGTCCAGCGGCGGGCCCAGCGCGGGCGGCGGGTCGAGACGACGCAGCGGCCCGAATTCGCCATAGCCGGTTTCCTCGACCGCCAGCGCCATGCCGTCGGTGCTGCGGAACAGCAGTTTCAGGCGATCGATGGCCATCGGCGTGGTGGTGGGCCCGGTGGACGCCGTGCCTTCGGCCAGATGCAGGCGCGCGTTCGGAAACCGCGCGATGACCAGACCCACCGCGATCGCGATGCGCTCATTGAAAGTACCGAAAGCCATCGTGGCACATCCTTCCCGGAAACGACGCGGCATCCGGCCGCGGCGGGGGCCGCGACCGACGGGAGGATCGGGGAACGAAGACGCGGACGCCGATCGCGGCGATCCGCCCAACGGCGAAGGCCACGCAGCGCCGATGTTCGACCGCCACGCCCCCCTGGCCGTGGCAGGTCCGGAACATTCCGGATCGATCCACCATAACGCAAAACCCGCGCCGCCGCGGCCGGCTATCATCCGGACTTCGACCATCGCGACGGGACGGGCAGGGACGTGAATCCGCAGCAGAGCGGCGGCCGCACGCGCGGCGAAGACCTCCGGACGCTGGAAACCGAACTGCTGGGCGTTTCGCGGCGCATCGACCGCACCCTGCGCCGGCATTACGCCACCCAGGGCATGCGCCGGCTGCTCAAGCCGCCGCGGCACTGGCGCGAACAGGGCCGCCGGGTCGCGATGTCCGCGCCCTCGCTGTGGCTGGTGCTGACCTGCGTGCTGCTGGTCGCGATCGCCATCGCGTCCGCGTCGCAGACGGCGTGGTTGCCGCAGTTCCTGACGCAACGGTTGCCGGCGCTGCCGCGAATTCCGCTGTGGTGGGTGGTCGCCGCGATCGCGGCGCTGGTCGCGGTCGAACGGTGGCTGCTGCCGCGGCTCGCGCTGACGCGCCATCGCTTCCGGCTGATGCGTCTGGAGCACACCGAAGGCGATCCCGGCTTTCCGTTCGTGTATGTATCCGCGCGCACTCCCGGTTCGCCCACCGGCTTCGCGCTGCAGGCCTGGAAAGGCATGCGCGGCATCGAACCGGGCGACATCGTGATCGCGATCAGCGACGCCCACGACCGCGGCCTTGCGGTCATCCCGCTGCGCACGGTGGGGCGCCTGCCGATCATCGTCTGGGATCGCGATCTGCTGCAGCACGACGCCTTCCCGCCGCTGCCGAAGGACGTGCGCGCGCTCGCCGAAGACTTCGACCGCGGCTGCGACCTCAACGCGAAGCACGCCGGCCGCATCGAACGCAGCCGCACGCTGCGCTCCGGGCAGACCGAGCCGCAGGCGGTCGCGAATCCGCAGCAGGCCTGGGCGAAGGTCGCGCTGGCGCCCGCGGTGAAGACGCGGCTGATCTCGCTGGCCGCGCATTTCGCCGCCGGCAGCGCATCGGCCACGCGCGGCCTGCTGCTGTACGGCCCGCCCGGCACCGGCAAGACCACCATCGCCCGCACCTTCGCCGACAGCATGGGCTGCGCGTTCTTCCCGCTGTCGCTCACCGACCTGAAATCCGGCTTCATCGGTCAGAGCGGCGAAAACGTGAAGGCGCTGTGGAGCAAGGCCCGCGCCGAACCGCGCGCGGTGATCTTCGTCGACGAATGCGAAGGCGTGTTCGGCCGACGCGGCGGCGTCAACACCGACAGCTTCGTCGAGGAAATCGTCACCGCCTTCCTCGCGCAATGGGACGGTTTCGAGAAACAGACCCACGTCTGGGTGGTGGGCGCGACCAACCGTCGCGACCTGATCGATCCCGCGCTGCTGTCGCGCTTCGAGGATCAGCTGGAAATCGGCCTGCCCGACGGCCATCAGCGGCTGGAAATCCTCGCCGGCGAATTCGCGCGATTGTCGATTCCGCCGCCGCTGCCCGCACAGACCGAAGCCCTGACCGCCGGCATGTCGGGACGCGATCTGGTGAGTCTGTCGCGCCGCGTCGCGCGCGAACACGGCACGAAGCAGCCGTTGTCCGACGACACCCTGGCCGCGATGACCGCGGCGATGCGCAAGCAGGGCTCCACCGCGACCGATGCCGGCGCGCGCTGGGACACGCTGATCCTCGCCGACGAGACGCTGAAGGAACTGAAGACCACCGCCGGCCTGCTGCAGCACGCGGACACCTTCCGCAAGCGCGGCATCGGCGTGCCGCGCGGCCTGCTGCTCTACGGCCCGCCCGGCACCGGCAAGACCCAGATCGCGCGTACGCTCGCCAACGAAACCGGCCTGCGCTTCATCGCCGCGTCCACCGCCGACATCAAGCAGGGCTTCCTCGGCCAGAGCGGACAGAAGGTGCGCGAACTGTTCGAACGCGCGCGCGAATCGGCGCCATCGCTGCTCTTCATCGACGAGATCGACATCGTCGCCGCCGCGCGCGGCGGCCAGAACGACAGCATCCTCACCGAAATCGTCGGCCAGCTGCTGCAGGAAATGGACGGCATCGCCGCACAGACGCAGCCGGTGTTCGTCCTAGCCGCCACCAACCGCCGCGACCAGATCGACGCCGCCGTGCTGTCGCGCCTGCCGAAACAGATCGAAATCCCCCTGCCCGACCGCGATGGCATCGTGAAGCTGCTGCAGGTGATGTTGCGCGACAAACCGCTGGCCTTCGACATCGCGACAGGCGCGGAAACACTGGCCGTCCGTGCCGACGGCAAGAGCGGCCGCGACCTCAGAAGCTGGGTCGAATCCGCCGAACACCGCGCCGTCGCCCGCGCCATCGACGCCGGCGACCCGGAAGCGATCGCGATCGAACTCGGGGATTTCGGCTGAGAGGTTCGGCCGAGAGGTTTCGCCCACAGACCCCGATCAATCGATTCGCTCAATCGAAATCACCACAACGATCGCCCACCGCTTTTGTGGGAGCGCCGGAAGGCGCGATGGGGTTGGGAGGCGGTGGGGTTGGGGCATGTGGCGGGTGGTTTCGAAACGGAGCCAATATCGCGCAGGGCGGAACCGCCGAAGGCGGTTCCGCCGGTATTGTTTACCCGTTCCACATTGGCGGAAGCTGCTGCCCCGGATTACGTTTTACCGTCTTTTCAAATTCAAAATTATTTTTTGTTAATTTTCTGATCGAACAAATCAACTCCGACCCTCTCTGAATTTTTAGAAATATAACCAGGCTCAATGCTTTCTACATATGAAAGCCATCCCCTCAGACTTTCTAGTTCTTTTTTATCTAAACGATCATTCATTGCATAATCAATCTTGGCTCTGATGAGTTTTTTTACATCCCTCCCGACAGAGACATTGCGAATTGATGTTATATTTAATCCACAAATATTGACTCTTCTTTTCCTAGAAAATCTTCTAACTTTATATTCATTTATTTTCAGAAATGGCGCATATCTGCTTAGAGCGGACCTGGCTTGCTCTTCCATTTTTTTTGAAGGCCAAATTTCCTTAGATGATATGTATATATCATCTGCATATCTTGTATAAATGCCTCCACTATTAGAAGCGGCTCTTAACATAAATTCATCAAATTCATAAATTATTGAATTTGAAAGATATGGAGATGATGGGGCACCGATAGTTAAAGAGAGCCCTTTCAGACCATGCGCATCATCTTTTTTTCGACAAAGACAATTAACAGAAAAATTCAAAGCCTCATCATCGAGTGCAATTTTTCCTAAAGAGCGCATATTTTTTAGATAAAGAAAAAGCTCAACGCCACCTATAGAGGGAAAAAAATCAGTGAAATCCAGCCTCAGGAAATAATTACTTTTCGAATGAGCAAGCGCGTGATCCTTTATTCCAAGACCTGCCCTATAAGAAAAAACCGCATCGGACACTGGAAGTGACGCGAAGCACTCGCGTATTAGCCAGCGCTGCACCTCCTTCAAGGATGCAGTAGGCTGGTAAATATCTCTCCACCCACCAGTTCTCTTTTTTATCTGGTAATGCCTATATCTGTATGGAGCATTATTTAGCATCTTCTCCAATTCAGCGGCTGGAACCCTAAGTGCGAGAGAAAGCTTTTCAAGGAGATCAGATTTATTCACCTATTTACCTCCATATACTCTAAGTATTGAGGCAAACCACTCTTACGATACCTAGAAATCCAGCGTGCTTTCATATCTCGAAAATTCTTGTCTTGCCCTAATATAAATCTTTCAGGAGGTATTCGCGCAACTCTCGCTAAAAATCCGCTTTTAGTCCGAGCCCCTCTCCCCAAAGCAAGTATAATTCCTACGAGCAATTGAACTTCCCAATAATCAAACTTTCCGGCTATTCTGCGCACTATGTCTTTAAGATCATCATCTGTAAGAACGCCAGAAATATCGAGCAGCATGTCGATGATGCAGAATTTTTGCCTTAGCGTTAGATCGTCCCATAAAGAAGAATCAAAATTTTCGTTGTGAGGAGGATCTGCAGTAAGCCGCTGTGAAATCCCTCTAAATACAGAAACATAGTCCGCGCCGATTACCGCTGGCACGAAGTTACTCTGCCTCGCTATTCGTGCAACAGGCCCTCTATTTATAAATGATCCACCTTGATGCTGTTCGGGGAGCACAACAAGAGTTATTCCGGAAATTTTTTCATTCATGCAAAAAATTCCGAGCTCTGCCAATGATCCTGGGCTCTCACAAAACAGTAAAATTCGATCGCAGACATCGGCGATGATTGTCTCAACCTCAGCTAGATCGTCTGTTTTGCCTCGCACACGAATAGCACCCATAAGATCAGTTATCGCGGTCTCAGCACGCACACATGCCAACCTAGGCTCATTGACAAGAGCCCAGTCAATGAACCTTTTTCGAAAGCTCAACTGTTTAGGTACATCGGCCCTAAAGATATCTGCCATTCTCATCACCCATTGCGGATAACCCGGCAAACTTCTGATAGATGGCGAATCGAACTCGTCTGTACCACCACATACAAACGTAATGAGGGGTGTACTAGAAAAACGAAGGCCGGCCTGTATGAACAGGCCGGCCGTTAGCTCAAACAGATTAGTGAACGCCGGGTCATCCTTTACGTTCACGAATCTGACCACCTACTTGAAAGCGGCGAATCCCTTTGGGCTTTGCCGTAGGCGAAGCCCAAAGGGATTCGCCGCGACAATACCTTTCAATTCCTATGGCCTGACGAAGCGTCTGGCTCAAAGCCCTAACATCAGGCTCGGCTAGGTGATGGATTAAGCCTAGCAAAGACTTTTTGAATCCTCAAGGTCGCGTAACATTTCGTGTCCCCACTCTATAGCGTCCCCGTGGATACCTATTCCTCAACGCTGACATTGGCGGATCGTTGTTGCACGAATACTAAAGCCGTCATACGCATACGGTGCGTCAGCGGAGGACCGCAAGCCGGCTCATCGACCCAGCCTCCACCGGACATTGCGCTGGGTGCAAAGCACCCAGCCTACAGAAGCCAAACGCTCGTTTCCGGTACGAATCCAAGACCATCGCAACCTCCGCCCGCAGCCCCTCATCCGGCCTTCGGCCACCTTCTCCCCGCGCGCGGGGAGAAGGAAAAAGCGTCATCCGGGTGCGCATGCAACTTTCAGCGGATGCGCTCCGAAGAGCGATGCGCCAACGCGGTACACGATGTCATTAGTCCAAGGTCATACGATGCGGGGGGCGCACGATGCGATGCCGCAGTAATCGAGGCCGCAAGGCGCATGCGCGTTGGTGCAGAATCGAAGGATCATGCACGCCTTCATGGCATTCGCCATCGATGACGCCTCACGGCGCATGACGCCTTCGGCTGATGCGCCCTGCGAAAGCAAGCGTGGACAACCGGTGTCTTTTTTCATTCGCGAGGCCCGGTTGACGGTTGCGCATGAAACCATCCGCATTCCGTTCAGGAAAAAGTCGCAAAACGCCTGCGAATCGTGCGCAGATGCGAAACCTCATGCACTTTTTTCATGGCATCCGCCGTTGACGTTGTCGCTGCGCGCGCGCCATAAACTTGTATAGTGCCGCTCGGCGCGACGAGCGCGCCGCGGGTTTCACGAACAGCGAAAGGAATCAGACCATGATGAACACGGATGCACCGTTGATGGCGGATGCGATTCAGGAAACACACACGATCCCGGAAACCGAGGGCAGCCCGAAGCGGCGAACGCCGCCGGTTTTCTTCAACCCGTTCACGCCGGGGTTCGAGGAGAGCCCGTACGAGCACTATCGGATGTTGCGCGACACCGATCCGGTGCAGGAGCACCCGATGGGGTTCTGGTTCGTGTCCCGGCATGCCGAGGTGTCGAAAGTGGTACGCGATGCGCGCATGTCGGTGAAGAGCCACAACCTCACCCCCGGTCCGATTCGCGACCAGATCAACGAACTCATCGCGGACACGCCGCTCAAGCGGGTGTCCATGGTGGTCACCGACCCGCCGGACCACACCCGACTGCGGTCGCTGGTGGGCCGGGTGTTCACGCCGCGCGCGATCGCGGCGATGGAGCCGATGATCACCGGACTGGTCGATGCGTCGCTGGATCGCATCGCCGATGCCGGCTCGGTCGATCTGGCCGAAGCGTTCGCGTATCCGTTGCCGTTCACGGTGATCACGACGATGCTGGGCATGCCGGACGCCGATCCGAAGCGGCTGCTCGAATTGACCGAGGCGCTGGTCATCGCGCTGGAACCGCCGGGCATCGATGCCGCATTCGATATCAAGACGAAGATCGCCGTCGAGGAGGCCGAAGCCGAGCTGTCGGGCATGATGCAGGAGATCATCGCGTGGAAGCGCAAGCACCCGGCCGACGACCTGCTGACCGCGCTGACCCAGGCGGAACAGCACGGCGACCTGCTCACCGACGAGGAACTGGTGGCCCAGGTCATGCTGCTGTATCTCGCCGGCCACCATACGACCGTCAACCTGATTGGCAACGGGGTGATCGCGCTGCTGCGCAACCCGGATCAATTGGCGCTGCTGCGGTCGAACCCGGACCTGATCGGCAACGCGGTCGAGGAATTCCTGCGCTACGAGAGTCCGCTCCAGGAAACCAGCCGGATCACCCTCGCCCCATACCCGCTCGGAGACCGGGAGATCCCTCCCGGCGCGCTGGTGGTGACCTGCATCGGCTCCGCCAACCGGGATGAGCGGGTGTTCGGCCCGGATGCCGACAAGCTGCGGATCGATCGCGAACAGGCCCGCCAGCACGTATCGTTCAGCCTCGGCGCGCACCACTGCCTCGGCTCCGCGCTCGGCCGGCTGGAAGCCCGGGTGGCGATCGGCCGGCTGGTGGCGAGGTTCCCGCGACTGGCGTTGGCCGGCCCGGTGCGCTGGAACGGCCGGATCAACGTGCGCGGTGCGAAGGAGATCCCGGTCAGCGTGTAGGCACGCGCCCGAACGGCCACCGAACGGAGCGCTTTCGCAGGGTGCATGCGCGAATCGTCATGCACCCGCTTCGAACGGTCGACGGCCGCCGGCGAACGTCTCACTCACGCGCGGCATCGAGATGCGTCAGGTAAAGCCGCAGATCGAACTCCAGCTGGTGGTAGTCGGGCGCCATGTGGGTGCACAACTGGTAGAAGGCCTTGTTGTGCTCGGCTTCCTTCATGTGCGCCAGTTCATGCACGACGATCATCTTCAGGAACTCGGCGGGCGCGTCGCGAAACACGGTGGCGATGCGGATTTCGCGGCTGGCCTTGAGCCGGCCGCCGTGGACGCGGCTGATGGCGGTGTGGGTGCCGAGCGCGTGCTGCATCACCTGCAGTTTGCCGTCGTAGATCACCTTGCCCAGCGGCACCGATTTGCGCAGATGCCGGTCCTTGAGCGCCTGCACGTACTCGTACAACTGGCCATCGTTGCGCACCGCGTGGGGCTGGTCGTATTTCTCCGCCAGCAGCGCGCCCAGCCGATCCTGCTCGATCAGCGCGCGCACCTTCGCCTGCAGGGGTTCGGGATAACCGGCGAAGTATTTCAAGGCTTGCATCGGCAGCGGGGCAGGCGGCGGGCACGGCCGGTATGATGGGCCCGAAATCATCGGCGGGAAACTGCGTCATGGCGAAGGGGAATCCGCTCCAGGAACAGCTGCTCAAGGCGGGCCTGGTCAAGAAGTCCAAGGTGTCCGAGGTGGCGCGCGAGCAGATCAAGGCCCGGCACGGAAAAGGACCGGCGGCGCCCAGCGAGATCCAGCGGGAAGCGGAGCGGGCGCGGGCCGAGAAGGCCGAGCGCGACTGAAGCGTCCTTGTTTCTTCGAGTCACCCGGAAGTAGAGGTTGACGGGGATTGTGCCCGAG
>NZ_BAABJE010000028.1:0-817 GCF_039543145.1 Lysobacter hankyongensis | reverse complement strand
TGGCGGCGCAGGTGCTGTTCGGGACGCGGTACCGACGTTCGCCGCGGTAACGACCGATCCGCTCACGAGAAGAAATCCCGGATGTCGCGCCGGGGACGATGGCCGTCGATGTGGTCGATGGCCTGCGCCAGCGAAAACAGGATTTTCGACGTGTAATCGAAGGAGGGGAGGCCATAGACGGCGTGATCCTCTCCGGTCGCGCAGTACTTCGGATCGTCCAGCGCGTGGAAGGTGCGGCAGTTGAACGGGCGCACCGAGTAAATCGTGCATTCGCCCTGCGCCCCCAGAAACGGACATGGCGAAGTGTGGCCATGCGTATGGATGGCCCGCTTCGTGTAGTCGCGCCCGGTATGACGTGCGATGAGGACCGCCTCGGTTTCGGTGAGATCCACGTCGATGTGGCAGCACGCACTGCAGCCTCTTCGGCACACCGCGAGGGTCGAGATGAAGCGGTTGTAGATGTTCATGTAGCGGTAGATCCACCGCAGCCGTCCCAGCGGATCGGTCACGACGACGTTGCACCACCATGCCAGCGCCTTGTGCAACCGGACCAGATGGCGCGGCAGCGGGGGCAATGGCGGTACCGCGGTCTTGTCGCGAATCGGTGCGGGCATGCGTCCTTTCCTGGCCAGGGCAGGGACCTGTTGTAACCCACCTCGAACCTCCGCGGAAGCGGACGCGTTCGCTGTTTCCATCGAATTTTCATTCCTCCCCATGACCACGACCTCCACGCAGGTCGGTGGCGGCGCGTTCGCGCTGCACGCCGATCTCGACGGCCTGCTGTCCGCCTCCCGCAACCTGAGCGTGCTGGCCTCGC
>NZ_BAABJE010000027.1:0-5684 GCF_039543145.1 Lysobacter hankyongensis | reverse complement strand
CCCGATACCATCACCACAGGACTCACCGCTTGAGTGGCTACAAAATCCGTACGCAGGTCAATCGCACTCACGCCGCCGTCCACCACAGCCCCAGCGCGAACGCGGCGACGATCAGCACCACGCCCGGCAACAATCGCAGCAGGAAGGCGCGGCCGCCGCGCAGCCACGCCATCAGCAGCTTGCTGCAGGAATTCGCGAGCAGCGCGACGAACACCGGCAGCCCCGCGTCGCCGAGCGCGAGCGCGTCGCCCTTCACCAGTTGCGCCACCGACGCGGTCGCCGCATGCACATCGGCCAGACCGGACACACCCGCGGCGATGGCGACGCCGGCATCGCCCAGCCAGCGATGCACGCCGGCCGAGAACAGCAGGATCGCGCTGACGATCGCGGCGAAGATCAAGGCCTGCCGGGGCTCGAACGGACGCCCGGGCGCGACCGGACGGTCGTCGACCGCACCGGCCGTTCGCCGCCAGCGCATCGAGGCGGCAGCGAGCGCCGCGGCGACGGCCGCCGCCGCCAGCGGCCACGCCAGTTGCCGCAGCAGCGGCGGCGACAGCGCGCCGACCACGACCGCGAGCATCAGGATGGTCGCGACATTCGAGAGCAACGCGGCGGCGACGCACTGCGCCAGCCACTGCGGCGCGGCGCGCGCGCGGTCGCCCATCGCGGCGATGGTCGCGGTGCTGGACACGAAACCGCCGACGAATCCGGCGAGCGCCAGACCCACGCCCGGGCCGAGCAGACGCAGCGCGACGTAGCCGCCGGCATTGATCGCCATCACCAGCACCACCAGCAGCCACAGCGTGTGCGGATTGAACGCGTTCCAGGGGTCGATCGCGCGGTCCGGCAGCAGCGGCAACACCACCACCGCGGCCGCGGCCAGCAGCAGGGCGTCGTGCAGTTCCTGTTCGGTCAGGGTGTCGCGGATGAAGCCGTGCAGCGTCGTCTTGCTGGCCAGCACCACCGCCACCACCACGCCCAGCCCGGCCGCCAGCGGCAGCGCGGTCATCGCCAGCACGCCGAGCAGGAAGGTCACCAGCATCGCGACCTCGGTGGTGAGGCCGGGGTCTTCGCTGCGGCTGCGGCGATAGCTCGCCAGCGCCGCCAGCGCCACGAACGCGCCGCCGATGGCGATGCCCACGCCGCCCACCCGCTGCGCGATGGCGCCGGCCAGCGCCACCAGGATGAAGGTGCGCACACCGGCGGCGGCGCGACCGGGACCGTCGCCCTTGTTGCGCTCGCGCTCGATGCCGATCAGCAGACCGACCGCGAAGGCGACGCAGAAACCCGGCAGTTCGGTGGACAGCGTCGGCATCGTGCATCCGGCAGAAGGACGTCAGGCGGGAAACGACAGGCAGCGCCTGCAGCTTACGCCGCCCGCGACGCCGGTCGCGTCGCCGTGCATGAAACCGCCGACGGACCGGCTCAATGCGCGAACAGTACCGGCAGATGCGCCGTTTGCAGCAGTTCTCGGGTGGTGCCGCCAAGCATCGCCTCGCGCAACCGGGAGTGGCCGTAACCGCCAGCGACCAGCAGATCTGCACCGACATTGCGCGCATGGTCGAGCAGCGCGTAGGCGACCGAGAAATTCATCCGCGGCCGCGTCACCACGTCCACCTTCAGTCCGTGCCGGGCCAGATGCGCGGCGATGTCGGCGCCGGGCTCGCTGCCGTGCCCCGCTTCGCCGACCACCGGATCGACGACCAGCACATCCACCGCGTCCGCCATCCTCAGCAACGGCATCGCATCGGCGACGGCACGCGCGGCCTCGCGCGTGGGTTTCCATGCGATGACCGCACGGCGCGGCGGCATCGTCGAGAGATTGCCCGCGGGCACCGCCAACACCGGGCGGCCGGAATGGCGCAGCACGTCGTGGAAACAGTCGTGCACCAGCATGTTCTCGACGCCATCGCGCGGCATCGTCGGCAGCACGGTCAGATCGGCATGGCGCGCGTGCATGGCCGCGGTGTTCTGCGGATAGACCGACACCGCTTCGGCGATGCGCACCTCGACCGGCACCTCGGCATTCGCGAACCGTGCGCGGAGCGCATCGGCGCGCCCCTCCGCGCGCCGACGCGCTTCCTCATGCAGGCGGGCGTAGATGTCGTAGGCCATCGCACCCCAGTCGCTGGGCATCGGCGCCGGCACGTCCACCGTGACCAGCATCGCGACATGCGCTTCGAAGGTCTGCGCGATCGCGATCGCGGCCGCGACCGGCGCGCCTTCGCTCTCGGCGTTCACGTAGGGAATCAGGAGATCCTTGATCACGGTGCACCTCGACGGACGATGGTGGAGCGCCCATTGACGCACCGATCGCCCCTCGCAACCTTGACGGCCGTCAAATGTCGGCCGCGGCGTCCATCGGCCCGGCAGAGGCCCCGCGAGAAGCGGTCCCATCAGAAGCGGCAATGCACTTGAGCCGCATCAAGATGACACCCGCACAAGGTGTCATGATGGGACCATCACCCGCACGGGAGACCGCCATGCACCGCACCCAGGACAAGGTCTGCATCGTCACCGGCGCCGCGCTCGGCATCGGACGTGCCTGCGCCGAACGGCTGGGCGAAGAAGGCGCGAAGCTCGCGCTGTTCGACGTGCTCGATACCGAAGGCGAAGCGCTCGCCGCCGAACTGAACGCGCTCGGCATCCCCGCGCGCTACTGGCATGTCGATGTGGCTTCCGAAACGAACGTGAAGACCGCGATCGACGAAGCGGCCGCGCATTTCGGGGGCCTGCATGCGCTGGTGAACAACGCCGGGATTTCCGGTTCGACCAAGCTCACGCACGAGATCAGCGAGGAAGAATGGGATCGCGTGCAGGCGGTGAACGTGAAAGGCGTGCTGTTCTGCGCCAAACACGCGATCCCGCACCTCAAGGCCGCAGGCGGCGGCAGCATCGTCAACCTGTCCTCGATCTACGGCCTGGTCGGCGCGCCCGACGTTCCGGCGTATCACGCGTCCAAGGGCGCGGTGCGGCTCATGACCAAGACCGACGCCATGACCTACGCCCCCGACCGCATCCGCGTGAACTCGGTGCACCCGGGCTATATCTGGACGCCGATGGTCGAACATCATCTCCTGGCCAGCGGCGCCACCGATCTCGATGCCGCACGCCGCGACGTCGGCCTGCTGCATCCGCTCGGACACATGGGCGACGTCGACGACATCGCCTGGGGCGTGGTGTATCTGGTCTCCGACGAATCGAAATTCGTCACCGGCGCGGAACTCACGATCGACGGCGGCTACACGGCGCGCTGAGCATCGCCATGGCCGGGTGATCATCTGTCCAGCGGACTGAGCACGCCGCCGGCGCCGCGGTTGAGGACGTGGGTGTAGATCTGGGTCGTCGCGATGTCCTTGTGCCCGAGCAATTCCTGGATGGTGCGGATGTCGGCGCCGGATTCCAGCAGATGCGTCGCGAAACTGTGGCGAAAGGTATGCGGCGTCACCGGCTGGTCGATGCCCGCCCCCTTCGCGGCCGACGACACCGCCCGCTGCAGTTGCTTCTCGTCGATGTGATGCCGCCGCTCGCGGCCATCGCGCGGATCCTTCGACCGACGAGTCGCCGGGAACAGATACTGCCATGCCAGTTGCTTCGCGGCGTTCGGGTACTTCTTCGCCAGCGCATGCGGCAACCAGACCTCGCCGAAGCCCGCGTCCAGATCGCGCGCATGCTGCACCCGCGCTGTTTCGATCTGCAGCCGCAGCGCCTCGCGCAGACTCGCCGGCAACACCGTCCGACGATCCTTGGCGCCCTTGCCTTCACGCACCGTGATCTCGTTGCGCTGCAGATCGACATCCTTGATCCGCAGGCGCACGCATTCCATCAATCGCAGACCGCTGCCGTACAACAGACTCGCCATCAACCAGTCGCGCCCGGCCAGGTGACGCAACACCACCGCCACTTCGCCCTTCGACAACACCACCGGCAAGCGCCGCGTCCGTTTGGCGCGGACCACATCTTCCATCCACGGCAATTGCAAACCCAGCACTTCCCGGTACAGGAACAGCAGCGCGGCCAGCGCCTGGTTCTGGGTACTCGGCGCGACATTGTCGCGTGTCGCCAACCGCGACAGAAAACGCTCCACCGCCACCCCGTCAAGCTCACGCGGGTGGCGCCGCCCATTGGCTTGGATATAGCGGCGAATCCAGTACAGATACGCCTGCTCGGTGCGTAAACTGTAATGCTTCAGCCGCAAACGACTGCGAACGGCCTCCAACAGCCTAGGACGGCCCGCGACGTTCTCCGCTCGCCCATCGTCATCGGATATCGGGGGCCGCATGCCGTGGTATGTCATATCAGGGGCTCTACGCCGTCTATTTCGACGATGATCCCCCATCCACCGCACTCCCGGTATCAGATAACCCCGTGTTTTCCTGTCAGTTTTCCCTGATTGACAGTCTGCTCGCGGCAGTGGCAGCGTATGCGCTACGCCCCGGGTTGGGGTCTATTAGTAGTTAGGCCTCATGGATCGACTTCAGCAGTTCAAACAAGCGTTCAAGAAAATCTGCAACAAGATCGGTCATGAGTGGCCGTTATATGCCGCCCCGCAGCATGATGGCTCACCTCATGTCGAGATTTCGGGCGATCAACTTAGCTACGTAGTAACGGAACGCGGGTCGGAGTTTGAGCGCCGCACAACCACATCCCAAGATGACCTTCTCTATTGGCTGGCGTCTGACATGGTGTTTTCGATCGCCGGGCACTACGAGCTCAATCACAGGGAACTTGGCCGAGACTCTCGACGCATCATGTTCGCCCGGGAGCTTGAGCTTATGGGGCGTATCAATCCGGCATGGCGTGGGCGTAAAGAGGCTGAGATCATGGATATTCTTGCGCGGCATCCATACCGTGACGAGAATGAGGCCTAACAATTCATTCAAGCCGACGCCGCTTCGCGGCGCGGCTTAATTCAGACGTTAGGCGTCTCTGCGTCGTAGCTCAAGGGCAACTCAATCGAATGCGCATCACATTGAAATTACAGGGCCGGGACGTTGTTTACGACAAAGCTTCTTTCGTCGCACAAGTCTTCAAGCATGACTCCAAGGTCTCGGCGCGCTTCTTTTTTCCCGACAACGATGGGTCTCCTCTCCAAACTGGGGCTTTCCAACTCAGCCAAGCGGAGGCACTGCAGCTCGCTGCTGCGTTGATTGCCGTAGCTGGTGGCTACGTGCCGGAGCACAAGAAGGCGTGTTTCTATGCAAAGTTGGGCGAGGTTGGTGAGGTCTCTATTGGCTCCTGATGCTACATCGCTCGCTCGGAGCCGCCTAACAATTCGTTCAAGCCGACCCCGCATCGTGGCGTCGGCCACGTGCCTACGCTACGCTAGCATGCGTCCGCCGCCCCGCTGCGGGGCGGCTTAACTCAGGCGTTAGGCGGCGAAAGCTTTCTACTAGCAGTGCTGCTTTAGTCCGTTCTCGGCTCCGCTCATTTCTGCGCCGGTACTGCCTTCCGCTGCTGCGCTTGTGGCTTCTGGGCTATCAAGCTTTCCTTCGGACACTTCACTGGGCGCGCTCATGTTTCGCATGTGTCGCGTTTGCTGACTTTGGAAGCAACGATCGGCTTGCGGTCGGGTCAGTCGCTCCAGATGGCCCGCTTCGGATAGATCCAGCTGATAGTTCGCTTGACCTGCGTACGGATTTTGTAGCCACTCAAGCGGTGAGTCCTGTGGTGATGGTATCGGG
>NZ_BAABJE010000026.1:0-16481 GCF_039543145.1 Lysobacter hankyongensis | reverse complement strand
TCCCCACGTTCACGTGAGGCTTGGTGCGCTCGAACTTACCCTTGGCCATGATTGCTTCTCTCTTGGATATGAATGCTTGAAAGGATGGAGCGGGCCGGCCGTAGCCGGCCGCGCATCAGCTCTTCTTGATGACGGCGTCGGCGATGTTGGCCGGCGCTTCCGCGTAATGATCGAATTCCATCGTGAACGTCGCGCGACCCTGGGTCAGCGAACGGATCGTGGTGGCGTAACCGAACATTTCGCCCAGCGGCACCATCGCGTTGATGGTCTTGCCCGACGGCGTGTCGTCCTGGCCCTGGAGCAGGCCGCGACGACGGCTGAGATCGCCCATCACGTCGCCGACATAGTCTTCCGGCGTCACCACCTCGACCTTCATCATCGGCTCCAGCAGGACCGGATCGGCCTTGCGGAAGCCTTCCTTGAAGGCCATCGAGGCGGCGAGCTTGAACGCCATTTCCGACGAGTCGACGTCGTGGTACGAACCGAACACGAGCTTGACCTTCACGCCCACGACCGGGAAGCCGGCCAGCGGACCGCTGGTGATGGTTTCGCGCAGACCCTTCTCGACCGCCGGGATGAATTCCTTCGGAATCACGCCGCCGGTGATGTCGTTGATGAACAGGAAATCGTTCTCGACGTCCTCGTTGGCGCGATCCGCTTCGTTCATCGGCGACAGTTCGATCACGACGTGACCGTACTGGCCCTTGCCGCCCGACTGCTTGGCGTGCTTGTAGTCAGACTTCACGTCCTGCTTGCGGATGGTTTCGCGATAGGCCACCTGCGGCTTGCCGACGTTGGCTTCCACGTTGAACTCACGGCGCATGCGGTCGACGATGATGTCGAGGTGCAGCTCGCCCATGCCGGCGATGATGGTCTGGCCGGACTCTTCGTCGGTGCGCACGCGGAACGACGGATCTTCCTGGGCCAGGCGGCCGAGAGCGATACCCATCTTTTCCTGGTCCGACTTGGTCTTCGGCTCGACCGCCATCGAAATGACGGGTTCCGGGAAGGTCATGCGCTCGAGCGTGATGATGTGATCCTGCGCGCACAGCGTGTCGCCGGTGGTCACATCCTTCAGGCCGACCGCCGCGGCGATGTCGCCGGCGCGGACTTCCTTGATTTCCTCGCGGTTGTTCGCGTGCATCTGCAGGATGCGGCCGATGCGCTCCTTCTTCGACTTGACCGGGTTGTAGACCTGGTCGCCCGAATTCAGGGTACCCGAATAGACGCGGAAGAACGTCAGCGAGCCCACGAACGGGTCGGTCATGATCTTGAACGCCAGCGCCGAGAACGGCGCCTTGTCGTCGGCGGTGCGCGTGTCTTCCTTGTCGTTCTCGTCCATGCCCTGGACCGGCGGACGATCGATCGGCGACGGCAGCAACTGCACGACGGCGTCAAGCATCGCCTGAACGCCCTTGTTCTTGAACGCGGTGCCGCAGAACACCGGGACGATTTCCGTCTTCAGCGTACGGGCACGGATGCCGGCGATGATTTCTTCTTCGGACAGCTCGCCCTCGTTGAGGTACTTGTCCATGAACTCTTCGCTGGCTTCAGCCGCGGCTTCGATCATGAAGTTGCGGGCTTCCTGCGACTTCTCGACCAGGTCGGCCGGAATGTCGCCGTAGACGAAGGTCGCGCCCTTGTCTTCCATGTTCCAGATGATGGACTTCATCTTGAGCAGGTCGACCACGCCCTCGAAACCCTCTTCAGCGCCGATCGGCACCTGCATCGGGACCGCGTACGCGCCGAGGCGCGACTTCAGCTGATCCACGACCTTGTCGAAGTTCGCGCCGGTGCGATCCATCTTGTTCACGAACGCCATGCGCGGCACGGCGTACTTGTTGGCCTGGCGCCACACGGTCTCGGACTGCGGCTGCACGCCGCCGACCGCGCACAGCACGAACACCGCGCCGTCGAGCACGCGCAGCGAACGCTCGACTTCGATGGTGAAGTCGACGTGCCCGGGGGTGTCGATGATGTTGAAGCGATGCTCCGGCATCGACTTGTCCATGCCCTTCCAGAACGCGGTGGTGGCGGCGGAAGTGATGGTGATGCCGCGCTCCTGCTCCTGTTCCATCCAGTCCATCGTCGCGGCACCTTCGTGCACTTCGCCGATCTTGTGGTTGACGCCCGTGTAGAACAGGATGCGTTCGGTCGTGGTCGTCTTGCCGGCATCGATGTGCGCCATGATGCCGAAGTTGCGGTAACGCTCGATGGGAGTGGTGCGGGCCACGGTGATTCTCTCGTCTTGATGCCCGGCATCCGGATAGGACGAATGCGCGGGCCTGAATGGCCGGATGCCGCCTTGCGGCGGCCTCCGGGATCTCGATCGTCGATGCGGCGCCTGTCGGTGATGACGACCAGCGCCGCATCCATCGCGACGCCCCGCGAAGGGCGCGCCGCGTTCGCCGGATTACCAGCGGTAGTGCGCGAAGGCCTTGTTGGCTTCCGCCATGCGGTGGGTTTCTTCGCGCTTCTTGATCGCGCCGCCGCGGTTTTCCGAGGCATCGATCAGCTCGGCCGCGAGCTTGCGCGGCATCGAGTTCTCGCCGCGCTTGCGGGCGGACTCGATCACCCAGCGCATGGCCAGCGCCATGCGGCGAGAGGCACGCACTTCGACCGGCACCTGGTAGGTGGCGCCGCCGACGCGACGCGACTTCACTTCGACCGCCGGGGCGACGTTGCCAAGCGCCTTTTCGACCAGCTCGAGCGAGTTGGGATTCTTTTCGTTGATGACGTCCATCGCGCCGTAGACGATCTTTTCGGCGATGGACTTCTTGCCGCTCTGCATCACCATGTTGATGAAGCGGGCGATGGTCTCGCTGCCGTGCTTCGGATCGGGCAGAACGGTGCGCTGGGGAGTGGAACCTTTACGGGACATAGTCGATTACCAGTCACTGTAGGGTGGACGTCTGCCCACCATTGCGGGATATCGGTTTGCGCTCTGTATTGATCGAAGCGGGTTCGATCATTGCGACGTCTCATCGGAGAGATCGCAACGGCGGGCCGGACGCCCGCCCTACGACGCTTACTTCTTCGGACGCTTGGCGCCGTACTTCGAACGGCCCTGGCGACGCTTGGCGACACCGGCGGCGTCGAGCGAGCCGCGGACGGTGTGGTAACGCACGCCGGGGAGGTCCTTGACGCGGCCGCCGCGGATCAGCACCACCGAGTGCTCCTGCAGGTTGTGGCCTTCACCGCCGATGTACGAAATGACTTCGTAGCCGTTGGTGAGACGAACCTTGGCGACCTTGCGGAGCGCCGAGTTCGGCTTCTTCGGGGTCGTGGTGTACACGCGGGTACACACGCCGCGACGCTGCGGGCACTTGTCGAGCGCCGGCGAGGCGCTCTTGTAGGTTTCGGGGCTGCGCGGCTTGCGCACGAGCTGGTTGATCGTTGCCATCAGTGTTGGGTCTGCTGGTTGGGTCCGAGTCGGGCCAGGCACCGAGAGCGATGCGAGACGACGACAAAAAACGCCGGCAGACCGGGAGGCCCGATCTGCCGACACGCTGATCTTTGCCCGCTTCGGCCTGGTAAGCCGACGCGGTCCCGGGAAAGCCATCCGCACGCGGCAGACGGCATTTCCGGACTTTCCCGCCCTCCTGGGCCGAATACGAGGCACATCCTGTAGCCTCATTTCGTGATCTGGGCAGCCAAGGCCGCCGAAAGAGGCGCGCATTCTATAGCAGTCCGCCCGCCATTGCCAGTCTGCCGGGGAGCCCCCGGCAGACCGGTCCACCCTTACTCGGCGGTATCGCCTTCGATCATGTCCGGAACGGCGTTGCCGACGGCCTCGACCGGAGCCTCCACCGCCACCGGGGCGGCTTCGACCACCGGCGCCGGCGCCGACAGCGCTTCCATCTCGGAGTCGGTCAGGCCGGAGGCGTTCTTCCGGCGCTGGCTGTGGTAGGCCAGACCGGTACCCGCCGGGATCAGACGACCGACGATCACATTTTCCTTGAGACCGCGCAGGGTGTCGCGGGTGCCGCGGACGGCCGCCTCGGTGAGCACGCGGGTGGTCTCCTGGAACGAGGCCGCCGAGATGAACGATTCGGTCGCCAGCGAGGCCTTGGTGATGCCGAGCAGCACCGGGTCGTACTGGGCAAGGATCTCGTTCTTCGAGGCCAGGCGTGCGTTCTCTTCGATCAGGCGCTGACGCTCGACCTGTTCGCCGTTCAGGAACTTGCTGTCGCCCTGATCGACGATCTCGACCTTGCGCAGCATCTGACGGACGATCACTTCGATGTGCTTGTCGTTGATCTTCACGCCCTGCAGGCGGTAGACGTCCTGGATTTCCTTGGTCAGGTACGAGGCCAGCGGCTCGACGCCGAGCAGGCGCAGGATATCCTGCGGGCTGGGCTCGCCGTCGACGACGGTTTCGCCCTTCTGCACGTGCTCGCCTTCGAACACGATGATCTGGCGATACTTGGGAATCAGCTCTTCGTGCTCGGTGCCATCCGTGTGCTTGATGATGAGGCGCTGCTTGCCCTTGGTTTCCTTGCCGAAGCTGACCACGCCAGAGATCTCGGCCAGGATCGCCGGATCTTTCGGCTTGCGCGCTTCGAACAGATCGGCCACGCGCGGCAGACCACCGGTGATGTCGCGGGTCTTCGAGGCTTCCTGCGGAATCTTGGCGACCACGTCGCCCACGCCGACCGGCGCGCCGTCCTGCAGGTTGACGATCGAGCGCGGCGGCAGCATGTACTGCGCCGGCAGATCGGTGCCCGGAATGGTCAGGTCCTTGCCATTGGCATCGACGATGCGCACCAGCGGACGCAGATCCTTCGCCTGGGTACCGCGACGCTTCGGATCGGTGATCTCGCGCGAGGCGAGGCCGGTCAGTTCGTCGGTCTTCTCGATCACGGTCACACCGTCGACGAAGTCGATGAAGCGCATGAAGCCGGCGACTTCCGACACGATCGGGTGGTTGTGCGGATCCCAGTTGGCCACGGTCTGGCCGGCCTTGATCTCGCCGCCGTCCTTGACCTGGATGGTGGCGCCGTAGGGCAGCTTGTAGCGCTCGCGCTCGCGGCCGTGGCCGTCGAGCACCGACAGTTCACCCGAACGCGACACCGCGACCAGATGGCCGGCGCTGTGGCTGACGTGCTTGAGGTTGTTGAACTTGATGGTACCGGTGGTCTTGACCGTGACGTTGTCGATCGCCGCCGCACGCGAAGCCGCGCCGCCGATGTGGAACGTACGCATGGTCAGCTGGGTGCCGGGCTCGCCGATCGACTGCGCGGCGATGACGCCGACCGCTTCGCCGATGTTGACGATGTGGCCACGGGCCAGATCGCGGCCGTAGCAGTGCGAGCAGACGCCGAACGACGAGGCGCAGGTGATGGTCGAGCGGACCTTGATCGACTGCACGCCGGCGTCTTCGAGCTTCTGCACCCAGGCTTCGTCGAGCAGGGTGTTGCGGACGACGAACGGATCTTCGTCGTTGCCCGGCAGGAACACGTCCTCGGCCACGACACGACCCAGCACGCGGTCGCGCAGCGGTTCGACCACGTCGCCGCCTTCGACGATCGGAGTCATCATCAGGCCTTCGAGCGTGCCGCAGTCGACCTCGGTGATCACCACGTCCTGGGCCACGTCGACGAGACGACGGGTCAGGTAACCGGAGTTCGCGGTCTTCAGCGCGGTATCCGCGAGGCCCTTGCGGGCGCCGTGGGTCGAGATGAAGTACTGCAGAACGTTCAGGCCTTCGCGGAAGTTCGCGGTGATCGGCGTTTCGATGATCGAACCGTCCGGCTTGGCCATCAGGCCGCGCATACCGGCCAGCTGACGGATCTGCGCCTGCGAACCACGCGCGCCGGAGTCGGCCATGATGTAGATCGAGTTCATCGACTTCTGGTCGATGGTCTCGCCCTTGGCGTTCTGGACCTTCTCGGTGCCGATGGTGTCCATCATCGCCTTGGCCACGCGCTCGTTGGTGCGCGACCAGATGTCGACGACCTTGTTGTAGCGTTCGCCGGCGGTGACCAGACCCGACTGGTACTGCTGCTGGATTTCGAGGACTTCGGCCTCGGCTTCGCCGAGGATGCCCTTCTTCTCCAGCGGGATGGTCATGTCGTCGATGCCGATCGACACACCCGAACGGGTCGCGTAGGCGAAGCCGGTGTACATCAGCTTGTCGGCGAACACGACCGTGTCCTTCAGGCCCAGCTGGCGGTAGCAGCTGTTGATCAGGCGGCTGATGTTCTTCTTGGTCAGCTCGGTGTTCACCAGCGCGAACGGCAGGCCGACCGGCAGGATTTCCTGCAGCAGGGCGCGGCCGACGGTGGTGTCGACGATGGCGGACTTCTGCTCGCGCAGACGCTTGCCGGTGTCGGGATCCTCGCTGATCACGGTTTCGACGATGCGGACCTTGACCTTGGCGTGCAGTTCGACCACGCGGTTGTCGTAGGCGCGCTTCACTTCGGCGATGTTCGCGAACGCCATGCCCTCGCCCGCCTTGTTCTCAAGGGCGCGGGTCATGTAGTACAGACCGAGCACGACGTCCTGCGACGGCACGATGATCGGCTCACCGTTCGCCGGCGAGAGGATGTTGTTCGACGACATCATCAGCGCGCGCGCTTCGAGCTGGGCTTCGAGCGACAGCGGCACGTGCACGGCCATCTGGTCGCCGTCGAAGTCGGCGTTGAACGCGGTACAGACCAGCGGATGCAGCTGGATCGCCTTGCCTTCGATCAGCACCGGCTCGAACGCCTGGATGCCGAGGCGATGCAGGGTCGGGGCGCGGTTGAGCAGCACCGGATGCTCGCGGATCACCTCTTCGAGGATGTCCCACACGATCGGTTCTTCGCGCTCGACCAGCTTCTTCGCCGCCTTGATGGTGGTGGCGAGGCCACGACGCTGCAGCTTGGCGAAGATGAAGGGCTTGAACAGTTCCAGCGCCATCTTCTTCGGCAGGCCGCACTCGTGCAGGCGCAGGGTCGGGCCGACCACGATCACCGAACGGCCGGAGTAGTCGACGCGCTTGCCGAGCAGGTTCTGGCGGAAGCGGCCCTGCTTGCCCTTGATCATGTCGGCCAGCGACTTGAGCGGGCGCTTGTTGGTGCCGGTGATGGCGCGGCCGCGGCGGCCGTTGTCCATCAGCGCATCGACCGATTCCTGCAGCATGCGCTTCTCGTTGCGCACGATGATGTCGGGTGCATTGAGTTCGAGCAGGCGCTTCAGGCGGTTGTTGCGGTTGATGACGCGGCGGTACAGATCGTTCAGGTCGGAGGTCGCGAAACGACCGCCGTCCAGCGGCACCAGCGGGCGCAGATCCGGCGGCAGCACCGGCAGCACGGTCATGACCATCCACTCCGGACGGTTGCCGGATTCGAGGAAGGCTTCGACCAGCTTGATCCGCTTGGTGAGGCGCTTGAGCTTGGTTTCCGAACCGGTGCTGGCGATCTCTTCGCGCAGGTTCACCATCTCGGCCTGCAGGTCGATCGTGCGCAGCAGTTCATAGACGGCTTCGGCGCCCATCGCGGCGTCGAAATCGTCGTTGTGCTCCTGGCGCGCCTGCATGTACTGCTCTTCGGTCAGCAGCATGCCGCGTTCCAGCGGGGTCAGGCCCGGCTCGGTCACGACGAAGGCTTCGAAGTACAGGATGCGTTCGATGTCGCGCAGGGTCATGTCCAGCATCAGGCCGATGCGCGACGGCAGCGACTTGAGGAACCAGATATGGGCGACCGGCGAGGCCAGATCGATATGGCCCATGCGCTCGCGACGGACGCGGGCCAGGGTCACTTCGGTACCGCACTTTTCGCAGACCACGCCGCGGTGCTTCATGCGCTTGTACTTGCCGCAGAGGCACTCGTAGTCCTTGATCGGGCCGAAGATGGCGGCGCAGAACAGGCCGTCGCGCTCCGGCTTGAAGGTGCGGTAGTTGATGGTCTCGGGCTTCTTCACTTCGCCGTACGACCACGAGCGGATCATGTCCGGCGACGCCAGCGCGATCTTGATCGCGTCGAAGTCGAGGGTCGGGCGCTGCTGGTTGAAGAGGTTGAGCAAATCTTTCATTTGATTTCTCCGGGAATCGGGAAGAGGGGTCTGGGCGGCGGGCCGTTTGCGGCCCGCGATCGACTCAGTTCTCTTCCAGCTCCATGTTGATGGCCAGCGAGCGGATTTCCTTCACCAACACGTTGAAGGATTCCGGCATGCCGGCGACCATTTCGTACTCGCCGTCGACGATGTTCTTGTACATCTGGTTGCGGCCCTGCACGTCGTCGGACTTCACCGTCAGCATTTCCTGCAGGGTGTAGGCCGCGCCGTAGGCTTCCAGCGCCCAGACTTCCATTTCGCCGAAACGCTGGCCGCCGAACTGCGCCTTGCCGCCCAGCGGCTGCTGGGTGACGAGCGAGTACGGACCGGTCGAACGCGCGTGCATCTTGTCGTCGACGAGGTGGTTCAGCTTCAGCATGTGCATGTAGCCGACCGTGGTCCTGCGATCGAACGCTTCGCCGGTGCGGCCGTCGTACAGCTGGGTCTGGCCGCTCTGCGGCAGGTCGGCGAGTTCGAGCATGCGCTTGATCTCTTCTTCCGCCGCGCCGTCGAACACCGGGGTCGCCATCGGCACGCCGTCGGTCAGGTTCTGCGCCAGACGCAGCAGTTCTTCGTCGCTGAACTGCTTGAGGTCGACGCGCTGACCGTGCACGACGTTGTCGTGGTTGTAGATGTCGTCGAGGAACTTGCGCAGATCGGCCAGCTTGGTCTGTGCATCCAGCATGCGCTGGATCTTCTGGCCGAGGCCCTTGGCGGCCCAGCCCAGATGCACTTCGAGGATCTGACCGATGTTCATGCGCGACGGCACGCCCAGCGGATTGAGGACGATGTCGACCGTCTCGCCGCTGGCCATGTACGGCATGTCCTGCACCGGAACGATGTTCGACACCACACCCTTGTTGCCGTGGCGGCCGGCCATCTTGTCGCCGGGCTGGATGCGGCGCTTCACCGCGAGGAACACCTTCACCATCTTCAGCACGCCCGGCGCGAGGTCGTCGCCCTGGGTGATCTTGCCGCGTTTGTCGGCGAAGCGGCGCTCGAATTCCTTCTGGTGCGCGTCGATCTGCTTCTGGGCGCGTTCGATCGCGTCGGCCGCGTCGTCGTCCTTCATGCGGACCTGGAACCATTCGGACTTCTTCAGGCCGTCGAGGTAGGCGTCGGTGATGCTGTCGCCCTTCTTCAGGCCCGGGCCGCCGTTGGCGACCTTGCCCACGATCTGCGAGCGCAGACGCGCGTAGATCGCCGATTCGAGGATGCGGAACTGGTCGTCGAAGTCCTTCTTGACCCGACGGATTTCCTCTTCCTCGATCTGGCGGGCGCGCTTGTCCTTCTCGATGCCGTCGCGGGTGAAGACCTGCACGTCGATGACGGTGCCGTCCATGCCCGGGGGCACGCGCAGCGAGCTGTCCTTCACGTCCGAAGCCTTCTCGCCGAAGATCGCGCGCAGCAGCTTCTCTTCCGGCGTGAGCTGGCTCTCGCCCTTCGGCGTGACCTTGCCCACCAGGATGTCGCCGGCCCGCACTTCGGCGCCGATGTACACAACGCCCGACTCGTCGAGGCGCGACAGCGCCTGTTCGGAGACGTTCGGGATGTCGGCGGTGATTTCTTCCGGACCCAGCTTGGTGTCGCGGGCGACGCAGGCCAGCTCTTCGATGTGGATCGTGGTGTAACGGTCTTCCTTCACCACGCGCTCGGACAGCAGGATCGAGTCTTCGAAGTTGTAGCCGTTCCACGGCATGAACGCGACCAGCATGTTCTGGCCCAGCGCCAGCTCGCCGATGTCGGTCGAAGGACCGTCGGCCAGCACGTCGCCGCGCTCGATGCGGTCACCCACGTTCACCAACGGACGCTGGTTGATGCAGGTGTTCTGGTTCGAACGGGTGTACTTGATGAGCGTGTAGATGTCGACGCCGGCGTCGGTGGCATCGATGATCTCGTGCTCGTGCGCCTTGACCACGATGCGGCCGGCGTCGATCTGCTCGACCACGCCGCCGCGACGGGCGTTCACGGTCACGCCCGAGTCGCGCGCCACCGCGCGCTCGATGCCCGTACCCACCAGCGGCTTCTGCGAACGCAGGGTCGGCACGGCCTGGCGCTGCATGTTCGCGCCCATCAGCGCGCGGTTCGCGTCGTCGTGCTCGAGGAACGGCACCAGCGCCGCCGCGACCGACACGGTCTGCATCGGCGACACGTCCATGAAGTGGATTTCGCTCGGCGGACGCAGCATCGATTCGCCCTGGAAGCGGCAGGCCACGAACGGAGCGGTGATCTGGCCCTTGTCGTCGCGCTGGGCGTTGGCCTGGGCGATGACGTATTCGTTCTCTTCGATCGCCGACAGGTATTCGATGTCGTCGGTCACGCGACCGTCCACGACCTTGCGGTACGGCGTCTCGAGGAAGCCGTAGCGGTTGGTGCGCGCGAACACGGCGAGCGAATTGATCAGGCCGATGTTCGGGCCTTCAGGCGTTTCGATGGTGCAGACGCGGCCGTAGTGGGTCGGGTGCACGTCGCGCACTTCGAAGCCGGCGCGCTCGCGGGTCAGACCGCCCGGGCCAAGGGCCGAGACGCGACGCTTGTGCGTGACTTCCGACAGCGGGTTGTTCTGGTCCATGAACTGCGACAGCTGCGAGGAACCGAAGAACTCCTTGATCGCGGCGGCCACCGGCTTGGCGTTGATCAGTTCCTGCGGGGTCAGACCTTCCGACTCCGCCATGGTCAGGCGTTCCTTGACCGCGCGCTCGACGCGGACCAGGCCGACGCGGAACACGTTCTCGGCCATTTCGCCGACCGAACGCACGCGACGGTTGCCGAGGTGGTCGATGTCGTCGACCACGCCGCGACCGTTACGGATCTCGGTCAGGGTGCGGATGACGTCGAGGATGTCCGACATCTCCGGACCGCAGGCGGCGCGCAGACGGGTGGATTCGTCGTCCTTGCGATCGGCGAAGTACTTGTAGTCGTACAGCACGGGGCTGCCTTCGACTTCCTTGCGGCCGATGCGGCGGTTGAACTTCATCCGGCCGACGCCCGACAGGTCGTAGCGCTCGAAGGTGAAGAACAGGTTGTGGAACAGGTTCTGCGCGGCGTCCTTGGTCGGCGGTTCGCCCGGACGCATCATGCGGTAGATCTCGACCAGCGCTTCGAGCTGGGTCTTGGTCGGATCGATGCGCAGGGTGTTCGAGATATACGGACCGCGGTCGAGATCGTTCACCCACAGGGTGCCGATGGCGTCGATGCCGTGCTTGCGGAACTTGTTGAGATGATCGTCGCCGAGCTCGTCGTTCGCAGTCGCGATCAGCTCGCCGGTGTTGGCATCGATCACGTCGTGCGACAGGATGCGGCCCACGAGATAGCTGTCCGGCACGGCCAGGGCGGCGATGCCCGACTGTTCCAGCTGTTTGATATGGCGCGCGGTGATGCGCTTGCCGGCCTCGACGATGACCTTGTCGCCATCGGCAAGATCGAAGTCGAGGGTTTCGCCGCGCAGACGCTCAGGCACGAGTTCGAGCTGCACGCCTTCCGGCAGGATATGAAAGGTGTTGATCTCGAAGAACTGCTGCAGGATCTCTTCGTTCGAATAACCGAGCGCGCGCAGCAGGATCGTGACCGGCAGCTTGCGGCGGCGGTCGATACGGGTGAACACCGCGTCCTTCGGGTCGAACTCGAAGTCGAGCCAGGAGCCGCGGTAGGGAATGATGCGGGCGCTGTACAGCAGCTTGCCCGAGCTGTGGGTCTTGCCGCGGTCGTGATCGAAGAACACGCCCGGCGAGCGGTGCAGCTGGGAGACGATGACGCGCTCGGTGCCGTTGACGATGAAGGTGCCGTTGTCGGTCATGAGCGGAATTTCGCCCATGTAGACTTCCTGCTCCTTCACGTATTTCACGGCCTTGCTCGACGATTCCTTGTCGTAGATCACCAGGCGCACGGTCACGCGCAGCGGCGCGCCGTAGCTCAGGCCACGGTTGCGGCATTCGCGCTCGTCGAACACCGGCTCGCCAAGCTTGTAGCCGACGTATTCGAGGGCGGCATAGCCGTTGTAGCTGACGATCGGGAACACCGATTTCAGCGCGGCATGCAGGCCACGGTCGTCGCGGCGGTTGGACTCGGCGTCGGCCTGGAGGAATTCGCGGTACGAATCGACCTGGATCGCGAGCAGGAACGGCACTTCGAGGATCGAGCGGCGCTTGCCGAAATTCTTGCGGATGCGCTTCTTCTCGGTGAACGAATAGTTCGTCGAATGAGCTGTGGTCATGGGAGAAAGGCCTCTCAGCTTGGATTGCGTTGTGTCCGGCGCAACGATGCGGCCGGTGGCGTCAGGTCGACACGCTGGAAACGGTCGGGTCTGACGCGGGGAATCGACAATCGGAAGTCGCTGGTATTGCCGGCACCAGCACGCCCTCTCCCGCTACTTCCGATTGTCGACTTGTCGTCGTGCTGCTTCGGGTGATGCCCGGAAAGCCGAAAAAATGCGCTTCCCGTCAGAACAGCCAAAGGCCGGGGGCTTGCGCCCCCAGCCTTGGTGTGTCGCCTTGAGTCGGACAAGCCAACCCGGTGGCGACGCGAAACCGCTTACTTGAGCTCGACCTGAGCGCCAGCGGCTTCGAGATCCTTCTTCATCTTCGCGGCGTCGTCCTTCGACACGGCGTCCTTCACGGTCTGCGGAGCACCTTCGACGAGGTCCTTCGCTTCCTTCAGGCCGAGGCCGGTGATGGCGCGGACGGCCTTGATGACTTCGACTTTCTTCTCGCCGGCAGCCTTGAGGATGACGGTGAATTCAGTCTGCTCTTCGACCGGAGCGGCCGGGCCGGCCGCAACAGCGACAGCGACCGGAGCGGCGGCGGTGACGCCGAACTTCTCTTCGATGGCCTTGACCAGCTCCATCACTTCCATCAGGGTCTTGCCGGCAACGGCGTCGACGATCTGTTCGTTGGTAAGGGACATTGTTGTGACCTCTGGATATTGATTTGGTTTGGGTCATGCGGCGGTGGCCGCAGGACCTTCAGTGACGTCGGGCTCAGGCTTCGGCTGGGGCTTCTTCCGCGGCGGCATCCACCGGCGCGGCGTCGCCACCACCCTGCTTGTCGGCCACGGCCTTGATGGCGCGCGCCAGCATGGTTGCCGGCTCGGCCAGGACGCGGGCCAGCATGGCCAGGGCCTGTTCGCGGGTCGGCAGCGAAGCCAGCACGTCGACGTGGCTGGCCGGATAGACCTGGCCACCGACGGCGACGACCTTCGCCTGCAGCTTGTCGTTGCCCTTGGCGAATTCCTTGATCAGGCGGCCGGCGGCACCGGGCTCCTCGAGCGAGAACGCATACAGCAGCGGGCCGACGAGCTTGTCCTGGACAGCTTCGTATTCGGTTCCCGCCACGGCGCGCGAGGCCAGCGTGTTCTTGACGACTTTCAAGTAAACGCCGGTTTCGCGGGCCTTCTTGCGCATCGCGGTCATCTGGGAGACCGTCGTACCTGCGTATTCGGCAGCGATCAAGGAGTGCGCCTTGGCGGCGATTTCCGCCACTTCGGCCACTACGTCTTGCTTCTGGGTGAGATTCAGAGCCATGTGCACTCCTCATGTGAACTCCGCTCACGGCTCCTGCCGCTTGCGGTCCCGGGCGGCATTCGTCCTGAACGCCGGGGGCGCGGGATGCGCCCCGGTGGCGGCCCTTCACAGAGATTTCGAAATCGAAACGTCCAGAGGGGGCGGCACCATCTGCGCAGGTTGTTCTGCAGGGGCATGGCCCATGCGGACACGATTAAGCGATCCCGCTTGCGACACCACGATTCCCTGCTCTGTCGAGCGCTTCCTTGCCCGTGGTCGTCGCGCGCTGACCGCACCTGCGGTCTTTGACGGCGATCGCCCCGGGTCGAAACCCGGGGCGATGCCCTCAAAATTCCTGCTCGTCACCGGGCGGAAGGCCAGGTGACGTCGAATCATTACTTGAGCGAGAGCGACGCCTGATCGACCGTGACGCCGGGGCCCATCGTCGAGCTGATCGATACCTTCTGCAGGTACGTGCCCTTCGCGGTGGCCGGCTTGGCCTTGATGAGATCGTGCAGCAGCGCTTCGAGATTGCCCTTCAGGTCGGCGTCGTTGAAAGAAGCCTTGCCGATGGTGCAGTGGATGATGCCGGCCTTGTCGGTGCGGTAACGCACCTGACCGCCCTTGGCGTTCTTCACCGCTTCCGCCGGGTTCGGCGAGACGGTGCCGACCTTCGGGTTCGGCATCAGGCCGCGCGGACCGAGCACCTGACCGAGCTTGCCGACGACGCGCATGGCGTCCGGGGTCGCGATGACGACATCGTAGTTCAGGTCGCCGCCGAGCATCTTCTCGGCGAGGTCGTCCATGCCGACGATGTCGGCACCGGCGGCCAGCGCCTCCTCAGCCTTGGCGCCGGCGGGCACGAACACCGCCACGCGCACGGACTTGCCGGTACCGGCGGGCAGCACGGTGGAGCCGCGGACCTGCTGGTCGGACTTCTTGGCATCCACGCCCAGACGCACGGCCACGTCGACGGATTCGACGAACTTGGCCTTGGTCGAGGTCTTGATGATCTTGATCGCGTCGTCGAAAGCGTAGGACTTGCCCGGCTCGACGGCGTTGAGAATCGCTTTCTGTCGCTTGTTCATCGCCATGATCTCAGCCCTCCACCACGAGGCCCATCGAACGGGCGGAGCCCGCGATGGTGCGCACAGCCGCATCCAGATCGGCAGCGGTCAGATCCGCTTCCTTCGCCTTGGCGATGTCTTCGAGCTGCTTGCGGGTGACCTTGCCCACCTTTTCGGTATTCGGGCGCTTCGAACCGGACTGGATGCCTGCGGCCTTCTTCAGCAGCACCGACGCCGGGGTCGACTTAGTGACGAAGGTGAAGGTACGGTCGGAATAGGCGGTGATGATGACCGGCGTCGGCAGGCCAGGCTCAAGCTTGGAGGTCGCGGCGTTGAACGCCTTGCAGAACTCCATGATGTTCAGGCCGCGCTGACCGAGCGCGGGACCGACCGGCGGCGAGGGGTTGGCCTGACCGGCCTTCACCTGCAGCTTGATGTAACCGACAACTTTCTTTGCCATGGGGAGTCTCCTGGAGTGTTAGCGCCTGCACGCCTTGCGGCTGCGGGGCTCCTCCATCGTTGTTGCCCGCCGATCGAGCGGCGGGCGGTGAAGGTCCGATCGCGAGGGCTTATGCCTTCTCGACCTGACCGAATTCCAGTTCCACCGGCGTGGCGCGACCGAAGATCAGCACCGAAACGCGCAGGCGGCTCTTTTCGTAGTTCACTTCTTCGACCACGCCGTTGAAGTCGTTGAACGGACCATCGGTGACGCGCACCATCTGACCCGGTTCGAACAGCACCTTCGGCTTGGGCTTCTCGACGCCTTCCTGCACACGCTGCAGGATCGCATCGGCTTCGGTGTCCCGGATCGGCAGGGGGCGATCGGCGGTGCCGCCGATGAAGCCCATCACCTTCGGCGTCTCTTTCACGAGATGCCAGCTTTCGTTGTCCATGCGGGGAATGCCGGCTTCGTCGTGGGTCGCGATCTGCACCAGAACATAGCCGGGGAAGAACTTGCGCTCGGAACGGCGTTTCTGACCGGAGCGCATTTCGATGACTTCTTCGGTCGGCACCAGCACTTCGCCGAACTTGTCCTCCATGCCGGTACGGGCGATGCGATCGCGCAGCGCCTGGGCGACCGACTTCTCGAAGCCGGAGTAGGCGTGAACGACATACCAGCGCTTGTGGACTTCCGAATTGCTCACTTCCATCTCCATCAAGTCCCGAGGAGCGCTTTCACGCCCCACTGGATCACTACGTCGAAGCCCGCCAGCAGCAGACTCATGAGGATCACGACCGCGATCACCACCCAAGTGGTTCGGGTCGTTTCCTGGCGGGTCGGCCAGACCACCTTGCGCAGTTCGAAGCGCGACTCGCCGAGGAAATCCCGGGTCTGTGCGCCTTTCACCGTGGTCATGAAAAGCAGACCACCAGCGACAAGGCCGCCGATCACCGACATCACGCGGGCGACGGTCGGCCACTGACCGTTGAACCAATAGAACGCGAACACGCCGGCAGCCACCAAGAGCAGCGCCAGCGCGTACTTCACGATGTCGCCCGCGGAACCGCCGGCCTTGGGTTGTTCGACTCTGCTGTTCAAATGCCTGTCGCCTTCATCGCGGCCCGCATGGCGCCGATCGATCATCGGATCGGGGCCGAAGCCCGGGCGCGGAACGTTCCGCCTGAGTGGCACGCCAGGAGGGACTCGAACCCCCAACCTGCGGTTTTGGAGACCGCTGCTCTGCCAATTGAGCTACTGGCGTGTATTGAAAAAGTGCTTTTGGATCGTCCGGTTTCCTGAGACGGCGACGGCGAGCCGTTGCCGACTCGCCTGTCGCTTGCCTCAAGCCGTGTCTCGACCTGGGCCGGGACACTTATTCGCCCCTGGGGGCAAACCCTTACTTGATGATCTTGGCAACGACGCCCGCGCCGACGGTCCG
>NZ_BAABJE010000025.1:0-1185 GCF_039543145.1 Lysobacter hankyongensis | reverse complement strand
GGCCGATGCGCAGGCGGCACTGCACGCCATTGCGCAGAGCACGCCGCCGGCTTGATGCCATATCTTCGTTGGACTGCGGTCGGCACACCGGCCGCAGCCTTGTTCGCTTTCGCGCCAGCCGCCTGCATCTGGACGAGCAATTCGTCAGATCACAGCCTGATCGCAGCACCCACGCGATCAAGAAAATGGGCGGAAGGACTTGGCTTTCATCCCGAATAGCGCGTTTATGTGTCCATATCCACAAGGGCATCCCACGGAGCAAGACGAGCACGCCACGCCCACCTCCGCCCGTCACCCCGGCGGGCGCCGAACCCACCCAATCTGGAGAACGACCACACCATCGTAGTGGCGCGACTTGTAGGAACCAGTGGCGCGTCATCACCAGCACCACCCTCCGGCATACGCCGGAGACGCGGACGGCCGAGGTGCGTCAACACCCCGGCCGCCCTGACCACCACCGTTCGTTAGGAGAACGACAATGGCTGCAAATACTCTATCAGTCCCGATTCGGGTCGAACATCGTTCGTGGCACTTGGCGGCCGTGGTCGCTTCCGGAGCGCGGACATGAGCGAAACCACACGCGAACTTCCGTTCCGGGAGATCCCTGCTGAACAGCACCCCTTGCTGATGGTCGCCAATGGCGTCGACAGTACCACCGCCCTGCGAGAAGCTGCTGATCTTGAAGATGCCGTGCGCCGCTTGCTGGTGATCGGCACCGAAACCGGTATCGACGGCAGTTTGGCCTACCTGTGCGAGTTCGCATTGGAGATCGCTGGTGCGCTGCGGAGATCCACTGAAGGCGACTGATCGTTTCGCCACTTCCTGCGGGCCACCGTCCTCGAGTGTATGCCGGATTCTCATCGGAACTCACCTCGCGCTACGCTGGGGTGCGATACAGCGACCGACCGCCACGGTGACACTGGCGGCTGGTTCGATATCCCCTCAGAGACCCTGTGATTCCTTGCAACGATTGTGATCCTGCACGCATGACGCCCGCCCAGCGCCGCACGGAAGTGGCTGGGCTGTTGGCGCTTGCCCTGCACCGCCTGCGTGCTCGTGACCTCGATCCGAGCACTCTACGTCTTGCCTCTCCGGTTGACCGTGGACTTGGCTTCCCAGCCGAACCACGCGTACATGCCAACCCCGCTCACCGGAGTCCACAGGCATGACGCAACAATCCCCTCC
>NZ_BAABJE010000024.1:0-620 GCF_039543145.1 Lysobacter hankyongensis | reverse complement strand
ACCCGATACCATCACCACAGGACTCACCGCTTGAGTGGCTACAAAATCCGTACGCAGGTCACAGACGCGTGCATGCGTAGCACAAAAGCGCGCGGCTGACGCCACGACACGGGGGCGGCTTGAACGAATGTTTAGCTCTGCCTGATCTGCAATTCATCAGGTTTCGGAAGCACGTCATGAATTCGCTTTAGGTCGTGGTATCCGATCTTGTCTCTATTTGCCAGATCAACTAGAGCGCCAATCACAGATTCAACATCACCCTGCTTCGCTGCAACTCTTTCTTTCCATTCTCCCATTCTGTACTCCGATCTCAGCTCCATGATCCTTGCTCCCGTATTGAAAGTAGCTATGACTGCTTTTAGGGAGGGGTATAACAATGAAAAGGCGATGGCAAATACAAATGGATAAAAAAGACTTTGAGTAGGCCCGGGAAAGACGGAGGTCGTTGCAGCAACAAGATAGACGCCTGTCTTTTTGGAAGTAAGCAACACAACCACCACCTTCCAGTTGCATGCCAGCGCTGCGACGGTGTAGGAACCTAGAAGTGGGCTGGATGCTCTTGACCTGCGTACGGATTTTGTAGCCACTCAAGCGGTGAGTCCTGTGGTGATGGTATCGGG
>NZ_BAABJE010000023.1:0-179676 GCF_039543145.1 Lysobacter hankyongensis | reverse complement strand
CTCGGGCACAATCCCCGTCAACCTCTACTTCCGGGTGACTCGAAGAAACAAGGACGCTTCAATAGGAAGGATGGTCTCTTTTGAGGGAATCCCAAGAAAAAAAGGTGATGTGTACTATGTGTATATGGACCTGGAATCCGCTCAGTACTACAACCAAACATCGGCAATTGAATTGCAAATTGAAGCGCTCGAAGGTGTGGAAGAGGAGCTTGACTATCTAGAGCTCAAGAGATCTGTATTTATAGGGGTTTGACTAGATCGAATGGCAATGCATGGGCAAGTCTGAAGTTGACGAAGGTGCCTGGGCAGGCGGCGATCAAAATCGAGAGTCCTACTCCGCCACCACCGCCTCCGCCGCCACAAGCAGCGGATTGAAAATCTGGCTAGAGCCTGTCTCAAAATCGAAATTTGATAAGAATGTGGCTCGGAGTGAACTATTGCTCACGTGTGTCTGCTGATCGAACGCCAAGCCCCGCATTTGCGGGGCTTGTGCGTTGTGATCGATCCATGACTCAGCATTCGTCATGACCGCTGCGCGAATACGCCTTCGCGTCTCACAATCCCGGCAGCGGCGTCAGTTTCAGCAGCCGCCCGCCGGCGCCGTCTTCCAGCACCCACAGCGCGCCGTCGGGGCCCTGTTCGATCTCGCGGATGCGGCGGCCCATGGCGTAGCGTTCGGCTTCGCGCGCGGTGACGCCGTCGAACTGGATGCGGATGATCGCCTGCGAGGCGAGGCCGCCGATGAAGCCGTGGCCCTTGAAATACGGGAACAGGTTGCCGGAGTAGATGACGAAGCCCGCGGGTGCGATCACCGGCGTCCACCACGCTTCCGGCGGATTGAACTCCGGGCGGGTCGGGTGGTCGGGAATCGGCGAACCGTCGTAGTTGTCGCCGTTGGAAACGATCGGCCAACCGTAGTTGTTGCCGCGTTCGATCAGATTGAGTTCGTCGCCGCCGGCGGGGCCCATTTCGTGGGTCCACAGGCGTCCGTTGGCGTCGAACGCGATGCCCAGCAGATTGCGATGGCCCAGCGACCACACCTGAGCGGCCACGCCGCCCTGGTTCGCGAACGGGTTGTCGGCGGGCACGCTGCCGTCGTCGTTGAGGCGAACCACCTTGCCGAGGTTGCCGGACATGTCCTGCGCGGGCGAAGCCTTCTGCCGTTCGCCGGAGGTGATCCACAGTTTGCCGTCGGCGCCGAAGGCGATGCGGTGGCTGTAGTGCCCGTCGCCGCTGACTTTCGGGCTTTGTTCCCAGACGATCTGCGAGGCGCCGAGACTGCCGCCGCCGTTGCCGTCCAGCGTGAGCGGCGCGCGTGCGACCACCGCGCCGCGGGTGCCGTTGGCGCCGGCCTGCGCGTAGCTGTAGTAGACGTAGCGATTGGTCGCGAACTGCGGATGCAGCACCACGTCGCCCAGACCGCCCTGGCCGCCGTAGGCCACCGCGGGAACGCCGGTGATGGTGCCGGTGGTCTTGGTGACGGTATTGAACAGCCGCAGTTGTCCCGGCTTTTCGGTCACCAGCAGCCGGCCATCGGGCAGGAAGGTCATCGCCCAGGGTTCGTTGAAGGTGCCGAAGCTGGTGCTGGCGAACGGCGGATTGGGCAGGCGTCGCGGGCGCGACGGGCCGCCGGTGATGCGGGGCTTGGTCGCGGCCTCGGCGGCGGGCGCCGGGGTCGGCGTCGGCGTAGTGTCGCGGCGCTGCGGGCGTTCCTCGCGCGGCTTGCCGGCGAAGGTGCGCTTGTCGTCCTCGGCATTGCCGGGAGCGGCGGCGCAACTGGCGAGGGAGAGGGTCAGCAACGCGGTGGCGCAGAGCAGGGCGGGCGTGAACGGGGGCATGGGGGGCTGCCTCGTGATCGGGTGATGGCGTTGTAGCCGACCGCGGCCGGCGTTGCCGTGACCGGGTTAACAGGCCGGGGGCAAGGGCATCTTGCGCCCTCAGCCTGCTGGTTGTCTGAACGCGGTGGCCGTGCGGACGCTGCCGCGCTCATGACATCGCGCCATATGACTTCTGGCGGGTTGAAGCCCGGTCCCCGCGCCCACACCCGATGTGGCATCCACCTCTCATCACCGGAGCACCGCGCATGAAGATCCAGGGCTTTCTCGACCAGTTGCTGAAGACCGCACAGCAGAGCGCGGGCGATCTGGGCAACGTCGCCGGCGTGAAGAGCGGGGCCGACTTCGGCAAGGGCGCGCTCGCCGGCGGTGCGCTGGGTCTGCTGCTGGGCAACCGCAAGGCGCGCAAGATGGGCGGCAAGGTTGCGGTCTACGGCGGTCTGGCCGCGGTCGGCATGCTGGCCTACAAGGCCTATGGCGACTACAAGAAACAGCAGGGCGTGGCGACGACCGCCGGCACCGTGCCGCAGCCCCTGCACACGCTGCCGGCGCCGGAAGTCGAATCGCACAGCCAGGCCATCCTCAAGGCCCTGATCGCGGCCGCGAAGGCCGACGGCCACGTCGACGACCGCGAGCGCGAAGTGATCGAAGGCGAGTTCAGCCGCATCGGCGCCGAACCCGAAGTGCGCCAGTGGCTGCAGGTCGAACTGAGCAAACCGCTGGACCCGGCCGAAGTCGCCAGCGCCGCGACCTCGCCCGAACTCGCCGCCGAGATGTACATCGCCAGCCTGATCGCCGCCGACGACCAGAACTTCATGGAACGCGCCTACCTCGACGAACTCGCGCGCCAGCTCAAACTCGACGACGCCCTGAAAGCGAAGCTCGAACAGCAGGTGAAGGACGCCGAAGGCGCGGCCTGAAGATTTGCGGGCGGCGTCATTGCCGGCAGAGTGGCCTTCGGGCCGCTCTGCATTGCCGCTTCATGCGGTGCGCAGCAGAGCGGTCGTGCGTCGAATCGCCTGAAGCAAGGTGCGACGCGTCGCCGCGCGGATGGGCAGCGGTGCGGCCATCGCATCGAACCCTTCCGCGAGTTCGCAGACCTCGTCGATGCAGGCGCTCGCGAATGCCGGCTTCACGTCGCCGTCCTTCGCCAGCCGCAACAGGTGGGCCCGGGTCACGTCGCTGCCTTCCCCGCACACGTCCATGTGATGTTCGCCGCCCGGCCCGACGCTGAAGGTCAGATCGTAGGCTGGCGCCAATCGCCAATGACGCTCCGCATCCAGACGGAACGAGATGTTCTTGGCATGGTCATCGCGATTGTGGAACGCGACATTGAACACGACCCGGCGATACGCCTTGTCCACTTCCGCCTGGCTGCGCGTCAGCATCCGCGTGAGTCTCAGCAGCACGTCGTAGCCGAGCGCGGGCTCGCGGAAGTTCGCGTCCAGCGCGCCGGCCATCGTCAGCGTGGGCACGCGCAGGCCATTTTCCCGGTCGAAGCGCCGGATGCCGAACGCGGACAACGTTCCGCTCAGCGCGAACAGATGCGTCTGCGGCATGTCGATACCGTAGGCGCGCGCGATCTGCGAATACAGCCATTCGATCGCGCACACTTCAGGATGTTCGTCGCCGGCCTGGAACTTCACCAGCCAAGGCTCGGCGCCGGCGAAGGCCTGGGTGCCGACCGCCTGCGATCGCGGATCGATATGCACCAGCACCTTCGGCCGCGCACCGTGCGGCGAACCGCCCAGACGCGCCAGCGTCGGCAGCGCCAGCGTGGCGTGATCGTGGATCACGGCCTGCGCTTCCTGCGCCAGTTGCAGCAGCGACAGATCCTCGTCGCCGAGATCGATAGCGTCTGCCGGCTGGAAACTCAACGCGCCCATGCCGCGATCGCCGATGAACGCCAGACGATCCAGCGGCGACAACGACTCCGGCCGCAGGCCGCGCCTGCGGAACAGGCGATCCATCAGCAGCAGGCCCCAACCATCCGGCAGCGCGTCCGCGATCAGGCCCGGCAGGCGCCACTGATGCGCGGGGAATCCCTGAAATGCAGGCGTCTGCAGCGGCAGGCGATACGGAGACAGTTCCAGTCCCTGGCGATGCGCCTCCGCCGAATATTCGAACAGCAGCGTGCGCCCGGTGTCGGCCAGCGTCCCCAGCGGCCAATGCTCGCCCCAGCCGTCGTAGATCACGTCGAGCCGCTTCATGGCGCTGCCTTCGGAGGGCGTGGCTTGCGCGGCGCGCGTTGCCTCACCTTCGATTTCGCATCTTCCAGGCGAGCCAATTCGGCGATGGACTGCACGCCCGGCGCGAACAGCGCCTCGAAGCCATCCTCCAGCCGCAGGCACTGCGCCACCTTGATCACGGTCGCGAACGCGCAATCGCCGTCGCGCTCCAGATGGCGGATCGTCCCGACCGAGACGCCCGCCCGCGTCGCCAGCTCCGCCTGCGTCAGTCCCTGCGCCAAACGCGCGACCCTCAGCCGCTGGGCCAGGGTCTGCGCGATCTCATGAGCGGTGGCGAAGTGGAAGGGCATGGTGAAGTCCCGGTGCGGGAATTCCTTGTGAAGCGATTGCCGAATAGTCGCATGAATTTGACGATTAAGGCTGAAAATCGACTATAAACATCAAAATATTGTCGATTAATCGGGCGCCAGTTGCGGTGCCGCGAATCGTCCGCTCGCCGGCCCGCGGCTCGAGGCCCCGTCTGCTCGGGCCCGACTTCGACCGATCAGGCGCTTTTCGGCAACGCCGCCGCGACATCCCGGAAGGCCGCCAGCGCGGCTTCGAGGTGGTCGATGATTTCCTGCTGCAGCACGTCCGGCGGCGGCAGGTCGTCGAGATTGTCGAGGCTGTCGTCCTTCAGCCAGAACACGTCGAGGCTGGCCTTGTCGCGGGCGATCAGCGTGTCGTAGCTGAAGTATTTGAAGCGCTCGGTTTCTTGGCGCGCGTGGCGGTTGTCGGGGTTGTAGCAGGCGATGAAATCGCGCAGGTCCTCCAGCTTCAGCGGCCGCGTCTTCAGGGTGAAGTGCTGGTTGGTGCGCAGGTCGTAGAACCATACGCCCTCGGTCTGGGTGCGGCCGTCCTTGCGCTTGGCGTCGAAGAACACCACGTTCGCCTTCACGCCCTGGGCATAGAAGATGCCGGTCGGCAGGCGCAGCACGGTGTGCACGTCGCAGGTTTCCAGCAGCTTGCGGCGGATCTTCTCGCCCGCGCCGCCCTCGAACAGCACATTGTCCGGCAGCACAACAGCTGCCTTGCCGTCCACTTTCAGCATACTGACGATGTGCTGCAGGAAATTCAGCTGCTTGTTCGAGGTGGTTTCCCAGAAGTCCTGACGCTCGTAGGTCAGCGCGTCGCGATCTTCCTCGCCTTCCTCGTTGGTGATGGTCATGCTGCTTTTCTTGCCGAACGGCGGATTCGCCAGCACGTAATGCACGGTCTGCTGCGGTTCTTCGATGAGCGCGTCCGATCGCTCCACCGACGGATCGCCCACCAGTTCGCCGATGTTGTGCAGGAACAGATTCATCAGGCACAGCCGGCGGGTGCCGGCGACGATCTCGTTGCCGTGGAAGGTCTGGTCGCGCAGAAACGCCTTCTGCTTCGAATTGAGTTTGGGCGCTTCGTAGCCCAGCCAATCGGCATTCTGCTTCAGCCAATCGCCGGTGCCGCTCAGCCACTCGTTGGCGACCAGAAAGAAGCCGCCGGTGCCGCAGGCCGGGTCGGCGATGGTTTTCATCGGCTGCGGGCGCATGCACGCCACCATCGCCTGGATCAGCGCGCGCGGCGTGAAGTACTGGCCGGCGCCGCTCTTGGTGTCTTCGGCGTTCTTCTGCAACAGGCCTTCGTACAGATCGCCCTTGGTGTCGGCGTCCATGCCCACCCAGTTCTCGGCGTCGATCATCTGCACCAGCCGCGACAGCTTCGCCGGATCCTGGATCTTGTTCTGCGCCTTGAAGAAGATCGCCCCTAGCATGCCGTCTTCCTTGCCCAGCTTGTTCAGCGTCTTCACGTAGTGCCGTTCCAGCGGCTCGCCCACCTTCGACTTCAGGTTCGCCCAGCCATAGCCATCGGGAATACGGGTGTCGCGCTGGTAGGGCGGCTGCGCGTACTCGTGCGCCATTTTCAGAAACAGCAGATAGGTCAACTGTTCCAGATAGTCGCCATACCCCACGCCGTCATCGCGCAGGGTGTGGCAGAAGTTCCAGATTTTTTGGACGAGGCTTGAGGCGTTCATTGCGAGGGTTCCATCAAACAACCATCGAATCAGGCAGCGCTGTAGCGCTTCCGGATAATAAAATTCTGAATATTTATTTCTTTTTCAGTAAATTACATGGAGGCCTGCGGTTGTTATCCGTGAGGCTTGATAAGAAAAAACAGGCCTCACTCCGGCAGCGCCAGAAGCGCGGTCTCCATCTTGCGGATGGCAGCCATGAGGTTTCGGAAGCTGGGCGAGCGGTCGTTGTTCGCTGCGATGTGCAGGCCGATGGCGCGAGACCCGGACACTTTCTGGTAGCGGTTCCCGGTCAGCGTCTTGAGTTCCTGGCTGGGGCTGGCGAGCGTGTCGGGAGCGCGGAATTTCCGGCTTTGCTGCCGTGCGGCCAGACCGTTCACTTCCAGCGCCGTTTCGACCGCCTGCAGGTCCGCAAGGTAGAAGGTTTCCAGCTCCGTGCATGCGATACGGACCAGGCACTGGTCCTGTCTGCCGGTCGATGCGCACAGATCCAACAGATTCTGCTTGAGTGCACGGCAATCGGGGTGGCTGTCCTGATCGCGCAGGATGATGAAGCGCGCATGCGGATTGCGATAGCCGCGAATTTTCCGGGCGAGCTGACGTTCCAGGTCCTGCTTGCCTTCGAACGGAATCAATCGGTGAGCGACCTGGTCCGACAGAACCCGTGGCAGGAGACTTTCGAGCAGGGCGCGTGCGGACATTTCTTCCAGAAGAAACACCAGCTCCCTCATAAAGGATCCACTCCCTCGAAGAAGCCCTGTTTCCACAAATAGCCCAACTGGTCGCCATCGGCCATGTAGGCGGCGATCTGCTCGTTGTCTTTCGCCCGATGGATGTCGGAATACCCGTTCTGCTTGACCAGCCAGCAGACTTCATCGAGTTCCAGCGCATTGAGGAAGTCGGGCGAATGGGTGGAGACGAACACCTGGCCGCCGCGTTGCGCATAGTTGCGGAATTCCTCGGCGAGCTCGGTCATCAGCTGGGGATAGAGCTGGTTCTCGGGTTCTTCCACGCACAGCAGCGGGTGCGGTCTGGGGTCGTGCAGCAGCACCAGATAGGCGAACATCTTGATGGTCCCGTCGGACACGTAGCGGTCCAAAAACGGTGTCCTGAACGAGCCGTCGCTGAAGCGCAGGGTCAGATAGCCATCCTCAAGCAACTTCGGCTCCACGCCTGCGACGCCGGGAATCCGGCGCGCCATGGTCTTGAGGATGTCGCTGAACACCTCAGGGTGCTGTTCGTGCAGATAGCGTGCGACCAGCGGCAGGTTGTCGCCGCTTTCCGAGAGATGCTCACTGTCCCCGGAAGCGTCCTTGCGGCCGCGCGCGGCATTGATATGGAAATCGGAGACATGCCAGTTTTCGATCAGCTGGCGGAAGGCGTTGGCCGCCTTGAAGCGTTCCAATTGGCCTAGGCCCTTGATCGCCAATGTGTCCGGCGATACGCGCTGGGTCTCGCGGTCCAGGTCCTCGTCGGATTTGTTGAAGTCTTCTTCGTTGGTGATCGCGTAGCCTTCGCCGTTGGAGAAGCTGAGGAAGTGGAACGGGCTGCCGTAGCGGCCGCGCTTGTAGCGCAACAATTCCTTGGAGACGACTGGTGCGCCGTTGTGCTCCGAGATTTCGAGCGAGTACGTGACCAGACGTTCCACTCCGGTGATCTCCATGCGGTACTGCAATTCGATCAGGATCGAATCCTGCTTGGGATCGCAGCCCCGGCTGAGCACTTCGCCGAAGCGTCCGCGGTTGTCCAGTGCCTTGCGGACATTGCCCTTGAGGCAGTCGTGCAGGAAGCCGAAGACATCGAACAGCGTGGATTTGCCGGAGCCATTCGCTCCCACCACCACCAGGAACGGCGGAATATCGCGAAGATGAACATCGCGGAAGGCCTTGAAATTCTTGAGGCGGATCGATTCGATTTTCATGCGTCATTCACCCGCGTCAGCGCGTTTGCGGCGTCGTAGTGTAGTCCAAGGCGCTGCAGCACGTCCGGTCCGGATGCACGGCATCGGCGCGCCACGATCGGCTCGGCGGCAGTGCGGCCGTCTTCGGTGCGGTAGAGAATCAGCTCGCCCTGTCCCTCGCTCATGCCGCCCCCTTGGCCTTGCGGCCACGCTTGCTTGCGGATGCGCCCGTGTCCGCCTCGCGCTGTGCGCGGATGCGCGCCAGCAGCGCGCTGGCGGGTTCGTCGTTCGGGTCCTGCGGCACGAGTTGGCCGGAGAATGCGGCGCGGAGGATGTTTTTGCGTTGGGCGGTGGATTGTTTGAGCAATCCATCGATGGACTGATTTTGTTCTGAAATTACTTCCAATTGGGCTTTCAGAATAGCCATGATCGCTGAAATTTCAGCACGCCCGGGCAGTGGTATGTGCACCGATCCAACTTGCTGCAGGTTCAATCCTGGTTTCCCGGCACCATAGGCCTCTTTGTCCAGCTGTCCGCGTCCACCAGACGATGAAGTCAGAAAGAGATGGATGAAATTGTCCAACGCCGCTTCAACTAGGCGTATGAGTGCGACGTGTTGGCTGACATATGCTTCATTCAGATTGATTTCTACGCATGCCGTTTTGCCTACATTCGCACCGGTGATCGTCAGCAGAAGATCATGCTTTTGAACGCTGGCACGTAAGCCGTCGTTGTTTTTAGGAGGCCTGACGAACGCAGTGTCTGAAAGATCGAGCCGGTCTTTGTTGATGTTTTGAGAGCGAATGAAAATTGCGCCCTCGGCCGAATAGTAATCGGCCCATCCGCGTGAACCACTCGTGATGAATTCTGTCAGTTGATCCAGGCTCGCCCACACCCACGCCTCCGGCAGCTTCGGCAAGTCACGGGTATCGGGCTGCACCGGCTCAGGATATTTCTTTTGCCAGTCTTTGGGCGGTGCTTTGCCCTGTTCGGCGAACTTCGCGAGTTGCTTCGCTTCCCAGCGGGCGCGGCGTTCGCTGAGGATGCGCTCCAGCAACTGCGCGCCGGTGTCGCTTTGGCCCCTTCCCCCGCGTGCGGGGGAAGGCTGGGATGGGGGCGCAGTGCCCCCGCCCTGGCCCTCCCCCGCACGCGGGGGAGGGTGTGCGCCGGCGCGGGCCGCGCGCCATTCGGCGGTGAGTGCGCCTTCGACGGCGGCTTTCAGCAGCGATTGCCGGTAGCGCACCAACTTGGCCTGCGCAGCCTTCAGTTCGGCCACGCCGGCATCGAGATCGGAGAGCAGCTCTTCTAGCTTTTCGACGATGCGAATTTGTTCGGAACGTGGGGGGAGATCCACCACAAAATTTGCTAGCTGCTCGAATTTGACCCGCGGCCTATCACCTTCGTACTGGCTGCAGGCAAAATCTACGAAGTCACTCGCAGAAATTCGGCCAATAAGGAAATCACTGCTGATTATTTCGGTAGTCGGAAATACGATAAATTCAGCTGAAGCTACTCCATCGAATTTTGGCTGCACTACTTTATTGAGGTACGGGCGCATCCTTCCATAGAGCACGTCCCCAGAGAAGAAACGAGCAGAGCTGCTCGACATATTGCCGGCTGGAATCGTCGCTAGAAGCTTGTTCGTGTGTGCCTCGACGTGCTCCAAGCCTATGTACTGAGCAAGCGGCATGGCTGATGGCAGGACACGATCTGATCTCGGTTCGATAATTTCAGACAGGGTTGTTCGAGTCCAACCTTTCGGCAGGTTGCTATGGTCGTTCAAGCCACCAACTCCACATTCATCTCATCCATCAATCCATCCAGTTCATTCCCCAGCACCGCCCACGCTTTCTGCAGCCCGCCCTTGGCGGACAGGCCGGGCAGGTCGAAGTCGTCGCGAGTGATGCAGCCGCTGGTGGCGAGGTGGTCTTTCATCAGGCGCAGCCATTCGGTCTGTTCGGCGGTAAAGGACGTGGTGCGCTGGGCGTTGTGGCGGAAGATCCAGGCCTGGAAACGCTTGTCGACCTGATCGCTGAACGGCCGCAGTTCGCTGTCCAGGCCGATGGCGAAACGCACCAGCGCGATGAGATCGGTGAGCTGGCGTTTGCGCTCGGCCCCGGCGACGTGGCTGGCCTGCACGCGGGCGTACGCGCCCCACAGGCGCTCGGTGGTGAGCAGCAGCGGCGGACTGCGCAGGCGTTCGTGCAGGTCTTCGATCATCTCGAAGGTCAGCGCGCGGCGGCGGTACGGCTGCTGGTAGAAGAAACTCAGGGCCTCGATCTCGTCCTTGTGCTGCGCGATGTAGTCGGCGAAACGCTGGATGACCTGCTTCGCCTCCTGTTCGGCCTGTTCGGAAAAACCGGTGTAAATGATCTGATCCGGGTTGATGTGGTCGATCAACTGTTCGTGATCGCGGCGCGCATTCTCGATGGCTTCGCGAAGATCGGGGTTGTCGAACGGCCGGCAGGCCGCGGCGACGCGGGCGTCGCGCGCGGCCTGCAGTTCGGCGGCGGTAAGGCTGTCTTCATCGCGTGTGATGCCGTTCGCCTGCGCGGTAGCCAGCGCGTGCTGCACGATGGCATCGGGATTGGTCGCTTCGATCAGCGCCTTGCCCAGCGCGCCGACGGTGACGCCGCCGGCCAGCGCCGCGATGCGGGCCTGCGCCTTGGGGGCGAGATGCTTGGCCAGGCGCAGCAGACGGTTGGCGAGCGACAGCACGGTGTCGTCGTCGCGGTGGCCGATGGCCACGCCCTGCAACAGGCTGGCGAGCGCCACTGTCGGCAGTTTCTCCAGCGGCCGGCTTTCGGTCTTCAGCGACGTCTCCACGCCCACGGCGTCGATCAGCACGAAGCGTTCCTTGGCGCCGTCGGCGCTGGCGGACACGCGCTGCAGGCCGTCGGCATCCAGCGAGCGCACGCCGCGGCCCTTCATTTGTTCGTAGTAGCCGCGGCTGCGCACGTCGCGCATGAACAGCAGCACTTCCAGCGGTTTCACGTCGGTGCCGGTGGCGATCATGTCGACGGTGACGGCGATGCGCGGGTGATAGTCGTTGCGGAAGCTGGCGAGCACGCTGTCGGGGTCTTCTTCGGATTTGTAGGTGACTTTCTTGCAGAACGCATTGCCCTGGCCGTAGACCTCGCGAACGATCTGGATGATGTCGTCGGCGTGGCTGTCGGTCTTGGCGAAGATCAGGGTCTTCGGCGTTTCCCTGCGGCCGGGAAAGATACTGCTTTCGACCGCGCGCTTCATCTCCTGGATCACCAGCCGGATCTGGTTGGGGTTGACCACGGCGCGGTCCAACTGCTGTCCGGTATAGACGATGTCGTCCTCGGTTTCGGCCCAGCGCTTCCTGCGGGTGAGGCGGTGGCGGTGATCCACCCACTCCCTGGCTTCCAGTCTGCCGCCTTTGGTGGTGATCTCGGTATCGATCACGTACACATCGTAGGTGACGTTGACGCCGTCGGCGACGGATTGCTCGTAGGTGTATTCGGCGACGATGTTCTGGTTGAAGAAGCCGAGAGTACGTTTGTCCGGGGTGGCGGTGAGGCCGATGAGGAAGGCGTCGAAGTAGTCCAGCACCTGCTTCCACAGGTTGTAGATGCTGCGGTGGCACTCGTCAATGACGATGACGTCGAAGGTTTCCACCGGCACGGCCGGGTTGTAGCGCAAGAGTTTCTGCTGCTTGCCGGTCTGCTGCAGCTCGTTGAGCGAAACATCCTCGGCCGAGTCGTCGATGGGCTCGCCGCTGAGGATGGAGTACATGCGCTGGATGGTGCTGATGCAGACCTGCGCATGCGGGTCGATGTTGGGCGAGGCGAGCCGCTGCACGTTGTACAGCTCGGTGAACTTGCGGGCATCGTCGGGCGGCGTGTAGGCCATGAATTCCTGATGCGCCTGCTTGCCGAGGTTGCGGGTGTCGACCAGGAACAGGATGCGTTTGGCGCCGCCGAACTTCAGCAGCCGATAGGCCGACGTGATGGCGGTGAACGTCTTGCCGGCACCGGTGGCCATGTGGATCAGCGCGCGCGGGCGATTGGCGGCCAGCGAGGTTTCCAGCCCGGTGACGGCGCCGACCTGGCAGTCGCGAAGATCGCGGGTGGGCAGCTCGGGCATGCGCTCGGCGAGACGCCGACGCAGGGTATCGGGCTGCGCCCGCCATTCGGCGATCCGCGCGGGCGTGAAGAAGTGGAAGATCTCGCGCGAACGCGGCGCGGGGTCGCGGCCGTCGGTGAAGCGGATGATCTGGCCGGTGGCCTCGAACAGGAACGGCAGCGGGGTGTTGTCCTTGCGCCATTTCAGGGTGGCGTTGGCGTAGCGCGCGGTCTGCTGCTCGGCGATGGTGATGTTTTCGCCGGCCTCGTCGCGCTTGGCTTCGATGACGCCCACCGCGGTGCGGTCCACGAACAGTACGTAGTCGGCGGGGCCGGTGTCGGTGGGGTATTCCCGAACGGCGATGCCGGGCCCGGCGCCGGGATCGAAGCGTTTGTAGTCCTGCACGATCCAGCCGGCCTGCGCCAGCTTGTCGTCGATCAACTGCCGCGCTTTGGCTTCAGGTGTCATCCGTGCTGTCCCCGTTTCAGCGACGCCGATGGTCTTGGGCCATCGATGCATCCAGATGATAGGCGTTGCCGCGCGGCGGCGGCGGGCGTGCAGGCACAAAAAAGCCCGGGCCGAAGCCCGGGCTTTTCTGGAATGTTGGTGGAGCCAGGGAGGATCGAACTCCCGACCTCGTCATTGCGAACGACGCGCTCTCCCAGCTGAGCTATGGCCCCACGCGTGGGACGCGCAGTATAAGCCCGGGCGTCAGCGGTTGCCAATCGCCGCCAGCACGGGGGCGAGGGCGGGTTCGAGTTGGCTGCGGCGCCAGCCGGCGAGGGCGCCGGGCCAGTCTTCGCCGTCCTGCAGGGCTTCCAGCCAGCGCCTGGAGGCGAGCACGCCGTCTGGCAGGCCCAGCTCGGCGCTGCGTTCGGCCACGGCCTGCTGCAGGCGTTTATAGGCCTGACGGTCGCGGTCGTCGATGCGCGCGAGCGGCATCGCGTCCTCGTCGGGCAGCGGCGCGTGGAGAGCGTCGAGCACCTGTGCGGCCAGTTTCCGCGGGGCCTTGGGCTGGCCGTCGAAGACCTTCTGCAGTTCGGCCAGATCGCGCGGCGGGGTGCGGGCCAGCAACGGCGCCAGTTCGTTGTCGAGAATCCAGCTGCGCGGTCGGTCCGAGGCCCGGGCCTGGGTCTCGCGCCAGCGCAGCAGGCGCAGCAGGCGGACCTGGCCGTCGCGGTCGAGGAACTGCGCCGAGCGCATGGCGAGGTGCGGCCAGCGTTCCGGTTCGTCCTGCGCGGCGTTGGCCAGCATCCGCGCGCAGTCTTCTTCCAGCCACGGCATGCGCCCTGCCGAGTCCAGACGGTCGCGCAGCGTGCGCCAGACGGCGGCGAGGTGGCGCACGTCGTCGGCGGCGTAATGCAGTTGCGACGGTGACAGCGGACGACGTAGCCAGTCGGAGCGGGTTTCGCCCTTGTCGACGGTGACGCCGAGCAGTTCCTGCACCAGCCGCTGATAGCCCAGTCCGGCGCCGATGCCGCACAGGGCCGCGGCGATCTGGGTGTCGAACAGCGGCTGCGGCAGTGCGTTGCAGGTGTACTTCAGTGCGATCAGGTCTTCGCCGGCGCTGTGCATCAGCTTCAGCGAACGCGGGTCGGCGAGGACCCGGGCGAGGGCGGCGGGCATGCCCGGAGCCAGCGGATCGACCAGCAGGATGTCGTCGTCGCCTTCGCCTGCCGCGATCTGCACCAGCGCCAGCTGCGGCCAGTAGGTGCGTTCGCGGACGAATTCGGTGTCCAGCGCGAGCACGGCCGGTGGTGCGGCGATGAGGGCGTCGAGCGCGGCGGGGTCGGTGATCCAGTGCGGCAAGGGGAACGGTCCGGCGACGGGGGTTGGCTATGCTACCGGAGTGCGGTGCGGGTCACGCCCGATACGATAAGGTGACCGGCGCGGATCGGTTGGAGGTGGGTCGGACAGTGGCATCGCGTGCGACACGGCAGGCATGGGGGGCGGGCGCGCTGGCGCTCGCGCTGCTGTGCGGGTGCGATCGCGGCGCGACCCCTGCCACGGACGAGGTGCCCACGGGCGCGGGCATGCGCGCCGACGGCGAAGTGACGGTGAGCGGCGACGACGCCATCGCCGAGCGCCTGACCTGGCGCAGCCCGGAGATCGCGCTGATCGAGGCCGAGGTGCCCGCGGCGCGCCAGCGCGCCGCGAAGGCGCTCGCGGCGGATCGGTTGTACGAGGATGTCGAATCGGCGATTCCGCTGTATCTCGCACTGCTGAAGCGCGACCCGGCCGATGCGGCCGCGAAGGACGGCCTGCAGCGTGCGCTGGCGCGACTGCCGGCGGTGGGCGATGCCGCGCTGGCCGAGGCCGGCGAAGATGCCGACGCGCTGCGTCGCGCGCATGCGGTGGCCGCGGTGATGCGCAGCGTGAGTGGCGCGCGCGGGCCGGAGGATGCGGCCTATCTGGAACGCCTGGATCGCGCGGACCGGCTGTGGGAACTGAACGAGGCGGCGGAGCAGGCGCTCGCCGACGGGCGTCTGGACGAGGGCGACGGCAACGCGCTGGCGCTGTTCCGGCAGGTCCTGACGCTGGCGCCCGGCCAGCCGCGGGCGAGCCAGGGCGTGGCCGCGGTGGAGAGCGCGATGATCCGCCGCGCCGAAGAGGCGGCGGTGCGCGCCGACTTCGTCCAGGCCGAGCGCTGGCTCGCGAAGGCGAAGCAGGTACGCCCGGGAATGGAGACCGCCGAGGCCGGCCGTGCGCTGGTCGAGGAAATCCGCCGGATCCATATTTCCAGATTGCGCGACGAGGGTCTGGCCCTGCTGTCGCAGCCGCAGCGGCCGAATCATCTGCCGTGGGCGCGCGAACGTCTGGCGGAGCTGCTGCGCATCGCGAAACCGGGCGACCCCGCCGCCGCCGAGCTGCGCACGCGGATCGATCTGGCCACGCATTACGGCCTGTTGCGGCCGGGCCAGCGCTTCACCGATGGCCTGCAGGGCGGCGGCCGCACGCCGCAGATGGTGGTGGTGCCGCACGGCGGTTTCCGGATGGGCGCGCGCGATGCCGAGCCGGATGCCGGCAAGGCCGAGCGTCCGTCGCGCTACGTGCGTTTCGATCGCGGCTTCGCGATCGCGCGGACCGAGATCACGGTCGCCGAGTTCCGGCGTTTCGTCGAAGCCAGCGGTCATCGCCCGCGCGCGGTGCGTCGCGGCCATTCGCTGGTGTACGACGAGCGCGGCGGCAATTTCGTCCGCCGCAGCGGCGTGGACTGGCGGCACGACGCGTTCGGCCGGCTCGCCGCGGACGACATGCCGGTGGTGCACGTCAGCGCCAAGGACGCCGAGGCCTACGCGCGCTGGTTGTCGGAGCGTACCGGTCAGCGTTACCACCTGCCGAGCGAGGCCGAATTCGAATACGCGCTGCGCGGTGGTGAGCCGGGACGGTATCCCTGGGGCGACCATCCGCCGCGGCCGGGCACCGGCAACCTCACCGGCGGTGGCGACCGGTCGCCCGGCGGGCGCAGTTGGGGCAATGCGTTCGTCGGCTACAGCGACGGTTATTGGGGCCCGGCGCCGGTGGGACGCTTCCGCGCCAATGCGTTCGGCATCCACGATCTCGAAGGCAACGTCAGCGAGTGGGTGGCCGATTGCTGGCATGATGGTTATCGTCGCGCGCCGACCCACGGTGAGGCATGGGTGAATCCGGGCTGCCGCATCCGCGTGATCCGTGGCGGCGCCTGGTCGAACTCGCCCGCGCAGACGCGTGCGGCCTGGCGCAGTCAGGCCGAAGCGGACGCGACCAACGCGCTGACCGGTTTCCGGGTGGTGCGGGATCTGTGAAGCCGACATCGCGCGCCGGATGCGTGTACGGGCGACGAATCCAGGATGGACCAGCGGGTGTTTCCTTTCATTATTTCCTCCGGCGAGGCCACGACGATGCGACAGAACCCTTTCGGCGATCAGCGTTACCAGGGCAATGGGCGCCAGCGCCGCGGCGGCATCAATCCGCGTTTCATCATCCTGATCCTGTTCGCGCTGTACGGCGCGTACTACTGGTTCTCGAACCGCACCGAGGACCCGTACACCGGCGAGAAGGTGCTGATCGACAGCAGCATCTCGGTGAACGAGGAAGTCGCGATGGGCCTGCAGGCCTATCAGGACATCCTGTCGAAGGAACGGCCGATCGATCCGAATTCGCAGACCGCCCGCCAGGTGCGCGAGATCGCGAAGCGCCTGATCGCCAAGGTGCCGGAAGTCGAGGCCGCGCTCGCCGCCGAGAACGGCAAGCAGCCGAACCAGGTGTGGCAGGAATTCGAATGGGACGTGCAGGTCATCCAGTCCGATCAGGCGAATGCGTTCTGCCTGCCGGGCGGCAAGATGGCGGTCTACACGGGGCTGCTGCCGGTCGCCGGCAACGCCGACGCGGTGGCGGTGGTGATGGGACATGAAATCGCCCACGCCCTGTTGCGCCACGGCGCGCAGCGCATGTCGCAGCAGAAGCTCGGGCAGATCGGCCAGATGGCCGGCGCGATGGGCGGGCTGGACCCGCAACAGCAGCAGATGATGCAGGCCGCGATGGGCTACGGGTATCTGCTGCCGTATGCGCGCAAACACGAAACCCAGGCCGATGCCGTGGGCCTGATGCTCGCTGCCGCCGCCTGCTTCGACCCGAACGAAGCGGTGCCGCTGTGGGAGCGCATGAGCCAAGCCAGCGGCGGGCAGGCGCCGCCGGAATTTTCGTCCACCCATCCCAATCCCGGTACCCGCATCCAGAATCTGCAGCAGTTGATGCCGAAGGCGATGGAGTACCGGCAGAAGTTCTGCGATCAGGCGGTCGCGCGCTGAGCGCGTCGGCTCAGAGACCCCTGAAGATCGTCGACAGCAGCAGCAACACGAACGCGGTGGTCAGCAGCCAGAACGCGTTCGGTGCGGCGATGGCGAAGTAGCCGAGCTTGCCGGCGATGCCGGCGCCACCGAGCAGCAGCGAAATCAGGAAGGCGGGCGTGCTGGGCGGAGTGAGCTTGATCATGCGGGAGACCGGACATCGCGAGAGAAGAAGATGCGCAATGGTAGCGTGGCCCCGCCGGAATGCGCGGGCGCCACGGGGCCTGCCGATCAGAAGCTCATGAACATGCCGCCGTTGACGGGAATGTTCGCGCCGGTGATGAAGCCGGCCTCGTCGTCGGTGAGGAAAGCGACGGTGCGCGCGATTTCCGACGGTTTTCCGAGGCGGCCGACCGGCACCTTCTCGACGATGCCGGCGCGGATGTCGTCGGGGATCGCCATCACCAGCGCGGTTTCGCAGTAGCCGGGCGAGATCGAATTCACGGTCACGCCCTTGCGCGCGACCTCGCGGGCGAGGGCCATGGTGAAGCCGTGCATGCCGGCCTTCGCCGCGGAGTAGTTGGTCTGCCCGAACTGGCCGGTCTGGCCGTTCACCGAACTGATGTTGACGACGCGGCCGAAGCCGCGCGTCATCATCCCGTCGACCGCATGGCGGCACATGTTGAAGACGCTGTCGAGGTTGACGTTCATCACCGCGTCCCACTGCACCTTGTCCATCTTGCGCAGGGTGCCGTCGCGGGTGATACCGGCGGCGTTGACCAGGATGTCGAGCGCGCCGAGGTCGGCTTCGACCTTGCGCACCAGCGCGCCGCAGGCTTCGAAGTCGCCGGCGTCCAGCGCTTCGAAGCGGATGTCGAGGCCTTCGACATCGCGCGCGAACTGTTCGATGCGCTCGGCGCGCGCGCCGAGGTCCGCTGCGATCACGCTGCGCCCCGCGTGGGCCAGCGCCACGCAGATCTCCGTTCCCAGCCCGCCGATGCCGCCGGTGACGACAGCCACGCGTCTGCTCATGTTCCGCTTCCCCTGAAAGCCGTCTGGATGCCGGTGCGGCGCACAGGCATGCCCGGGCGCGGCGGTGCCGCGCCGGGATCGATCGATTGGATCAGTCCTCGTGCGCCTTGCCGGCGGCGGCCTTGTCCTTCGGTTTGCCCGGGGAGGCGCTGCGGCCCATCGCGCCGATGAGGTTGTGCTGGAATTCGCGCCACATTTCCAGATTGCGCTCGGTCAGCTGGTTCATCATCGTCCACGGCGTCTGGCCGATGAGCCCGCCCATCTGCTGGCGGAACTGCTGCTGCTGATCGAGGAAGATCTGCATCGAGCGTTCGAGATAGTTGCCCATGAAGCCCTGCAGCGAGTCGCCGTAGAACCGGATGATGTGGCTCAGCAACTGCGTGGAGAGCATCGGTTCGCCGTCCTGCTCGTGCTCGGCGATGATCTGCAGCAGCACCTGGCGGGTCAGGTCGTCGCCGGATTTCGCATCCCGGACTTCGAAGTCCTCGCCGTCCACGATCAGCTGGCGCACGTCTTCGATCGTGATGTAGCTCGAGATCTTGGTGTCGTAGAGACGGCGGTTCGGATACTTCTTGATGATCCGCGTGGAGGCCATGGAGCCTTTACTCTAAAGGAGTCGGTCCGCGAGCATGGCGCAGCCGGAGGCGGCTTGCAACTCGGCGGCCTGCCGCGAGTGTCGGGCGGACCGGGCTCGGCTGGAAAGGTGACGAGGATCACAATGGGCGGCGCAGCGGGCCGCCCGGAAGAGGCCGGGCCGGATGGCCCGACCCGGCGGTGAAGCCGTTACCAGCCCATGTGATGGCCGCCGTTGATGTCGAGGTTGGAGCCGGTGATCCACGCGGCCCGATCGTCGGCCAGGAAGGCCACCCCGTAGGCGATTTCGTCCGGCGTGCCGAGGCGACCGGTCGGGATGTCGGCCACGATCTTGGCCCGGACTTCCTCCGGCACCGCCATCACCATGTCGGTGGCGATGTAGCCCGGCGAAATCGTGTTCACGGTGATGCCGAGCTTCGCGTTCTCGCGCGCCAGCGAAATGGTGAAGCCGTGCATGCCGGCCTTCGCGGCGGCGTAGTTGGCCTGACCGTACTGGCCCTTCAGGCCGTTGATCGAACTGATCTGGATGACCCGGCCCCATTTGCGGTCGCGCATGCCTTCGATCACCGGGCGGGTGACGTTGAACACGGAGTTGAGGTTGGTGTTGATCACGTCCTGCCACTGCTGCGCGGTCATCTTGTGGAAGGTGCCGTCGCGGGTGATGCCGGCGTTGTTGACAAGGATGTCGACCGGCCCGAGCTGGCGTTCGACCTCGCGCACCATCGCTTCGGCCTCGTCGGCGGAGGTCACGTCGCCCTTGGCCAGCGCGATGTCGTAGCCCTCGGATTTCAGCTGCGCCTGCCAGGCCTTCGCTTTTTCTTCGTTGCGGTAGTTGGTGGCGACCTTGTGCCCCATGTCGGCGAGGCGCTTGCAGATCGCGGTGCCGATGCCGCCGGTGCCGCCGGTGACCAGTGCGACGCGTGCAGTCATGTCGTTCTCCCTTCCCTTCGTTTCGGTAAAAGTGGGTGGCGATCGCCGCAGGGTCTCGGCCCTGCTGGCGGTCCGGCTCGTCGCGATTCTATGCGGGGAGGCCGTGGCCGCCATTGTGCAACGCGGCGAAGGCAATGGGGCCCTTCGGAATGCGTCGGAAATCGAATTCGCACGCGGCGCGCGCGAGCGCATGCGCGATGCTGCCCGGCCCGTCGAACGCGGGGACGGATTGCCCCAGCGCCCGCCACGCCAGACGCAGCGCGGGCAGCGGGTCGTCGCCATCCACCGGCAGCGCGGCCAGCGATTTCGACAGTTTGTGGCCTTCCGCGTCGACGATCAGCGGCAGATGGGCGTAGCCCGGTGTGGCCAGCCCGAGCGCCCGCTGCAGCAGGATCTGGCGCGGGGTGGAGTCGAGCAGATCGGCGCCGCGGACCACGTGGGTGATGCCCTGCGCCGCGTCGTCGACCACGACCGCGAGTTGGTAGGCCCAGTAACCGTCGGCGCGCAGCAGCACCACGTCGCCGACCTCGGCGGCCACCTCCTGCACGATGCGGCCGTGCACGGCATCGTCGAAGTCGACGCGGGCGTCGTCGTCGACGCGCAGGCGCACCGCGGCCTGCGTCCGGGTCGTCTGCGGCCGGCAGGCGCGATGGATGCCGCCGGTCGCGGCGAGGTCGCTGCGGCTGCAGCGGCATTCGAAGGCGAGACCGGCCGCCAGCAGCCGGTCCAGCGCCTCGCGGTACAGCGCGTGGCGTTCACTCTGGCGCACCACGGGCGCGTCGGAGATCAGCCCGAAGCCGGCCAGGGTCCGCAGTTGCGCATCGGCGGCGCCCGGGACCTCGCGCGGCGGATCGAGATCTTCGATCCGTACCCACCATTCGCCGCCGGCGTGCCGCGCCATCAGCCAGCTGCCGAGCGCGGCGACCAGCGAGCCGAAGTGCAACGGTCCCGTGGGCGAGGGCGCGAAACGTCCGCGATGACCAGCGTGCGGCGGTGGTGGGATCGTCATGTAGGTGTCTGTCGACTGAATCGCGTTCCGGTCGGTGGCCCGTGGCTGCCGTGCACGGCTTGATTCCGCGCGCGGCCGCCACAGCTTAACGACATCGACGCGCATCCCGCGCGCAGGATGTCGACCATGTTCAAACGCATCGCCCTGTTTCTCGCCACCAATCTCGCCGTGCTGCTGGTGTTCAGCGTGGTCATGGCGGTGTTCGGGATCGATCCGCGGACCAACGCCGGCCTGCTGGTGATGGCGGTCCTGTTCGGTTTCGGCGGTTCGCTCATTTCGCTGCTCAGCTCGAAGTGGATCGCGAAGATGACGACCCGCGCACACGTCATCCAGGAGCCGCGCAGCGAGGTCGAACGCTGGCTGGTGCAGACCGTCCGCCGCCAGGCGGAGGCGTCCGGCATCGGCATGCCCGAGGTCGCGATCTACGACGCGCCCGAAATCAACGCCTTCGCCACCGGCGCCAACCGCAACAACGCGCTGGTCGCGGTGTCGACCGGCCTGCTGCGGGCGATGGACCGCGACGAGGCCGAAGCGGTGCTGGCGCACGAAGTCAGCCATGTCGCGAACGGCGACATGATCACCATGGCGCTGTTGCAGGGCGTGCTGAACACCTTCGTGATCGTGCTGGCGCGGCTGGTCGGCCGGGTCGTCGACGGTTTCCTCGGCGGCCAGCGCGATGACGGCAGCGTCGGCATCGGTTATTACCTCAGCGTGTTCGTGCTGGACATGGTCTTCGGCGTGCTCGCCAGCGTCATCGCGATGTGGTTCTCGCGCCATCGCGAATTCCGCGCCGATGCCGGCGGCGCGAAGCTGGCCGGCAGCCGCAAGATGATCGCCGCGCTGGAGCGCCTGTCGATGACCTACGGCACCAGCACCCTGCCCAAGCAGGTCCAGGCCTTCGGCATCTCCGGTGGCGTCGGCCACGGTCTGCGCCGCCTGTTCCTGAGCCATCCGCCGCTGGAGGAACGCATCGCCGCGTTGCGTCAGGCCTCCGAAGCCGGTGCCTTCAACCGGCCGAGCGTGGTGTCCTGATCATCGAGCACCGGCGCTTCGATAGAGCGGCCTTCGGGCCGCTGAAGGCTTCCACCACCGATCGACGAACGCCCGCCGGAAGGCGGGCGTTTCGTTTCGGGCGACACGGCGGCCTGAAGGCCGCTCTACGGGGTCAGAAAGCGAGCCGGACGCCTCACTCGAAGTCGTAGTTCATCTCGGGGCCGGCGGCGGCCAGGAAGTGGCCTTCGACGTAATCGACGCCGGCCGAGAACAGGATCGACATGCTGGCCGCGTCCTGCACGAATTCGGCGATGGTGAGGATGTCGAGGTCGCGCGCCTTGCGCGCGATGTCGCGGACGCGCTGCTGGCTTTCGGCGTTCTTCGGCAGATCTTCGATGAAGCTGCGGTCGATCTTGAGCAACTGCGGCTGCACGTGGGTGAGCAACTGGAACGAATCGAGGCCGGCGCCGAACTGTTCGAGGCCGAGACGGCAGCCGTACTGGTTCACCGCCGCGGCGAACTGCTGCACCGCGTGCAGGTGGGTGAACACCTTCGCTTCCTGCAACTGCAGCGCGAGGTATTCGCCCGACGCGCCGCGCATCGCCAGTTGTTCGCCCACGAACGTGGCCAGCGCATCGTTCTGGAGCGAGGCCTGCGACACCTTGATCAGCAGCGTCACCGGCTTGCCGGCGTGTTCGCGCTGCGCGATCAGTTCGATCGCGCGTTCGACCACGTAGCGGTCGATCGCTTCCAGCATGCCGTGGTCTTCGGCGATCTGCAGGAAGGTGGTGGGCGAGATCAGTTCGCCGTCGCCGCTGTCGTAACGCAGGAAGGTGTCGTAGACCGGGTGGTTGTCGCCCTGCAGGTTGATCACCGGCTGGAAATGCAGGAGCAGGCGCTTGTGTTCGATCGCTTCCTGCAGGCGTTCCACCCAGGCCTGGATGCGTTCGGCTTCGGCGCGGTCCATCGCGTTCGGGTCGAACAGTTCGGTGCGATTGCCGCCGACGCCGGACGCCGACTGCACGCCGGCCGCGGCCTTGGCGAGGATCTGGCTGACGCTGGCGTTCTTCTGGCTGATCTGCACGCCGCCGATGCTGGCGGTGATGACGCTGGAGCGCTGGCCGATGGCGAACACTTCCGATGCGAAGGTGTTGCAGATGCGGGTGGCGAGGGTGGCGGTGGCGGTGTGATCGCTGCCGCGCACGAGCACCGCCAGGCTGTTTTCGGAGAACCGTGCGGCGACGGCTTCGCCATCCAGTTCGCTGCGCAGGCGTTCCGCGATCGCGGCCATGATCGTGTCCGCGGAATCCAGGCCGATCTCCTGCAGCAGGCGCTGGTAGTGGTCGGGTTCGATCAGCAGCAGGCCGTGCTGGTTGCCGTGCTGGGCGGCGTCGGAGACGGCGTTTTCCAGCGCGATCAGGAACGTCGGGCGGTTGAGCAGGCCGGTGACCTGGTCGCGCTGGCGCAGTTCCTCGACCTTGCGCGCGAGTTCCGGGTCCACCGCCGGTTCCTGGCGGCGGAAGATCACCTGCTGGCAGGCCTCGCCTTCGTACTGGGCCAGGGTGAATTCCATCACCGCCGGGAAGGCGTTGCCCTCGATGTCGTGCGCTTCCAGTTCGTAGCGCGGCGGCGGCGCTTCGCCCTTGCTCATGTTCTTGAGCAGTTGCTTGAAGCCTTCGACATGCCGCGGCGCGACCAGGTCGAGCAGCGACATGCCCTCGATGTCCTCGAAGGATTCGTAGCCGAACATTTCGAGATAGGCGGCGTTGGCGCGGATGTGCATGCCCTCGTGCACGTAGGCGATGGGTTCGCGCGAGGATTCGATCAGCGCGTCGCAGCGGCGCTCGGTCTCGCGCACCTGGGCTTCGAGCCGGCGCTGGGCGCGGCGGGCTTCGAGATCAGCCCACTCGCGGCGCACGGTCGCCAGCAGTTGCGGCGGCTTGTGGCGCAGGGCGAGGGCGCGGACGCTGGTGCCCAGCAGTTCGGCGAAGGTCTCGGTGTCCACGTCCTCGACCACGGCGATCAGCGGGATGTCCTTGCCGCTGGTCGAGACCCGCTGCTGCACGTCGGCGAACGGCAGGCTGCGGCTGGAATGCGCGGCCAGCACCAGGTCCACCGGTTGCCCGACCACCATCGTGGTCAGTTCGTCGCCCGTGGTCGGGCGCAGGGGGCGCACCGCGATCCCGGCGTTGCGCAGACCGCTGACGATGCCTTCGGCCTCTTCGACACTGTCATCCACGAGCATCAGACGCAGCGCGGGGTCCTGGCGTTTCGACATGCGGGGCTCTCCGTGGGGATGGGGACACTCTATATGTTACGTGCTGCGGTTGCTGTGATTCGCGGCACCCCGGTGCGCCTTCCGGGTGCGGGAAACCGGTCCGGCGCCGCGACCGGCCTCGCGCCGCCCGGCCGGGAAGCATGACCAACGACACATTCCGCACGAAGATCGCAAATCCGCTCTAAACCATTGCCCCGCTCGCCGGGACTGCACTTCGAATGGACCGGGAGGAGTCCGCCCGGACGCAGTGGACTTGACGGAGTGCTGGGGAATGGTCGCGATTTTCACGGGAAACGGGTTCGGTCTGTTCGATTCGCCCCTGGGCAGCGGGGCGACCCGGCTCGGGCAGGGCAGGGACAGCTTCAGCATCAACGCCGCCACCGGCAATCTGGTGCTGCAATCCTTCGATGAAAGCCTGTTGGTCCGCGGTCTCGGCGCCGCGGCCCTGCGCACCTACAACAGTCGCGGCCAGGTCGCCGACGTCGGCCAGGACGGCTGGATCACCGGCTACGAGCGCCGCGTCCAGTTCACCGGCACCCCGGGCGGCGCGAGCACGACCGCGACCCTGGTCCTCGGCGATGGCCAGCGTCGGACCTTCACGCTCACCGGCGGCACCACCTACACCAGCACCGATGGCGAGGGGGCGCACGACACCCTGACCTGGGACGGCGCCACCTCGACCTGGCGCTACATCGAAGGCAGCAGCCGGCGCGAAGAGACCTACGCGAACCACGCCGACGCCGCCCAGCTCGGCCGCCTGATCCGCATCCGCGACCTGCGCAGCGACGGCGTGACCCCGGCCCAGTTCGATGTCCTGTACGACGCCCAGGGCCGGGTCTCCGAGATCCGTTCGATCGACGGTGCGGGCGCGGCCGCCGATGCCATCGTCTACGCCTACGTCGGCACGACCCTGCAACTGGCCTCGGTGAGCACCCGGGAAGGCGGCGCGCTCAAGGCCCAGGTGAGCTACGGCTACGACGCCTACGGCCGCCTGTCCTGGGTGCAGACCGACCTGACGCCGGACAACGCCGCCGACAACGTCTGGGATGCGGGCAACGCCGCCGCCAACGATGGCCGCCTGTTCCGCACCAGCTACGAATACGCGACGGCCAGCGCCAGCGACCTGCGCATCTCGCGCGTCACCGGCAGCGACGGCGCCACCGTCGCCTACACCTACGAAGCCGATGGCGCCGGCGGCTTCCGGGTCAAGACCGTCACCGAGGGCAGCGCCACCGACGGTTCCGCGCGCACCCTGACTTTCACCTACGGCAGCGGCACGACCGACGTCAGCGATGCCGCCGGGCGCACCTGGACCTACCAGTACGACGCCAACAAGCAGTTGACCGCGGTGCTGGAACCGGCGGTCGGCGGCATGCGCGCGAAGACCGCGTACCAGTACGACGCCGCCGGCAATCTCGTCCGCATCACCGGCAATGCGATGACCGGCGCCACCGCCGGCGCGGCGCAGCTCGACGTGGTGTTCCGCTACGACGCCAACGGCAACCGCATCCTGCAGCGCGATCTGCTCGGCAACACCGTCGCCTGGACCTACGGCGCCAGCAACCAGGTGTTGTCCGAAACCCGCTACACCGCCGCCGATGCCGACGGGCTCGATCCCACCCATGCCGGCACCACCAATCTGCCGTCGGGCGCGCTGACCACCCAGTATGTCTACGACGCGCGCGATCGTTTGCGTTTCGTGGTCGACGCCACCGGCGCCGTGCGCGAACTGACCTACGCCGCCAGCGGCAACGGCATCGGTGCGCTGGCGTCGGAACGGCGTTACTTCGGCGCGGCCTACAGCGGCGCCTTCACCGAGGCCGCGCTGTCGACGTGGGCCGCCGATGCCGTCGCGATGCGCCGTGCCAGCAGCGCGCTCACGACCTACGCCTACGATGCCAAGGGCCGTCTGCAGCAGACCGTGGAATACGCCACCGTCGGCGCGGACGCCGCCGGCAACGGCGTGCTGGATGCCGGTGCGTCCATCACCCGCTTCGTCCACGATGCGCAGGGCCAGTTGCTGCAGAAAGTGGTCTCGCGCGGCGCGGGGCGCACCGACAGCTCGACGCTCGCCGGCAGTGAGGTCACCGAGTACGTCTACGACGGCATGGGCCGCCTGCTCAGCGTGCTCGGCCGCGACAGCGCCAGCGCCGCCGGCGACGATGCGCTCACCATTCGCAGCACCTACGCTTACGTCGATTCCGCCAACCAGATCCGGGTCACCTTCGACACCGGGTTGATCCGCACCGAGGCCCGCAACCGCGCCGGCGATGTGCTCTCGATCAGCGAGGCCGGCACCGTCAACGGCGCCACCGTCACCCGCACCACCCGCCACTGGTACGACAACACCGGACGTCTGGTCGCCAGCCAGGACGCCGCCGGCGGGCGCAACTACGCCTTCTACGACGCCGCCGGACGCCTCAGCGCCGCGGTCGACGCCACCGGCGCGGTACTGCAGACGCTCTACGACGCGGTCGGCCGGGTGTCCAGCACCGTCCAGCGCGCCACCCGCGTCAACACCACGGCCTGGATGTCGGGCGATGCGGTGGTGGTGCGCGAGCTGGTGTTCGCCGCGACCGCGCCGGCCCTGACCGCCGGTCAGGTCTGGGTCGCCACGGACGCCGCCAACGACCGCGCCACCGCCCGCACCTACGACAGCGCCGGCCGGCTGGCCACGGTGACGGACGCCGCCGGCCGGGTGGTCACCCACCTCTACGACGCCGCCTCGCGCCTGGTCGGCCAGGTGTCGAACGATCCCGCCGACGCCAGCGCCAACGGCACCCGCACCACGCGCATGTTCTACGACGGCGCCAATCGCCTGGTGGCCACGCTCGATGCCGAGGGCTATCTGGCCGAGCAGATCTACGATGCGGGCGGGCGCCTCGTCCGCACGGTCGGCTACGCCACGCGCACCAACAGCGCCTACTGGGCCAGCGGCACGCTGGCGCAACTGCGTCCCGTCGCCCACGCCGACGACCAGACCACGCGCCAGTTCCACGATGCCCGCGGGCGGGTGATCGGCGAACTGGACGCCGAGGGTCATCTCACCGAATTCCTGTACGACGAAGCCGCCAACCAGCGCGCGGTGAAGGCTCATGCGAAGCGCCTGACCGGCCTCACCGGCAGCGAAACGCTGGCCGCGCTGCGCACCGCCGCCGCCACCGGCGCGCCGGCCGAAGCCTTCCGCCTGACCCGCAACAGCTACAACGGTCTCGGCCAGCTGGTCACGTCGCTCAACCATGAAGGCACCGTCACCCGCTACACCTACGACGAGGCCGGGCGCCTGGTGCGCACCGAATCCGCGCAGGGCTTGAGCGAGGTACGCGACGGGCGCCTGCGTTACGACGTGTTCGGCAATCTCATCGGCGAACTGAGCGGCGAGGGCGCGGTGCAGGTGCTCGCGGGCATGACCGAAGCCCAGCTCGACAGCGTGTACGCGCAGTACGGCGTGCGCCATGCCTACGACCTGGTCGGCCGCCGCATCGAGAGCGTCGATGCGCTCGGCAACAAGACCTGGTACTTCTACGACGGCGCCGGCCGCCAGACCTTCATCGTGCGCGGCGTCGAGGACGATGCCGGCCTGCGCAACGCCCGCGGCGAAGTCTCCGAAATCCGCTACAACGCCTTCGGCGAAACCAGCGAAACCTTCGCCTACACCGGTCGCATCACGATCGCGGTGCCGGGCGACCGCGCCAGCGCGCAGAGCGCGATCGGCGCCCTCAGCTACGTCGCGGCGCAGGACAGCCGCAACCAGTACGTCTACGACCGCATGGGCCGGCTACTGCAGCATACCGACGCCGAGAACCACGTCGCGACCTACGGTTACAACCGCTTCGGCGACCTGACCAGCGTCGGCAAGACCCTCAACGGCGCCGCCAGCACCACGACCTACGCCTACGACCGCCGCGGTCTGCGCATCTCGCAGACCGAGACCGCCGGCAGCCTCACCCGCACCGCCACCAGCACCTACGATGCCTTCGGCCGGATCACGCGTCAGGTCGACGCGCGCGGCACGCTGTACGATTTCGCCTACGACCGCCGCGGCCGCCAGATCTCGTCCACGGTGCGCGCGGTCAGCGGACAGGATCTGGTCGATCAGGTGTCGTACGACGCCTTCGATCGCGTGCTCACCCGCCGCGACGCCAGCAACCGCATCACCACCTACCAGTACAGCGACACCGCGCGCAGCGTCACCGTGACCTCGCCGGAAGGCGTCAGCGTCACCACGATCCGGAACCGCTTCGGCGAGACGGTGGAAGTGCGCCAGCCGCAGCCCGGCGGCGGCACCGCGGTCACCACGTCGGTCTACGACCGCAACGGCAATCTCGTCCAGCAGACCGATCCGCTGGGCAACATCGCGCAGAACACGTACGACGTACGCGGCCTGCTCGCCACCAGTACCGACGCCACCGGCCGCCAGGTCGCCTATACCTACGACGCTGCCGGACGCACGCTGACGCGGGTCGAGGATCCCGGTGCGGGCAAGCTCAACCTGACGACGCGCCACGTTTTCGACGGCCAGGGCCGCACGGTGCGCGTGACCGATCCCTCGGGCCGCGTCGTGGCGATGACCTACGACCGCAAGGGCAATCTCACCCAGACCGCGGTCGACCCCAGCGGACTGAATCTGCGCACGACCTACACCTGGGACCGCGACGGTCGCCAGCTGTCGGTGATCGAAGGCGCGGGCACCATCGCCGCGCGCCAGACCACCTACGTCTACGACGGCCTCGGCCGCCGCACCAGCGAAACCGTGGGCACGGGCGGCGCCGCCGTCACCACCAATTACGCCTACGACCTCAACGACAACGTCGTGCGCAGGACCGGTGCCGGCGGCACCGTGCAGTACGCCTACGACGCCGCCAACCGCCTGCGCTTCACCGTCGACGGCGCCAATGGTCTGGTCGAAACGCGTTACGACGGCGCCGGTCGCGTCACCGCGCAGCGCGCGTACGCCAAGACCGTGAACCTGTCGTCGCTGGCCGGCGCGATTCCGACCGAAGCGCAACTCTCCGGTTTCGTCACCAGCCAGTCGCTGCGCGACGACGCACAGGATCAGCTGCAGTCGATGGTCTACGACGGCGATGGCCGCCTGCGCCTGAGCATCGACGGCGCCGGTGGCGTGGTCGAGAACGTGTACGACAGTGCCGGCCGCCGCATCGCCGAGAAGCGCTATGCCCAGGCCCTGCCGCTGACCGCCGCGCTGCGCGATTCGATCGCCGCCGGCACCGCCACCGTCGCCTCGCTGCTGGCGGCGACGCCGGCGAGCGCCAACGACAGCGTCGTCCGCTTCTTCTACGACGCCGCCGATCGTCTGGTCTACACGGTCGACGGCAACGGAGGCATGACCCGCGCGTGGTACGACGCGGCCGGTCGCGTCGTGACCACGCGCCTGTTCGCCAAGGCCGCGAACGTCGCGACCCTGGCCACCGCCACGCTCGCCAGCCTCGATGCCCAGCTCGACTGGGGCGCGGGCTTCGAGGGCGAGTCCCGCGTCTACGACGGCGCCGGTCGCCTGCGCTTCCAGCTCGACGCCGATGGCACCCTGCGCGAGACCCGCTACGACGCCGCGGGGAACATCATTGCCAGCCTGCGTTACATGGTCGCGGCCACGTCGCTGCAGAACAGCCTCAACACCCCGCTGCACGCCGGCACCGCGCAGGTGTCCGATTTCGCTGCGTTCGTCGCCGCGAACGAAGCCGGTGCGGCCGCGCAGTACAGCGTGTACGACAACGCCGGCCGCGAACGTCTGGCCGTCACCCGCACCTCCGCGACCCAGGCCGCGGTGGTCGAGCGTCACTACGATCAGGCCGGCCGCATCGTCGGCGCCTACGCCTACACGGCCGCGCTCGCGGTGGATGCGACTCTGTCCACCGCACTGTCGCAGGGCACCGCCACCGAAGCGTCGCTGTCGTCGTGGATGGCCGCGAATCGCGGCACCGCCCAGGTGCAGCGTCTGGTCTACGACACCGCCGGACGCGTCGCCTACAGCATCGACGGTGCCGGTGCGGTCACCAGCACGCGCTACAACGCGCTGGGTGCGGTCGCGTCCGTGCGTCGCCATGCGCAGACGATCTCGGTCGGCCTGTTCGGCGGCAACATCGACACCGCGCAGGTCGCCGCGCTCTTGGTCGAGACCGCGCAGGACCAGGTCGACTACAACGTCTACGACGCCGCCGCGCGCGTGGTGTTCCGCGTGCGCGGCGATGCCTCGGTGCAGGAGATCCGTTACGACGGTGTCGGCCGCGTGCGCAGCACGCTCGCGTATGCCGCGACCGTCAGCGGCACGCTGATGACGCAGCTCGCCGCCGGCACCGCGACCCAGGCCGGTTTCGCCGCGCACGTCTCCGCCAACGAAGCCACCGCGCGCGTCGAAGGCCTGCACTACGACCAGGCCGGCCGCGTCCGGTATCAGGTCATGCGCAGCGGCAGCGGTCTCGGTCAGGTCACCGAAACGCAGTACGACGCCATCGGCCGGGTCACCGCGAAGACCCGCTACGGCGTGGACATCGCCTACGCGCCCGGCGCGACCACCTCGACCGTCGCCGGCGCGATATCGGCGGCGCTCAGCACCGATCCCGCGATCCGCGCGACCCAGAGCCGCACCCTCCGCTACTTCCACGACGCCGGCAACCGCGAGCGCTTCGCGCTGGATGCGCTCGGCACGCTCAGCGAACAGCGCTACGACGCCATCGGTCGCGTGGTGCAGACGCTGGTCTACGCGAACCTGCCGTCGAACACCACCGATACCGCCGCGCTCGCCACCTGGGTGGCGACCCAGCCGGCTTCGGCCTATCGCGCCATCGCGATGGCTTACGACAGCGCCGGGCAGGTGACGACCCGCACCGATGCGCTGGGCCAGACCGAGTCCTACCAGTACGACGCCGCCGGCAACATCACCCGCCACACCGATCGCACCGGCGCGGCGTGGAACTACGAGTACGACCGCGCCGGTCGCCGCACCGCCGAGATCAGCCCCGCGGTCGCGGTCAGGACCGGCGGCACCACGACCACGCGTTCGATCGTCGCGCGGATGGAGTACGACGGCGCCGGCAACATCCTGCGCAGGATCGAGAACGCGGACACCGCGCAGGCGCGGATCACCCGCTACGAGTACGACAACCGCGGCAACACCGTGCGCATCGTGCTGCCCGACGCGATCACCGGCGGCACGCCGGCCAGCGGCAACGCCGACACCGTCGAGATCCTCTACGACGCGCTCGGCAACGCGGTCTCGCAGAAGGATCCGCTCGGCAATCGCAGCTACAAGGTCTACGACAATCTCGGTCGCGTCGTCTACGACATCGACGAGGAAAAGTACGTCACGGCGCACGTCTACAACGCCTTCGGCGAGGAGACGCGGACCGTCCGTCATGTGAACGCGCTCGTCACCACGGGCAGCGCCTTCGCCGCGGCGGGCTGGCAGCCCGACAAGGCGCTGACGCAGTCGCTGGTGCAGTCGGGTCTGACCCTCGATGCCGCGCGCGATCGCGGTGTCGACAGCAGCTACAACGCGCTGGGCCAGAAGGTGCAGGTGCAGCAGGACGCGGTGTCCTACCTCAAGGCCAACGGCACGGTGGCGACCGGTCGTCCGACGGTACGCAGCCAGTTCAACGCCTACGGCGAGGTGGTGAAGACCTCGGTCCTGCTGGAAGGCACGCCCGACACCGCCGACGCGGTCTGGGCCGATACCTGGCGCTACTACGACAGACTGGGGCGCGAGATCGTCAGCGTCGACGCCGAAGGCTATGTCAGTTCGCAGGTCTGGACCGCCTACGGCGAGATCCAGAGCAAGACCGAACATGCGCGCAAACTGTCGACGGCGACGATCGCCGCGCTCGGCACCGTGCTGCCGCCGGCGCTGCCGGCCGCGGGCGATGCCGTCACCGGCTACGACCGGCGCATGGACTTCAGCTACGACGCCCTGGGCCGCGTCGTCGCGCAGTCCACGCAACTGTTCGTCCAGGCCTCCGGCGGCACCGCGGGCCAGTGGTCGTCGGTGTCGACCCAGTTCGGCTACGACGGCGAGGGCAGGATCACGTCCGTGGTCGACGCGCAGGGCACCACCCAGACGCGTTACGACGCGCTGGGTCGGATGATTTCGGTGCAGCAGCCGTCGCGTGCGGTGCTGGTCGCGAACAGCGATACGCTGTTGGACCAGCTCGCCAACACGCTCTCCACCGCCGCGCTGTACGAACAGCGCTCGCCGTACACCGAGCTGGCCTACGACGCGTTCGGCAACGCGGTGCGCGTGGTCCGTTTCGCGAACGGGAAGATCGGCGCCGCGGCCGCGGTCGCCAGCGCCAACGATGCCATCAGCGAGACCGACTACGATCTGCGCGGCCGGGTCACGGCCGAACGCGACCTCGCCGCCGGCACCGCGACCTATCGCAGCTACGATGCGGGCGACCGCGTCGTCCAGGTGCGCACCACGCTGCGCGGCGGCGGCGCCATCGACGGCAGCAGCACCACGATCGAATCCGATCTCTTCGTCAACTACACCTACGACCGCACCGGCCGCCAGCTCAGCGCCGCGACCCTGCGCGAACGCTACGACGTCGTCGGCGGCGTGCGCACGCTCAAGGGCACGTCCACGGACCAGTCCGAGATCGTGCAGTACAACGCCTTCGGCGAGGTCGTGAAGAAGGACGATCGCATCGCCGATGCGTTCACCGGCAGCAACTTCATCGCCTACGAGTACGACAAGGCCGGCCGTGCCGTCCGCGACAACAGTCAGGGCGGCGCCTGGCGCGATCTCGCCTACGATCTCGCGGGTCGCACCCTGCGCATGACCCGCAAGAGCTTCACCGTCAACGCGCAGGGCACCCAGAGCGTGGTGTCCGCGGTCACCGATCTTGCCTACGACAAGCTGGGCCGCGCGGTGCTGGAACGCCTGCCGTCGAATTCGGACGATCTGGCGCAGCGTCCGGAAGTGCTCAGCGAATACGACCGCTGGGGGAATGTGGTGCGTCGCGTGGACGCCCGCGGTTACGAAACGCTGTACCGCTACAACAGCTTCAACAAGGTGGTCCAGGAAACGCGTCCCGAGGTCAAGATCGTGGCCGCCAACGGCACCGAGACCCGCGCGCGCCCGGTGCTCAACTGGTACTACGACGGCCTCGGTCGGCTTACCGAAAGCCGCGACGCCAATGGCAACGTGCAGCGCGTGCTCTACGACAACGTCGGTCGCGCCGTCGAAAGCATCGACGCGCTCGGAAAATCGACGAAGATCGCCTACGACCTGTTCGATCGTGAGCGCTACGTCCAGAATCCGCTCGGCTACCTCACCTGGAAACGCTACGACCGCGCCGGTCGCGTGTCCGCCCACGGCGACTACACCCTCGGGTCCAATCCGTCCGGGCAGAACGGACGGCACAGCAACACTCTGGAGACCTACGGCCTGCAGGGCAGCGCCGACCGCTGGAGCGTGACCAACGCGCTCGGCCAGTCCTCGCGTTACGACTACGACAGCCGCAGTCTGCTGCTCGGCAGCCGCAGCGCCGCCGGCGTGGTCAAGACCTATGCCAACGATCTGCAGGGCCGCAAGATCCGCGAAACCAACGGCGATGCGGACCGCTGGCGCTATCTGCTCTCGGTCGGCGATGTCAACGGCACGATCACCGGCTTCGGTACCGGCACCTGGTACTACGACGATTACGGCTACGGTTACGGCGGCGGTTACTACTACGTGCCGGAGTACTACACCGGCCCGGCGATCCGCAAGGACCGCGAAGGCGAGTACGTCTTCATCGACGAGCAGACCTGGGACTACGACGTCTTCGGCCGCATCGTCGATCACAACGATCTCGGCGGCGCCGATTACGACTACATCTACCACGCCGAAACCGGTCAGCTGCTCAAGACCACCCGAGCCACCTCCACCAACATGTACGTGGAGCTCAGCGACGGCTATTCGGGGCCCGATCCCAACGCGCCGGCGCCGGACGGCACCGACGGCAATGCCGCGCTCGCGACCCAGCTCGGCCTGACCGGCCTGGGCGCGAGCGATCGCGCGCAGTACTACTACGCCAGCGGTCTGATCAAGGAAATCCGCGAAGGCAACAACTGGACGCGCTACGCCTACGACGCGGCCGGCAACCGCACCATGGAAGAGACCTACACCACGTACACCAAGGGCACCGTGGTTACCGTCGTCCATCTGCGGACCATTTCGACCTACGATTCCAACGGCCGGATCAGCATGGTCCGCCAGATCGACGTGGCCACCGGCTCGGAGGTCATGACCACGCGTTACAGCTACGACGCCGCCGGCAATCGCCGCCGCGTCACCGTCGGCAATTCCGGCAGTGGTTCCACCTATCCGTGGAGTCTGTCCGGTTATGCCGGCGAAGCGCTCAGCAACAACTACACCTACATGGTGGCGCAGCTCGCGCCCGAGACCACGTTCACCACGGCCATGACCATGGCCGACGGCAGCCCGCTGCCGTCGTGGCTCACGTTCAATCCGGCCACCGGTACGCTCACCGGCACGCCGCCGGCCGGCGCCACGTTCACCCTGCGCCTCACCGCGCGCAGCATCGACGACCAGTTCACGGTCGTGCGCGACATCAACGTCAACATCCTCCCGAGCCGACCGCCGGTCTTCACCTATCCGGCTTACTGGCCGTATCCGGCCTACCTGACGGTCGGGCAGTACTGGGAGTTCGACGTCAGCACCGGCTTCAGCGATCCCGAAGGATCGGCGCTGACCTACCACCTGGAGTACGGCAGTCTGCCGGCCGGCATGTCGTTCAACAGCGCCACCGGTCTGTTGTCCGGCGCGCCCACGCAGGCGGGCAATTACCAGTACGTGTATGTCTACGCCAAGGACGTCCACGGCCTGCGTTCGTACACCGAATCGATCCGCCTCGACATCGCATCGGATTACGTGCCGGATCCGCACAATCCGCTCGACCCCTACATCGCGATGCAGAGTCCGCAGGATCCCAGCCTCTCCGCGGCCGCGTTGCGGACCACCGATGGCGGCACAAGCACCAGTCGTGTCGCCCCCGAGCAGACCATGCTGCTCGTGCCGATCGAGGATCCCATCGACGATGGCGGTGGCGGTGGCGGTGGCGGTGGCGGTGGTGGCGGTGGTGGCGGCGGTGGCGGCGGTGGCGGTGGCACCTACACCCCGACCACGCCCGGCGCGACCTATGTCTACGCCAGTTCCAGCTTCAAGTCGTTCTGGTACGACTACGATGCGATGAACCGCGTCACGGTCGCCAATGCCAAGCTCGTGAGCGGCCAGATCGTGCTCGGCAAGATCGACGGTGCCGATTCCGATGTCAGCTACGCGCTCGATTACGACGATGCGGGGCGTGCGATCCGCCGTCGTTTCCTCGAAGCGGGCACGACGAAGTACGAGAACACCACCTACAACGAACGCGGGCAGCGCACCTACGTCTACAAGCCGGCTGCGCTCGGCGTGAATCCGCAGATCTCGGAAATCTTGAGCTACGATGCGGCCGGGCGGCTGACTTCGCGCGTCGTCCCGCACGAGACCGGCACCGAATTCGCGGGGCAGGTGAAGGAACGCTACGTCTATACCTACGATGCCGACGGACGCCAGCTCACCCAGCGCTTCGCCGAAGGCGTGCGCACGCAGGGCGGCACGTGGTACAGCGGTTATTTCTACTACAACAACATCGTCGACCGGAACGAGACCCGCAGCTACTACGACCTCGCCCGCGACGCGCGGATGTATCTGAGCCATTACCAGCGGTTCTCGAATACCAGCAAGGAAACCGACAACATCGGCGCCTTCACCTGGTATTACGGCTACACCTACGACGCGCGCGAGGCCTACCTCGAGACCAAGGTGCAGGGCAGCAGCAGCAACAGCAACTTCCAGCCGGCCACCACGTCCAGCGTCTACGATGGCTGGGGCCGTCGCGTCGCCGTGCAGGACGGGCAGGATCGCTTGTTCGCCTACGATGCCAGCGGCAACATCCTGCAGCGTTACGACAGCGGGGCGACCAACTTCAAGACCACGCGCTATGCGCTGGTGTCGGGGCAGCAGGTCGCGGCCAGCAACAGCGGTTACGTCGACGCCATCAGCAACCTCACGGCCTATCGCAACAGCGAAGCCGGCAGCAGCACGGTCACGGTGATGGCCGGCGACACCCTGCGCAGCATCGCCCAGCGCGTCTACGGCAACGACAGCCTGTGGTACGTGCTGGCGTCCGCCAACGCGCTGACCGGCGGCGAAACCCTCGCCGCGGGCACCACGCTCAAGGTCCCGGAAGTCCAGGTCAACAAGAACGACGCCACCACCTTCAAGCCGTACAACCCGGCCGAAGTGATCGGCAGCACGTCGCCGTCGCTCGACTACGTGTCGCCGCCGCCGAAGAAGAGCTGCAACGTCCTCTCTGTCATCCTCACCATCATCGTGGTGGTGATCGTGGCGGTGGTGACCGTCTATACCGCCGGCGCAGCTGCACCGCTGCTGGGCGCGAGCGTGTCGGCGGCGACCGCTGCCGGCGGCACGATGGCGGTCGGCGCCGCGGTCCTCGGCGGTGCGGCCGGCTTCACCTGGGCCGCGATCGGCGTGGCCGCCATCGCCGGCGCAGTCGGTTCCGCAGCCGGCCAGCTGGCGTCGATGGCGTTCGGCATGACGGACAAGTTCGACTGGGGTGCGGTCGCGGTGGGCGCGCTCACCAGCGTCGCGAGCATGGGCGTCGGCTCCGCGGTGTCCGGCGGTCGCGCCGGCGCCGCAGCCGCGGAAGCGGCCGCCGAAGCCGCGAAGAAGGCGGGCACGGCGGCAAGCGCGTTCAAGTTCGGCGCAAACTGGGCCAAGGGGGCCGCGCAGGCGGTCGGTGGCAACCTCGCCAATTACGGCGCCAACTGGGCGGTCAATCGCATCGATCCTTCACGCGATCGCAGCAACGAACAGTTCAGCTGGGCGAACCTGGCCGCCAGCGCGGTCAGTGGTGCGATCACGGCCGAGCTGGGCGCATGGCTCGATAGCCGAGCAGGCATGTCGAAGTGGTTCGAGAAGACGCCTGTTCTGAAGAACTCGTTTGTGCAGACCACGCTTAGCGGCACCGTGAGCGGTTTCGTCGGCAGCGCCGCCCAGCACCACGTCGCTCGTCTGCTTGGCGAAGAAGCTGATGCCGATTACGGACAGATGTTGGTCGATGCGTTCGGCAACGGGCTCGCGACCGCGACCAAGAAGGCGATCACCGATCTGCAGCGCGACAAGATCACCCGCCATGAACGCGAGGCCAGACTTGAAGCGATGAGCGACGAACTGGAGAAGATAGGCGTTCATCTCAAACGCGATAGCCGCGATCGCCTGTTGGCCGGCATCGACGTGAAGTACGATGGGAAAATCGTCCGTATCGACTCATACGGTGCGGTCGATCTTCTGGGCGGCATGTCCGAAGAACTGCAGCGGCTCGCGGAACAGGGATTGATCGGCGAGAAGGACAAGTCGATTTTGATGGCGAAAGCCATCAACAACGAAAACATGCAGAAGGCGCTGGTGAGCGTCGCGAGGGCCGAGAACTTCGGCAAGATGAAGAATCTTGCCCGGACGAATACCGTTGGTGTCATCCCCCCCAAGCAGGAGGAGTTGCCAAAGACGAATACCGCCCCCGCCATCGATACGGTCACTCTCCAGGAAGTGATCGTCACGGCCGAGGGGGGGAGTTCCTTCAAGCATGTCTCCAATGCGATCGTCTCCGGCGCTGAAGCGCTGGCCGATTTCGCCGACGATCATCCGATCCTGGCCACCATCGTCACCTCGGGCGTTCAGGCGTTGATTACCGGTGGGCCGGTCAAGACAATCCTGAGGAACTTCGCCAAATCCGTATTCGGTGAAGCTTTTCAGGCGCTCATCGACAAGGGCTCCGAATTCGTAGAAAAACAGACCAAGGCCTTCCTCACCGAACAATTGGGATGGGGTGAAGTTTCGAGCACGCTCGGGTCGAAGGCGGCGGGGCTTGGCTTCTCGATGGTTTTCGGAGGCGCGGACGAAATCATCGATGCCGCCAAGGACATCCGCAATTTCGCGAAGAAGGTGCGCAGCGATCGGCGCTCGCTGGGCCTGTCAGAGAGTCTCGACGACGTTCCGACGAACCCCAGGACTCGCCTGCCGAAAAGCAATGGCAGTTGGGACGGCGATCCCGGCAACGGCGCCTGGTACTCGGATCTGGACGATGTCAATCTGATCACCGGAGGCAAGCCGATCATGTTCAAGGACGGCCGGCCGGACTTCTCGCCCTGGTCGAAGGGTCAGATCACATTCGAGGCAGGCCAGTTGAACGGAACGGACGACGACTTCAAGGCCGTGTACGAATACGTCGCCAAGCAGAAGAATCTCGCCAGCCCCAATGCTGCCAAGACGTATCTGAAACAACAGGGGCTCACGCCACATCATCAGAACAACACGACGATCTTGCTGATTCCCACGAAGTTGCATGGCAATATTCCGCACATCGGGTCTGCGTCCGATATGCGAGGTGGCTATGGCAAGTGATTTCATCAAACTCGGACCGGAGGCGCTATCGGCGCCCTCCGCGCAACCAGAGATCGATCTGCTCCAAACCGAGCGCGATCTGGATATTGAATTGCCGCAAAGCCTGCGCCAGATCCTGTTGCAGTACGCAGCGCCGGTGGTATTCGCCCACGGTGCAAGGTTCAGGCCCGACACCCTGTGCGGGGTCGAAGGCCGCGACGGTCATCTCACCTTGCTGACGCTCTACGGTCCTGGGGCCGGCGACTCCGGCCTGCTCGCGATGAATCGCATGTATTCCGATCAGGTGCCCCCGTTGATGGCCGTGATCGGCGAGTCGCCCGGAGGAAACCAACTCTGTATCGAAAGAACCAGCGGCCGCATCTATTTCTGGAATCATGAAGCCGAGCATGACGAAGCCGCGCTGACGGCGGTTGCCGAAAGCTTCGATGCCTTCCGCGAACGGCTCGTCGCGGATGAGGGCATTTCCGAAGGCACGACACCCAAGATCGACGAGAGCAAATCCTTTCTGGATTTCTAGCCTTTCAGTGACAGCGGTTCACAACCCCCGCTTCGCCCCATCCCCCTGCACCTCGCGCACGAGTTTCGGCACGAGGTAGCCGGGGAGGCGGTCGATCAGCGCGCGATGCAGGGCGCGGGCCTCGTCGTCGCCCACTTCGAAATGCGCCGCGCCCTGGACTCGGTCCAGCTGGTGCAGGTAATAGGGCAGGGCGCCGCCGGCGTAGCCGCGTTCGCACAGGGCGGCCAAGGCGTCGACCGAATCGTTGACGCCGCGCAGCAGCACGGCCTGATTGAGCACGGTCGCGCCCGCGTCGCGCAGGCTCGCCAAGGCAGCGTCGACATCCGCATCGAATTCATTGGCATGGTTGGCGTGGATCACCACCGCCACCGGCCAGGGCAGGGCGCGCAGCCAGGCGTCGAATTCGGCGTCCACCCGCTCGGGCAGCACCACCGGCAGGCGGGTGTGGATGCGCAGCCGGCGGACGTGCGCGATGCCGGCCAGTTGTGCGGTCAGCTCGGCCAACTTGGCCGTGCTCAGCGACAGCGGATCGCCGCCGGAGAGGATGACCTCGTCGAGACTGGCATCGGCGCGAATCGCCTCGACCGCCTCGCGCCACTGCGCGGCGGCCGCGGTCTCGTCGGCATACGGGAAATGGCGGCGGAAGCAGTAGCGGCAGTGCACCGCGCAGCTGCCGGTGGCGATCAGCAGGGCCCGGCCGCGGTATTTGTGGATCACGCCGGTGGCGGCCTTCGCCGCGCCGTCGCCCACGGCGTCCAGACCGAAGCCGGGCATCGGCCGCAGTTCGTCGTCGAGCGGCAGCACCTGGCGCAGCAGGGGATCGTGCGGGTCGCCGGGCCGCATCCGGGCCACGAAGCCCCGCGGCACCCGAAGCGGGAACTGCGCGGCGGCATCGGCCGACAGCCCCGGCACCCGGCCGTCCAGACCCAGCAGGGCCAGCAGTTCGGCCGGATCGCGCACGGCGTCGCGCCACAGGCGCTTCCAGTCCGGCCCGGCCTCGTGGGCGGGCTGGGTTGAGAGGGGGGCAGCGGGTATCATAGGGAGTTCGGTCGGGCCGTTCGTCGGGACGCGCCGGCATCCCGGGTCCGGTCCTGCATGACTTGGCCCTCCATTCTAAGCCGCCCTCGGGTTCCACGGCCCGGGACGGTCCAGCAGACGAATCCATCAGGAGCATTCCATGGCCAGCCTGGGCATGAACGACGTCAAGACCGGACAGAAGATCCTGGTCAACAACGACCCCTGCGTCATCACCGAAACCGAATACGTGAAGCCGGGCAAGGGCCAGGCCTTCACCCGCATCAAGTACCGCAACATCAAGTCGGGCCGCGTGGTCGAAATGACCATGAAGGCCACCGACTCGGTGGAAGTCGCGGACGTGGTCGACACCGACATGCAGTTCCTCTACGGCGACGGCGAATACTGGCACTTCATGAACCAGGAGTCGTTCGAGCAGGTGCAGGCCGACAAGGCCGGCATGGGCGGCGCCGAGAAGTGGCTGAAGGGCGAGGAAGCCTGCGTGGTGACCCTGTGGAACGGCAACCCGATCAACGTCCAGCCGCCGAACTTCGTCGAACTGAAGATCGTCGAGACCGATCCGGGCGTGAAGGGCGACACCGCCGGCACCGGCGGCAAGCCGGCCACCCTCGAAACCGGCGCCGTGGTCCGCGTACCGCTGTTCGTGGCGCAGGAAGAGATCATCAAGGTCGACACCCGTTCCGGCGAATACGTCAGCCGCGTGAAGTGATCGATTCGCAGCGAGCCGGCCATCGGCCGGCTGCGTCGCGAATCAATCATCCCGAGCCGCAGGCGCGGGATCTGCCGTCCAAGGAAGCCCGCCCCCAAGGCGGGCTTCCGCGTTTCCGGGCCGCCTGCGGCCATCCCCGGAATATGCCCACGGCGGGTTGAGTGCCGCCTGCGGCGCCGGAATGCGACAATGCCGCCATGACCTATCAGCCCGTGTCCGAAGCGCTTGTCCCGGAATCCTGCGATCTCCTGATCGAAGCCCGCCATGTGGTCCCGATCGCGCCCCGCGGCGCGGTGCTCGAACACCACGCGGTCGCGGTGCGCGACGGCGTCATCCTCGCCGTGCTGCCCATCGCCGAGGCCCGCGCCCGGTTCGAGGCGAAGGAGACGGTCTCGCGGCCGGAGGGCGCGCTGATTCCCGGCCTCGTCAACGCCCACGTCCACAACCCGATGACGCTGATGCGCGGGGTCGCCGACGACCTGCCGCTGAAGCAGTGGCTGCAGGAACACATCTGGCCGATCGAAGGCGCGATCATGGGCCCGGACTACGTGGCCGACGGCATCGCCTTGGCGATCGCCGAGATGCTGCGCGGCGGCACCACCTGCTGCAACGAAAACTACTTTTTCCCCGACGTGCAGGCCGCGACCTACAGGCGCCACGGCTTCCGCGCCCGCGTCGGCCTGCCGGTCATCGATTTCCCGACCGCGTGGGCGAAGAGCGACGACGAATATTTCGATCGCGCCGGCGAAGTCCACGACCAGTGGCGTCACGATGCGCTGATCGCGACCGCGTTCGCGCCGCACGCGCCGTACACCGTCTCCGACGACAATTTCGAACGCATCCGGATGCTCGCCGACCAGCTCGACGTGCCGGTGCACCTGCACACGCACGAGACCGCGCAGGAAGTGCAGCAGTCGCAGGAAAAACACGGGCAGCGGCCGATCGCGCGGCTCGACCGTCTCGGCCTGATCAACGACCGCCTGATCGCGGTGCACATGACCCAGCTCACCGACGCCGAAATCGCGCTGTGCGCCGCGCGCGGCGTCAGCGTGGTGCATTGCCCCGAATCCAATCTCAAGCTCGCTTCCGGCTTCTGCCCGGTCGCGAAGCTGCTGAAGGCCGGCGTGAACGTGGCGATCGGCACCGACGGCTGCGCCAGCAACAACGATCTCGACATGTTCGGCGAGACCCGCACCGCCGCGCTGCTGGCCAAGGCCGTGGCCGACGATGCCGCCGCCTTCGACGCCGCCAGCGCGCTGCATGCGGCCACGCTGGGCAGCGCGAAGGCGATGGGCTTCGATCATCTGGTCGGTTCGATCGAACCGGGCAAGCAGGCGGACCTGGCCTGCGTCGATCTGTCGGCGCTGGAAACCCAGCCGCTGCATCACGTGCTGTCGCAACTGGTCTACGCCACCGGCCGGCATCAGGTGTCGGACGTGTGGATCGCCGGCCGCGCGAAACTGCGCGACCGCATTCTGGTCGACATGGATCTCGACGGCATCCTCGCCAACGCGCGGCAGTGGCAGGCGCGGATCGGCGCGGTGAAGGTCGGTTGAGAGGATTGGACGAGACGATGAGCGCAGAACAGCACGACAACTTCAGTCAGGTCGAACTCGACAAGTTCAATGCGTTGGCGAACAGGTGGTGGGACCCGGAAGGTCCCCAGAAACCCCTGCACGCGCTGAATCCCGCGCGGCTCGGCTATGTGCGTGAACGCACGACGCTGCGCGGTGCGCGCGTGCTCGATGTGGGCTGCGGCGCCGGGCTGTTCAGCGAGGCGCTGGCGCGCGAGGGCGCGGAGGTCACCGCCATCGATCTGGCACCGGATCTGATCAAGGTCGCGAAACTGCATCGCCTGGAGTCCGGCGTGCAGGTCGATTACCGGCTCAGCGCGGTCGAAGCGCTGGCGGAAGAGATGCCGGCGCATTTCGATGCCATCGCCTGCATGGAAATGCTGGAACACGTGCCCGATCCCGGCGCGGTGATCGCCGCCTGCGCCACGCTGCTCAAGCCCGGCGGGCGGTTGTTCCTGTCCACGCTGAATCGCACGCCGGCCGCGTTCGCGCTGGCGATCGTCGGCGCCGAGTACATCGCGCGGATGCTGCCCAAGGGCACGCACCAGTACCGTGATTTCATCAAGCCGTCCGAACTGGCGGCCTGGCTGCGCGCGGCGGACCTGTCGCTGGACGACGTGAGCGGACTGATCTACGACCCGCTGCGCCACACCGCGCGCGTCGGCAGTCGCACCGACGTGAACTACATCGCATGCGCAACGAAACCGTAGGCGGGGCTTCAGTCCCGAGCATTTTTTCGTTGATGCCGCGCAATCGGGCCTGAAGGCCCTCCTACAGATTCGTCTCATTGCAGTGGAGCGTCCGTTGTCCCCGATCCGATTCCCCCGCGGCGTCCTCTTCGACCTCGACGGCACGCTGCTCGACAGCGCGCCCGACATGGTCGAGGCGATCAACATCCTGCGCCGTGCGCGGGGCGAGGCCGAGGTCGCGCATGAGGTGCTGCGGCCGCATGTCTCCAAGGGCGCGCGGGCGATGATCGGCTGCGCGTTCGGGCATCTCGACGCCGACGCGCGCGAAGCGCTGGTCAAACCCTTTCTCGACGCCTACGAAGGCATCCTCGGCCGCTACTGCGTGCTGTTCGACGGCATCGCCGCGATCCTCGACGCGCTCGATGCCGACGGCGTGCGCTGGGGCATCGTCACCAACAAGCCGGAATACCTCGCGCGTCCGCTGATCCCGATGCTGGGATGGGCCGATCGCTGCGGCGTGCTGATCGGCGGCGATTCGCTGCCCGAACGCAAGCCGCATCCGCTGCCACTGCTGCATTCGGCGGCGGTGCTCGGCATCGATCCGCGCGACTGCGTCTACGTCGGCGACGATGAGCGCGACATCGTCGCCGCGCGCGCCGCCGGCATGCCGTCGATCGTGGCGCTGTGGGGCTATCGTCTGCCCGGCGACGATCCGTTGGCATGGGGCGGCGACGTGATGATCGAGCAGCCGCACGCGCTGCTGGACGCGGCGGTGTGGCCGACCGCGGGCGCGATCGCGACACCGTGAACGACGCCGTCATGCCCGATACGGGTCCCGCCGCGGATCTCGACGATTTCCTCGACAAGTGGCGCGGGCGCTGGCCGGAATGGCGCATCGCCCAGGTGTTCCTGCCCGAGCCGCAGCGCCTGCCGGCCGAGGCCTGGCTCGCGCTGCTGCAGGAATGGACCGATGCCGCCTGGGCCGGCGACGATCCGACGCCCGGGTTCGCGAAACTGGCCTGGTGGCAGGACGAACTGCGGGGCTGGGCGAAAGGCGCGCGACGCCATCCGCTCGGCCGCGTCCTCCTGAAGCAGGCGGCGCCATGGACGACACTGGCGGCCCACCTGTCCGCGCTGCAGGCCGTGCGCGAGCCGCTGCGGCGCGGAGATGCGCCCGAGCGCCTGCGGCCGACCCTGCAGACGCTCGCCGATGCGATGCACGACTGCGAGCGTGCGCTGTTCGCGGAGTCGGCTGCGGCCGCGCCCGGTGCGTCGAACACGGATGCCTTCGGACTGCTTGCCCTGCACGCGCTGTGGCATCGCGAGGGTGCCGGCGATGCCGCTCAGGTTCGGATCTGGGCCGGGCAATTGCTCGCCACGTCGTCGCTGCGGGCGGCGACGCGTCCGCGACGGATCCACGACGCGCTGTGTCGCGCCCGTCTGCAGCGCGTTTCCGCCGGCGCAGAGGCCGCGCCGTTGTCGCCGCCGGCCGCGCTCTGGCGCAGCTGGCGCGCGGCCCGGGGCTGAGACAACGCTCCGTTCCGGCCTGGTTTCGGAAGCCGGCGACCCGGCTGGGTACAATGGCCGCCCCTCCGCTGTCCGGCCCCCACCCGTGACCCTGCGACCGACCTCCCTTCCGATGCCCGACGTGGCCGGCGATGCCGCCGCCGCGGCGCGCGCGCTCGATTGGGTCGGCATGCGCAACATCGCGCTGCCGCTGCGGGTCCGCGGCGACGATGGCGGCAGCCTGCAGGTGCCGGCCTCGGTCGACGTCTTCGTCGATCTGCGCGATCCCGGCGCCCGCGGCATTCACATGTCCCGCCTCTATCTGCGTCTGCAGGACACGCTGGTCGAAGACGTGCTGACGCCCGCGCGACTGCGTCGCGTGCTGCAGGAGTGCGTGGAGTCGCAGGGCGCGCTGTCGTCCTCCGCGCGCCTGACCCTGCGCTTCGACCAGATGCTGAAGCGCCGCGCGCTGGCCAGCGACAACAGCGGCTGGAAACGCTATCCGCTCGAAATCGACGCGCTGCTGGCCGACGGCCATCTGTCGCTGACGGTCGCGTATGCGGTCGAATACTCCAGCACCTGTCCGGCGTCCGCGGCGCTGTCTCGGCAGCTCAATGCCGAACGCTTCGCGGAGGACTTCGCCGCGGCGCATCCGCTGTCCACGCATGTCGTGCGCGACTGGCTGGCGTCGGAGCGTGGTCTCGCCGCCACGCCGCACGCGCAGCGCAGCCGCGCCGAGATCCGGGTCGAGCTGCAGCCCGCGTTCGACGAACTGCCGGTGGCGGACCTGATCGACCGCGCCGAAGCCGCGCTTGGCACGCCGGTGCAAACCGCGGTGAAGCGCGAGGACGAGCAGGCCTTCGCGAAACTCAACGCCGACAATCTGATGTTCTGCGAAGACGCCGCGCGTCGCGTCGCCGCCGCGCTCGCCGACGACGCCCGCGTGCAACGCTTCGATGTGTGCGTCTCGCATTACGAAAGCCTGCATCCGCACGATGCGGTGGCGCAGGTGTCGGGCAAGGGTCGCGCGGCCGGCTGACCGCAGGCCCGATATCGGTTTCGTCGCGGAACCAATCGATGCGGATCCAATCGATGCGGATCCAATCGATGAGGATCCAGTCGATGAGGATCCAGTCGATGAGGATCCAGTCGATTGATCGACGGCGTGCATCGGCATGCGTCGGCGCATCGCGAACGTCGCGTACGCATCGATTGTGGACCGATGCCGGAGTCCGTATGCTCGCCTCGCGCATGTGCCTTCCTGGAAGCGCGGGCGCGGGTTCTGTCTGCGGGATGCGGAGCGAGGAAGTGGGGCGCGAAGCGGTCCCGTCCATCATCGAACGACACCGGAGGTCTCATGAAGATGCGATTGCTCGCGCTGCTGCCCGCAGCGCTGTTGCTGGCGGCCTGCAACAAGGAAACACCGCCGCCTGCGGCCCCTGAAAAACCCGCAGATACCGCGCCGGCGCCGGCGGCTTCCATCGTCAAGCCCGTCGATATCCCGGCCGGTTACGGATATCCCGGCAACCGCGCCGAATTCCAGGCCTGGGCCGACGCCTGGCAGATCGACAACATCACCACCGCCGCATGGAATCTCTGGGCCGGCATGACCAGCGACTCCGGTCAGATGTGGGAAGGCGCCAATCTGCCGGTGTGGGAAACCTGGTGCGGCATCAGCGAGACCTTCAGCAAGGAAGGCTGCGTGGCCGGCATGACGCGACCCGCGCGCGCCTTCCAGGCCGCGAGCCAGATCGCGCACAGCGCGCGCAAGGCCGGCCTGCAGTTGCCCGCCGACACCAACGTGGTGTCGTTCAACAAATTCAATCCGTCGATGGCGGGCTATCTGGCCGCGCAACATCCCGGCCCGGGCGGCGTGCAGTACAGCTACACCTCGATGCAGAGCCAGGTCGACCTCAACGCCGCGTGGCCGCAGGGCACCGCGGTCGCGGATCGCAAGGTCGTCGATGCGCCGTATCAGCCCGACAACGGCGACGCCATCGGTTTCGCCGGCATGGAAACCAAGCCGGTGATCTTCCTGGTCAAGGCGAGCGGCCTGACGCCGATGCCGCTGTGGCAGGGCACCCAGCAGTCCACGACGCCGGCCAACGCGACGCCGGAAACCTGGCTCACCTGCGTATTGCTGGATCCGACCAACACCGGGGGTCCCGATACGGCGCCGGTCGTGGCGACGCCCGAGCAGATCAAGCAGGCCGTGCCCAGTCCGTCGCTGGCGTGCCAGAGCTATCTGTACGCGCCGCTGTCGACGATCTACAGCTTCAGGATGGATCAGGCCGACGCCGACAACTGGAACAGGAATCTCGCCAACAACGGCGACCAGGGCCAGGGACTGAAGGCCGCCGCCGGCGATTTCGGCGTGCTGGCCGGCATGCACGTCAACAGCAAGACGATCGTGAACTGGACCTGGGAAACCTTCTGGTGGCAGCCCGGTGCGGACGCGCCGAACAACTTCCCCGGCAGCAAGCAGGGCATGACCGCCAACGTGAAGGGCGCCTGGCGCAACTACGCGATGTGCACGGCGTGGAACCAGACCAAGGGCAACGCATCGAGCGAGATGGTGGTCTGCTTCAATCCGTTCCTGGAAACCTCCAGCGGCATTCCCGCCGGCCAGACCAGCAACTGCATGAGCTGCCATGGCGTCGCGACCTTCGGCGCCGCCGCGGTCTCGGGCACGCCGCCGGTCAACGCCGCGACCACGATGAACTATCCGGCCAGCTACACCGCGCCGATCGACTTCAGCTCGAACGCGTGCACACAGTCGACCCCGCCGGGCAGCCAGACCTGCTTCGCCGATTTCACGAAGACCGATTTCTCGTGGGCGATGCCGGGCAATGCGCGCAACGATCTGCCGCAGCCGGCGGCCGCACCACCGGCCGAAGCGAAGAAGTAATCCATCGCACGATGCGCAACGGCCCGGTCGAAAGACCGGGCCGAGTATCAAAAACGATTTGTACCGGAGGCGCGTATGCAAGTGAATTTGGTTTGGCATCCATCCATAAAATTGCCGAAAAAAATGGATGGTTGTGATTATGAGCTTATACCTCAGGCCCCTGGAATCTATATTTTTCTTCGGATTTATGGCGAAGACGCTGAGGCTTTATATGTCGGTAAATCCGAAAACATCCGGCGCCGGATCAAGCAGCAATTCAATAACCGCCGATTAATGGATGCCATCAAAGATGCCAGGAATGGCGAGCGTCGCCTCGTCTTCGCAGAGTTCGCACCTAAAAAAGGAAAGATGCACAAGAACGCATTGGAAATTACTGAGGAGACCTTCATCTCTCACTATTTGGCTCTGGGGCACGGCCTCGTCAACATCAAGGGCACCCGTTTAAGGCACCATGAAATCAGATCAGAGAGGGGGGAGCTCAAGCAGTTTTTGCCGATTTCGGCCAAGCTGCATCTTCGATAGTACGTCGCCTCAGATCGTCAACTAACGCATCATGTGCGGATGAACTATTGCTCCTCGTCGCGTTCCAGCACCAATAAAGGATCGACACGTACGTCGAACCAATTCATCCCCCAATGCAGATGCGGTCCCGTCGATCTCCCGGTCGAGCCCACCGCGGCGAAGACCTGCCCCTGTTCGACGCGGTCGCCCACCCGCACGTCGATGCGCGACAGATGCAGGAAATTCGAGCTGACGCCAGCGCCGTGGTCGATCAGCACGGTGCCGCCGGTGAGATACAGATCCGGCGCGGCGAAGGTCACGATGCCCGCCGCCGGCGCCTTGACCGGCATGCCCTGCGCGGCGGCGATGTCCATGCCCGAATGCGGTGCCTTGGCTTCTCCGTTGTACACGCGCTGATTGCCGAAGCGGCCACTGATGCGGCCTTCCACCGGCCAGATGAACCGCTGCGCGAAATCCTCGCGGGCATCGTCGCGCGCGCGCGCCGCGGCGACCTGCGCCTGTTCGCGGGCGATGCGCTCGGCGATGTCGGGCGGCGGATTCACCGTCGCCGGCGGCACGCCGTCGATGCGTTCGATCGGCCAGTCGCGTGGCGTCACTTCGATGCGATGCGCGATCGTGCCGGTCGCAGGCGAGCGTACGTTCACCGCCAACGGGCCGACCGCATCGCGACCGACGCCGAAGGCGAAGCGCCCGGACGGCGACACCCGCACCGTGCGTCCGGCGTATTCGACGATGGCGCCCGGGTCGGTGCTGCCGACGATCAGCGTGCCCTGCTGCACCGATGCGGGCAGCATGGTGGCGCGGACGGGGATCGCGCCGCCACCAGCGGGCGGTGGCGATGGCTCGCGAACGACGGTCGTGCCGCCGCAGGCCGACAACGCCATCGTCAGCATTGCGATGACGACGGCACGCACTGTCGCCGTGCGTTTCAACGGTCGAATTCCAGGCGCTGGCCGCGCGGGCTGCCGACCAGTGCGCGCCCGTCCCAGACGAGATGACCGTTGACCCAGGTCGATGCGACGCGCGAACGGAAGGTCGTGCCCTCGAACGGCGACCACCCGCATTTCGACAGCACCTGCGAACGCTCGACCGTGAACGGCGTGTCGTCGATCAGCACGAGGTCGGCGCGATAGCCCTCGCGCAGGAAGCCGCGTTCCCTGACGTCGAACAACTGCGCCGGCGCGTGCGCGAACTTCTGCACGACCTGCGCCGTACTCAGCCGGCCTTCGTGCACGCATTCCAGCGCCGCCGACAGCGCGAACTGCACCAGCGGCAGGCCGCTGGGCGCGCGCAGATAGCCGTGCTGCTTTTCTTCCAGCGTGTGCGGCGCGTGGTCGGTCGCGAGCACGTCGATGACATCGCCGGCCAGCGCGTCGATCAGCGCTTCGCGATCGGTGCTGTCCTTGATCGCCGGATTGCATTTGATGAAGTTGCCGCGGGTTGCGTAGTCGCGGCTGTCGAAGCGCAGGAAATGCACACAGGTCTCCGCGGTGATGCGCTTGCGGCTGCCGTCGGCGCGGATCAGCGGCCCGCGTTCGAACAGGGCGAGTTCGTCGGCGGTGGAGATGTGCAGCACGTGCAGGCGGGCATCGTGGCGGCGGGCGAGTTCGATCGCGAGCCGGGTCGATTTGATGCAGGCCTCGCGCGAGCGGATCTCGCCGTGGTACTCCACCGGAATCGCGTCGCCGTACTTCTCGCGGTACTTCGCCAGCTCGGCGTCGATGGTCGGCGTGTCCTCGCAATGGGTGATGATCGGCGTCGGCGCGTCGCGGAACACCGCGTCCAGCACTTCCGGATCGTCCACCAGCATGTTGCCGGTGGAGGCGCCCATGAACACCTTGACGCCCGGCGCGGTCTTCGGGTCCAGCGCGCGGATCGCCTCGATGTTGCCGGTGCTGGTGCCGAGGTAGAAGGCGTAATTGCTCCAGGCGCGGCCCGCGGCGCGGCGGTACTTGTCCTCCAGCGCCGCGCTGTCCAGGGTCGGCGGGCTGGTGTTGGGCATCTCCATGAAGCTGGTGAGACCGCCGGCCGCCGCCGCCGCAGATTCGGTGGCGATGTCGCCCTTGTACTCCAGCCCGGGTTCGCGGAAGTGCACCTGATCGTCGATCATCCCGGGCAGCAGCCGACGGCCGCCGGCGTCGATCACGGTCTCGCCGGGGCGGGCGCTCAGGCCGCTGCCGATGGCCTCGATGCGGCCATCGGCCATGCGCAGGTCGGCGTCGAACTCGCGGCCCTCGTTGACCAGACGGGCGTTGACGATCAGGGTCGGCGGGGGGGCGGAGTCGTTCATGCGGGAGGCCTCGGTCGGTCGGGGGCGGGCGGAACCGGGTCGTGGCCGCCCGGGCAGAACGGATGGCAGCGGGCCAGCCGACGGGCGGTCAGCCAGCTGCCGCGGACTGCGCCGAAGCGCTGGATGGCTTCCATCGAGTACTCCGAACAGGTCGGCACGAAACGGCAGCGCTGGCCCAGCATGGGGCTCACCCAGCGTTTGTAGAAGCGGAGTGCGGCGATCAGCAGGCGGTCGATCAAGGAGGAGGTCCTGCGGGGGATTGCAGCGTGCGGGACCCGCTGAAATGCAAGGTTGCCGCTGCAGTCTTTGCAGGGTATAACAGCCCGCTTTCCCGCCTCAAGGGAAGATACGAGGATTCTCGGACGTGGCAGTAAAGAAACCCGCAAAGAAGGCCGCGAAGCCGGCCGCCAAGCAGCCCGCGAAAGCGGCCGCCAAGAAGCCCGTGGCCAAGTCGGCCGCCAAGCCCGCCGCGAAGCCGGCTGCCAAGGCCCCCGCCAAGCCCGTGGCCAAGAAGGCGGTCGCGAAGCCGGCCGCCAAGCCCGTGGCCAAGAAGGCCGTCGCCAAGCAGGCGGCGAAGCCCGCCGCCAAGTCGACGCCGGTCGCCAAGCCCGCCCCGAAGGCGGACATCAAGGCTGCGCCGGCCAAGACACCGGCTGCGAAGGCCCCCGCGCCCAAGCCGCCGGCCAAGGTCGAGCCCAAGGCCGCCGCGAAGCCGGCACCGGTCCCGACGCCCAGTCCGACGCCCGCGCCGCCGCCGACCCCGCAGCCGCCGCCCAAGCCGCCGAAGCCGCCCAAGCCCCCGGTGCCGGGCCCGCTGCCGAACCCGAACGATCCGCCGAAGAGCGCCGCCAAGCCGGTTGCGGTCTCGCCGCGTCCGGCCGCCGGCAAGGTCGCGGTCGCCGTGACCTCGCGTCCCGCCGCGCCCGCGCCCAAGGCCCAGATCAAGGTCGTGCCGTACAAGACCGACGAGGCCACCGGCCGCCCGATCGTGCCCGACGGCTACAAGCCCAGCGTCGACGAGGAGTACATGAGCGCGCTGCAGCTCGAGTACTTCCGCCAGCGCCTGCTGCAGTGGCGCGCGGACCTCATCGAAGAGTCGAAGCAGACCATCGAGAATCTCAAGGACGAAGTGCGCGATGTCGGCGACGATGCCGAACGCGCCACCCGCGAAACCGAGAACTCGCTGGAACTGCGCACCCGCGACCGCTACCGCAAGCTGATCGGCAAGATCGACAGCACGCTCAAGCGCCTGGAAGCCGGCGAATACGGCTACAGCGTGGATTCCGGCGAAGAGATCGGCCTGCATCGCCTCGAAGCCCGCCTCACCGCGGAGCGCACGATCGACGAGCAGGAACGCTGGGAGCACCTGCAGAAGCAGCAGGGCGATTGATCCCGGCCGTCGTTGCGGATCCCAACGAAAAGCCCCGCTTCGGCGGGGCTTTTCTGTTTTCGCCATCCGACTTTCCCGCCGATGCTGCTGGTTTGTTCATCTCATCCAGACAGCGTCGGGTGTTCTCGTGCATCCGGCTGCTTTCGTGGATGAGCGGCTCGAACCGCCTGTCATCGCCCGATATTCAGGCGCCCTCCGCCGCGAACCCCGCCTTGCGGTGCGAACCGTCGCAATACGGCTTGTTTCCCGACTGCCCGCAGCGGCACAGCCAGGTCTGGCTGCAGCGGTCGACGGTGTGGCCGGTGCCGGTGACGATTTCGAGATTGCCGACGATTTTGAGCGGGCCGTCCTTCTGCGGTTCGATCGCCAGCGCGCCGTCGCGGGCCGCGAGCGGCTGCGATTCTTTCGGCGCGGTTTCGCCGCTGGCGATGAAGCCGCCTTCGGCATGGCTGTTGTCGCAATAGGGTTTGCGCTTGGACAGGCCGCAGCGACACAGCGTCGCGCGGTAGCCGATGGCTTCGCCGGCGACGGTCAGCGGCGCGTTGAGCGCGAGCGGCCCGTTCTCGCGAAGGCATACGGTATTGACCACCGGCGCGGGTTCTCCACGCTGGCCGTCGAGGCGCTCGTACTGGATCGCGCCCGACGGACATTGCCGCGCCGTCAGCGCGACTTCCTCGGCGGAGACCGCGTCCGGGTGGATCCATTCGCCGTCCACGTTCGGCACGAAGACATCCGGATGTCCGAGTACGCAGTTGCGGGCGTGGATGCAGCGTTGTCCGTCGAAGTGGATCACGACGTCCCTGCCGCTTACCGTTTCCTTGCCCATGACCCGCTCCCGGTGCGCGCCCGTCCAGCCGGGCACGTCGAGTCTACGCCGATGGCCGCGTCTTTCGTCGCCTCGGGTCGCTCGGCCGGCGATCGAAAATCCTCCCCTCAATGGAGATCGCGCAGGTCCAGGCGCCGCACGGTCGGCGATTTCAGTGCCGTGAACGCGACCACCGCCAGGGTGACGCAGCCGCCGAGCACCACCGCATGGGCCAGACCGAGCAGGCGCGCCATCGAACCGGCGTAGAACGCGCCGAGTTCGTTCGACGAACTAATGAAGATGCTGTTGATCGACGACACCCGGCCGCGCATGTGATCGGGCGTGGCCAACTGCAGGATGGTCGAGCGCAGCACCACCGAGATGCCGTCGAAGGCGCCGGACAGGAACATGAAGGCCACCGACAGCCACAAGGTTTCCGACAGCCCGAAGCCGATGATGCACGCGCCGAAACCCGCGACCGCGCCGAGCAGGAACCGTCCCGCATGGCGCTGGATCGGGTGGCGCGCCAGCCACAGGCCGACCAGCACCGCGCCGACCGCGGGCGCGCTGCGCAGCAGGCCCAGCGCTTCCGGGCCGGCATGCAGCACGTCCTTGATGAAGGCCGGCGCCAGCGACACCGCGCCGCCGAACAGTACCGCGAACATGTCCAGCGCCATCGCGCCCAGCATCACCGGCGTGCGGAGGACGAAGCGCAGGCCCTCGCCGATGCTGGCGAAGATCGGCTGGCGTTCGTGCGACAGCGCGGGTTCGGTGGTGCGCAGGACCGCGAGCGCGAGCGCGGCGCCCAGCGCGCACACCACGCCGAGCGCATAGGCCGGCCCGGCCGGTACCGTCGCGCCCTCGGGGAAATCGCCGAGACGCGCGACAAGGCCGATCACGCCGCCGCCGATCGCCGGACCGAGCACCAGCGCGGACTGGAACACCACGCTGCCGATGCCCGAGGCGCGGGTGAATTGTTCGCGCGGCAGGATGCACGCGAACAGCGTGTTGTGGACCGGGCCGAGGAACGATCGCACGCCGCCGGTGAACATGATCGCGGCATACATCAGCCACAGTTTCGCGCCGCCTTCGCCGGGCGCGGCGAACACCCAGCCCAGCGCGACCGCGATCAGGATCAGCGGCGTCAGCGCGAGTCCGATGCAGGCGACGATGCCGAGGCGACGCTTGGGGAGGTGATCGACCAGATAGCCCGCGAACGGCGCCACGCAGAAGAACGGGATCACCTCGGCGAGCCCGAGCAGGCCCAATTTCCAGGGATCGCCGGTGAGTTCGTACACATGCCAGCCCGCGGCGACCGCCACGATCTGGTACGACAGGATCGTGAGCAGCCGATAGCTCATCAGCGCGACGAAGCTGCGATTGCGCAGCGGCGCCACCGATGCGGCCGCGTCGACGTCGTTCGCGCTCACGTCCGGGCGTCGACCGCGCGCTGCGCGGTGGCGCGGATGAAGGCCAGCAGCGCCGCCAGGCCGTTGTTGCGGGTGGGCGACAGATGCTTCGCCAGGCCGATGTCGGCGATGTAGCGGGTTTCGGTGGCGAGGATCTCGTCGGCGCTGCGCCCGGAATAGACCCGCAGCGCGAGCTGGATCAGTCCGGAGACGATGGCCGAGTCGCTGGCGGCGGCGAAATCGAGCCGCTCGGCGTCGCCCGAGGCCACGATCCAGACCATCGACTGGCAGCCGAGCAGGCGGTTCGCCTCGGTCTTCAGCGCATCGTCCATCGGCGGCAGTTTGCGGCCGAGATCGATCAGGTACTGATAGCGCTCGGACCAGTCGCCGAAGAACGCGAATTCATCGCGGATCGCATCCTGGGCTTCGGCGGCGGTGGGTTCGAGCGGGAAGCTGGACATCTGTCGTTTCTTTGAATTGAAGTCGCAAAGGATTCCGGAAAGCGCCTCTGCGGCTCGCAGGGCGATTCATGCATGGCATTCGGGATGGACATGCCTTCGCTGCCGTGCTTGGCGCAACATCGTATCGGCTAGAGCGTGTTATGCACTTTTTCATATGCCGCGAAGGCCGTCTGCGGGCCCGATCCGGCGGCCCGCGGCTTGCCTTGGCCACCAGCCAAGGCTGCGCCGCGGAACCTTGTCTCGGCGCCACAGGCTGCGCAACGCGGCATATGAAAAAGTGCATAACACGCTCTAGACGCGCTTCCTCACCCAGCGCACGCCCTGCGGCGTGTCTTCCAGCAGGATGCCTTCGTCCGCGAGTTGCTTGCGGATGGCGTCGGCGCGGCCGAAGTCCCTGGCCTGTTTCGCCGCGTTGCGCTCGTCGACCAGCGACTGGATGCGCGCATCGTCGTCGCCCGACACGCCGCGCGCGAACCAGCTCGCGGAGGCCTGCCGCAGGAGACCCAATGCGACGCCCGCGCCGAGCAGTTCGGATTTCAGGCGCGCGCGTTCTTCGTGATTGTCGCTGCGGCGCGCTTCGCCGGCGATGCGCGACAGTTCGGCGAGCGCCTGCGGCGTGTTCACGTCGTCCAGCAGCGCCGCTTCGACGCTGGCCGGAATGCGCGGCAGCGCGTCGATGTCGGCCAGATCGCGCAGCGTGCCGTAGAGGCGGTCGAGGGTGCGCACGGACTGGTCGATCAGCGCGTCTGACCACTCCAGCGGCTGGCGGTAATGCGCGGACAGCAGCGCATAGCGCAGCGCTTCCGGCGGATGCTCGGCCAGTTCCTCGCGCACGAGGCGCAGACGGCCTTCGGATTTCGACATCTTGCCGCCGTTGAGCGTGAGCATGCCGTTGTGCACCCACCAGCGCGAGAACAGCCGGTGGCTGCCGTCGGCGTGCTTGTGGCTGCATTCGCTCTGCGCGACTTCGTTCTCGTGATGCGGGAACTGCAGATCGCCGCCGCCGGCGTGGATGTCGATGGTCTCGCCGAGATGGGTTTCGGCCATCGCCGAGCATTCGATGTGCCAGCCCGGCCGGCCCACGCCCCACGGCGATTCCCAGCCGGGCAGATCGTCGGTGGACGGCTTCCAGAGCACGAAATCGCCCGGGTTGCGCTTGTAGGGCGCGACTTCGACGCGCGCGCCGGCCAGCATTTCGTCGGGATCGCGACCGGAGAGCTTGCCGTACTCCGCGAACGTGTCCACCGCGAACAGCACGTGGCCCTCGGCGGCGTAGGCGTGGCCCAGGTCGATCAGGCGCTGGATCATCGCGATCATCTGCGGGATGTGCGCGGTCGCGGCCGGCTCGATGTCCGGCGCGAAATCCCCGGAGACGCCCAGCGCGGCCATGTCCTCGCGGTAGGCCGCGGCGTATTTGTCGGTGATCGTCGAGATCGGCACGCCCAGTGCCTTCGCAGCTGCGTTGATCTTGTCGTCGACGTCGGTGATGTTGCGCGCATAACGCAGCTTGCCGTAGCGGCGGCGCAGCAATGCGGCCAGCACGCCGAAGACCACCGGGCCGCGCGCGTTGCCCATGTGCACATAGTTGTAGACGGTGGGCCCGCAGACGTACATCGTCGGTCCAGCGATGGCGTCGAGCGGCTCGAAGGCCTCGACCCTGCGGGTCAGGCTGTTGTAGAGATGAAGGTCCATGTTTCATCGATATGGGGGAATGACCCGATTCTAGCCGTCTCGCCATCCTTACGACAGCGTGGGTTCAGCCAGCTTTCGTCGGGGGCACCTACACTGGCCGGCCGATGCCAGCACCCAACGCCTTCCTCCGCCGTGCCATCTGCCTGCCGCTCTTCGCGGCGGTCCTGTGCATGACGACGATTTCATCGGTGCAGGCCCAGAACGCCAGCGGACAGACCCCGAACGTGCGCACCGAGTATGCGCAGGTGCTGCGGGTGGAGCCGGTCTACCAGACCCTGCGGGCCCAGGCGGTGGAGCAGCGCTGCGACCATCCCGCCGAAGCGACGGGCGTCGCCCCGACCAATCGCGATTGCCGCCCGGTGCGGGTGGAGCGGCAGTTCCAGCGTCCGGTGGCCTATGACGTCGATTACATCCATGGCGGCGTGAAATACCGCTCGCGGCTGCCCATGGACCCCGGCAAACGCCTGCGGGTGCGCATCACGGTGACGCCGGATATGCCGCCCGGGGAAAGGCGCTAGCCGCTTGCGCCGGCCGGGTCCGCATGCGAGCATGCCGACCTCATGACGACCCCGCAGCCCCTGTCGATGTCCAGTGCCCGGATGGCTTCCGGCATGACCTCGCGCGCGCGCCGACCGGAACCCCACACGCCAGCTGGGTGATCCGGACCGTCGTCATTTCGCAACGACAGAGACTCCAAGATCAGGCCCGGCTCCCGCCGGGCCTTTTCTTTTTCGCGCATCGCCTTCCGACCTTCCTCCCCAACGAGACCCGCCATGAAGCATTTCCTGAATACCCAGGACTGGAGCCGCACCGAACTGGATGCCGTGCTGGCCGATGCCGCGCGCTTCAAGCGCGAGAAGATCGGCGATGCGCTGAAGGGCAAGTCCATCGCCCTGGTGTTCTTCAACCCGTCGATGCGCACCCGCACCAGCTTCGAGCTCGGCGCTTTCCAACTCGGCGGCCATGCCGTGGTGCTGGCCCCGGGGAAGGACGCCTGGCCGATCGAGTTCGACCTGGGCACGGTCATGGACGGCGACACCGAAGAGCACATCGCCGAAGTCGCGCAGGTGCTGAGCCGCTATGTCGACCTGATCGGCGTGCGCGCGTTCCCGAAGTTCGTCGACTGGGCGAGCGACCGCGAAGACAAGGTGCTCAAGGGGTTCGCGAAGTACGCGACCGTGCCGGTGATCAACATGGAAACGATCACCCATCCCTGCCAGGAACTGGCGCATGCGCTGGCGCTGCAGGAACATTTCGGCACCACAGACCTGCGCGGCAAGAAGTACGTGCTGACCTGGACCTACCATCCGAAGGCGCTGAACACCGCGGTCGCGAACTCGGCGCTGACCATCGCCACGCGCATGGGCATGGACGTGACCCTGCTGTGTCCGACGGCCGATTACCTCCTCGACGAGCGCTATATGGGCTGGGCGGCGCAGAACGTCGCCGAAAACGGCGGTTCGCTGCAGGTCAGCCACGACATCGACAGCGCCTACGCCGGTGCCGACGTGGTCTACGCGAAGAGCTGGGGCGCGCTGCCGTTCTTCGGCAACTGGGAGCCCGAGAAGCCGATCCGCGACCAGTACAAACACTTCATCGTCGACGAACGGAAGATGGCGCTGACCAACAACGGCGTGTTCTCGCACTGCCTGCCCCTGCGCCGCAACATCAAGGCCACCGATGCGGTGATGGACGCGCCGTACTGCATCGCCGTGAACGAGGCCGAGAACCGCCTGCACGTGCAGAAGGCGGTGATGGCGGCACTCGCCAACCAGTAATGCTTTTCTCCTTCTCCCGCAGCGCGGGAGAAGGTCGGGATGGGGACACGTCTCCCGCCCGATGCCCTCACCCCAACCCTCCCCCGCATGCGGGGGAGGGGGCAAACCACGAGAGAGATCCATGAGCAGCCAAGACATCGTCCTCGCCTTTTCCGGCGGCCTCGACACCAGTTTCTGCGTGCCCTATCTGAAGGAGCGCGGCTGGAACGTGCATACCGTCTTCGCCGACACCGGCGGCGTCGATGCCGAAGAGCGTGCCTTCATCGAAGCGCGCGCCGCGGAACTGGGCGTCGCTTCGCATCTCACCATCGACGGCGGCCCGGCGCTGTGGGACGGCTTCGTGAAGCCGTTCGTGCGCGCCGGAGAGGCCTACCAGGGCCAGTATCCGCTGCTGGTCTCCGACCGCTACCTGATCGTCGACGCATCGCTGGCGCGCGCCCGGGCGCTGGGCACCAACGCCATCGCCCACGGTTGCACCGGCATGGGCAACGATCAGGTCCGTTTCGATCTGGCGGTGAAGGCCAGCGGCGATTACCGCATCGTCGCGCCGATCCGCGAGATCCAGAAGGAACACACCCAGACCCGCGCCTACGAACAGGCGTATCTGGAAGAACGCGGCTTCGGCGTGCGCGCCAAGCAGAAGGCCTACACCATCAACGAAAACCTGCTCGGACTGACGATGTCCGGTGGCGAGATCGACAAGTGGGAAGCCCCGGGCGAAGGCGCGCGCGGCTGGTGCGCGCCGCGCGGCGAGTGGCCGGAGGCGCCGCTGCGCACGACGCTGCGCTTCGTCAACGGCGAAGCGGTCGCGCTCGACGGCACCGACCTGCCCGGCGCGCAGCTGCTGGCGAAACTCAACGCGCTGTTCGCGCCCTACGGCGTGGGGCGCGGCATGTACACCGGCGATACCACCATCGGCCTGAAGGGCCGCATCGTGTACGAAGCGCCGGGCCTGACCGCGCTGCTCGTCGCCCATCGCGCGCTGGAGGAAGCGGTGCTGACCAAGCAGCAGAACCGCTTCAAGCCGGAGGTGGCGCGCAAGTGGGTGGAGCTGGTCTACGAGGGCTTCTGGCACGACCCGCTGAAGACCGATCTCGAAGCCTTCCTCGCATCGTCGCAGGCGATGGTCAACGGCGAGGTCGTGCTCGAAACCCGCGGCGGTCGCGTCGATGCCGTCGCCGTGCGTTCGCCGCACCTGCTCAACGCCAAGGGCGCGACCTATGCGCAGTCCGCCGACTGGGGCGTGGAGGAGGCCGAAGGCTTCATCAAGTTGTTCGGCATGAGCAGTACGCTGTGGGCCGAAGTCAATGGCGGCAACTGATCACGTGGCGACCGACATGCTCGATGAGATCCTCAAGCACCTCGAAGCCCTGGTGTCCTTCGACACACGCAACCCGCCGCGCGAGATCTTGCCGTCGGGCGGCATCTTCGATTACCTGCAGGCGCAGTTGCCGGGCTTCGCCTGCACGGTCACCGATCATGGCGACGGCGCGGTCTCGCTGCTCGCCGTGCGTGGCCGGCCCACACGCGTGTTCAACGTGCATCTCGACACCGTGCCCTCGTCGGAAGCGTGGAGCACCGATCCGCTGACGCTGCGCGTGGCCGACGGCCGCGCGATCGGGCTCGGCGCCTGCGACATCAAGGGCGCCGCCGCGGGCCTGATCGTGGCCGCGCAGCGCACCACCGGCGATGCTGCGTTCCTGTTCACCACCGATGAGGAAGCGAACGATGCGCGCTGCATCGCCGCGTTCCTCGCGTCGGACCACGGTTTCCGCGAAGCCATCGTCGCCGAGCCGACGCAGTGCGAGGCGGTGCTCGCGCATCGCGGCATCAGCTCGGTGCTGCTGAAGTTCCGCGGCGCCGCCGGTCACGCCTCCGGCGCCAACGCGATGCACAGCAACGCCCTGCATCACGCGATGCGCTGGGGCGCGAAGGCGCTGGATCTGGTCGAGGGCGAATCGCATCGCCGTTTCGGCGGGCTCACCGGCCTGCGTTTCAACATTGGCAAGGTCGAGGGCGGGATCAAGGCGAACGTGATCGCGCCCAGCGCCGAAGTGCGTTTCGGTTTCCGGCCGCTGCCGTCGCACGACATCGACGAACTGCATGCGCGTTTCGGCACCTGCGCCGCGGCCGGCAGTCTGGAGCGTTACCAGGAGACTTTCCGCGGCCCGCCGCTGCCGGCGGGCGACGTCGCTGCTGCGGAAGAGCGCCGTCTCGCCGCCCGCGATCTCGCCGACGGACTCGGCCTGCCGATCGGCAACGCCGTGGATTTCTGGACCGAGGCCTCGCTGTTCTCCGCGGGCGGCCTCGATGCCATCGTCTACGGGCCCGGCGACATCGCCCAGGCCCACACCGCCGACGAATGGGTCGCGCTCGATCAGCTCGAACGCTACGCCGCGTCGATCGTCCGCATGCTCGACGGGACACCGCCGCAATGACGCCCATCCTCAAGCACGCCGCCATCGACCACAAGGTCCACGACCCGCAGACCCGCCAGACCATCGTCCGTCTGTTGTCCGGCATGAGCGGCGCGAAGGAAATATCGCAATATCTGAAGCGGTTCTCGCAGCTCGACGCCGCGCGTTTCGCCGTGGTCAAGGTCGGTGGCGCGGTGCTGCGCGACGATCTCGACGCGCTGACCTCGTCGCTGGCGTTCCTGCAGGACGTGGGTCTCACGCCGATCGTGATCCACGGCGCCGGTCCGCAGCTCGACGAGGAACTGTCGGCCGCGGGCATCGTCAAGCAGACCGTCAACGGCCTGCGCGTGACCACGCCCGAAGCCCTCGCCATCGTCCGTCGCGTGTTCCATGCGCAGAACCTCAAACTGGTCGAAGCGCTGCAGGCGCAGGATGCGCGCGCGACCTCCATCGTCAGCGGCGTGTTCGAGGCCGAGTATCTCGATCGCGACACCTACGGCCTGGTCGGCGAAGTGCGGCGGGTCGATCTCGCGCCGATCCACGCCAGCCTGCAGGCCGGTTCGATCCCGGTCATCGCCAGTCTCGGCGAGACCGTCGGAGGCCAGATCCTCAACGTCAACGCGGACTTCGCCGCCAACGAACTGGTGCAGGTGCTGCAACCGTACAAGATCGTGTTCCTCACCGGCACCGGCGGCCTGCTCGACGGCGACGGCAAGGTGATCGACTCGATCAACCTGTCCACCGAGTACGACGCGCTGATGGCGCAGCCGTGGATCAACGGCGGCATGCGCGTGAAGATCGAGCAGATCAAGCAACTGCTCGATCACCTGCCGCTGTCGTCGTCGGTGTCGATCACGCGTCCCGACGAGCTGGCGAAGGAGCTGTTCACCCACAAGGGCTCCGGCACGCTGGTGCGCCGCGGCGAGCGCGTGCTGCAGGCGGCGCGCTGGGACGAGCTCGACACCGAGCGCCTGCGCGGGCTGATCGAATCCGCCTTCGGCCGCACGCTGGTCGCGGATTACTTCGAGCGCACCGCGCTGCATCGCGCCTGGGTCAGCGAGAACTACCGTGCCGCGGTGATCCTCACCGAAGAGGGCGGCGTGCCTTACCTCGACAAGTTCGCGGTGCTCGACGACGCCCAGGGCGAAGGCCTGGGGCGCGCGGTGTGGCAACTGATGCGCGAGGCCGAGCCGCGGTTGTTCTGGCGTTCGCGCCACGGCAATCAGGTCAACGCGTTCTACGACGCAGAGGCCGACGGCAGCGTGAAACAGGCGCGCTGGCGCAGTTACTGGTACGGGCTGGGCGATCTCGACGGCGACGGTGCGGCGACGATCAAGGCCTGTCTCGAACACTGCCGGCAGCGCCCGGCGACGCTGACGGACTGACCATGGACAAGGTCTGGACCACGCCGACGCTGACCGGCCGCCACGTGCGGCTGGCGCCGCTGCAGGCCGCGCAGGCCGATGCGCTGCGCGGCGCCGCGGCCGACGGCGAACTGTGGACGCTGCGTTACACCAGCGTGCCCGGCCCGCAGCCCGGCGACGCCGAAGCCTACATCGATGCCGCGCTGGCCCAGCGCGATGCCGGTATGGCGCTGCCGTTCGCGGTGTTCGATGCCGATGGCGATATCGTCGGCAGCACGCGCTTCTACGACATCGACCGCAGCGTGCCGCGGGTCAAGATCGGCTACACCTGGTACGCGCGCCGCGCGCAGCGCACCGGCCTGAACACCGAAGCGAAACTGCTGCTGATCGGCCATGCCTTCGAGCGTTGGGCGTGCGCGTCGGTGACGCTCGAAACCAGTCACGAGAACCTGCGCTCGCAGGCGGCGATCCTGCGTCTGGGCGCGCGTCGCGACGGCGTGCTGCGCGCGCACATGCGCCATCGCGACGGCACCTTGCGCGACACCCACGTGTTCTCGATCCTCCGCGACGAATGGCCGGCGATCGCCGATGCACTGCGCCGCAAGCTGGACCGCAAGCCGGACACCCCAGACCATGCATGATTCCACTCCGATCCACGTCGGCATCGTCGGCGCCCGCGGCCACGTCGGCGCGGAGCTCGTCCGCCTGATCGCCGCGCATCCGCGCTTCGCGCTGGCCTATGTCGGCTCGCGCGAGCTCGACGGCCAGCGACTCGCCGATCACATCGACAGTTATCGCGGCGAACTGCGCTATTCGTCACCGGCGAACGACACGCTGCCGGCGCTCGGCGCCGATGCGGTGGTGCTGGCGTTGCCGAACGGCAAGGCCGCGGCCTGCGTCGCCGCGTTCGATGCCGCGATCGCGGATCACGCTTCCGCACGGCCCGGTTTCGTACAGCCCGTCATCGTCGATCTGTCCGCCGACTATCGCTTCGACGATGGCTGGTATTACGGCCTGCCCGAATTGACCCGCAGCGCTTACGCCGGCCAGCGCCGGATCAGCAATCCCGGCTGCTACGCCACCGCGATGCAGCTCGCGATCGCGCCGATGCGCGGCCTGCTCGCCGGGCCTGTCCAGTGTTTCGGCGTGTCCGGTTATTCCGGCGCCGGCACGTCGCCGTCGGACAAGAACGATCCGGATAAGCTGCGCGACAATCTGATGCCGTACGCGCTCACCGGGCACATCCACGAACGCGAAGTGACCCGGCAGCTCGGCCATCCGGTCGAGTTCATGCCGCACGTCGCGCCGCATTTCCGAGGGCTCACGATCACCGCCAACCTGCATCTGGCCGAAGCGACCACGCTCGACGCGGTGCGCGCGCGCTATCGCGAGGCCTACGCCGGCGAGCCGCTGGTGCGGGTGTTCGACGAGGCGCCGTGGGTCAGCCGCATCGCCGGCCGGCATCACGTCGAGATCGGCGGTTTCGCGCTGTCTGAGGACGGCCGTCGCCTGGTCGTGGTGTCGACCGAGGACAATCTGCTGAAGGGCGCGGCGACGCAGGCGCTGCAGAATCTCAATCTCGCGTTCGGTCTGGACGAGATGACGGGTATTCCGCCGTGAACGCGAATTCTGTTGCGCGCGTGAGTTCGATCCTGCGCAATGCCGAATGGCCGTCATCCTTGCGCAAGCGAGGATGACGGTGGGTTTCCTTCGCTGCCTCCGCTGATCTGCAAACCCCCTTTTCCGAGAACAGCCCCATGAGCGATCTCCTCTGGCAAAAACCCGGCGTCAAGGTCGATGCGCGCATCCAGCGCTTCCTCGCCGGCGAAGACGTGATCCTCGATCGCGAATTCTTTCCGTTCGACATCGCGGCCAGTCTCGCGCATGCCGAAGGCCTGCTGCGGATCGGCATCCTCGCCGCCGACGAGTTCGCGGGCATCAAGATCGAGCTGGCGAATCTCGCCGAGGATTTCGGCAACGGCGATTTCGTCCTCGACGAACGTTTCGAAGACGGCCATTCGGCGATCGAGGCGCGGCTGATCGAACGCCTCGGCGATGCCGGACGCAGGATCCACACCGGACGCAGCCGCAACGACCAGATCCTGGTCGCGACCCGGCTGTGGCTGAAGGACCGGCTCGCGCGGCTGCACGCGCTGTGCATCGAAAGCGCCGAGGTCGCACTGGCGCGCGCCGATGCCGAAGCGTCGGTGCCGCTGCCGGGCTACACCCACCTGCAGCGCGCGGTGGTGTCGTCGCTGGGCATGTGGTGGGCGGCCTGGGCCGAAGGTTTCATCGACGACGCGCAGCGCGCGCGCGACACGCTGGCGTGGGTGGACGCCAATCCGCTGGGCAGCGCCGCCGGGTATGGCGTGAACCTGCCGCTGGATCGCGATCACGTCACCCGCGCGCTCGGTTTCGACCGGCTGCAGGTCTCCGCGGCCTATGCGCAGCTGTCGCGCGGCAAATTCGAGATGGCGGCGATCGAGGCGCTGTGCTCGGCGCTGCTCGATCTGCGCCGCCTCGCCTGGGACCTGAGCCTGTTCACCAGCGCCGAGTTCGGCTTCGTCGCGCTGCCGGCGCAGTACACCACCGGCAGTTCGATCATGCCGAACAAGCGCAACCCCGACGTGGTCGAACTGATGCGTGCGAGTTACGCCAGCGCCGCCGCCGCGCGCACCGAAATCGAACAACTGCTGTCGCTGCCGTCGGGGTACCACCGCGATCTGCAGTTCGGCAAGGGCGCGATCTTCCACGCCTTCGGCCGCGGCCTCGGCGCGTTGGAACTGTTGCCCGATCTGCTGCGCAACCTCGAATGGAAGGCCGACGCGATGCGCGCCGCGCTCGATCCGTCGATGTACGCGACCGATCTCGCGGTCGATCTCGCGCGCCAGGGCCTGCCGTTCCGCGAGGCCTACCAACAGGCCGCCGATCCCGCGCGCTGGGCGGAGGGCGATCCCGAGGCCAGTCTGCAGGCGCGCGTGTCGCCCGGCGCTGCGGCCGATCTGCGGCTGGATGCGCTCGCCGCGCGACTGCGCGCCGTACGGCATGTCGCGCGATCGGGCGACGCCTGAGGCCACCATGACCACGCGCATCGCGTTCGCCGAACAGACGATTCCCGCGTGGAAGCGCGCGGTACTCAAGATCGGCAGCAGCCTGCTCGCCGGCGATGGCGGGTTGTCGCCGCGGCATGCGGTGCATCTCGCGGCGTTCGTGCACGCCTGCCGCGCGCAGGGGCGCGAGGTGGTGATCGTGTCGTCCGGCGCGGTCGCCGCGGGGCGCGCCATGCTGCATGCCGCGCCGCGGCCGGGCGCGGCGATGGCCGAGCGCCAGGCGCTGGCGGCGCTGGGACAGGCGAAGCTGATGGCGTTCTGGCAGGGCCTGTTCGCGCAGCCGGTGGCGCAGGTGCTGCTCACCCACGACGACGTGCGCAACCGCCGCCGTTATCTCAACGCGCGCGCCACGCTGCAGGAACTGCTGCGCTGCGGCGCGCTGCCGATCGTCAACGAGAACGACACCGTCTCGGTCGACGAACTCAAGCTCGGCGACAACGACACCCTCGGCGCGATCGTCGCCGCGCTGATCGATGCCGACGTGCTGTTCATCGCCACCGACATCGATGGCCTGTACGACCGCGATCCGCGCGCCAACGTCGATGCGCGACCGATGCAGACGGTGGTCGCGCCCGGCGACGACATTCTCGCCATGGCCGGCGGCGCCGGCAGTGCGGTCGGCACCGGCGGCATGCGCACCAAGATCCTGGCTGCGCAGCGCGCGGGCGCGGCCGGCATCGATACCGTGCTGTTCAACGGCACCCGCGCCGCGGTCGCGCACGCGCTCGGCGAGGACCGGCTCACCGGCACCCGGCTGGTCGCCGGTCGCAGCCGGATCGCCGCGCGCAAACACTGGCTGCGCCATGCGCCGGTCGAACCCGGCGCGGCGATCGTGATCGATGCCGGCGCCGCCGCGGCGCTGACCGGCAAGGGCGCGTCGCTGCTGCCGATCGGGGTCGCCGATGCGCGCGGCGAATTCCGCCGCGGCGATCTGGTCGAGATCGTCCGCGCCGACGCTGCGCACGCCGCACCGGTCGCGCGCGGCGTCACCCAGTATTCCGCCGCCGACATCCGCCGCATCGCCCGCCGGCGCTCGCAGGACATCGAAAGCGTGCTCGGCTACAACTACGGCGACACCATCGTTCACCGCGACGATCTCTCGCTGCACGCCGCGAACGCGCAGGAGCCGCAGGATGTCTGACAACACGCACGATCCCACGAACGATCCCATGGCCATCCGCGCGCTCGCGCTCGCCTGCCGCGACGCCGCGCAGGCCGTGGCCGCGCTGTCGACCGACGCCAAGGACGCATTGCTGCACGCGATGGCCGATGCGCTCGACGCCGATGCCGACGCGATCCTGGCAGCGAACGTCGAGGACCTGCGCGTGGCGGAAGCGAAGGGCACCGGTGGCGCGATGCTCGATCGGCTCAGACTCGATCCCGCGCGGCTCGCGGGGATCGCGAACGCGCTGCGCGAAGTCGCGGCCTTGCCCGATCCGGTCGGCATGGTCACGCGCCGCGAGACGCGGCCGAACGGCATCGCCATCGAACGCGTGCGCGTGCCCCTGGGCGTGATTGCGATGATCTACGAAGCGCGGCCGAACGTGACCGCGGACGCCGCGGCGCTGTGCCTGAAGGCCGGCAACGGCGTGATCCTGCGCGGCGGCTCGGAAGCGATCTGCTCGAACGTGGCGATCGCCGCTGCGTTGCAGCGTGCCCTGCAGGCGCACGGCATTGCGCCGGCGGCGATCACGCTGGTGGAGGATCTGCGCCGCGAGACCATGGTCGAACTGCTGCGACTCAACGATATCGTCGACCTCGCGATCCCGCGCGGCGGCGAAGGCCTGATCCGCTTCGTCGCCGAACATGCGCGGGTGCCGGTGATCAAGCACTACAAGGGCGTCTGCCATCTGTACGTGGACGCGTCCGCCGATCCCGATCTCGCGCTCGATCTGCTGCTCGACGGCAAGGTCGCGCGGCCCAGCGCCTGCAATTCGCTGGAAACGCTGCTGGTGCATGTCGACATGGCCGAGGCATTCCTGCCGCGCGCCGCGGCGATGCTGCGCGAACGCGGCGTACAGCTGCGCGCCGATCCGCGCGCGCTCGCGCACATGTCCGGCGCGGTGCCGGCGACCGACGACGACTGGGACGCCGAATTCCTCGATCTGGTGATCGCCGTGCGCGTGGTCGATTCGCTCGATGCGGCCATCGACCACATCCGCCGCCACGGCTCCGATCACACCGAAGTCATCGCCACCCGCGACGAAGCCGCCGCCGCGCGTTTCGTCCACGCCCTGCGCAGCGCGGTGGTGATGGTCAACGCGTCCTCGCGCTTCTCCGACGGCGGCGAACTCGGCCTCGGCGCCGAGATCGGCATTTCCACCACGCGCCTGCACGCCTACGGCCCGATGGGCGCGGAATCGCTGACCATCGAGCGCTTCGTGGTGCGCGGGGCAGGGCAGACGCGGAATCTGAAGCACGCACCGGCTTCATAGGGTGCGCCCCGGCGCACCGATCGACCGATGCGCGATGAAAGCCGGTGCGCCAGGGCGCACCCTATTGGCGGACAAACAAAAACGCCGGCCTTGCGGCTGGCGTTTTCGTTGAATCGATTGGTCGGGGAGACAGGATTCGAACCTGCGACCTCTACGTCCCGAACGTAGCGCTCTACCAGACTGAGCTACACCCCGACATGCGAGCCGCGTATTCTAAGGACCCGACACCCTGTTCGGCAAGCCCGGGCGCCAAACGGCCGCCATGGCCGGGGGTGGGGGCATCCCGGCCCGGTCCGCGGGGCCGGCCAGCCGCTAAACTTGCGCCTTCAGCTGCATGCCCCGGAGTTCCCCTTGATCAAGCCGCGTACCCCGCCCGGCGTCCTCGAACTGCTGCCGCGCGACCAGATCGCGTTCCAGCGGATGCTGGACACCATCCGTCGTACCTTCGAGCGCTACGGGTTCCTGCCGGTGGAGACGCCGGTGATGGAGCTGTCCGAGGTGCTGCTGACCAAGACCGGCGGCGAGACCGAGCGCCAGGTGTATTTCGTGCAGTCGACCGGCAGCCTCGAAAAGGGCGCCGAGGGCCTGCCGGAGATGGCGCTGCGCTTCGACCTCACCGTGCCGCTGGCCCGCTACGTGGCCGAGCACGAGCACGATCTCGCGTTCCCGTTCCGTCGCTACCAGATGCAGCGCGTGTACCGCGGCGAGCGCGCGCAGCGCGGCCGCTTCCGCGAGTTCTACCAGTGCGACATCGACGTGATCGGCAAGGATGCGCTGAGCACCCGCCACGACGCCGAGATCCCGGCGGTGATCGCCTCGGTGTTCGAGGCGCTGGCGATCGGCGAGTTCACCATCCAGTTCAACCACCGCAAGCTGCTGCGCGGCTTCTTCGAGGGCCAGGGCATCGGCGAGGGCGAACGCCAGGTCGCGGTGCTGCGCGAGATCGACAAGCTCGACAAGCGCGGCGAAGACGCGGTGCGCGCGACCCTGGTGGGCGAGGGCTTCGGCCTCGCGGCCGAAGTCGCGGACACCCTGCTCGCGTTCTCGCGCGTGCGCGCCGTCGGCCACGACGCGGCGCAGGCCGCGCTCGACGCGCTGGGCGCGGGCACGCCGCTGTTCGAGGAAGGCCGTGCCGAGCTGCGCGAGGTGCTGCGCCAGCTGCGCGCGCTGGGCGTCGCCGACGACCGCTTCGCGCTGAACCTCTCGATCGCCCGCGGCCTCGACTACTACACCGGCATCGTCTACGAGACCACGCTGAACGCGCATCCGGAGATCGGTTCGATCTGCTCCGGCGGCCGCTACGAGAATCTCGCCAGCCACTACACGAAGTCGAAGCTGCCGGGCGTCGGCATTTCCATCGGGCTGACGCGTCTGTTCTGGCAGTTGCGCGAGGCGGGGCTGGTGAAGACCGCCGACAGTTCGGTCGACGTGCTGGTGTCGCTGATGGACGACGCCGGCCTCGAAGCCGCGCTGTCGCTGTCGCAGAAGCTGCGCGCCGCCGGTCTCAACGTCGAAACCCAGCTCGAACCGCGCAAACTCGCGAAGCAGATGCAGTACGCCGACCGCGCCGGCATCCGCTTCGTGGTGATTCGCGGCGACGACGAGGCGGCGAAGGGCGTGGTCGCGGTGAAGGACCTGCGTCGCGGCGAGCAGTTCGAGGTCGCCGAGGCCGAGCTCGCGCGCACCCTGCTGGTCGAGCGCGAACAATGGCGCGCGCTGCCTGTGCAGGGCGGTTGACGACGAACGATGGAGTCCGCACTGCTCAGGCGAGTGCTGAGATCGATTCTTTTCGATTTCGTGCTGGCGTGGATACGCGCGGCCGCCTTCATCGTCGTGCTGATCGTGATCTGCGGATGGATCGGCGAGTTTTTCGGTTTCGGGATGTTTCTCGGCATCGTCTTCGGTTGGCTGTCGCTCTGGGCGCTGTATCTGTACATGCTGGTGCTGCGTCGCGAGATCGCAGAAAGCAAGGCAAGACGTGAAGAAGCGGATCGCCGGTTGGGTATCGCCGACGATCATGGCCATTGAGATAGTGGAGAGTCGATCGTGAAACCCATCCGTCTCGACGGACGTTCCCTGACCCGCGCCAAGCTGGTCGAAGTCGCCTACGGCGCGCAGGTGATGCTCGATGAGGCCGCGCTGCGCAACGTCGCGCACGCCGCCGCCTTCCTCGCCGAGCAGGTGCGTCGCGAGGAGCCCATTTACGGCGTTTCCACCGGTTTCGGCAGCAATGCCGACAAGCTGCTGGGCGCCCACCCGCTGCGCGACGAGCTGCCTGGCGCGACGCCGTCGGGGCGTTCGCTGCACGAGGAGCTGCAGCGCAACCTGATCATTTCGCATGCGGTCTGCGTCGGCGAACCGTTCGCCGCCGATGTCGTGCGCGCGATGCTGTGCATCCGCATCAACACGCTGCTGCGCGGGCATTCCGGCGTGCGCGTGGAGACGCTGCAGGCGTTGACCGCGATGCTCAACGCCGGCGTGGTGCCGGTGGTGCCGCAGCTCGGCTCGGTCGGCGCGTCGGGCGATCTCGCACCGCTGTCGCATCTGGCGATCGTGCTGCTCGGCGGCGGCGAAGCGTTCCATGAGGGCGAGCGCCTGCGCGGCGATGAGGCGCTGAAGCGCGCCGGTCTCGCGCCGGTCTCGCTGTCGTACAAGGAAGGCCTCGCACTGAACAACGGCACCGCGCAGATGCTCGCCACCGGCGTGCTCGCGCTGCATCGTCTGGAGGAGATGCTCGACACCGCCGATCTCGCCGCGGCGATGACCCTCGACGCCTTCGCCGGACGCCTCGGCGCCTTCGCCGAGGACGTGCACGCCCTGCGTCCGCATCCGGGCCAGGTCGACAGCGCCGCGAACCTGCGCGATCTGCTCAAAGGCTCGACCCTGGCGGACATTCCCTACCATCTGGTGCCGAAATTCCGGCCGTGGCTGCCGAAGAGCTGGGACACCACCGACGCACAGACACTGAGTTTCGACATCGGCTGGGACTGGGTGCCGTCCGATCAGCGCCATGGCCGCGAGAAGTTCTATCGCCGCTTCAAGCCTTTCCGCGGCGGCAAGAAGCATCAGCCGCAGGACAGCTATTCGCTGCGCTGCATCCCGCAGGTGCACGGCGCGGTGCGCGACGCCGCGGCGCAGGCGCGGCGCGTGCTCGACATCGAATTGAACGCGGTCACCGACAATCCGCTGGTGTTCCCGGATGCGCGCGCCGAGCACGTCGAGCAGCAGGTGATTTCCGCCGGCCACTTCCACGGCATGCCGCTGGCGCTGGCGATGAGCTACGTGAAGGCGGCGATCCCGGTGCTGGCGTCGATCAGCGAACGCCGGCTCAACAAGCTCGTGGATCCCGCGACCAGCGACGGCCTGCCGCCGTTCCTGATCGGCAACGAGGACGCGACCGAATCCGGCTTCATGATCGTGCAGTACACCGCGGCCGCGATCGTCAACGATCTCGCCAGCCGCGCGCATCCGGCATCGGTGTATTCGATTCCGACCAGCGCGAACGCCGAGGACCATGTGTCGATGGGCGCGAACGAAGCGCGCCACGTGCTGGCGATGGTCGAGGACCTGGGCAAGGTGCTGGCGCTGGAGCTGATGACCGCGGCGCAGGCGCTGGATCTGCGTCGCGACATGATCAACGCCGCGCGCGATCTCGCCGATCGCGCCGATGCCGCCGGGCTCGCCGCGAAGGTGCAGGGCGGCCCGCTGCCGGGCACGCCCGGGCACGACGCCTTCCTGGCGGAGGTCGAGGCGCTGCGCGCGGAGCTGTCCGCCGCCGAACCGTTCCATCCGGGCGTCGCGGTCGCCGCGGCGCACGCTGCGATCCGCGAGCGCGTGCCGTTCCTCGAACGCGACCGTGCGCTCGACATCGATCTCGCCGCGATGCTCGCGGTCGTGCGCGAGGGCGGGGTGCTCGCGGCGGTCCGGCAGGCGCGCTGAGTCCGGGCGCCGCGCGATGTCGGGACAGGACGTCATTCCCGCGGCCGCCGCGCAGATGCCGCAGGGCATTGCCGGACATGATCTCGCGGGGCAAGACCTCGCGGGGCAAGATCTCGCCGACCTCGAACGCGCGGTCGCGCTGCTGACCACGCCCTCGCTGACCGTGCGCATCGCCGCGCTGGTCGGCACGCCGGTCGAGAAGCTGCTGGCGAAACTGCCGAAGGGCGCGTCGCGGCGCATCCACGGGGCGGTCGAGGCCGCGCTGGAAAAATCGGCGCAGGTCGCGCTGTGGAAGATGGACGACGCCCCCGAGCGCAAGGCATCGACGCGCATGCACAAGGCGGTCGCCGCCGCCACCGGCGCCGCCGGCGGTTTCTTCGGCTGGACCGGGCTGCTGGTGGAGATTCCGGCTTCGACCACGGTGATGCTGCGGGCGATCGCCGACGTCGCGCGCAGCGAAGGGTTTTCCCTTGCGGATCCGAGCGTGCAGCGGGACTGCATCGCGGTGTTCTCGCTCGGCGGTACCGGCGCCGCGGACGATGCGGCGGAGACCGGCTACTACGCGACCCGCGCGATGATCGAGGCCGCGACCGAAGGCGCCGGTCCGGCGCTGATCGCGCATGCCGCGAAGCGTTCGGTCGCCGCCAGCGAGGCCGGCGCCTTGCTGACCAAGGTGGTCAAGGCGGTGGCCGCGCGCCTGGGCGTGGTGTTCTCCGAGAAGGCGGCGGCGCAGATGGTCCCGATCGTCGGCGCGGCCGGTGGGGCGACCATCAACGCCCTGTTCACCGATCACTTCCAGAACATGGCCCGCGGCCATTTCATCGTCCGCCGGCTCGAAGCGCGCCATGGCGCGGCGGCCATCGAAGCCGAATTCCGCCGCCTCGCACGGGCTCGTCGCGCCCCACCGGTGCCGGTGCTGCCCAAGCCGATGCCCTGATCGTCTCGCAACGCCTGCGGTCCGGCGCTGACCGGCTTGACCCGGCATGTCCCGACGCGTTAACGTATTAGCACGTTAATACATGAGTGCCACCGGGTCTCCCGGCCATCCGCCATGAAACACCGCCCCCAGCCCGTTCCGGACCGCGACGCCGAGGCCGACCTCGATGCGCTGTCGCGTGCGCTGGCGGGGCTGACGACACCGGCGCACGTGCGCGCCTTCCTCGAAGACCTGTGCACCCCGGCCGAGCTGGAAGCCATGGCCGATCGCTGGAAGGTGGTGCCGCTGCTGGTCGAGGGCGTGCCCTACCGCGAAATCCACGACCGCACCCTGGTCAGCGTGACCACCATCGGTCGGGTCGCGCGCACGCTCGAACGCGGCAGCGGCGGCTACGCACTTGCCATCGAACATCTGCCGCGGCCCAAACGCCGCAGCGCCTGAGGACAACACCATGCAACGAACCACCGCGCCGAACGAGCGCGATCGCCTGCGCATCGCGATCCAGAAGAGCGGGCGCCTGAGCGAGCCCGCGCTGGCGCTGCTGGCCGCCGCCGGCCTGAGCTGGCAGGAGAGCCGCGACAAGCAGTTCTATTACGGCGAGTCGCTGCCGATCGATCTGCTGCTGGTCCGCGACGACGACATCCCGGGCCTGATCGCCGATGGCGTCTGCGACCTCGGCATGGTCGGCCGCAACGTCCTGATCGAACAGCAGTACGAGCGCGAAAGCCGCGGGCAGCCGCGGCCGTTCCGCGAGCTGCGCGGCCTCGGCTTCGGCCGCTGCCGGCTGATGTTCGGCATTCCCGAGGCCTGGGACTGGCAGCCCGAGGTCCAGTTGCCCGGCAAGCGCATCGCCACCAGCTATCCCGCGCTGCTCGGCCGCTGGCTGCAGCAGCGCGGCATCGACGCCACCGTGGTGCTGATGTCCGGCTCGGTCGAACTGGCCCCGCGGCTGGGGCAGGCCGACCTGGTCTGCGATCTGGTCTCCAGCGGCGGCACCCTGTCCGCGAACCAGCTCAAGCCGGTGGAAGTGGTGCTCGACAGCGAGGCGGTGCTGGCCGGCCCGACCGAAAGCTTCGCCGACGTGCGCGCCGGAATCGCCGAACTGCTGCTGCGGCGTCTCGACGGTGTGATGAAGATTCGCGACAGCAAGCTGCTGATGCTGCAAGCTCCGCGCGCGGTCCTCCCGCACCTGATGCAACTGCTGCCCGATGCCGAGCCGCCGACGGTCACCCCGCTCGACGGCCAGCCCGGCGGCGATGTCGCGGTGCAGGCGCTGTGCCATGGCGCGATGACCTGGCAGCGGCTCGAGGATCTGAAACGCGCCGGTGCGCGCGGCCTGATGGTATTGCCCGTGGAGAGGATGTTGGCATGACGACGTCGAAGAGCGCTGCGCTCGCGAACCGGATCGATCTCAATCTGTTGACCTGGGCCAGCCTGGACGCGGACGGACAGCGCGCGGCGCTGCGCCGGCCGACCCAGGATTCCGCCGCCGCCGTGCGCCTGGGCGTGGGCAAGATCGTCGCCCGCGTCCGCGCCGACGGCGACGCCGCGCTGCGCAAATTCACCCGTCTGCTCGATCACGCCGTGCTCGAGACTTTCGAAGTCTCGGCTGCGGAATTCGAGGCGGCCGAGGCTGCGCTGGATCCGTCGCTGAAGGCGGCGATCGTCGATGCCGCCGAGCGCATCGACGCCTTCCATCGCGAAAGCGGCGCGCGCGAATACGCGGTCGACACCGCCGAAGGCGTGCACTGCGCGCGGATCGTGCGGCCGATCGCCCGGGTGGGGCTGTACATTCCCGCGGGCAGCGCGCCGCTGCCGTCGACGATGCTGATGCTGGGCGTGCCCGCGCGCATCGCCGGCTGCGACGAAGTCGTGGTCTGCACGCCGCCGCGCCCGGACGGCAGCGCGGATCCGACCGTGCTGTTCGCCGCGCGTCACTGCGGTGCGAGCCGGGTGTTCAAGCTCGGCGGCGCCCAGGCCATCGCCGCGATGGCGATCGGCACCGAAACGGTGCCGGCCTGCGACAAACTCTTCGGCCCCGGCAATGCCTGGGTGACCGAGGCCAAGCGCCAGGTGTCGACGGTCGAAGGCGGCCCCGCCATCGACATGCCGGCCGGCCCGTCGGAACTGCTGGTGATCGCCGACGGCGGCGCCACCCCGGCCTTCGTCGCCGCCGATCTGCTGTCGCAGGCCGAGCACGGCCCGGACTCGCAGGTCATCCTGCTGTGCGATTCGGGCCCGCTGATGGCGCGCGTCGCCGCCGAACTCGCCGGACAACTCGCGCGCCTGCCGCGCGCCGACATCGCGCGCAGGGCGCTGGCGCAGTCGCGGTTGATTCTGGTGCCGTCGATCGAGGCGGCGTTCGAGGTCAGCAACCGTTATGCGCCCGAGCACCTGATCCTCGCGCTGCGCGCGCCGGAAGCATGGTTGAGCCGGGTGCGCGCCGCGGGTTCCGTATTCCTCGGCGATTATGCTGCCGAAGCCCTGGGCGATTACTGCAGCGGCACCAATCACGTGCTGCCCACCGGCGGCGCCGCGCGCGCGTGGAGCGGGCTGTCGGTCACCAGCTTCCAGACCGCGATCAGCGTGCAGAACGTGACCGCCGAAGGCCTGCGCAGGATCGGGCCGAGCGCGGTGCGGATCGCCGAGGCCGAAGGCTTGCAGGCGCACGCCAGTGCGGTGTCGATCCGCATCGCGGCGCTGGACAACCCACGATGAGCACGCCGTCGCCGACGCATCCGAAGCCGGGCGTGCTCGACCTGGTGCGCGAGGATCTGCGTGCGTTCGCGGGATACTCCTCGGCGCGCAGCCACAAGGTCGAGGGTACGGTCTGGCTCAACGCCAACGAATCGCCGTGGACCAACGCGGCCGATGGCGCCGGTGCGCTGCGACGTTATCCGCAGCCGCAGCCGGACGCGCTGCGCGCGCGGCTGGCCGAGGTGTACGGCGTGCGTCCGGAACAACTGCTGATCGGCCGCGGCAGCGACGAGGCCATCGATCTGCTGGTGCGCGCGCTGTGCCGCGCCGAACACGATCCGGTGGTGATCGCGCCGCCGGTGTTCGGCATGTACGCGGTCTGCGCGCGGCTGCAGGGTGCGCCGATCATCGAAGCGCCATTGCGCGATTACGCCGACGGCTGGATCGCCGATCTCGCCGCGATGCGCGACCTCGCCACCGCGCGTCGCGCCAAGATCGTGTTCCTGTGCTCGCCCGGCAATCCCACCGGCGAACTCATTCCGCTCGCAGCGATCCGCGCGATGGCGCAGATGCTCGTCGGACGCGCGCTGGTGGTGGTCGACGAGGCCTACATCGAATACGCGGACGCGCCGTCGGCGGCGTCGCTGATCGACGAATATCCCAACATCGCCGTACTGCGCACGCTGTCGAAGCTGCATGCGCTCGCCGGCGCGCGGATCGGCTGCCTGCTCGCGGATCCGGCGCTGATCGAGGTGCTGCGCCGCTGCCAGGCGCCGTATCCGGTGCCCGAGCCCTGCGCCGCGCTGGCGCTGCGGGCGTTGTCGCCCGAAGCGTTGGCGCAGGCGTCCGAACGCGCCGCGCGGATCCGCGCCGAGCGCGGCCGCATGCTCGCCGCACTGCAGTCGCTGGCCGGCGTGCGCCGGGTGTATCCCAGCGCCGGCAATTTCCTGCTCGCGCGTTTCGACGACGCCGAGACCGCGTATCGCCGCCTGCTGGCCGCGGGCGTGGTGGTGCGCGACATGCGCGCCTCGCCGGGACTCGGCGACGCGCTGCGCATCACCATCGGCACGCCGGACGAGAACGACGCGGTGTTCGCCGCACTGCAGCCGGTCGAGGCCGCGGCATGAGCGCGATGAAACCCATCCTGTTCGTCGACCGCGACGGCACTTTGATCCGCGAGCCCGCGGACTTCCAGATCGACGCCTACGACAAGCTGGCCTTCGTCGACGGCGTGATTCCGGCGATGCTGCGGCTGCGCGACGCCGGCTACGAGTTCGTGATGGTGACCAACCAGGACGGGCTCGGCACCGACGCCTTTCCGCAGGCGAATTTCGACGGCCCGCACGCGCTGATGGTGCAGATCTTCGAGAGCCAGGGCATCCGCTTCCGCGATACGCTCATCGACCGCAGCTTCCCGCACGAGAACGCGCCGACACGCAAGCCGCGGCTGGGACTGGTGCAGCCGCTGCTGCGCGACCGCGGCATCGACTGGACGCGCTCGGCGATGGTCGGCGACCGCGAGACCGACATCGAATTCGCCGCGAATCTCGGCATCCGCGGTTTCAAGCTGAAGTCGCCGCAGTTCGGCGACGGTGTCGACTGGGCGGAGATCGCGCACGCGCTGGTCGACGTGCCGCGCACCGCGAAGGTGGTGCGCGCGACGAAGGAAACGAAAATCGAAGTCGAGGTCGATCTCGATCGTGAGGCCGATCCCGAAGTGAAGACCGGCCTCGGCTTCTACGATCACATGCTGGAGCAGTTGGGCAAGCACGGCGGGTTCGCGCTGCGCCTGCACTGCGATGGCGACCTGCATATCGACGAACATCACACGGTCGAGGATTCCGCGCTCGCGCTCGGCCAGGCCCTGCGCCAGGCGCTGGGCGACAAGAAGGGCATCGGGCGTTACGGCTTCACCCTGCCGATGGACGAAGCGCAGGCCTCCGCCGCGCTCGACTGGTCGGGCCGCCCGTATTTCGTGTTCGACGGCGAATTCAAGCGCGAAAAGGTCGGCGACCTCGCCACCGAACTGGTGCCGCACGTGTTCCGTTCGCTGTGCGAAACCGCGGGCCTCAACCTGCATCTGTCGGTGAAGGGCGACAACGATCATCACAAGATCGAAGCCTGCTTCAAGGCGGTGGCGCGCGCGTTGCGGCAGTCGATCCGTCGCGAAGGGGATGCGCTGCCGAGCACCAAGGGGACGCTGTGAACGCAGGTTCCGGTGCCGGCCGTCCGAACGGCGGCGATCTCGCGCTGATCGATGCCGGCGGCGCGAATCTCGGATCGGTCCGCTATGCGCTGGAGCGTATCGGCGCGGCGCCGCGGCTGGTGCGCGATGCCGATGCGCTCGGCGAACCCGAACGGATCATTCTTCCTGGCGTCGGCGCCGCGGCGCCGTCGATGGCGCTGTTGCGCGCGCGGGGTCTCGACGCCGCGCTGCGCGCCAGCACCGCGCCGCTGCTCGGCGTCTGCGTCGGCATGCAGTTGCTGTTCGAACGTTCGGAAGAGGGCGATGTCGCGTGCCTCGGTCTGCTGCCCGGCCGCGTGCGCAAACTCGCCGGCGGCCCCGGGCTGCGCGTGCCGCACATGGGCTGGAACCGGTTGCGCAAGCGTGTCGATGCGGAGGGGCGGACCACGCCGCTGCTCGACGGCATCGACGACGGTGCGCATGCGTACTTCGTGCACAGCTATGCGGTGTTCGCGGATGAGCAAAGCGATGCCTGCGTGCTCGCCGACACCGACCATGGCCAGCGTTTCGCCGCGGTGGTGGGGCAGGGACGGCGCTATGGCGCGCAGTTCCATCCCGAGCGCTCGTCCGCGGCCGGCCTGACACTGCTCGACAATTTCCTGAAGCTTCCCGCATGAACGACGCCGCCTTCACCGCCTATCCCGCGATCGACGTGCGCGACGGTCGCGTCGTGCGCCTGCTGCAGGGCGACTACGCGCGCGAGACGCGCTACGCAGACGATCCGTTCGCGGTCGCGATGCGCTACGCCGATGCCGGCGCGCGCTGGCTGCATCTGGTCGATCTCGACGCCGCGCGGGCCGGGGGCTACACGCTCGCGCCGCTGCTGCGCCGGATCGCCGACGACGGTCGCCTGCGCGTGCAGACCGGCGGCGGCGTGCGCGACGAAGCCGCGATCGTGGATCTGTTCGACGCGGGCGCGTCGCGGGTGGTCGTCGGTTCGCTGGCGGTGCGCGAACCGGCGCGCGTCGAAGACTGGCTGCGGCGGCATGGCGCCGAGCGCATCACCATCGCGCTGGACACGCGCCAGGACGAGACGGGCGTGTGGCAGTTGCCGATCCACGGTTGGACCGAGCGCGCGCCGCTCGATCTCGACGCCTGCCTGTCGTTCTACCGCGACGCCGGCGCGAAGCATCTGCTGTGCACCGACATCGCCCGCGACGGGATGATGCTCGGGCCGAATCTCGATCTGTACCGGCGCGTGATCGCGCGCGGCGACGGGTTCGCGCTGCAGGCCAGCGGCGGCGTGCGCGATGTCGCCGACGTGATCGCTGCGCGCGATGCGGGCTGCGCCGGCGCGGTGCTGGGCAAGGCGATGCTCGAAGGCCGGCTCACGGTCGAGGAGGCGCTGGCATGCTGAGCGTCCGCATCGTGCCGTGCCTCGACGTGCGCGGCGGCCGCGTGGTCAAGGGCGTGCGCTTCCGCGATCACGTCGACATGGGCGACATCGTCGAACTCGCCTGCCGCTATCGCGACCAGGGCGCCGACGAACTGGTGTTCTACGACATCGGCGCGAGTCCGGACGGGCGCGCGGTCGACGTCGATTGGGTCGAGCGTGTGGCCTCGGTCATCGACATCCCGTTCTGCGTCGCCGGCGGCATCCGCAGCGTCGACACCGCGCGCCGCGTGCTGTTCGCCGGCGCCGACAAGGTCTCGATCAACACGCCGGCGCTGGAGCGGCCGCAGTTGATCGCCGAGATCGCCGAGGCCTACGGCAACCAGTGCGTGGTGGTCGGCATCGATTCGATCCGCGACGCCGACGGCGTGTGGCGCGTGCGCAGTTACACCGGCGATCCCGAGCGCACGCGGGCGCCGGGCAAGGCCACGCTGGACTGGGTGCGCGAAGCGCAGGCGCTGGGCGCCGGCGAGATCGTGCTCAACTGCATGGACAGCGACGGCGTGCGCAGGGGCTACGACCTCGAACAGCTGAAGGCGGTGCGCGCGATCTGCGAGGTGCCGCTGGTGGCCAGCGGCGGCGCCGGTGCGGTCGAACATTTCCTCGACGCGTTCCGCGAGGCCGATGTCGATGCCGCGCTGGCGGCCAGCGTCTTCCACTCCGGTGCGATCGCGATTCCGGAACTCAAGCGCGATCTGCGCGCGCAGGGCATCGAGGTGCGGCTGTGAACGAAACGATGGCAACGAAGCCGGCCGCCCTCGACATCGAGACGCTGGCCTGGGACAAGCAGGACGGCCTGCTGCCGGCGGTGGTGCAGGACGCCGATACCCTGCGCGTGCTGATGGTCGGCTACATGTCGCGCGAAGCGCTGGCGAAAACCCTCGACAGCGGCCAGGTGACGTTCTTCAGCCGCAGCAAGGGCCGGCTCTGGACCAAGGGCGAAAGCAGCGGCCACGTGCTCGCGCTGGTGCGGCTGGAAACCGACTGCGACCGCGACACCCTGCTGGTGCAGGCGCGTCCGCACGGCCCGACCTGCCATCTCGGCAGCGTCAGCTGTTTTCCGGATGCGCCCGGCGACACGCTCGGCGCGCTGCAGGCCCTGATCCGCACGCGCCACGCCGAGCGCCCGGCCGGCAGCTACACCACGAAGCTGTTCGACGCCGGCATCAAGCGCATCGCGCAGAAGGTCGGCGAGGAAGGCCTCGAAACCGCGCTGGCCGCGGTGGCGGAAGAGGATGCGCCGCTGCTCGGCGAAGCCGCCGATCTGCTCTATCACCTGATCGTGCTGCTGCAGGCGCGCGGACTGTCGCTGGACGATGTCCGCGCGGTGCTGGACACGCGGCGCGGGTGACCCCGCGGGACGGTCAAGAGACACCAGATATGGGCGCCATGCGGCGACTCCATAGGCCATCGGTCATGGCATCGCGCGTCGGATCTTTTTGCTAGATTTCGCGCGACCGTCGCCGTCCCGGCGGCGGGCCATCCCCCAAGGAGATCCGCGTGTTCAAGAAGTTCGCCGCAGAAGCCCTCGGCATCAGCGACATCGGCGTCATCGTGTCCCCGGCCGACTACGACAAGGTCGACGCCGACGATTATCTCTTCCACGAAGACGGCGAGAAAATCTTCTTCCTGATCAAGTCGAAGAAGGACGAATACTGCTTCACCAACCTCGCCCTGATCCACGTCGACGGCGATTCCGCGGTGTCGAGCAAGCGCATGATCAAGCGCTACGAGTACGCGAACTATCGCGTCGGCTACGTCGCCATCGAAACCGCCGGCACCATCGACATGGACGTTGAGCTGAAGTTCTCGCTCGGCGAGACCGGTTTCAGCATCGACATCCGCAAGAATTTCATCGAGCAGCTGAAGGACATCTACAAGGCGCTGATCGCGATCGGGCGCCAGCAGGTCCGCGACAACATCTCGCGCGAGAACGCGGTGCGCACGCTCGACGCGATGGGAAGCATGCTGAAGCTCAACAATCTCGGCGGCGAAGCCGGGGTGGTCTCGCACTACAATGCGGTGCTGGACAATCTCAACGCCGCGGTGCTGGACCGTCACACCACCCGCGATTACACCCGGGTGTTCGAGCGGTATATCCACAACATCACCAGTACGTCCGCACCGCCGCCGATTCCGGGCGGTTGATCCCGATCCTGTCGGTTCGAACGACGAAAGGGCCCGCATCGCGGGCCCTTTTTCTGTTTCGCGAGGGCGGTTGGGTCGGATTGAAAAGCGACGTCATCCTCGCGCAAGCGAGGACCCAGCTTTCAGCCGCACGCATGCATGGGTCCTCGCTTGCGCGAGGATGACGGTGTTTGCTTTCGATCCCGTGTTATCGACAACGTAGCGGTCGTGTCGCCCGTGTTTCTGCCGTTTCATTGCGTCGGGTCGTGGCAGGCGTGCTGTTTCGTGGTCGACGCGCTCGAAAAGAGACGTCATCCTCGCGCAAGCGAGGACCCAACCTTCAGCCGCTCGCATGCATGGGTCCTCGCTTGCGCGAGGATGACGATGTTGGTTTCCGATCCTGCGTGATCGACGACACAGTGACAGTGTCGTCCGAATACCTGCAGCCTCACGCCGCCGTGATCGACGTCCGCACGCAGTCGCGGCCGTTCGCCTTCGCCGCGTACAGCGCCTGATCGGCGACCGACAGCGCCGCGTCGGAATCGGTCTCGCTGCCGGCATCGACCGTATGCACCCCGATGCTCGCCGACACCCGCAGGCGATGCGGACCGCTGACGCAGGGCTCTTCGACCAGCCGGCGACGCAGGCTCTCGGCCACGTTCACCGCGCTGTGCAGATCGTGGCCGGGCAACACCACGACGAATTCCTCGCCGCCGAAACGCGCCAGCACCGAGGTTTCGTACGCGCGCAGCGCCTGGCCGATGCGCTGCGCCGCCCAGCGCAGGCAGTCGTCGCCGACCAGATGGCCGTAGCGGTCGTTGATCGACTTGAAGTGATCGAGATCGATCATCAGCAGCGACACCGGTCGCGCCTGATCGCGCCCTTCCTTCAGCAGCGACTCGAAGCTCTCGTGGAAATGGGTGCGGTTGTACAGCCCGGTGAGGCCGTCGCGCCGGCTGGAATCGCGCAGGCGGCGATGCGCGTCCTCCAGTTGCATGAGCGCGCTGCGCACTTCCTGGGTGCGCTGCGCCACCTTGCGTTCCAGCTGCTGGTTCGCTTCCGCGGCGATCCGTTCGTTCTCGTTGCGCAGGGAGGCGTAGCGGTAGCTCAGCGCGATCGACAGCAGCAGCATTTCCAGCGCAGAACCGATCTGAACCCCGTACTCGGTGATGATGTTCTTCGGCAACAGGCCGAAGGCGAGGGCGGCGATCATCGCGGTGCCGGCGAGAAAGAGCGCCCATGCCACCAGGAACAGCCGCGCCGGCATGTAGCCGCGGCGCAGCACCACGATCGCGGCGGTCACCGTCCACAATACGCTGACGATCACCGCGCGGGTGGCCCAGGGCGTGGAGGCGCTGTAGGGCAGCCACAGCGACGCGATGCCCAGCGCGATGCAGAAACCGATGAATCCGAAGCTGACGAGGTTGCCGCGCGGGAAGCGTTTCGGCAGTTCCAGGAAGGTGCGCGCGAACTGCTGCATGCCGATGATGGCGAAACAGATCGAGAGCGGCACCGCCACGTTCGCCAGCCACGGGTTGCGCGGCCACAGATACTCGAAGCTGTAACCGTTGAGCGTGAACAGCACCAGGCCGAACGCGGAGATGTGGAACAGATACCAGAAATAGCTCGCGTCGCGGAGCGTCAGCCACAGCACGAGGTTGTAGACGAACAGCGCCAGCAGGATGCCGTAGTACACGCCCATCACGAACTGGGCGTCGCGCGACAGCGAGGTGAACGCGGCCGGGGTGTAGAGGTCGAGCGGCACCTGCATCGAGCTTTCGCTCTGGGTGCGCACCAGCACGTCGACGGTCTGGCCGGGCGGCAGGTCGATGCGGAAATTCGGATGGCGATAGGAAATGCTGCGCGCCGAGAACGGCAGATGATCGCCGCTGGCCTGATGCACGACGCGTCCGTCGGGGTAGCGCACGTACAGGTCGATGCGATCGATCAGCGCGAAGCGCTGCACCAGCATCCAGTGCGGCTCGGCGGGATTGCGGTTGACCAGGCGCGCATGGAACCAGTAGGCGCCACGCTGGAAACCGAACGCGGTCTTGCCGTCGGGCACGGGTTCGAAATCGCCGCGCGCCAATCGCTGCCAGGCGTTGTCGGCCGAATCGCCGGCGCTCTTGTCGTGGAAATGGCTGAGGTAGGGCGTCAGCGGCATCGACTCGGTGCCCGGGTCCAGCGCTGCCGGTGGCGGCGCGGCGTGGCAGCACATCGCGAACAGCAGCAGGGTCGCAGCCACGATGGCGTGCAGCCAGATGCGTCGAAACGGCATGCCTCCCCCCTCGCCCTCGGTACAAGCGCCGATCTTACTGCACCTGAACCTCGCCGACGGCCTCCGCGCGGAAGCTCGACGCGGGCATAATCCTGTACTGGTCCGGCCAGAAATAGAGGTGGCGATGCGATTCCGCGCAGGCATTGTGTTGTTGTCTTGCTGTTGCGCCATCGGGCAGGCGGTCGCCGCCGATGCGCCGCGCGCGCTCGCCGGCATCGTGTTCGACGACCGCGACGGCGATGGCCGCCGCGATCGCGACGAACCCGGCATTCCCGACGTGGCCGTCTCGAACGGTCGCGCGCTGGCCGTCAGCGATGCGGCTGGGCGTTATCGGCTGGCCGTGGCGCCGGGGCAGACGGTCTTCGCGATCAAGCCGGCGGGTTGGCGGCTGCCCGGCGACGATCCGGCCCGCGCCGGTCTCTGGCGGCACGTGCCGACCGCCGATGCGCCGGCGGTGAAGTACGGCGGCATCGTCGCCGCCGCGCCGCCGGCGCGCTTCGACATCGCCCTGCGCCGGATGCCGCCGGGCGACGGTCGGCTGGATGTGCGGATCTTCGCCGACTCGCAGGTCGCGACCCGCAAGGAGGTCGGCTACTACGCCCGCGACATCGTCGACAGCGTGCTCGCCGAAACGCGGGACGACACGCTGGGCGCGCCCGAGCTGGGCCTGACCCTGGGCGATGTCGTCGACGATGCGCTGGATCTGTATCCGGCGCTCAATGCCGAGACCCGCCGCATCGGCGTGCCGTGGCTGCACATCGCCGGCAATCACGATCTCGATTTCGATGTCGCCCGCGACGAGGATTCGCTGCTCACTTATCGCAACACCTTCGGCCCCGATACCTTCGCCTGGGAAGAAGACGAGGCGGTGTTCGTCGGTCTCGACGACGTGATCTACCTGCCATCGCGTTCGCCGGGCCAGCGGCCCGGGTACATCGGTGGATTCCGCGAAGACCAGTTCGCCTTCCTCGAAGCCTATCTGCCGCGCGTGCCGAAGGATCGCCTGCTGGTGCTGGGCATGCACATCCCGCTGTTCGAGATGGAGGGTCGCGAAACCTTCCGCGATGCCGATCGCGCGCGCCTGTTCGCACTGCTGAAGGACTTCCCGCACGTACTGATCCTGAGCGGCCACAGCCACACGCAGCAGCACTGGATGCACGATGCGCGCAGCGACTGGCACGGCGCGGCGCCGCTGCACGAGTACAACGCCGGCGCCGCCTGCGGTGCGTTCTGGACCGGCGCGAAGGATGCGGCGGGCATTCCGGACACCACCATGGCCGACGGCACACCGAACGGTTACGCCAGCCTGCGCATCGCGCGCGGCGGCGACTATGCGCTGCGCTGGCACGTCGCCCGCGCCGCGGGCGATCCGGCGATCGGCCTGCATGCGCCGAAAGTGCTGCGGCGCGATGCGTATCCGGCCTACGGCGTGTACGCGAACGTCTACATGGGGCGACGCGACGATCGCGTCGAGTTCCGCATCGACGGCGGCGAATGGATGCCGATGCGCCGCGTGCTCGCGCCCGATCCGAACCTGCTGCGCGAGAATCTGCGCGACGCCGATGCGGAGACGCTGCGCGGTTACGATCGATCGCCGGAAGCGACGACCTCGGCGCATCTCTGGCGCGGCACGCTGCCGACCGACCTGGCGGCGGGCGAACATCGCATCGAGGTGCGCGCATTCGATGCCTGGCGCGGCGAACTGCGCGCCGAAACCAGGTATCGTCTCGACGACGCGGAGGAATGAGCATGGCCGACACACCCACGCCCGCATCGCTGCCCGACGATCTGCCGGTGCTGGCGTTCGCCGACGACGCGGCGTTCGAGGCCTGGCTGTGCGCGAACGCGGCCTCTAAGGGGCTGTGGCTGAAGATCGCGAAGAAGGATTCCGGCATCGCCACCGTCACCTACGCCGGCGCGCTGGACGTGGCGCTGTGCCACGGCTGGATCGACGGCCAGAAGCGCGGTTTCGACGCTGCGTATTTCCTGCAGCGGTTCACGCCGCGGCGGCCGAAGGGGCTGTGGTCGAAGATCAACATCGGTCACGCCGAACGCCTGATCGCCGCGGGCCGCATGCGCGACGGCGGCCTGCGAGAGATCGAGGCCGCGAAGGCCGACGGCCGCTGGGAGGCCGCTTACGACGGCGCACGCAACATGGAAACGCCGCCAGAACTGGCGGCGGCGCTGGCGAAGAACCGGAAGGCGCGCGCGTTTTTCGACACGCTCGACAAGACCAACCGCTACGCCGTGTGCTGGCGCGTCCAGACCGCGAAAAAGCCGGACACGAAGGCGAAACGGGTGGAGACCCTGGTGGCGATGCTGGCGCGCGGCGAGAAACTGCACTGACGCCGGCACATCACTTCTTCGCGCCCGCCGTCTTTCCGCTTTTCTCGGTGGTGTCCTGCGCGGGCGTCCGCGCCGGCACGGGATAGTCGTAGGGCACCGCGGGGCCGGGCACCAGTTGATCGCGCCACGCCTGCAGTCGCGGCAGGATGGCCTCGCCGATTTCGATCTGCGGCTTCGACGGCCGGAAACCTTCGGCGCGCTCGCGTGCGTCGATGCGCGATTTCGCGGATTCGAAGGCGGCGACGAAATCGGTGGTCTCGTTCAGCCCTTCGATCATCCATGCGCGGCCGAAATAGGTGGCGTCGGAATCCGGACCGCAGCCGAACGAGGTGCGGTTGCGGTGCGCCGCGGCGAGGATCAGCGTGTGCGGTTCCTTCAGCGCCGGCACGAAACCGCCTGAAAAACAGGCCGAAAGGGCCAGCACGCGGTTGCGGATGCCGGCATCGTCGAGCGCCTTGCGCAGTTCTTCCGGAGTGATCAGATCGAGATAGGCAGGTGCCATCCGCACGAACAACCGGTGATCGGGCGTGCCGTGCAGGGTCATGAACAGCAGCAGCACGTCCTGCTCGGGATCCATCACCTTGCCGATACCGGCGAGCGCGCCGCGCAGGTTTTCCAGGGTCGCCAGCGGGCGCGGCGTGCGCACCAGACTGTCGTTGTGGTTGATCAGCGCGATCACCCGGCCCTGGGTGCGGAACCGCTGCGACATCAACTTTTCGAGGTATTCCGTTTCGTTGCGGAACACGTCCTCGCTGCTGTCGCCGCCGAAACCGACCACGTACAGATCGGGCTTGCCCGGGCGCTGCGGGACCAGCGCGTTGACCGCCGCCGCGACCCGTGCGCGCTCGCGCTCGTACAGGCCTGGATCGGACATGCCCTTGATCTTCTCGGCCGCCAGCGCGTCGCCGACGTGCGACAGGCCCAGCGCGAGCGTCAACACGAACGGCAGCAGGCGGGCGTTCATGGCCTCAGGCAGGCTCCGTATCGATCGCGTCGAAACGCTCGACGCGGGCGTGGCCGTGGGCGGCGTCGCCGAGGCGCGGCTGCGGATAATCCTCGCGCCGGTCGATCAGCGCGGTGCGCATCCCGGCCTCGCGCGCGGCGTCGAGCTCCTCGACCACGTCGGACAGGAACAGGATGTCGCCGGCGGGGCGGCCGAGGCGGCGCGCGATCTCGCGATAGCTGCCGGCGTCGCGCTTGTGGCCGACCTCGGTGTCGAACCAGCCCTCGAACAGCGCGGTGAGGTCGCCGGCGTCGGTGTGGCCGAAGAACAGCTTCTGCGCCGGCACCGAGCCGGAGGAGTACACCGCCAGCGGAATGCCGGCGGCATGCCAGTCGCGCAGCTGCGCCGCAGCGTCGGGATAGATGTGGGCGCTGAAGTCGGCGTTGTCGTAACCGTCGCTCCAGATCATGCCCTGCAGCGCCTTGAGCGCGGTGTGCTTGCGATCCTCGTCGATCATGCCCTGCAGGATCTCGACGATGACCGCGTCGCTGCAGACCGCGCCATGCTCGGTCGCCACGGCGTCCAGCCAGCGCCGCACCTCCGGCTCCTGCCCGCGCGCGCGCACGAATGCCGGCAGCGCGCGCCGTGCGTACGGAAACAGCACGTCCTTCACGAACGAAATGGAGGAGGTGGTGCCTTCGATGTCGGTGAGGATCAGCATGAATGCGTTGCGTTCCGAAGTTCGTGTTGGCCGATGCCGGTCATGGATCCGGTGTCATCCCGAGCGCAGGTTCGTAGGCTGGGTCATCGACCCGGCATTTGCATGGATTGGGCCGGGTCGATGACCCAGCCTGCGAATTCGACGAGCATCACGTCGCCTGACCCACCTCATACCGCGGAAACCGCTGCGCGATGTCGGTGCCGGTGAAATGTCCGACCCAGCCGTCCGCCTTCTGGAAGAAGCGGATGGCGACGAAGCTCGGTTCCGGCCCCATGTCGAACCAGTGCGTGGTCTTGTCCGGCACCGAGATCAGGTCGTCGGCCTCGCACAGCACTTCGTAGACCTTGCCGTCGACGTGCAGGCTGAAGAGCCCGCTGCCGGCGACGAAGAAGCGGACCTCGTCTTCGACGTGATAATGCTCGTCGAGGAATTTCGCGCGCATCGCGTCGCGATTGGGATTGTCGGGGGCGATGCTGACGACATCGATGGTGGTGAAGCCGCGCTCGGCGCTGATCCGGTCGATGTCGCTCCTGTAGGCGGCGATGATCGTCTCCGGCGCGTCGCCCGGCGCGATCGACTGCGTGGTGGTCCACTGCTCGAAATCGACCCCGAGCTTCGCCAGTTCGGCGGCCATCGCGGCGTGGTCGCGGGTTTCCGACAGCGGGACGTCGGGGCGGTCGTCGGCGAAGATGCGCAGGCGGCTCATGGCGGTGTTTCCGGACGGTGACGTGGGTCGCGCCATGATGGGGCCGCATCCGGAGGCGATCAATCTCCGCAGTGGAATGCCGCGATGCGCGGGCGTCCGCGGGAACGGGTTTCGCTTCAGCCCCGAGCTTTGCGGAGGGACAGGAGGCCTCGTAGGAGGGGCTTCAGCCCCGAGCTTTGCTGAGGGAAGAGATCGGGGCTGAAGCCCCTCCTACAGGGGCGTGCGGAGTGCGGATCAGCGGCGAAGCCGCAGCAAGTCCAGCTCGCAGCCGGCCCAGGCAGCACGTTGTTGGCGGTGTCGACCGGGCCGCGCCTGCGGCTGGTGGTGGTGATGCGCCGGCGTGTTCAGCGGCGAAGCCGCAGCAGGTCCAGCTCGCAACCGATCAGGAACTCGAACGCATCCAGATGCCGCCGCGCCTCGGCCATGCTCCGGCCCCACGCGTACAGGCCGTGGCCGTCGATCAGATAGCCCCACAGCGGACCGGCGTCGAGCAGGCCTTCGACCTGCGCGGCGAGCGCAGGCATGTCCTGGGTATTCGGCAGCACCGGCAGATCGAGTTCGGTCTCGTGGGTCTGGTTGCCGGCGAAGGCCTTGAGCAGTTCGTAGCCGGCCAGATGCACCTTGCCGGCGTCGCCGTACAGGCGCGACGCCACGGTCTGGTTGTGCGAATGGGTGTGCAGCACGCAGCCGACCTCCGGGAACCGCCGGTAGAGCTGGGTGTGGAGCAGGGTTTCGGCTGACGGGCGGTGATCGCTGCCGACCGCCTTGCCGTCGAAGTCGACGACCATGATGTCGTCGCGTGTCAGCCGGCCCTTGTCGCGGCCGGAGACGGTGATCGCGGCGTGGCGGTCGTCCAGGCGCTGGGAGAAATTGCTGCTGGTGGCGGGCGTCCAGCCGGCGAGGGCCAGCTCGCGGACGTTGGCGATGATGTCGTCGGCCAGCACCTGCAGGCGGGCGGTATCGAAGGGGGCGTCGTGGGCGTTCATGGCTGCGAGTTTAGCGGAACCCGGTCCTGCGCCAGGCGGTGATGCGAACAATTCGCGTTTCGCCCTGTTTTTCGGGCGATTGCTAGCATTCGGCGCATCCGGCGCCCTGCGCCAGCCGCATCCCGCTGGCGCGCTTGATCCAGCGCAAGGACGATGCGCGCACCGGGTCCCATACTCCTCCCATCACCCCACGCACGGAACTCCGCCATGTCACACGATGCTTCCCGCCGCCGTTTCCTGACCATCGCCGTCGTCGCCGCGGCGTCCGCGCCGCTGGCGCTGCGCTCGCTCGACGCCAATGCCGCCGCCCCGGCGCCGGCCGCGGCCAAGCCGCTGCCGAAGCTGGCCGCCACCGATCCCACCGCGAAGGCGCTCGCCTACGCCGAGGACGCGACCAAGGTGAAGCACGCCGCGTTCAAGCCCGGCAGCAGCTGCGCCAATTGCAATTTCTTCAAGGGCGCGAAGGGCGCCGCAAGCGGCCCCTGCACCCTGTTCCCGAAGAACAGCGTCGTGTCCAAGGGCTGGTGCAGCGCCTGGGCCAAGAAACCCTGAGGCAGCCTGCCGACGGCCCGCTTCGACGGGCGAAAAAAAACGGCGCGGGAAACCGCGCCGTTTTCGTTTGCCGGGGCCATGAATCAGGGGCCGGTATTCGGGCCTTCCTGCACCAGCGGATCCGCCGCCAGCTTCTCGCCGCCACCGTGCAGCAGGGCTTCGTTGCCGGGCGCCAGATGGCTGCGCTTGCGGGCGAACAGGAAGTACACGATCAGGCCGATGACCGCCCAGAAGCAGAAGAACTTGATGGTGGGGTTCCAGCCCAGGCTGAAGAACAGCAGCACGCAGCCGCCCATGGCCAGCGGACCGACCACCCAGATCAGCGGGGTGCGGAACGGACGGGCGCGGCCCGGGTCCGTCCTGCGCAGGATCATCACGCCCGCGGCCACCATGAAGAACGCGAACAGGGTGCCGGCGTTCGAGATGTCGGCCAGGATGTCCACGGGGAACAGGGCGGCGAAGAAGGCCACGAACAGGCCGGTGGTCCACGTCACCACGTGCGGGGTGTGGTACTTCGGATGCACCTTGGAGAACTTCTCCGGCATCAGACCGTCGCGCGACATGGTGAAGAGAATGCGGGTCTGGCCGAACATCATCATCAGCACCACCGACGGCAGCGCGAGGATGGCCGCACCGGCGACCAGATCGCCGACCTTGGGCCAGCCGATCTCGCGCAGGATGAAGGCCAGCGGCTCCTTGCTCTGCGACAACAGGCCGCCGGGCTGCGCACCCATCGCGCCGACCGCCGCATAGGCGACGAGCAGATAGAACACGGTGCAGATGCCCAGCGAGCCGATCAGGCCGATCGGGATGTTGCGGTTCGGGTTCTTGGTTTCCTCCGCTGCGGTCGAGACTGCGTCGAAACCGACGTAGGCGAAGAAGATCGAGGCGGCGGCGCCGAGGACGCCCACGCCCGAGAGCGGCGTGCCCCAGCCGTTGGGCAGCATCGGCGAGAAGTTGGCGCTTTCGACGGCCGGGAAGGCCAGCGCGATGAAGGCCGCGAGCGCGATGATCTTGATCATCACCAGCACCGCGGTGACCTTGGCGGACTTCGAGGTGCCCATCACCAGCAGCCAGGTGACCAGCAGCGCCAGCAGGAATGCGATGAGGTTGAAGCCGCCCTTGTGGGTGACGCCGTCGACCATGTGCACGGACGTGTTGCCGTCGACGTGCTGGGTGTAGAACGGACCCGCGGTCAGGAAGTCGGGCAGCCCCAATCCGTGGAATGCGAGGAAGCCGTTGGCATACCCGGACCATCCGACCGAGACCGCGCCGGCGGCGACCGCGTATTCGAGGATCAGCGCCCAGCCGACCATCCAGGCGACCAGTTCGCCCAGCACCGCGTAGGAGTAGGTGTAGGCGGAGCCGGAGACCGGCACCATCGCCGCGATTTCGGAATAGATCAGCGCGGTGAGCGCGCAGACCACGCCGGCGATGATGAAGGAATACATCATGCCCGGGCCGGCCTTGTTGGCCGCCACCGCGGTGAGCACGAAGATGCCGGTACCGATGACGGCACCGATGCCCAGCATGGTGAGGTCGAAGGCGCCGAGCTGGCGTTTGAGCGAGCGCTTTTCGGCGGTGGCGAGAATCAGGTCGAGCGGCTTCTTGCGCTGGAACAGCATTGAGAACTCTCCGGGTGGTCGCGACGGTCGCCGGCGGGAGTACCGCCGGCGAGACAACCCGGCGAACATACCGGGCCCTCCGCCGTGGCACAAGCCGCGGACGAGGCGGTTGGCCGGGCATCGCACGGCGACTCCGGCGATAATCCGCCCCCGCCTTCCGCTGGTGCAGCGCAGCATGACTCTCCCAGACGCCACCGTATCGTCCCTGCGCGCCGCCTTCGCACGTCATGCGCAGGTCTGGCCCGACGAAGCGGAGGCCGCGGTCGAATTCGCCGCGCTGCTCGCCGATGTCGAGCGGCCCGGTGATGACCGGTCAGGCAGCGAAGACCCCTTCCGCCGCGAACGACTCGCCGGGCACTTCACCGCCTCGGCCTGGCTGGTCGATGCCGCAGGTCGTCGCCTGCTGATGACCCATCACCGCAAACTCGATCGCTGGCTGCAACTGGGCGGCCACGCCGATGGCGACCGCGATCTGGCCGCGGTCGCGCTGCGCGAAGCGGAGGAGGAGTCTGGACTCACTGGGCTGGCGGTGGAGCCGGAGATCTTCGATCTCGATCGGCACTGGATTCCCGAACGCGGCGACGTGCCCGGGCACTGGCACTACGACGTGCGCTACATCGTGCGCGCGACCGGCAGCGACGACTTCGCGGTCAGCGACGAATCGCACGCGCTGGCGTGGCGGGAGATCGACGCGCTGCCGGCCGAGCCCGGCATCGATCCGTCGATTGTCCGCATGGCGATGAAATGGGTGAGCAAACACGTTTAGCCGATGCCTGATCGGCATCGGCTGTGGTTGCGAACGAATCGCGCGGCGCTTACTCGATATCGCTTTCGAACGTTTCCAGCGCCGCGCCGACAGACGCATCCTTGCGATAGCGCGTACGCAGCCGCGCCAGCTCCGCATCCGTGCCGGTGCACAGCTCGCGCAGCGCGGTTTCGATCTGGCGACGGCGCGTGCCGCCGGGATCGCCGGCGGCGTCCGGCACCGGCTCGCCGCGGAAGTGGTCGCAGCCTTCGCGTCGTTCGAGGAACACGCGAACTTCATGCGGAAAATCGCACCAGCCCGGCTGCGTTTCCGGCGGCTCGCACTGCGAACGCTCGCGCAGGCTCATCCGGCCCTCGGGGCGCGGATCCTCGAACGCCGCGAACGGCCGGGCGGCGCAGCCGCCCAGCAGGCACAGCGCGCAGAGTGCGGCGAGCGCGCGCATCGACACGCTTATTCCGCGCGACCGCCGAATTCGCCGGTGACCGTGTTCACCCACACCTTCTCGCCGTTGGCGATGTATTCGGGCACCTGGATTTCGATGCCGGTATTCAGGCGCGCGGGTTTCGGGCGCTTGGTCGCGGTGCCGCCCTTGAGTTCCGGCGGCGTTTCCACGACTTCCAGCACCACGCTCTGGGGCAACTGCAGCGCGACCGGCGCGTCGTCGATCACCTGCACGTAACAGCCGGCGAGGCCGTCGGTGATGTAACCCGCGCCATCGCCGACGACGTCGGCGTCGAGCATGTACGGGGTGTAGTCCTCGTCGTCGAGGAACACGAAGGCATCGCCGTCCTTGTACGAGAACGTGGCCTGGCGCCGCGCGAGTTCCACTTCCTTCAGATCGTCCTCGGCGCCGACGCTGAGGTCGTATTTGTTGCCGCCGGGCACGCTGTACATGGTGAAGCGGTACTTCACGTTGCCGCCGCGGCCCTGCGGCGAGCTGCGCTCGATGTCGCGCACCTGGTACACGGTGCCGTTGTGTTCGACGACGTTGCCTTTCTTGATGTCGTAAGCCTTCATGTTGATCTCGTCGTTCCGGTCAAAACCGGAATCCAATGGTTGCGGAGGATGAATGTTCGAAAGAGGCCTGACCCCGGATCAACGCACGTCCACGTGCTGTCCGGTGTGACGACATCCTGTCGTCACTTCGGCGCGAGACGCGTCGCGCCGTCGAGGCGGATGGTCTCGCCGTTGAGATAGGGGTTGCCGAGGATGTAGGCGACGAGATCGGCGAATTCCTCCGGCCTGCCCAGTCGCGACGGGAACGGGATCGAGGCCGACAGCGACTGCTGCACCGACTCCGGCATGCCGTCGACCATCGGCGTCCAGAAGATGCCCGGGGCGACGGTCATCACGCGGATGCCGAAGCGGGCGAGTTCGCGCGCCATCGGCAGGGTCATGCCGACCACGCCGCCCTTGCTGGCCGAATACGCGGCCTGGCCGATCTGGCCTTCGTAGGCCGCGACCGACGCGGTGTTGACGATCACGCCGCGTTCGCCGTCGACGCCGGCCTCGTTGTGCTGCATGAGGTCCGCGGCGGCCTTGGCGACGTTGAAGCTGCCGACGAGATTCACCATCACGGTGGCCTGGAACTGCGACAGGGCCATCGGGCCGTCCTTGCCCAGCACGCGGCCGGCGCCGAGGATGCCGGCGCAGTTGATCGCTGCGTTCAGGCCGCCGAGGAAACCCTTCGCCGCGGCGACATTGGCTGCGACGCCGGCTTCGTCGCTGACGTCGGTGCGGAAATAGCGGGCGTTGGCTGCGCCGAGTTCGGCGACGGCGGCGGTGCCCTTGTCGTCGTTGAGATCGAACAGCGCGACCTTGCCGCCATGGGCGACGAGGTGTCTGGCGACGGCGAAGCCGAGGCCGGAGACGCCACCGGTGACGATGGCGCGGGCGTTGGAGAGTTGCATGCGGGCGATCCCTGGGCGCGAAAAGATCGATTTTACCGCAGGGGCTCCCGACCGCCCGTCGGACGGCATGCGAAGACGGGTCGATCGCGGGCGATGACGATGACACCGGGAGGCATCGGCGGCGACCCTCGGGCGCGGTCTTGCGAATCAAGCCTCTGCGGCACATTCCTGCGGTCAGGGCGATCCGAACCACCCGCGCGGTACCAGGTTCATGGCGCGCGGAAGGCCCGCGACATTTCCGCGGAGGTCGTGCTATACAGGCGCCGAACGCGCAAGACAGGTTCACCGATTCCGCGTCACCGCAGCACCTACAACCCAATTCACCCAGTCGTATCCAACGAGGAAGCTGTCATGGCTGATACGAGACTGCAGGCAGTGGCCACTGCCGAACATCGCCCGGGGCGTCCGTCCCCGGGCATCCGGAACACCGGGACGGCGGATGCCGCACCTGTGTCCCCAGGCCTCCACGGCTCGAGCCCGCATGGCTCGGCCGCGCCGCCCGTGATGGGCGGCCCAGCCAGCGCGCCGGCGCCGGCCCACGTTTTCGCCCACCCCTCCCAGCCCTCGCACCCGGTCTCCGTCCGGGTCGGTCCAGCGTTGCGCTCCGGCGTCCCCCGCCCGAGCCGGCCATCGCGGACCGGGCGCTTCCGCGCACGCCATGCCCGTTGTCTTGGGGATGCGTGGCCGTGCGTGTCGCGGGAGATCGCCGCAGCCCTGCGGGACAGGGGTCCGATGGGCGCGGACCGCGATTCTTCCGTCGTCGCGCACTGAGGTCGCGACGGTCGCGGATCGAGGGTCGGCGTTCATGCGCACGATGCGCCGCGCTGCCGACAGCCACCGCGATCGTTCCGTCTTCCGTGCCGACGCGGTGCGGTCCGCACGCCTCGCGAAACGGATTCCCCCCGTCTCGCCAGCGTCGCCCGTCCCGTACGAATCGCGCGTCCGTATTTTTCACGTCTTTCCGCGTCATCGTCGCAGACCATCGAGTTCATGGACGCGACCCGCATTCCCGGGTCGCATCGATATCCTTCCGGAGCAGAGAACGTCATGCCGAATTACGTCATCACCGAAAGCGTCGGCAACCGCGTCGAGCGGGTCAACAGCTATCGCGATCTGGAAAAGCACCACCCCAGCAGCGGCCGCGAAGCGGGGCGCGAATACCGCACCATCGACGGCGAACTCGAAGAGGTGCGCACCCGCAACCGCACCGAACCGCACGTCAAGAAGGACTTCATCATCGACCCGCCGACGATTCCGGCGCCGGCGTCGGGCACCATCCGCGTGCTCAACGACGACTGGAACACGGTGCAGATCGTCGACGACAACGGCCGGGTGCTCGCGCAGTCCCTGCACATGGCGCGCGGCAGCCAGCCGGCGAACGGCAGCCGGATCGAGTACGGCCAGCCGATGGGGCGCATGGGCGATGTCGGCAGCCCGGGATCGGTGCATGCGCACGTCGAAGCGCCCGCGGCCGTCTTCGAGCGTTACATCAACGACATCACCAGTGGCCGCATCCAATCCAACGGCGCTGTGCGTCCGGGAACGGGCGCGGTCAATGCCGATCCGATGGCCGACGGCGTGCTGAAGCACGGCGAGCGCGGCGATGCGGTGACGCGCCTGCAGGACGCGCTGAACAAGGCCGGCATCCGCGACGAGAACGGCCAGCCGCTGCCGACCACGGGCTACTTCGGCGACAAGACCGAAGCCGCGGTGCGGAAGTATCAGGAACAGAAAGGTTTGGAAGTCGACGGCAAGGCCGGCAACGACACCCTGACCGCGCTCGGCCTGAAGCAGGGCACGCAGCCGCCGCGTCCGCAGACCGCCGATCCGCAGCCGCAGCAGACGCCTCAGCCGCAGACGCCGCAAGCACAGACGCCGCAGTCGCAGACGCCGGCCAACCCGGACGCGAAGGCGAACTTCGCCGCCAGCGAGTTCCTCAAGTCGCAGTCGCCGGAAGTGCGCGCGTATCTCGATCTCGTGGCCTGGAAGGAAGTGCATCAGTCGCTCAACGCCGACGGTTCGCCCGCCGGCTATCGTGAGCGCAACGGCGTGGCCGGCAGCCGCGGCCTGATGCCCGAATCCGCGATCGCCGACAACGGCACCCTGCCGCGCGACGAGCTGCGCTACAACGTCGGCCGCTATCAGATGAAACAGGTCGACGTCGACGACATGCGCAAGCGCTACGACGGAAAAATCGACGATTTCTCGCCCGAGAGCCAGGATCGCATCGCGGTCGCGAAGATGAACTATCGCGGCGTGATGGCGCCGCTGCAGAACGGCGACATCCGCACCGCGATCGAACGCGGCGGCAAGGAATGGGCGTCGCTGCCGGGTTCGCCCTACGGTCAGGTGCAGGCCGGTTACACCGTCGACAAGGCCGTCGATTACTACAACGAACGGCTGGCGTTCCATCGCGCGCTCGACCGCGGTCAGACGCCGCCCGCGCGCACGGAAAACGGGGCGACCCCGGGGCAGAGCGGCGGGATCGGCGACACGCTGTTGTTGAAGGAAGAACGCGGCGAAGGCGTGCGCCGCCTGCAGGACGCGCTGAACAAGGCCGGCATCCGCGACGAGAATGGCCAGCCGTTGCCGACGACGGGCTATTTCGGCGACAAGACCGAAGCGGCGGTGCGCAGGTATCAGGAACAGAAGGGCCTGGAAGTCGACGGCAAGGCCGGCGAGAACACGCTGAAGGCGCTGGGCATCTTCCCGGGCCAGACGCAAACGCCTGCGCAGCCGAAAGCGGAGACGCCGACGCCCGCGCAACCCGAGCAGGCCACGCCGCAACCGACGCAGCCGCGCGCCGACACCCCGACCCAGCCCCAGCCCACGCAGCCGCAGCCGAATGCGCCGCAGCAGCCCAACGCGACGATTCCCGCGAACGTGGCGGCGAGTGAAGGCATCCTGCAGCAGGGTTCGACCGGCCCCGAAGTGGCGAAGCTGCAGGCGATGTTGAACAACCAGGGCTATCGCGGCCCGGACGGCCAGCCGATTCCCGCCAACGGCACCTTCGACGCGGCGACGACGCACGCGCTGAAGGCGTTCGAGCGCGACAACGGAATGGACCCGAACGGGATCGCCGGTCCGAAGACGCTGGAAGCGCTGTCGAAGGCGGAGCAATCGCCGAAGCTGTCCAACCCGAATCACCCGGACAACGCGCTGTACCAGCAGGCGATGAAGGGACTGGAATTGATGCCTGCGGGCACGTTCAAGAATGCGCAGGAGCGCGAGAACGCGGCGGCGACGATCGCGTTCGAGGCGAAGGTGTCGGGCCTGAGTCAGATCGACCACGTGAAGTCTGCGGGCAACAACGCCGGCTTCTTCGCGGTGCAGGGCGGTCTGGAAGATCCGACGAACAGGCGCGTTTACGTGGATCGCGAACAGGCGGTGCAGCAGACGGTGCAGCAGAGCAGCGAGATGGCCCGCCAGCTCGCGCAGCCGCACGGTCCGTCCGATCCGCAGCAGGAACAGCGCAGCCGAGGTGTCATGACGGCCTGATCGTATGGGTCATGTTGCAGGGAACGGTTTGCCGCCGTGTCGATACAGGGCAGAGCGCGAACACCCACGACGCATGCGATTCCACGAGGACCCCATGAAGTTCCATATGATTTCCGATTCCATCCGCCATCCGCTTCCCGCGCGCTTCACGGCCTTGCTGTCGCTGTGCTTCGCACTGTCGGCCTGCGAGCGCGGGTCGACGTCGGTCGCGACGCCGACTCCCGCTACAAGTGCGGCAGCCTCTGCCACTGCTGTCGCGGAGACTGTCGTGCTGCCGGATGCGGAGCCGTCGCCATCGTCGCCGATCGATGAGAAGCCAGTGCGCGCCGCTCTGGATGCTTTCGTCGCGAGCCCGCGCGGATGGGACGTCTTCGGGCGCCTTGCCGGCGTGACTTGGCACCAAACCGAGCCGGTTCCGGCGCCCGGCGCATACGGTGCCGAAGATACCCGCACGCGCACCGGCAAACTGCCATGGACCGATACCGCGACTCGTCCGTCCGACGTCGCATCGGAGGATCAGGCCGGCATCACCCTCATCGGGCGCGAATCGGTCGAGTCCGTCGCATTCCGCAAATTCAGGCCGTCCACCGACTACGAAGCTGCGATCCGTGCCCAACTCGGCGATGACGTGCGCTTGAAGCTGATCGCCGATCGCTGCGCCCGCGTCTATGGCACGCGTCGCGCCAACCGCCGCGGTACCGCTTTCTACGAACTGCACCTGGGTCCGGCAGCGCCCATCTACATGGAAGGCAACGCCGACTCCGACACAGGCAAGCTCGGCCCCGGCTATACCACGTATGAATTCACCCGCATTCGTCCGGATGCGCGCATCGCCGATATGGGCTGCGTCTCCCACTGATCCACATCAACTGCAGATCGACCACACAGTGATTGCAACGAGAGAACGAAATGGCCGAGCATCCTGAAAAATCCGTACAGACCGCGAACGACTACGCCGCCGGTACCATCGGCAGCCTCGACGATGCCTGGACCCGGCGTCTGATCGCGTCCGTGGTCGATACCGAGAGTTACGGCGGCAATCTCGATGCGCACAACGGCTATGGTTATTACGGACGTTATCAGGCGGGTGCGGGCTGGCTGGTCGAAGCGGGGTTGGTGGATCGCGAGAAGTACCAGGCGGCGCTCGCGGCCTCCGGCTTCGAGAGCGAATGGGACTGGGGCGTGGATGGCGGAATGAAGACATTCCTGAATGATCCCGCGAACTGGAACAACGATCTCAGCCTCGACAAGTACCTCGCGTCCGCCGAGATGCAGGATCAGGCGTTTCAGACCGTTTCCAGCGCGACCTACGATACGGCGGTGCGCGAAGGGGTGCTCAACGCCGACACTCCGCCGAATGTGGTCGCCGGCTTTCTCAAGGCCCGCCATCTGGGTGGATACGAAGGTGCCATCGATGCCGCCCAGGGGCGCGGCAACGTCGCGGATGATTTCGGCACGACCACCGGCAAGTACTACGACGATATCGCCCGCAACAACGACGGTTTCGACCAGCACTTCGTGCCGGACTTCGAGAGAACCCAGACCTATCTGACGATCGACCCGATGCGCGATCGCATGCTCGAGCACGGCGAGCATGGCGAGTCGGTGGCGCGCCTGCAGCAGGCGCTGAACGATGCCGGCATCCGCGACGCCGATGGAGAACCGCTGCAGGCCGATGGCGACTTCGGCGGGAAAACCCGCGACGCGGTGCGCCAGTATCAAGCGCAGCAGGGGCTCGACGTCGATGGCAAGGCTGGAAGGGACACGCTGACTGCGCTCGGAATCTACGATGAGTTGAGGGCGATGCCCGCTGAAGTGGCACCGACCGAAGCGGCAGCCCCCGTCGACGCAGCGCCCGTCGACGCAGCGCCCGTCGAGGCAGCCCCCGTCGAGGCAGCCCCCGTCGAGGCAGCCCCCGTCGAAGCCGGCGGCAGCAACTGGCCGGCGCCGGGCAACTACGTCATCAACACCAAGGACCAACCCGGTGAGGGCGGGGGTGAATTCGGTGAGTCCCGTGACGGCGGCAAACGCGAGCACAAAGGCATCGATATCGTCGGCGAGATCGGGGATCCGATCGAGGCTTTCCGCCCGGGCGAAGTCATTCAGGTCACGGAGGGCCACCCCGATGCCGGCAACTACATCGTCATCGACCATGGCGACGGATTGACGAGTCGATATCTGCATCTGGACACGATCAATGTGACAGTCGGCCAGAAGGTCGACGAAAACACGGTCATCGGCACGATGGGCCGCAGCGGCAATACGCCCGATGAAGGTGACACCCATCTGCATTTCGAAACACGCGAGAACGGTAGTGCGGTCGACCCGCGCAAGTATCTCGACGCTCCGCCGCGCGCGTTGCTGGATCATGGTGATCAGGGCGCGGACGTCAGGCGCTTGCAGGAAGCGCTGAACGCAGCCGGTATCCGCGACGAGGAAGGGCAGCCATTGAAGGCGGACGGCGACTTCGGCGACATGACCGAAGACGCCGTGCGGAAGTACCAGGAGCGGGAGGGCCTTGGTGTCGACGGCATCGCCGGAGCGGACACGCTGAAGTCGCTGGGCATTTATCCGGGTCAAGAACCCGTGACGGCACCGCCAGCGGAGGAAACGTCACCGCAGCCGCCGCAGGAGGACGCTGTGCCGCCGTCGTCGGAATCGCCGCCGCCCCAGGAAGACGCTGGCCCGCCTGTGCCGCCGCAGGAGTCTCCCGCGCCTCCGGTGCCGCCGACGGCGGATGAGGCGCCGGTTCCGGATGGCCAGCCGCCACAGGAAGAAGCTCCGCCTCTGCCGCCGACGTCGGAGTCGCCTGCGCCGCCGCAGGACGCTCCCGCGCCTCCGGTGCCGCCTGGGGTGGATGAGGCGCCGGTTCTGGAAGGGCCCCCGCCACAGGAAGAAGCTCCGCCTGTGCCGCCGACCTCGGAGTCGCCTGCGCCGCCGCAGGATTCTCCCGCGCCTCCGGTGCCGCCGAAGGCGGATGAGGCGCCTGTTTTGGAAGGGCCGCCACAAAGGCCGCCGCAGGAGGAGGCCGCCCCGCCAAGCCCGCCCCCTGCACCAGAGCCCCTGACCGGTATTTATCAGGACGGCGATCGTGGAGAGACCGTGCGGAAGATCCAGGAGCGCCTCAACGAGCGCATGGGGTTGGATATTCCGGTTGATGGCATCTATGGCCCGCTCACCGAGGCCGCCGTCACGCTGTACCAGCATCAGAACGGGTTGCGGGTGGATGGCATCGCGGGCCCCGAGACCTTGGGCAAACTCAATGAACCCGTGCGCGCTGCCGCTGCGTCGAATATCGATGCGTCTTCCGAGTCGGTGCCGCCTTCGCGCACACCGCCTGTGGAGGAGATGCGGAAAGCCGACGCGTCGCCCGAGCCGCAGCCGAACACGCCCACCCAGCCGAACGCGACGATTCCGGCGAGCATGACGGCGAGCGAAGGCGTCCTGCAGCAGGGGTCGACCGGCCCCGAGGTGGCGAAGCTGCAGACGATGTTGAACAACCAGGGCTTCCGCGGCCCGGACGGCCAGCCGATTCCGACCAACGGGACCTTCGACGCGGCGACGACGCACGCGCTGAAGGCGTTCGAGAAGGAGAACGGCATGGACCCGAACGGGATCGCCGGTCCGAAGACGCTGGAAGCGCTGTCGAAGGCGGAGCAGTCGCCGAAGCTGTCGAATCCGAACCACCCGGACAACGCGCTGTATCAGCAGGCGATGAAGGGTCTGGAACAGATGCCGGCGGGGACGTTCAAGAATGCGCAGGAGCGCGAGAACGCGGCGGCGACGATCGCGTTCGAAGCGAAGGTGTCGGGCCTGAGCCAGATCGACCACGTGAAGGCGGGCGGGAACAACGCCGGTTTCTTCGCGGTGCAGGGCGGCCTGGAAGATCCGACGAACAAGCGGGTGTACGTGGATCGTGAACAGGCGGTGCAGCAGACGGTGCAGCAGAGCACGCAGCTGATGCAGCAGAACACCCAGAACCAGCCGCAGGCGCCGGCGCAGGACACGACGCAGCAGCGCGAAAACACGCAGCGGGGCGCATTGCTCGCATGAAATCGAATGCGATGACGGAATGCGCGATGACGGTTCGGAAACGCCGGAGTATGGTGCCAGGGACGGCTTCTCCGCGTCCGCGGATTGCGGACGGGCGAGGCGTTTCCCACCGGACAGGCCATGCCAACGAGGACCCGATGACATCGAGAACAACGCCGATTCCGACTTCCTTTCCGGCCGCGCGCCGCATCGATGCATCGCGCGCCGCGATCCTCGCGCTGTCGCTGTGCGCGGCGCTCGCCGCATGCGACCGCAGTGCCGCGCCGACGACGGTCGCGCCGCCCGCAGCGACGGTCGACGCACCCGCGGCGGCGCCTGTCGCCGATGCATCGGTCGCGTGGATGCCCGGTGTGGACACCACCGTGCCGTCGCCTGCGGCAGAGGCGGTGCTCGCCGCCGCCTACGGCGCGAAGGCCGATGCGGCGTTGCCCGATGGACGACAGGCCGCGTTCTGGCGCGGATACGCGTATCGCGCCGGCGGGCAGGCGCGTTACACCGCTTTCGTCGATACGGTCGCTCCCGGCGAGAACGGCATGCCGCAGCCGGAAGATCAGGCGGAACTCGCGCAGATCACCTACACCCTGCGCGACGGCGCCTGGCAAGCGGGCACGCCGCAGACCGATGTCGGTCGCTTCGGCGGCATGGGCCGCGCGCCTGAAGCCGATGCCGGACGCGTCGAACTGACCTACACCGTCGCGCCGGACAAGGCGTTGCTCGCGCTGCCCAGCGCGACGGTCGCGACCGGCGGCGTGCGCGTCCGCGCCTATGAGCTCTTCCTGTACGCCGGTGCGGACGGCGCATGGCGCCATGTCGGCACCGTGCAGTCCGGCGTGGACTACAGCGCCAGTTGCCGCCAGGGGCCGTCCACGCCCGACACCGAATGCGTGCGCAACAGCGGCAGTCTGCGTTTCGACGCGTCCGCCGCCGGCGCCATGCCCGACATCACCGTGAATTTCACCGGCAGTACCCGCGGCGACGACGGTGCGATCCGTCCCGCCGGTTCCGCGGATACCCGGACCTACCGTTACGACGCGGCCACCGCGACGTACGCCGACAGCACCGCCCGGTAACCCGCACACCCACGCTTCCAGACCACGCAGACCGAGACAGGAGATCCCATGCGCGATTATTCCAAGCAGGAAGTGCTCGACATCGTCGACAACGCCGCACGTACCCACAACATTTCGCGCGAAGATTTCCTGCGCTTCACCGCGATCGAAACCGGCTTCACCTACAACGAAGCCGCGATCAACCGCAGCAGCGGCGCGAAGGGGCTGTTCCAGTTCCTGCCCGACACCGCGCGCCAGTACGGCATCGCCGGGCGCGAGCTCGATCCGATCGCGAATGCCGATGCCGGCGCACGGCTGTACATCGACAACCGCAACGACATCATCGCCAGCCACGGCCGCTCCGGCCGTGACTATCTGTCCGGCGAAGCGCAGCCCAACGGCTTCGATCTGTACATGGCCCACCAGCAGGGCGCCTACGGCTATCGTTCGATCCAGGCCGCGCTGGATCCGAATTTCAACCGCTTCTTCAACGACACCGACACCCGCGGCAACATCCTCGCCAACATCGGCGACGACGTCGAACGCTTGACCGGCGTGCGCAGGAACCAGCTCTCGGGCCTATCGGACCGCGATCTCGCGCAGACCTTCGTCAATTACTGGGAAACCAAATACAACCGCATCGCGATTCCGGAAAAGGGCATCGAACCGATCGATGCCAGCCAGCCGAACCGCACCACGCCCGGCGCGACGCCGGCGTCGCCGGACAGCGGCACCGTGCGCGACACCCTGCTGTTGAAGGAAGAGCGCGGCGAAGGCGTGCGCCGCCTGCAGGACGCGCTGAACAAGGCCGGCATCCGCGACGAGAACGGCCAGCCGTTGCCGACCACGGGCTATTTCGGCGACAAGACCGAAGCCGCGGTGCGCAAGTATCAGGAACAGAAAGGCCTCGAAGTCGACGGCAAGGCCGGCGAGAACACGCTGAAGGCGCTGGGCATCTTCCCGGGCCAGACGCAGGCCCAGCCCACGCCGCAGCAGCCGGCCCCGCAGCCGCAGCAGCCCGCACAGACCGGCGGCAACACCTGGCCGGCGCCCGGCAACTTCACCGTCAACCGCGCCGACAAGCCCGGCGAGGGCGAGGGCGAATTCGGCACGCAGCGCAGCGGCGGCCGCAATCATGCGGGCATCGACATCAGCGGCCGCGTCGGCGATCCGATCGAATCCTTCGGCCCGGGCCGCGTGATCTTCAGCGGCACGATGCGCGGTTACGGCAACACCGTCGTGATCCAGCACGACAACGGCCTGCAGACCCTGTACGGGCATCTGGATTCGCGCAGCGTGGACGTGGGCGCGCGCGTGACCGAGAACACGCGCATCGGCACGATGGGACGCAGCGGCAACACGCCGAGCGGCGGCGACACTCATCTGCACTTCGAGACCCGCGAGAACTCGAACGGCGTGGTGCTCGGCGGCACTGCGGTCGATCCACGCAAGTACCTCGAATTCCCGCCGCGCACGCTGCTGGTGCATGACGATCAGGGCCCCGACGTGAAGCGCCTGCAGGAAGCGTTGAACAAGGCCGGCATCCGCGACGACCAAGGCCAGCCGCTGCCGACCACCGGTTTCTACGGCGACAAGACCGAAGCGGCGGTGCGCAAATACCAGGAACAGAAGGGACTGGAAGTCGACGGCAAGGCCGGCGAGAACACGCTGAAGTCGCTGGGCATCTTCCCGGGCCAGGAACAGACGCAGACGCCGGCGCAGCCGCGGGTGGACACGCCCACGCAGCCGCGCGCGGACACGCCGGCGCAACCCCAGCCGACCCAGCCGCAGCCCAATCCCAATACGCCCACGCCTGCGCAACCCGAGCAGGCCACGCCGCAGCCGACGCAACCGCGCGCCGACACCCCGACCCAGCCCCAGCCCACGCAGCCGCAGCCGAATGCGCCGCAGCAGCCCAACGCGACGATTCCCGCGAACCTTGCGGCGAGCGAAGGCATCCTGCAGCAGGGTTCGACCGGCCCCGAGGTGGCGAAACTGCAGACGATGTTGAACAACCAGGGCTTCCGTGGCCCGGACGGCCAGCCGATTCCGACCAACGGCACCTTCGATGCGGCGACGACGCACGCGCTGAAGGCGTTCGAGAAGGAGAACGGCTTGGATCCCAACGGGATCGCCGGTCCGAAGACGCTGGAAGCGCTGTCGAAGGCGGAGCAGTCGCCGAAGCTGTCGAATCCGAACCACCCGGACAACGCGCTGTATCAGCAGGCGATGAAGGGCCTGGAACAGATGCCGGCGGGGACGTTCAAGAATGCGCAGGAGCGCGAGAACGCGGCGGCGACGATCGCCTTCGAAGCGAAGGTGTCGGGCCTGAGCCAGATCGACCACGTGAAGGCGGGCGGGAACAACGCCGGTTTCTTCGCGGTGCAGGGTGGCCTGGAAGACCCGACGAACAAGCGAGTGTACGTGGATCGCGAGCAGGCGGTGCAGCAGACGGTGCAGCAGAGCACGCAGCTGATGCAGCAGAACACCCAGAACCAGCCGCAGGCGCCGGCGCAGGACACGACGCAGCAGCGCGAGAATCCGTCCCGAGGCACCTTGGTCGCGTAAGCGACGACCATGGCGGGGAGGACGAAGGGCCGTCGAGAGACGGCCCTTCATTTTTTGACGCGAAGCCGTCGAAAGACGGCCCTTCATTTTTGACGCGAAGCCGTCGCGAAACGGTTCTTCAGTTATCCGCATGCCCGTCCGGGCATGCGCGATCAGCGCAGCAGTTCGTCGATCATCGTCGCGTGGCGCTGCGCCTGGGCGTCGCGACGCAGGCGGCTGGCGGTGAAGATCGCGCACATGTCGTCCACCGCGGTGTCGAAGACTTCGTTGACGATCACGTACTCGAATTCGCCGTAGTGGGACATTTCCTCGCGCGCGGCGGCGAGGCGGCGCGCGATGGTCTCCTCGCTGTCCTGCCCGCGCTTGCGCATGCGTTCTTCCAGCGCCTGGCGCGATGGCGGCAGGATGAAGATGCCGACGGCATCCGGCACGTGCCGCCGCACCTGCTGCGCGCCCTGCCAGTCGATCTCCAGCAGAACGTCGCGACCCGCGGCCAACTGCGGTTCCACCGATTGCCGCGCGGTGCCTTTCAGGTCTCCGTGCACGTTGGCCCACTCGAAGAAATCGCCGGCATCGATCATGCGCTGGAATTCTTCGACGCTGACGAAGTGATAGTGCTGCGCGTGGCGCTCGCCCGGGCGCATGCCGCGCGAGGTGAACGAGATCGACAGGGCGATGTCCGCGAAGCGCGCCAGGCAGGCGTTGACGATGCTGGATTTGCCGGCGCCGGACGGCGCCGCGACGATGAACAGGGTTCCACGCATGGCTGGCTTCGCTGCTCCGGGTTCGCTGCTTCGGATGGTGTGGGGCGGTCGCTCGGGGGGAGGGGAGTGTAACCCGCCCGCGGCGCATTCGACCCGCGGCTCACTCGATGTTCTGCGCCTGCTCGCGGATCTGGTCGATCAGCACCTTCAGCTCCACCGCCAGCGCCGAGGTGCGCGCATCGACCGACTTGGAACCGAAGGTGTTGGCCTCGCGGTTGAATTCCTGGAGCAGGAAATCGAGGCGGCGGCCCGCCGATTCCTTCTGCTTCAGCACCCGGCGCAGTTCGGCGATGTGGCTGTCGAGCCGATCCAGTTCCTCGTCCACGTCGAGTTTCTGCAGCGCCAGCACCAGTTCCTGTTCGAAGCGGCCGGGATCGAGCGGCTGCGGCAGATCGGCGAGCCGCTTCTCGAGTTTCTGTTTCTGTCCCGCGCGGATCGCCGGCATCAGCGTGCGTGCGTCGGCGGCGTGTTTCGCGATCGCATCGACCCGCTCCAGGATCACCGCGGCCAGCTTGCCGCCTTCGCGTTCGCGCGCTTCGACGAACTGGGTCAGCACCTCGTCCAGCAGCGACAGCGCTTCGGCGTGCAGCGCCGCCGGATCTTCCGCGTTCGATTGCAGCACGCCCGGGAATTTCAGCAGTTCCGTCATCTCCACGCGCATCGCCGGGAAGTGTTCCTGCAGGTTGCGGCCGAGCGCGGCCAACTGCGCCACCCGCGCGGCGTTGAGCTGCAGCGCGTCGTCGCGATCGTCGCCGCGCAGGCGGAAGCCCAGTTCGAGCTTGCCGCGCGAGAGTCGCGCCGAGACGCGCTCGCGCAGCGCGGGTTCGGCCGCGCGCAGGTCGTCGGGCAGGCGCACGCCGAGTTCGAGGAAGCGGTGGTTCACGGCGCGCAGTTCGCAGCCGAGCGTGCCCCAGGGCGTCTGGCGTTCGCCGGCGGCGAAGGCGGTCATGCTGCGGATCATGTGGCGGGTCCTCGAACGATCGGGTCCGCCGGTGCCGGCGGGGGCGCCATTGTCCGCTATCGGCGCGGCCTTGTGCGTCGTAGCCGTCCCGGCCGCGCCCGATCGCATGGCCGGGGACGCGTTCGGGGCGGATGCTAGACTGCCCGGCTTTCCCGAAGGTTTCCCGCGCATGAGCATCGCCCGTCCCAGTGGCCGCACCCCCGAGCAACTGCGCGAGGTCCGGATCGAGCGCGGTTACACCCGTCATGCCGAGGGTTCGGTGCTGGTGTCCTTCGGCGAGACCCGGGTGCTGTGCACCGCCAGCGTCGACAACAAGGTGCCCGGATTCCTGCGCGGCAAGGGCGAGGGCTGGGTGACCGCCGAATACGGCATGCTGCCGCGCGCCACCCATTCGCGCAGTGACCGCGAGGCCGCCCGCGGCAAGCAGGGCGGGCGCACGCTGGAGATCCAGCGCCTGATCGGCCGCGCGCTGCGCGCCTGCGTCGATCGCAACGCGCTGGGCGAACGCACCATCACCCTCGACTGCGACGTGCTGCAGGCCGACGGCGGCACCCGCACCGCGGCGATCACCGGCGCCTACGTCGCGCTGGTCGATGCGGTGCGCTGGCTGCAGAAGCGCAGGGACATCGCGCGCGATCCGATCCACGGTGCGGTCGCCGCGGTCTCGGTCGGCGTGTATCGCGGCGTGCCGGTGCTCGATCTCGATTACGCCGAAGACAGCGACTGCGACACCGACATGAATGTGGTGATGAACGACGGCGGCGGCTTCATCGAAGTGCAGGGCACGGCCGAAGGCCATGCCTTCCGCCGCGACGAACTGAATGCCCTGTTGAACCTGGCGGAATCCGGCATCGCCGAACTGTTCGCCGCGCAGCGCGCGGCGCTGGCCGGTTGATCCGGACGACGGCGCGCGACGCATGAACCGGCGACACCTCGGCTGCATCGCGATCGTGGTCGACGACTACGATCGCGCCATCGATTTCTACACCGGCGCCCTCGGTTTCGAACTGCGCGAAGATTCGCCGCGCGGCGACGGCAAGCGCTGGGTGCTGGTGGCGCCGCACGGCGCGGAGACCGCGCTGCTGCTGGCGCAGGCCGCGAACGACGTCCAGCGTGCGCGCATCGGCGACCAGACCGGCGGGCGCGTCGGTTTCTTCCTGCATACCGACGACTTCCGCCGGGACCACGCCGCGATGTCGGCGAAGGGCGTGCGCTTCCTCGAAACGCCACGCGAGGAGGCATACGGCACCGTCGCGGTGTTCGAGGATCCCTACGGCAACAAGTGGGACCTGCTGGAGCTGCGCTCATGACGGCGGCGCGCATGAAGCTGGTGCTGGCCAGCAGCAACGCCGGCAAGCTGGTCGAACTGCGCGACCTGCTCGGCGATGCGCGGATCGAACTGCACGCGCAGTCCGAATTCGGCGTGGAGGATGCCGAGGAAACCGGCCTCACCTTCGTCGAGAACGCGCTGTTGAAGGCACGTCACGCCGCGCGCGCCACCGGCCTGCCGGCGCTTGGGGACGACTCCGGCCTCTGCGTCGACGCGCTCGACGGCGCACCGGGCCTGTACAGCGCCCGCTATGCAGGTGGCCACGGCGACAGCGCGGCGAACATCGCGAAACTGCTCGCCGCGCTGCGCGACGTGCCGGAGGCGGCGCGCACCGCGCGCTTCGTCTGCGTGCTCGCGGTGCTGCGCCACGCCGAGGATCCACAGCCGCTGATCGCCGAGGGCGTCTGGGAAGGCCGCATTCTCGATGCGCCGCGCGGCAGAGGCGGCTTCGGTTACGACCCGGTCTTCTTCGATCCCGCGCGCGCCATGGGCGCGGCCGAACTCGACGCCGCACTGAAGCACCGCATCAGCCATCGCGGCATCGCGCTGGCGCGGCTGCGCGACGCGCTGCTCGCGGCGATCCGGCGGTCCTGATGCTGGGGCTGTTGCCGCTGTCGCTGTACGTGCATCTGCCGTGGTGCGTGCGCAAATGCCCGTACTGCGATTTCAATTCGCACGAATACCGCGACGGTCGCGGCGGTCCGCCGTTCGAGGCCTACGTCGACGCGCTGCTGGCGGATCTCGATGTCGATCTGCCGCTGGTGTGGGGCCGCAGCGTGCACAGCGTGTTCTTCGGCGGCGGCACGCCCAGCCTTTTTCCGGCGGCGGCGATCGATCGCTTCCTGCAGGGCGCGAGCGCGCGCCTGCGCTTCGCGCCGGGCTGCGAGATCACGCTCGAAACCAATCCCGGGACCGCCGAACACGGGCGGTTCGAGGATTACCGGCGCGCCGGCGTGAATCGCATCTCCTTCGGCATCCAGAGTTTCGACGACGGCTGCCTGCAGCGCCTCGGCCGCATCCACGACAGCGGCCAGGCCGACGCCGCGGTGAAGCTGGCGCAGGATGCCGGGTTCGACAATCTCAATCTCGACCTGATGTACGCGCTGCCCGGGCAGACGCTGGCGATGGCCGAACGCGATCTGGAACGCGCGTTCGCGCTGCAGCCCGCGCACATCAGTCATTACCAGCTGACGCTGGAACCGAACACCGTGTTCGCCGTGCGCCCGCCGGCAGGGCTGCCCGACGAGGATGCGGCTTGGGACATCCAGGAACACTGCCAGGCGCGGCTGGCCGAGGCGGGGTTCGCGCAGTACGAGATCAGCGCCTATGCGCGTCCGGGCCGGCAGTGCGCCCACAACCTGAACTACTGGCGCTTCGGCGACTACCTCGGGATCGGCGCCGGCGCCCACGGCAAGCTCACCCTGCCGGCCGCGGAAGGCGAGGGCGAGGGCCGGATTCTGCGGCGCTGGAAGCACAAACATCCCGCGACCTATCTGGCCCAGGCCGGGACCGCGGCGGCGATCGGCGGCGACAGCGAGATTCCGCCGGCGCAGCGGCCGTTCGAGTTCATGCTGAACGCCCTGCGGCTGCGGGAAGGCTTCGCCCTGAACGCCTTCGAGACCCGCACCGGCCTGCCGCGGTCGGCCATCGCCGCGCCGCTGGCCCGCGCAGTCGATGCCGGCTGGCTGGTCGTGGCCGGGGATCGCGTCGCGCCGACCGAGGCCGGGCTGCGTTTCGCCAACGATGCGATTTCTCTGTTCCTGACCGGCGAAGATGCCGATGGGACGGTGTCCGCATGAGCCCGTCGGACCCGTGCGACCGGGAGATGCTGCGTTGCAGCAATTGGCTCGCGGGTGCCCGGCATGTTAAGAAATGCGGTTATCGTCGCACTTCGACAGGCTGAGATGGCTGCGCCCACCGACCCCCAGGACACCGCGCCAAGGACTTTGGCCTCTGCCGGATTGCCCCGCCGGGTGCGGCGCACGCTGGAGCGCGCGCTGACCCTGTTCAGCGAGGAACTGGAGAAGAATCTCGTTTCGGCGGTCACCGAGTTCGAGGAAGAGCTGTTCCGTCTCGCCGATCGCGGCGGCACCACCGGCGGCGGCGCCAAGACCGATTACATGCACACGCTGCGCGTGGTGCGGCTCAATCGTCACGATCTGGTGCCGCGTTTCATGCAGTTGATCGAGGCCGGCCTCGCCGGCCTGCGCAAACCGTCGTTCCTGTCGATCCCCGCGCGTCCGGTGCCGGTGCCTTCGGCGTCGGTGAATTTCCGCAACCTCAGCCTCGTCGACGAATCGATGATGGACGAAGGCGCGGTACTGCACGAAATCGCTTCCCGCCAGGAGTCGCGCGCCAATCTGGTGCTGCACCTGCTCGGCCAGCGTTTCGCGGTGCTGGCCGCGGCCCCGGCGTTCGACAGCGAGCGCATTCCGCTGGGTCCGCAGGCGCTGTGCCGCGCGGTGCGCCACGCCACCGAGACCATGCAGCTCGATCACGGCGCGCGGCTGCTGTTCTATCGGATCTTCGATCGCCGGGTGATGACGCTGTACGCGCCGCTGTGCGAGAAACTCGATGCGCTGCTGCTGGAAGAGGGCGTGCTGCCCGGACTGAGCTACGTGCCCATGCGCACGCGGGCTTCCGGCGTCGCCGAGGAGGGCAGCGATGCCGCCTCGACAAGCCGATCGGGCGAGCGCGAACAGGATCCGGCTGCGCGGTCCACGCGGTCCGGCGGTCCGTCCGGCGGTTCGGCACGCATGGGCGCCGCAGGCGGCACCGGCGTCCGCGCGTCGGGTCAGCCCGGCGGATCCGGCGGGCCGGGCCCGTCCGGTTCCTCAGGCGGGGGCGGTCCCTTCGGCCAGTCCGGTGCGTTCGGACAGCCTGGCGCGTTCGGACAGCCCGGTCAGCCCGAACAGATGGAGGCGTCCGGTTTCGATGGCGGCCAGAGCGGCGGTCAGGGCCATGCCGATGGCGGTTACGGCAGCGGTGGTTACGGCAGCGGCAATTACGGCGGCGGCAGCGGGCATGGCGGCAGCGGCTCGGGCGGCCGCGCCGGCGAGTCCGCGCCTTACGACGCCAACCGTCCGCATACCGTCTGGATGGGCCAGCCGCTTCCCGCCGCGGCGGTGGACGAACAGAAGGCCTTCCACGATCTGCAGCAGTTGCTGACCCAGCGACGCGCGCAGACCGAGCGCCTGAACCCGATTCCGCCCGGACAGCGCCCCGAAATCTCGATCGCCACCCGCGACCTGCTGCAGACCCTCGGCCGGATGGATGCCGAGCCGACGCTGCCCGGTGGCCACCATCCCAGCATCGCCGACATCAAGCAGTCTCTGCTGGCGCAGGCGCGACAGCAGCACGGCAAGCCGGTGGCGCTGGCGCCCAGCGACAGCGACACCTTCGATCTCGTCGGGCTGCTTTACAACCATCTGCAGCGCGAGATCCGCGACGACGCGCCTGCCGCGGCGCTGGTCAAGCGCATGCAGCTCACCCTGCTGCGCGTTGCGCTGCAGGACCGCAGCTTCTTCGTGCGTCCCAACCACCCGGCGCGGCAACTGCTCAGCACGGTCTCGGAAACCGCGGCGAAGTGGCTGGCCGACGACGATATCGATCCGGCTCTGCTGGCGCCGCTGCAGCAGGCGGTGACCCACGCGGTCAAGAATTACGACGGCGGCCTCGAAGTCTTCGAGCAGAGCAACAAACAGCTGCAGGCGCACATCGACACCCAGGTGCGCCGCGCCGAAACGCTCGAAAAACGCCACGTCGAGGCCGCCCGCGGCAAGGAAAAGCTCGAAGCCGCGAAACTGCGCGCCGAACAGGTGCTCAGCGAGACCATCGGCGAAGCGCCGCTGCCGAAATTCACCCGCGCGCTGTTGAACCAGGCCTGGGCCGATGTGCTCACGCTCACCTTCCTGCGCCACGGCGAGGGTTCGGAAGAGTGGAACCGGCAGATCGATGCGACCCGGCAGGTCGTGGCCGCCTGCACCCATCGCGACGGCGATGCGGAACATCCGGCGCTGAAGTCGCACGTCGAGGCCGCGCTCAAGCAGGTCGGTTATCATGACGCGGAAGCCGACGTCATCGCCCGGCGCCTGTCGAGCAGCCTGCGCGACGACGAGGACGGCGAATCCCGCACCGAGCTGACCATGAAGCTCAAGGCGCGCGTGCGCCTGGGCGAGGAAAGCCAGAAGGCGCGCAAGCCCGACCTGCCGTCGCGTTCGCCGCACGAACAGGAATGCTACGAGCAACTGCGTCTGCTGCCGTTCGGCACCTGGATCGAATTCGTCACCAACCAGCAGGGCGACGTGGTCCGCCGCCGCATGTCGTGGTTCAGCCCGGTCACCGGCAATGCGCTGTTCGTCAATCAGCGCGGTCAGCGCGTGGGCGAACATTCGCTCGACAGCCTCGCGCGGATGATGGCCAAGGACCAGGTACGCATCGTCACCGCCCAGCGCGCCGGCCTGGTCGACCGCGCCTGGCACGCCGCGCTCAACGCGCTGCGCAGCCTCACCGGCCGTCGCGACGATCAGGAGAGCGACGACGGCAGCGTCGATGTCGCGGTGCGCTCCATGCCCGCCGAACCGCTGGAGGATTTCGCGATGGACGCCGCCGACGCGCGCTCCGCGCCCAGCGTGCCCGTAGCCGGCATGTCCGTGCCCGGCATGTCCGCGGTCGAACCCTATCCCGGCCTGATCGGCGACGAATCCGCGCCGTTGCCGCGAGGTAACGCCTGATGAGCAGCAAGGAACACCGGCGCTCGCCGCGGCGCAAGGTCGCCGAGACCGTGATCGTCGCCGACACCATGACCGAAGAGATCGTCGGCCGCATCGGCAATCTGTCCGAAGGCGGGATGTTGCTGATGGCGAGCGTGCCGCTGACCGAAGACGCGCTCTACCAGTTCCGCTTCCGCCTGCCGGGCGTGGACGGCGCCGATATCGAGGCCGGCGCGCACCTGCTGTGGAGCGATCGCGCCAGTTCGCCCGGGCAGTCCTGGGCGGGCTTCCGCTTCATCGCGATGACCGACGTCCACCGCGAGGCGCTTCATGCCTGGGTCGAAGCGCCCGGCGCACACTACGACTGAGCCGCCGCGACGGCCCGCCGCCCGGCAGGTGCGGCGTCGGCGCGGAAGGGCGATTTCCCCCACTCTTCGCAGCGAATCTTGCCCATGTCCGCAGATCTGTCCCGCCTCTACGCCGAACATCTCGCCACCCTGCGCGCCCGCGCCGACATCGCGCTGGAGCGCGGCGGCTTCGCGCACCTGGTCGTGCCCAGCGGCACCGCGCACTACCAGGTCTTCGACGACCGCGATTATCCGTATGCGGTGAATCCGCACTTCAAGGCGTGGCTGCCGATCACCCAGGCACCCGGCAGTTGGCTGGTGTACACCCCGGGCGAGCGTCCGCAGCTGATCTTCCTGCAGCCGCACGATTACTGGCACGTGGTGCCGGAAGCGCCGAGCGGCGAGTGGGTCGAGCATTTCGACATCCGCATCATCCGCAACGCCGAAGACGCCAAACAGCATCTGCCCAGGAACGCCGCGCGCTGCGCCATCCTCGGTGAGGCGCAGAGCGCGCTCGGCCAGTACGGCGCGTTCGCGCCGAACAATCCGCAGCCGGTCCTCGACTACCTGCACTACCATCGCGCGTTCAAGACGCCGTACGAAATCGCGATGATGCGCGAGGCCACCCGTGTCGGCGTGCGCGGCCATCGCGCCGCCGAGCGCGCGTTCCGCAGCGGCGCCAGCGAGTTCGGCATCCATCTCGCGTACTGCCAGGCCGCGCGCCAGGACGCCAACGACCTGCCGTACAACAACATCATCGCGCTCAACGAACACGGCGCGGTGCTGCACTACACCGACCGCGACCGCATGGCCCCGCGCCAGGCGCGCAGTTTCCTGATCGACGCCGGTGGCAGCCATCGCGGTTACGCCTGCGACATCACCCGCACCTACGCGGCGGACCCGGGCGGCGAATTCCAGGCGATGATCGACGCGGTCGACGCCGCTCAGCTCGGGATGTGCGCGCAGGTCCGCGCCGGCACCGACTACAAGCGCATCCACCTCGACGCGCACCTCGCGCTCGCGCGCATCCTCCTCGATTTCGAACTGATCCACGTCGCGCCCGACGTCGCGGTCGAAACCGGCGTCAGCAGCGCCTTCTTCCCGCACGGCATCGGCCACGGCATCGGCCTGCAGGTGCACGATGTCGCCGGCTTCGCCGCCTCCGACAGCGGCGGCAGCATCGCCAAACCCGACGGCCATCCTTACCTGCGTCTCACCCGCGTCCTCGAGCCCGGCATGGTCGTCACCATCGAGCCCGGCATCTACTTCATCGACATGCTGCTCGAAGCGCTGAAGAACAAAGGCCTCGGCCCGAGCGTGAACTGGGACCGCGTCGCGCAGTTCAAGCCCTACGGCGGCATCCGCATCGAGGACGATGTGGTGTGCACGGAAGGCGATGCGGTGAATTTGACGCGGGAAGGGTTTGCGGTGGGATTCACTTGATGACTGCTCGCGATAATCAGAATTTTGAACCGCTGAAAATATAACTGCTGCTGATTAACAAGGAGGCTGTGATGCAGTTCATTGAATGGCTGGCTGCACTGGATTCAACTCTTACTGCAGCTTTGGCGGCTACGCTCGCTGGAATGAGTCTCACGGCAGCATCTCTTCTTGCTAATCTGGTCAAAAATCAGGTTGAAAGAGCGGAAAAAATCAGGGATTCCTTCAAAAAACAAAAAGAAAGCTGGGATGATGGGGAGCTTGATGGTAGTGCGAAAAAAGACGCGTCCAAAAAAATCATTCTGAAATATAAAAATCAGTATGAGCTTGCTCAGCAGGGAGACAAGGCTCTCAACTCTGTTCTGCTGGCTTTCGGTGCCTTTGCGGTTAATCTTGTCGAGTCGATCGCTTTCGATCCCAGTGTCGAGGCAAGTTTGGGGGTTGAAACTCGGCACATAAAAGAATCTTTGGCTGTGAATTATCCCATTCTTATCGATGTCGGAATTTCTGCTACTACTATGGCGATAGGGATTGGATTGTTGATTAGGGCTGCATTTAAAATTAATAAAGTTGGGGCGGAGCAGGTAAAAATTCTGAAGTCGCCAGAATCCTTAGATTGAACTGCAAGTCCGCATGGTGCATAAGCGAAAGGCCATGCGCCTTCTGACGTTTCCGGTGAGGCTTCCACCGAATGACGCATGACGCCTTCGGCTGATGCGCCCGACGGTCCTGGTGCCTGCTCGTTGGCACGACGAGAGCAGAAGAGCGTTGCGACTTGCGTCGCTCCTGCGAAAAGCTTGGTGCATGCGTTCGGCGCGAAGACCAAACGCGCTTTGCACTCGACTTCGGACAGCATGAACCGCAGGCAGCGGATGCCTGCGCGGTTTCGCCCGTGTTCGGGCGACAGAAAATTTTTTCCGACCGAGGTCCGGATCGTTCCCGCCATCCCGTTCGGGATGGCGATGTGTTCTGCGGGCGCCGTGCTGCCGTCGGTTCGACGGCAGGCAGCGGCCTGGACGTATCCATGCGACCCGATGCCGTCATCGGGCCACGCCACCCGAATCGGATTCTCTCAACGGAAGGAATTTCCATGCACCTGCGTGTCCTCACCTACAACGTCCAATGCCGCCCGATCTTCGACAACGTCGACAATGAAGCCCGCGCCGAAGAGATCGCGAAGCGCATCGACACCTCGCCTCGGGACTTCGACATCGTCTGCCTGAACGAGGTCTTCGACGAAGACGCCCGCGAGAAATTCGTCGCCGGGCTCAAGACGAAATATCCGCATTACGTCGAGCGCATCGGCGGCGACCGCGGCTTCGCGTCGTCGCTGGCGTCCACCGACAATGCGGGCTACGTCGCGCTCGCCGTCGGCTTCCAGGCGCTCACGCTGGGCCTGCTCGAAGTTTTCGGCAAATCGCAGGACAGCGGATTGATGCTGTTCAGCCGCTTTCCGTTCGACACCCAGCCCAGCCCGGACGATGCCGCGGCGACGGTGCCGGCCCTCAACTGGAAGCCCTATTCGGAGCGCACCGACGACGATGCCACGTCCGAAAAGGGTGCGTTGGCGGTCCGGCTGCTGCTGCCCGGCGGCGACAAGTACGTCGTCAGCCTCACCCACATGCAGGCCAGTCCCAAGGACGACGAGGAGTACGCCGATGTCCGGTTGTCCCAATTCACCGAAGCGTGGGACAACCTGAAGCCGCTGATTTCCGAAGGCAATCGCGAATACGATTTCGTCCACTGCGGCGACGTGAACGTGAACGGCGCGATGACGCTGCCGGATGCGGGCGACGCCGGCAGCGAATGGAAAGCGCGGTTTTCGCAGCCGATGAGTGGCCCCGCGGATTACTGGGATGCGATCGCGTTCGAGCAGAGCCCGCATCTGTGGGAGGCCACCAGCGCGACGCTGATTCATCCGAAGGACCCCGGCATCACCGCGCCCACCGCCAACGGCGATCGCCGTTACGACTACTTCCTCACCAGGCCCGGCACCGGCAATCGCAGCCTGCAGCATGCCTTCATCGACCATGCGCTGTGCGTGCCGGTGAAGAACCCGCCGTTCATGAGCGACCATTGGCCGGTGGTCGCCGACATGCTGCCCGATCATCGCGGTCCGGGCACCAGCGCCGCGCGCGGAATCCCGGTGATCTGCGACGAGACTTCGCCGAGCTTCGGCACCAGCGGCCGGCTCCGTGCCGGCGAAATCGACTGGTTCTGCGTGCTCAGGCCGGGCACGTACGAATTCGCGACCTTCGGCGCCGATCTCGAACTGTACGGCGAGGACAACCTCAGCCGGCCGCTGGCGGTGTACCAGACCCTGGATCGCGGCGCCGAACGCAGCGTCAAGTATCTGCTGCCCGATGCGCCGATCTTCGTGAAGATGCAGTCTGCCGATCGCCATGCGAGGGCGGATTACGCGTTGAACGTCCGCCGCTATCTCGGCACCAGCCTGCGCGATGCGATCGGCCTGGTGCGGCGCAGGGAGGCAACGTCGAGCCATCGCGTCGGTGCGCCGAACAGCGCCTACGAATGCCGTCTGGGCGATGGCGAATCGATCGCGGACGCGCGTTACTTCGAGTTCGACGTGCTGCCCACGACGAGCGGAAGGCCGCAGCGGATCCGGCTGAGCGGCGCGTCCAGCAGCGGCGGTGCGCCGATGCGCCTGATCGTCGGGCAGGAAGTCGCGCCCGACGTGCTCGATGTCGTGGCCAACACCGCTTTCGGCACCGGCGCGTTTTCGCTCTCCGCCGAGCTGAAGCCGGGACATTATTTCGTGGTCGTACAGCGCCAGCCGGGCGGTGGTTTCGCCGGTTCCGACTTCTCGCTGTCCTGGGATTCGGATGTGTCGATCCTCTACATGCCGGCCGCCTACGAGCGTGTGCCCGGCCCGGACGAGTTCAATCCACTGGCCGGACTGCCGCCGCCGGACGGCATCAAGTTGTCGTGCATCGAGGAAACCGACAGTCCCTTCGACGCGGGTTCGGACGATATCGCCCTGGAACTGTTCGCCGATGGCGTCAGCGTGGCGGTCATTCCGAACCGCGAGATCGGCAATTTCGATACCGGCGATATCCGCTGGCTGGATCCGTGGCTGTCGTCGCCGGTGACGTACGTCGATCGTCTGGAACTGAAGTTCTTCGAGGAAGATACGTTCGTCGACGATCTCGGCAGCCTCGAATTCCCGGTCGCGGCGAAATATCGCGGCGGCGGGCGCCCGATCGTCAGGGCGCTCGGTGGCGGTGCGGTCGTCGTCGCCGAACGCGTGGATTTCAGCGGCGGCACCTACGAGGTGAAGTTGACGCTGGGCTGACCTCACGGCCCGTGCGGCGCGAACCGCAGCCCTATGCGCCGGGCTGCGGTTTTCGCGATTTTTCGCGGGCTTCGCGGTGTGCGGTTTCGGCGAGGACCTTGAACTGGCGTTCGCGCTTGAGCCACAGCTCGTTGCCCGCATCTTCCTCGGCTTCGGTGTCCGGAATCTGGCCGAAGGCGATCCGCATCGGCGCGGCGCGCTGCGACAGCGCGTTCTGCATCGCGCCGAAATACAGCGCGTTGTTGCCGTAGCGCTGGTTGATCTTGTCGAGCACGGCGCTCATGTCGCGGCTGCGGCGGCGTTCGGTCATCAGTTCGCCACTGACGCTGCCGCGCTGCTCCAGATGGACCAGTGTGACTGAGACCGACAGCGGCGGATGGCGCTTTTCCTTCCAGCGACCGCTGGCGAGCGCGCGCTCCAGCGCTTCGAGTTCGCGGCCGAGCAGTTTGAGCAGGGTGGGCGTATCGTCGATCGGCGCGAACGACAGATCGCGCTCGAAGCGCTTGTCCATGCCGACGAAACGGATGCGGATGGCCAGGCCGCCGGCGAGGAATTCCTCCTTGCGCAGCCGCATCGCGGCCTTCGCCAGCAGTTTGAACAGCACCGATCGCGCGCCTTCGTAGCTGCGCAGCTCCGGCCCGAGCACGTGCGAATGACCGACCGAACCGCGCTCGGTTTTCCGCTCCGGCAATTCGAAGCCGCGCAATTGCAGCCAATAGCGATCGCCCTCGATGCTGCCCCAGGCGGCGCGCAGATGTTCGCGGTTCGCGGCGCAGAGCTGTTCGACGGTGCGGATGCCGGCGCGATGCAGACGCTTCTCCATCGACGGCCCGATGCCGCAGAAATCGCGCAATTCCAGCGCGTGCAGCCGATGCGGCAGATCCGCCAGTTCCAGCACGGTCAACCCGTCCGGCTTCTGCATGTCGGAGGCGGTCTTGGCCAGGAACTTGTTCGGTGCGATGCCGATGGAGCAGCCGATGGCGTCGAAGCCATGATCGAGCAGGCTGCGCTTGATGTTGCGCGCGATCGCGACCGCGTTCTCGCGCCGGCGTTCGCGCCCGATCAGCCAGCACGGCACTTCGTCGATGGACTCGCGCGTGCCGAGCGGAATGCAATCTGCGATCGCGGCCATCATCCGGTGATGCACCTCGACATAGCGCGCCGGCCGCGCCAGGATGATCGCGATGTCCGGACACTTCTGCCGCGCTTCCCACACCGGCGTGCCGGTCTTCACGCCGAAGGCCTTGGCCTCGTAGCTGGCGGCGATGCAGCAGGTGGTCTCGGCCATCACCGGCACCACGCCTACGGGACGACCGCGCAGGCGCGGGTCGTCCTGCTGTTCGACCGAGGCGAAGTAGGAATTGAAGTCGACGAAGAGGCAGCGCAGGGTCATGGGCGGGTCGCAGAGAGTCGAAGCGGGGTCTGCGGCACGTCCGCCCCAACGGCGCGTGCGGGTGATGCGGCGCCCGGTCGCCGGACCGGGCAAGGCGATTATGGCACCGTCCGGGGACCCCCGGCGGCGGCGATCGGATGCGAGGATGAACGGCGCCCGGGCTGGCGCCGTCGCCGGCTGGAGTGCGGCGGCGGGATGTGCCCATACTCGGCCCGAATCCACGAGAGGGGACGTGCCATGGGGTCCAGAGCCGTGCTTGCGGTCGTGTTGACGGTGCAACTGATGGCGGCGGGCGTCGCCGCGGCGAGCGGTGTCAATGGAATCAACGGTGGAATGCCGAACCGCATTTCCATGAACGTCACGGTATCCAAGCCGACCCAGAGCGCCACCTTCGGCGAGAAGGTCAACGCCGGGTTGCACGCCGCCGGCAGCGCCGTGGTCCAGGGCGCCAGTCTGACGGTGGTCTGCGGCGGCACGATCTGCGCGGTGGCGCTCCCGGACGGCAGCGGCTATCGGGCGAATCTCGATGACATGACGCTGACCCCGCAGACGAAGGAGCAGGCCACCGCTTCGATGCCGGGCAGCGCGGTTCCCGGTGCGGGCATCGTCTCGGCCGCCGTGTCCTCGGTCGGCACGCGCAGCGCCGGAAGCGGTGCGGCCGCGGCCTCCTACGCCGCGACCGGACGTCAGGCCGCGCCCGCGCCGCTCGCCAGCCGTCGCCGCGACGCCGGCAACATCGACGTTACCGAGCCGCTGGTCGACGGCGAGTACGTGCTGACCCTCGTGGTGGAGAAGGCGACCAGCGGCCTGAAGGACACGCTGAAGACGCAGGTGCGCATGGCCACGCCGCCGCGGATCCGCATCGACATGGTCTTCAGCGTGGAGGGTGGCGTGCTGAAGGTGAGGCACGACACCGCGAAGAACACGATCGGCAACATCCGGTGACCGCGCTGCTCTACTGACCGCGATGGTCTCCGGGGTTAGAGCACCGCTGGTGGCTCGCCGCCGACGATCACCACGTCGGCCGGGCGACGGGCGAACAGACCGACGCTGACCACGCCGGGAATCTGGTTCAGATCGCGCTCCATGCCGACCGGATCGACGATGGCGAGGCCGTGCACGTCGAGGATCCAGTTGCCGTTGTCGGTGACCACGCCGTCGCGCCAGACCGGCTGGCCGGCGGTGAGGCGGACGATCTCGCGCGCGACCAGGCTGCGCGCCATCGGCACGACTTCCACCGGCAGCGGAAAACGGCCGAGCACGCCGACCTGTTTGCTCGGGTCGACGATGCAGACGAACTTCGCGCTGGCCTCGGCGATGATCTTCTCGCGGGTGAGCGCGGCGCCGCCACCCTTGATCAGGCGCTTGTGCGGATCGCATTCGTCGGCGCCGTCCACGTACAGCGCCAGCGGGCCGGTGGCGTTGAGATCGAGCACGTCGATGCCGTGGCCGCGCAGGCGCGCGGTGCTCTGGTCGGAGCTGGACACCGCGCCCTGGATGCGGTGTTTGAAGCGGGCCAGACCGTCGATGAAGTAGGCGACGGTGGAGCCGGTGCCGACGCCGACGATCATGCCGTCTTCGACGTATTCGAGGGCTTTTTCGGCGGCGAGGCGCTTCGCTTCGGACATGGCGTGGATCACTCGAGGGACAGGATGGTTTTCCACTGCGCGGCGGTGACCGGCAGCACGGAGAGGCGGTTGCCCTTGCGGATCAGCGCGAAATCCTCGCCGAGCTTTTCGGCCTGCCCGCGGATGTCGTCGAGCGTGATCGCGCGCTTGAGCGTGCGCACGTAGCGCACGTCCACCAGATCCCAGCGCGGCTGTTCGCGGGTCGACTTCTCGTCGAAGTATTTCGACTTGCGGTCGAACTGGGACGGATCGGGGTAGGCCGCGCTGGCGACTTCGGCGAGGCCGTAGACGCCGGGCACCTCGGCGTTGGAGTGATAGAACAGCACGCCGTCGCCGAGCTGCATCGCGCGCATGAAATTGCGCGCCTGGTAGTTGCGCACGCCGGTCCAGGGTTCGACCTTCACGCGGGCGAGATCGTCGATCGAGAAGTCCTCGGGTTCGGACTTCATCAGCCAGTAGCGGGTGCGGGTGCTCATGCGGCGTGGCGGCTCGGTGTGAACGTGTCGGTTTCGGTGCAGACCGCGTCCAGCGGCACATCCCAGGCTTCGGCCGGCAGCGCGTCGCAGCGCTGGACCGAGAAGCCCGCGCCGACCAGCCAGGGCGGCGCCGCGCGGTCGCGGCGGAAGGCGAGGGTGCGATCGTACCAGCCGCCGCCCATGCCCAGCCGGTGCCCGGCGGGATCGAACCCGACCAGCGGGGTCACGATCAAGGCCATGGCCGCGGCCGGCAACGGTTCGGCGGATGCGGGTTCGGGGATGCCGTAGCGGTTGGCGACGAGGTCTTCGCCCGGCCGCCACGGCGCGAACCGGAGCACGCCGTCGTCGCCCAGCACCGGCAGGCAGTAGCGCACCTCGGGCGGCAGCCGCAGTTGCCAGACGTGCAGCGCGATTTCGCCGTCCATCGCCCAGTAGCCGGCGACATGCCCGGTGGTGGGCGCGAACGGCAGCGCCGACAGGCGCGCGGCGAGGGCTTCGGCGCCGGCGATGCGGGTCGCGGGCGGCAATCGCCGGCGGCGCTCGCGCAGTTCGCGGCGCAGCGCGTCGCGCGCCGTGGCGGTGGCTTCGGTCATCGGTGCGCCGCGTGGGGAGGAATGCTGATCGGGCGCACATTGTGCGGCATGCGCGGCAGCGGTTCCAGAAAACGCGGGCCGCGATCTTTCGCTGCATTCGCTGGCGTGGTCGCGAAGGGGGGAATGCCGTGCTCCGAAACGCAAAAACCCGCGCCGGTGAGCGCGGGTCTCGCGAAAAAATGCATCCTCCGCCATGACGATGCGTGCTAAACGACCTTGAACCCGGGGTTCAAGTGGGAACGCTCTGGCTCCATCGGGCTTCCCGCAGCAAGGCGGACATGCACTCCCGGATTCCGTTGCATTCCCGTGGTCGTATTTAAGGGCCAAGGTGAATGTTTGGCACGCTGTCGACCAGGGCAGAGGACGCAGACGAAGTATAGGCGCACGTCGCGGCAGTGCAAGCGCCTTCGGTCTCGGTTCCGTTCAGCGTGAACACGATGATCGAGCGGCGATGCGCATCGCATGCGTTTTCATGCGCATTCCTCATGCGCCAATCGCCGTGTGTCGCAAGATCCGCGGGAATGCGCCGCGAGGCGCGCGCTGCGGTTCAGTCCGTGGACGGCAGTGCGTCGAGCTTGCGGTTCAGCTCGGCGAGCGTGCGTGTCAGTTCGCGATCGCGCGCGCGGTGTTCGTTGCGCAGTTGTTCGAGTTCGTGCGCGAGGTTGAGCGCGGCGAGCACGGCGACGCGATCGACCGCGGCCATGCGGTTGCTGCCGCGCACTTCGCGCATCTTGGTTTCGAGCAGGCGCGCGGCCGCGAGCAGGCTCTCGCGTTCGTCGGGATCGACGCCGACAGTGTACTCGCGGTCGAGAATGCGGATGTTGACCGCTTCGCTCATGGACGACGGCTCACGTGTGCTGTTCCAGCGACTTCAGGCGGGCGATCATCGCCTCCACGCGCGATCTCGCCTGTTCGTTCTTCGCCAGCAACTGCGACCGGTCGTTGGCCAGTTGTTCCTGCTGCAGGCGCAGGCTGCGGTTCTCCTCGCCGAGGCGCTGCACGCGCTGGGCGAGGGCATCGACCTTGGCGGCCAGGGCGCGCAGTTCGGCGAGGGTATCGGCGGGATCCATGTCGGGCACGATAGGCAGGCCTCTGTCGGGGGTCAAGCGCGGTCGTCGCGGGCGGCCGCCGGTGTGCGGGCCGGATCGTCGGGCATGCCGCCGGTGGCGCCGTGACCGATCATGCCGTGACCGATGGCGGCCGGGCTCCACTCGCGGATGAACCGCAGGCAGCTTTCGGGATCGACCGGCCGCGACAGCCAGTGGCCCTGGATCTCGTCACAGCGGAAGTGATCGAGGAACCGCAGCTGGGTTTCGCTTTCCACGCCCTCGGCGACCACGGTCAGGCCCAGCGAGTGGGCCATGGTGATCACGGTGGTGGTGATCGCGGTGTCGTCCGGGTCCCGGTTCAGGTCGGTGATGAAGGTCTTGTCGATCTTCAGCGTGGTGATCGGCAGGCGCTTGAGATAGGCCAGCGACGAATAGCCGGTGCCGAAGTCGTCGATCGCCAGGGAGACGCCCATTTCGCGCAGCGCCTGCAGCTTGGCGGCGGTCTGCTCGGCGTTGGCCATGAGCACGCTCTCGGTCAGCTCCAGCTCCAGCGCATGCGGCGGCAGCCCCGTTTCGGTCAGGGCCTTGCGTACGCTCTCGGAGAAATCGCCGCGCAGCAGTTGCAGCACCGAAACGTTCACGGCCACGGTGAGGTCGGTCATCCCGGCCTGGCGCCAGCGCTGCAGGGTGCGGCAGGCATCGAGCAGCACCCACTCGCCGATCTCCAGGATCAACCCGCTCTCCTCGGCCAGCGGGATGAACTGGATCGGCGGGATTTCGCCGTACTCCTCGCTGGTCCAGCGCAGCAGCGCCTCCACGCCGGTGATGCGGCGGGTGGTCAGCGACAGCCGCGGCTGGAACACCAGCCGCAGTTCGCCGCGGTCGAGCACCTTGTGCAGCGCGCTGGAGAGCTGAGCGCGCCGGCGGTTGGCGATCTCCATGCTGTCGTCGTAGCGCACGAAGGTGCGACGCCCGGCGGCCTTGGCCTGGTACATCGCGGTGTCGGCCTGCTTCAGAAGTTCGGTCGGCACCTGACCGTGGTCCGGATACAGGCTGATGCCGATCGAGGGCGAGATCACCACTTCCTGGCGGTCGTCCAGCACCAGCGGCGCCTCGAAGGCCATGATGATCTCGCGCGCGATCTTGTCGGCATCGGCCGGCTGATCGAGATTCTCCAGGACCACGGTGAACTCGTCGCCGCCGAGGCGGGCGACGGTCTGGTGTTCGCCGACGGTTTCCTGCAGGCGCATCGCCGCCGCGCGCAGGATGCGGTCGCCGGCGGTGTGGCCCAGCGAGTCGTTGATGTCCTTGAAGCGATCGAGATCGAGGAACAGCACCGCGATCCGGTGGTTCTGCCGGCGCGCCCGCACGATCGCCCGCGACAACCGCTCCGACAGCATCGCGCGGTTCGGCAGATTGGTGAGCGTGTCGAAATTGGCGAGATAGCGCAGCTTCTGCTCGGCGCGCTTCTGCTGGGTGATATCGGTGATCACGGCGATGTACAGCCGGTGTTCGCCGTAGATGCCTTCGGTGGAACTGGATTCGATCGAGCAGAGGAATTCCTGGCCGTTCTTGCGCCGCTGCCACATCTCGCCGGCCCAGTGGCCTTCGGTCACCAGCTTCTGGCGAATGCGGTTGTAGAAGGCGACGTCGTGCTGGGTGCTGTCCAGCAGACTGGCGCTCTGGCCGATGACTTCGCGTTCGCTGTAGCCGGTGGTGCGGGTGAAGGCGGGATTGATCGAGATGAAATTGAAGTCGCGGTCGAGCACCGCGACCGATTCGTTCATGCTGCGCAGCACCGCGATGGCGATCCGGCGCTCGCGTTCGGCCTGGCGGACCTTGGTGATGTCGCGCGCGGTGCCGGCGATGCGCCGGACCTTGCCGTCGGGCCCGCTTTCCACCGCACGGCCGCGCGCGCGCACCCACAGCCACTCGCCGCGCGGATCGAGGATGCGATGTTCGGAAATGAAGAATTCGGCCTCTCCGCGCAGATGGGCGCGGAGCTTGGCTTCGACCTGCGGCAGGTCGTCGTGGTGGATGCGATGGTCGCTTTCGGTCGTCGACATCACCTGCAGGTCGGACCGGTTGCTGCGCGAGTCCACCCAGGTGCGCCGCATGTGCCGGGTTTTCAGGTCGTAGTCCCAGTACTGCTCGGAGGAAGCCCACAGCGCCAGCTTCAGCCGGTCCTCGCGTTCGCGCAGCTGGGCGGTATGGCGCTTGTCGCCGCGTACCCGACGGCTCCAGACGAACAACAACACCGCGCCCAGCACGCCGGCCAGTGCCAGCGAGGCGAAGAGCTGCAGTTCCACCGAATCCGACACGAGGCCCCCCGGGTACCTCTGACGAAGCCGCCAGTGTACGGGCTGTGACGGGGGTTGAAAAACGATCCTTGCCAGCGTCGGCCGCGACGGCCGCCGATCGCGGTTCGGGCCACCGGCCCGGCGCAGGACGTGCCGGCGGCGAAGCGGTGCCGTTGTACACTGCCCGCCTGTCGCAGAGGCGACCGCGCCACGAATCCGACCGCATCCACCCGACCGCATGGTGTCCGACCGCATGATGTCCGCCCAGCCCAGCCCGGTCCTGCCCGACGTCGACGACATCGAGGAGGCGGTGCGCGCCCAGGGTCTGGGCGTGGGCGCCTGCGAACTGCACGGCGCGCTGTGCGGCTGGTTGGCCGGCGGCGGCGCCGATTCCCCGCGATGGCTGGCCCAGGTCCTGGCCGACGACAGTCTGCCCGCGCCGGGTGCCGGCAGCCCGCTGGATCGCCTGCGCACGGCGAGCGTGGCCCAGATGGAAGACCGCGAGTTCGACTTCGATCTGCTGATGCCCGATGCCGACGCCTCGCTGGAGGTGCGCAGCAGCGGCCTGTTCGACTGGTGCCGCGGTTTCCTCGGCGGATTCGGCCTGGCGGCCGGCGCCAAACCGCCGCTGTCCGAGGAAAGTCTCGAGGCGCTGACCGATCTGGCCAAACTCGCCGCCGCCAGCCCGCAGGAGGACGGCGACGAGGACGACGAAGCCGCGCTGGCGGAGATCGAGGAGTTCGTGCGCGTCGCCGCGCTGCTGCTGCATGGCGATTGCGCCATGGCGGCCCGCCATCGCCGCCAACTGCATTGAGCCGACTTCACACGCAGGCATGACCCACACCGGCATCTCCGCACAGGCCTACGCCCGTCGCCGCCGCCAACTGATGCGGATGGCCGGCGACGACGCCATCGTCGTGATCCCGTCGGCCCCGGAACGCATCCGCAGCCGCGATACCCATTACCCGTACCGGCAGGATTCCGATCTCTGGTATCTCTGCGGTTTCGCCGAGCCCGAAGCGGTGCTGGTGCTGATTCCCGGGCGTCGGCACGGCGAGGCCCTGCTGTTCTGCCGCGAGCGCGATCCCGAGCGCGAGGGCTGGGACGGCCCGCGCGTCGGTCCGGAAGGCGCGGTGGACGCGCTCGGCATGGACGATGCCTATCCGATCGACGATCTCGACGAGATCCTGCCCGGCCTGCTCGAAGGTCGCACCCGCGTCTACTACCACTTCGGCCGCGACACCGATTTCGATCTCAAGCTGATCGGCTGGCTCAACCGGGTGCGCGCGCAGGTGCGGATGGGTGCGCAGCCGCCTCACGAATTCCTCGAACTTGGCCATCTGCTCGACGAGATGCGCCTGTTCAAGGATCGCGAGGAGCTGAAGCTGATGCAGCGCGCCGCCGACATCAGCATCGAGGCGCATCGCGTCGCGATGCGCGCGGCCAGGCCCGGCATCCACGAATACGAACTGCAGGCCGAAATCGAGCGCGTGTTCCGCCGTCACGATGCCGAGCCGGCCTACGGCAGCATCGTCGGCGCCGGCGTCAACGGCTGCGTGCTGCATTACCGCGCCAACAACGCCCAGGCGAAGGACGGCGCGCTGGTGCTGATCGACGCGGGCGCCGAGTATCGCGGCTATGCCGCGGACATCACCCGCACCTTCCCGGTCAACGGTCGTTTCACGCAGGAACAGCGCGCGCTGCACGATCTGGTCGGCGAAGCGCAGCGCGCGGCGCTGGCGCAGGCGCGGCCCGGCGTGCCGTACGAAGCCGGTCACCACGCGGCGGTGGAAACCCTGACCGAAGGCCTGCTGAAGCTCGGACTGCTCAAGGGCGGGCTGGAGAAGAACATCGCCGAGGGTCACTACAAGCGCTTCTACCGGCACAAGACCGGCCACTGGCTGGGCCTCGACGTGCACGACGTCGGCGAGTACCGCCTCGACGGCGAATCGCGCCTGCTCGAACCGGGCATGGTGTTCACGATCGAGCCCGGTCTGTACATCTCCGCCGACGACAAGGGCGTGCACGAGAAGTGGCGCGGCATCGGCATCCGCACCGAGGACGATGTCCTGGTCACGAAGGACGGCCACAAGGTGCTGACCGAAGGGCTTGCCCGCAGCGCGGACGAGATCGAAGCGTTCATGGCGGAGCGCTGAGCGTCTCGGTGTCGTCTGCGCATGGGCGGCGCATCGCCGCCTTCATTCGGGAGACGCGGCGTCATCCATGGTCGCCGCGGACTGCCTGCACAGCGCGTCGACGGCTTTCAGCAGCGTGGGCAGGCGATGCGCGCCGTGCATCGCGCGCACCGATGCCTTCGCGTTTTCCGGAGGCATGCCGGCGCAGGTGACGTACAGCGGCCGGCGGCTGCCGCCACGCAGGACTTCGCTATCGGGCCCGATACCGACGAAGGCGGTCTTGGCGACGCCGATCACCGGAATCCGACCGTCCAGGGCGTCGAACAGATGCCGGCCAAGCCCCGGCCGGCCGTCATGACCGAGCACGACATGGCCGTCGATCACGATGCACCCGGGCGTCAGCGCGTGTTCCTGCAGCAGGCCGAGGATGCAGGGCAGTTCGCGGCGGTAGAACGCGCCGGGCACGTAGTCCTCGACGTGGTCGAAGCGGCTGATGCATGTCGCCGCGGGCTCCGCGTCCGTCCAATCCCCGAACAGCACGCCGGCCGCGATGGCGCCGCGGGCCGGGTAATGGACGTCGACGGCGAGAATCATGGCGTGCGCGATGGCCTGTCGAGCCCGATGCCGAGTTGCGCGAGCTTGCGTGCAAATCCTTCCACGGTATTCAGCGTATGCGTGAATCCGCCATCTTCGTGCCTGTACGAAATCAATCCGCCATCGGGCAAACGGACGACCAGAACCGGATCCCTGCAGGCAGGCACGCGGAATTCACGGGGCGATGCCGTGTCGCCGACGAGATCCGAGGGTGCGATCGAGGTGCGCCCCGTCTCAAGGACGAACCGCCCAGGGCAGTTGCGAATTTCCTCCCAGGGCCATGCCGCCTTCAGTGCAGCGAAGTCGTCCATGGGATTCACATCGCACGCGACCCATCCGGATTGTGCTCGATCATCCACAGCCCGCCCCAGAGTTTGAGATCGAGTTCGTAGCCTTCGCGCTGCTTCTGCATCAGCCATGCCGGGGCCTGCGCGCGCGGCACGGTGTGCACGAGGATGTCTTCGTTGTCGACGCCGCCGCCGTCGCCGACCTTTTCCAGATCGCGGGCGCGGACGAAGGCGATGCGTTCGTTGCTCATGCCCGAGGAGGTCGGTCCGATCAGCAGCACCTCGACCCGATGCGGATGCCAGCCCGTCTCTTCGACCAGTTCGCGCCGTGCGGCGTCTTCCAGGGTGTCGTGGGCGTGATCGTCGCCGACCAGGCCGGCGGGCATCTCGATGGTGCGCGCGCCCAGCGGCACCCGGTATTGCTCGACGAACAGCACCTCGTCGTGCGGCGTCACCGCGACGATGATCACCGCCATGCCGCCGGCGCCGTGGCTGCGTTCGCAGTATTCCCAGGTGCCGCGGCGCTTCATGCGCAGCCATTTGCCGTCGTACAGCGTTTCGTCGTGATCGGTCATTCGGGCCTCGGAATCCTGTCTCGGGTGCGGTGGGTCAGGTGTGGTCGCTCTGCGGCGCGTGCTCGGAAAAATCCAGCCCGCCCGCGGCGTACGCGCGTCGTCGGGTCATCGGACCGAAGCGCAGCGTGTCGCACAGCGCGCCCAGCGCGGACGGCTCGGCGTTCGCGCGATGGAAACGCGGCGCGGTGTCGCCCACGGGCGCATCGCAGTCGATGGTGGTGAGCTGGCGGAACAGCCGGGCATTGTCGCGGTGTTCGCGCAGTTTCGCCGCCGCCTGCGCGGCGCCGCGGAAACGCAGGAACTGCACTTCGTCGATCCGCGTCAGCAGGCTGTCGAGATCGCCGAAATGCGCCAGCAGCACCGCCGCGGTCTTGGCGCCGATGCCGGGTACGCCGGGGATGTTGTCCACCGCGTCGCCGCTGAGCGCGAGGTAGTCGGCGATCTGGTGCGCCTCCACGCCGTGCCGCGCCTTCACGCCGTGCACGCCCCAGCGCTGGTTGCGGGCGTAATCCCACTGTTCGTCGCCGATGTGCAGCAGTTGCGACAGATCCTTGTCGGCGGACAGGATGATGCCGCGATGCCCGGCATCGCGCGCATGACGCAGCGCACTGCCGATCAGGTCGTCGGCTTCGTAATCGTGATGACCCAGGACGGTCAGCCCGAGCGCCGCGCACAGCGCCTTGCAATGCGCGAACTGCCGTTTCAGCTCGTCCGGTGCGGGGTCGCGGTTCGCCTTGTAGGCCGGGTACAGCCGGTTGCGGAAGCAGGAGTCCAGGGCTTCGTCGAACGCGACCGCGATGTGCTGCGGACGCTCGCGTTCGAGCACATCGAGCAGGAACCGCGCGAACCCCTGCACCGCGTTCGTCGGCCAACCGTCGGTGTCGCGGAACTCGTCCGGCATCGTGTGCCAGGCGCGGAAGACGTAAATGCTGGCGTCGATCAGATACACCGGCGGCGGTTCCGCGGTGTGCCGCGCCTGCGACGGGAGGTCGCGGTCGAGGATGTCGTCGTCTTCGTCGTTGTCGCGCGTGCCGGCACTCATCCCGCGGTCCAGTCGGTGAGCAGCGCGGCGGCATCCGGACGCTCGCGCTCCGGCGCTTCGCCCTGCTGGATCGTGCCGATGTGGATGAAGCCGACGACGACTTCGTCCTCGCCGATCCCCAGCCGCGAGCGGATCTCCGGGTCGTACGCGGCCCAGCCGGTCAGCCACTGCGCGCCGAAACCCATCGCCTGCGCGGCCTGGAGCAGCGCGAAACAGACGCAGCCGGCGGAGAGCAGGCGCTCCTGCACGGGAATTTTCGGGTCCGGGCCGAGTTTTGCGATGACGGTCACGATCGTCGGTGCGAAGGAGAACCGCATGCGGTCTTTCTCGATCACGCTGTCCGAAGCGTCCGGGTCGCGGGTCCGGCTGCGGGCGGCGAGCAGAGCGCCAAGACTGTGACGGGATTCGCCTTCGATCCTGAGAAACCGGAACGGTGTTCTTTTTCCGTGGTCGGGCACCCGCACCGCGGACTGCAACATCCGCAACAGAGTGGGGTGATCGGGGCCCGGCGCCCCAAGTTGTCGGCTTGCGACCGAGCGTCGCGCATCCAGTATCTGCAACATTCCGGGTGGATGATTTGAGATTGAGTTCACAGACTGACCGGTATGGTTTAAAAGATCGTAGCGCATCGGGACAAGGGCACATTGTCCCCGAAATCTCCCCCAAAACTTCCCCCGACATCAATCACCATGGACGATAACAGCCGGTTCTTCCCGGGCCGCTCGCCATTGGCCCCCCAGACTGCCGAGAAGGTCTTCGAGTCCGTGCGGCGCGACGCCGTAACGGCGCTGTCCGGCGTGCTGGCGGGCTTCTGGGGCGATATCGAGGAACAGGTCCGGCTCGCCGCGATCGCCAGCCACGACAGTCGCGCCATCTACGACGATCGCCTCGCGATCCGGCTGCTGAACCAGCGCGCGCTGGAGCTGGCGAGCCGCTACCGCGAATCCCTGGAAGGCGCCTTCGACCTGTGGCGCAATCCGCGCCCGCGCGGCGTCGACAACAAGAGCCTGAGCCTGATGTCCGAAGGCCAGCTCGAAGTCCATCTCGCCGGCCAGCAGATCGTGGAGCTGCTGGAGCATCAATTGATGCATCCGCTGCACATGCTGCACGAGCGGCTCGATGCGCTGGCCACCGCGCTCGGCCTGCCGCGGCAGGCGCCTGAAAACAATCCGCTGCGCCCGGACGTGCCGGTGCAGGCCTTCGTCAAACTGTTCAGTGAGGACGACCTCACCCCGGAACTGCGCCGGCTGATCTTCCTGCAGCTGGAGAAGCGGCTCTCGAAGTCGCTCGTCGACCTGTATACCAAGGTCAACAGCGCGCTGGAACACGATTTCGCGCCGCGCGAGATGCCGATTCCGCCGCAGGCCGCCGCGCCGCAGCCGTCGAATGCCGGTTGGGTGCCCGATGGTGGACTGGTCGAGAGCAATCTTCCGCAGCAGGGCGGCCATGCGAGTCCGGCCCAGCCGACGGCGACCCCGTGGGGCTACCAGGGCGGCCAGCCCATGGGTGGTCACGCGATGGGTGCCCACCCGATGGGTGCCCACCCGATGGGCGGCCAGTCCATGGCCGGCGGCGATCAGGGCGTGGGCGGCATGCTGTCCGACGGCAGCCGTCCGCTGCGCTATCGCGAAACCGTGCACCAGCAGCTGCGCGCCTGGCGCCAGAGCGTCCTGCGCCGCGGTTCGATGCCGCCGCCGTCCTCGGCGCTGGTCGGCGTCCGCGTGCTGGCGCCGCAGGAACTGCTGGGCATCGCGTCGATGCTGCAGGGCGACGATCCCGCGCCCTACGTCCGTGCGCTGACCGGCGACGACAGTCGTCCGCTGTCGGCCGTCATCCGCGACCAGATCGTCACCGGCTCGCGTCAGCTCGGTCTCGATCCCACCCAGACCCGCTTCAACGAAATCGACGAGGATGCGATCGATCTCGTCGGCATCCTGCTGCAGACCCTGGCCCACAGCCATGCCGCGCTGGGCCGTTCGCGCGCGCTGTACGGACGGCTGGTGGCGCCGTATCTCAAGCTCGCCCTCAGCGACGACAGCCTGTTCGACCAGCGCGCCCATCCGGGACGCAAGCTGCTCGAAGCGCTGAGCGAAGCCTGCGACGGCAACACCGGCGAATCGCCGCAGGATCAGCAGACTCTGACCCACGCCGAACTGGCGGTGGATCGCGTGGTCGAGGACTATCGCGACGACAAGGCGATCTTCGAAATGGCCGCGTCGGAACTGCGCGACCATCTGGATCAGCAGAAGAAGATTCGCGACATCGCCGAGCAGCGCGCCGCGGAAGCCGTCGGCGGCCGCGAACGCCTGCAGCACGCGCGCCGCGCGGTCGACGAACTGCTGGTCTCGCGCCTCGGCCAGCGCTCGCTCACCGACGGCATCGCCGAATTCCTCACCGGTCACTGGCGCCACCATCTGGTGCAGACGTGGCTGCGCGAAGGCCCGAGCTCGGCCCAATACCTCTCCGCGCTGTCGATCGGCGACGGCCTGATGCAGGCCGATGCCGATGCGGCGCGCTGCGAGGGCGGTCGCGTCGCCGACAAGATCCTCGAACTGCAGGGCCCGCTGGGGCGCTGCTATGCGAGCTGCGGGCTCGACGCGTCGGCCGCGCGCGATTCGCTGGCGAAGATCGTCACCTCGCTGGCGTTCCCCGATCAGCCGCGTACGGTGCATCCGGTGACGGTGGAAGAGCCGGTCGTCGAAGCCAGCGACGCGGCCAACTGGGGCGGCCTGCGCCTGGTCGGCGGCAACGACCTCAACGACATCGATCTGTCGATGGCCGCGCGCATGCGTCGCCTGCGCGTCGGCCAGAGCCTGCGCCTGATCGAAGAAGACGGCCGCGAGAGCACCGCCCGCATCGCGTGGGTCAGCCCGCTCACGTCGCGCTTCCTCATCGTCAATCGCCGCGGCATGCGCAAGCTCGTGGTCTCGCCCGAAGAACTGGCCGCGCTGGTCGCCAAGGGTCGGGTCGCGCTGCGCTCGTCCGAGGCGCCGTTCGACGAAGCCATGCGCGACATGTGGCAGCAGCTCGGGCAGAGCCGCGCCGCGGTGTCCTGATCGGCGACGCATCGTCGGCATCGCGCTCGGAAGGGCCGCACGACCTCGCGTCGGCGGCCCTTTTCGTTGGCGTGTCCGCCGTGTCGTCATCGGTCGCCCGCGCACCTGCTAGGATGCCGGCAACCGGTTCGAAGCGATGGGGAGGCAGGGAATGACGGACACTGCGGAACAGGCGGCACAGGCGACGGCTGCGAAAGTGATCATCGGTGCGGTACGCGAAACCGCTGCGGGCGAGCGCCGCGTCGCGCTGACGCCGGAAACCTGCAAAAAACTCGTCGCCGCAGGCGCCACGGTGCGCATCGAGCGCGGCCTCGGCAGCGGCGCGCACGCCGCGGATGCCGCCTACGCCGATGCCGGTGCCGAAGTCCACGACAGCGCCGACGCAGTGCTCGGCAGCGCCGACATCGTGGTCTGCGTGCAGCCGCCGCCGGCGGCGGCCATCGCCACGATGAAATCGGGGGCGGTGCTCGTCGGCATGCTGCAACCGCAGGGCGACGCCGCCCGCGGCGAGGCCATCCAGGCCCGCGGCATCGTCGCCTTCCCGCTGGAACGCCTGCCGCGCACCACCCGCGCCCAGGCCATGGACATCCTCAGCTCGCAGGCCGGCATGGCCGGTTACAAGGCGATGCTGATCGCGGCGCAGCTGGCGCCGAAATTCTTCCCGATGCTCACCACCGCCGCCGGCACCATCCGTCCATCGAAGGTGCTGGTGATCGGCGCCGGTGTCGCCGGTCTGCAGGCGATCGCCACCGCCAAGCGCCTCGGCGCGCAGGTCGAAGGCTTCGACGTGCGTCCGGAAACGCGCGAACAGATCGAATCGCTGGGCGGCAAGTTCCTCGACCTCGGCGTCAGCGCCGCGGGCGAGGGCGGTTACGCCCGCCAGCTCACCGACGAGGAGCGCGCGCTGCAGCAGCAGCGTCTCGCCGACCATCTGAAGAACGTCGACGTGATCGTCGCCACCGCGGCCGTGCCCGGTCGCCCGGCGCCGAAGATCGTCAGCGCCGCGATGGTCGCCGGCATGAAGCCCGGCAGCGTGATCGTGGACCTCGCCGCCGAGACCGGCGGCAACTGCGAGCTCACCCGCCCCGGCGAGATCGTCATGCACGACGGCGTTACCGTCTCCGGCCCGCTGAACCTGGCCAGCAGCGGCGCCATGCACGCCAGCGACATGTTCGCCCGCAACGTCTTCAACTTCGTCTCGCTGCTGCTCGACAAGCAGGGTGCGCTGCGGTTCGACTGGAACGACGAACTGCTGGCGAAGACGGTCTGGCCGGAGCGCGCCGCGGGCTGAGTCGCTTCCGCCCGGTCTGGTCTTGCCGGCCCTGGTCCGGCAAGACACGGCCCGTGCGTCGATCCGGATTCCGCAGTATGCTCGGCCCGCAGGTCGCGGCGCGGCAGGGGCGTCCGACCGCTCACGCAGGAGAACGACGATGAGCGAACGCTTTGCGGGACAACAGGCCGGCGCGCCGGGCCAGGAAGACGGCCCGCGCAACCTCGGCGCGCACGCCGTGGCCGCACCCGATCTGGACCGCTCCGGTCCGATGCTGCAGGCCCCGCAGAAACAGAAAGAACTCGAAATGAATCCGGCCGAGCGCCAGTTGTTCGAGCGCGCGATGACGCTGGTGCAGAACAAGACCGGCATGACCGAAGACGACGCGAAGAAGGTCGCCACCGACGTGGTGCTGACCGCGCGGCACACGCCCGGCATTTCCGAGAAGCCCGAATACATGGACGTGCGCAACGGCCACGTGATGATCGCCGAGCGCGTGGGCAAGGAACCGATCTTCAACGGTTACGTGAACGTCGAACAGTCGCGCAACCAGAGCCCCGAGCAGATCAACGACAAGCTCACGGCCCAGAATCAGCAGCGCGAGCAGCAGCAGGCGCAGGAAGTGCGCGCGCAGCGCGAAGCCGAATCGCGCAACGCGTTCCAGGTCGGCGAGGACACGCTCGCCTGGAAGGCATCCGCGCACCGCACGCTCTGAGGTCTGTTTGCAATCTCAGCGAGGCGGCTGTATTGCCAGCGGATATCGTGCTTTTCGTCTCTCGTGCAGATGCACGCGGACGGCAGTGAGCCTGCATCGCATCAGGGAACCGCTGTGGGAGCGACGGAAGTCGCGACGCTTTCCCGAGCGCTTTAGCTTTCATTCGGCCGTTTGAAACCCGCAGCTCGTCGCGACTTCCGTCGCTCCCACAGGGGCTCCGGTGACATATCAGGCCGATCTACCGCTGCCATCGGAACAATTTAAACAGGCTCTGAGGTCTGCGGCAGCGGCCTGAGCGCAGCGGCCTTCCGTGAACGAAAACGGCGCCTTCCGGCGCCGTTTTCGCGTTCCGCGATGTGAACCCCGACCTTACTTGGTCGCGGCCGCCGCCGGCGCGCCCGGCGCCGGCGGCGGATTCGCTTTCATCATCGTATCGCGCGCGGCGCGGAACGGATTGCCGGCATACCAGTTCGGCCAGCCCTCGCCGTTGGCGAGCACCGCGCCGACCTCGTACACCGCGGTCAGATCTTCCATCGCGCCATCGAGCTTCCACGTCGCCGGGTCGTACTGGTCCCCGGGCTTGTGATAGCGGTGCTCGTTGTAATCCTTGCCGGCTTCGCCGCCATCGCGCAGATCGTTGCCGCCATCGGTGTACAGCGCGGGCACGCCGGCCTTGGCGAAATTGAAGTGATCGGAGCGGAAGTAGTAGCCGCCGGCCGGATTCGGTTCCGCCACCAGCGTGCGTCCCTGTTTGTCCGCGATCGGTCTGAGGATGTCTTCCAGTTCGGAATTGCCCATCCCGATCACGGTCAGATCGCGCGCGCGGCCGGCCACGCTCATCGAGTCGAGATTGATCACGGCGACGGTGCGGTCCAGCGGGATGGACGGATGGGCGACGTAGTACTTCGAACCGAGCAGCCCGGATTCCTCCAGCGTGACCGCGGCGAACAGCACCGAGCGCTTCGGCTTGCCGATCTTCGCGAACTGTTCGGCCATTTCCAGGATGCCCGCGACGCCGGTCGCGTTGTCGACCGCGCCGTTGTAGATGTTGTCGCCGGGTTCGTCCGGATGCTTGCCGAGATGGTCCCAGTGCGCCGTATAGACCACGGCCTCGTCCGGGCGCTCGGTGCCGGGCAGCAGCGCGAGCACGTTGCGCGATTCCTTCTCGGCGATGGTGCTCTTCAGCGTCGTGCTCATCTTCGCCGGCAGGGTCACCGGCTTGAAGCCGCGCTTGCCGGCGGCGGCGCGCATCGCATCGAGATCCAGACCGGCGTCCGCGAACAGCGTCTTCGCCTGCTCGCCGGTGATCCAGCCCTGCAGCGGCACCCGCGGCGCCGGATCGTCGGCCGTGCGCAGATCGTACTGCGCGCCCGACCACGAGTTCTTCACCACCTCCCAGCCGTACGACGCGCCTTCGGTGTCGTGGATGATCAGCGCCGCCGCCGCGCCCTTGCGCCCGGCTTCCTCGAACTTGTAGGTCCAGCGCCCGTAATAGGTCATGCGGTTGCCGTCGAACAGATTCGCGTCCTTCGCGTGGAACCCCGGATCGTTGATGAGCATGACCACGGTCTTGCCCTTCACGTCGACGCCGGCATAGTCGTTCCACTGCTGCTCCGGCGCGTCGACGCCGTAGCCCACGAACACCAGCTCGCTGGCATCGATCTTCACTTCAGGCTGGCCGGTACGCGTGCCGATCACCATGTCGCTGCCGAATTTCAGCGTGCGCGGTGTGCCCTTTACGTCGATGGTCAGCGACGAGGTTTCGTCGGCGGTGGTTTCCATCATCGGCACGACCTGGAAATAACTGTCGCCGTTGCCCGGCTTCAGCCCCATGCGCTCGAACTGCGCCTTCAGATATTCGACGGTCTTCTCTTCGCCCAGCGTGCCCGGCGCACGGCCCTCGAATTCATCGGAGGCCAGCACGCGCACATGCTCGCCGAAATCGGCGGCATCGATCGCGTCCTTGAACGCGAACGCCGCCGGCTTCGGCGCTTCGGCGGCGGGTTTCGGTGCCTCGGGCGTCTCCGCGCCGCGCTGGCAGGCGGCGAGCGCGGCGGTGGCGGCGAGGGTTAACCAGAGGGTCTTGGGCAATGTGCGGCTCATCGGGCGGCTCTCGTAGCGCGGGAAACAGGGGCCGGGAGTCTAGCAGCCACCCTCCGCCGCAGTATCGCCCACGCCGCCGGTCGGCAGGTCGCCAGCCACCTGTGAAACCCGAGCTCCGGCTGGGTAGACTCGGAGGAGCCAAGGAGGGAACGGGGGGCGACATGGGGCGACCGAATGCGGCCGGTGATGATGCGGAGCGCAACGAAAGCGATGTGAACCTGTGGAGAGTCGAGCCCGAAGATTCGGCCGACAGGCCCAAGCCGATCCTGGATGTGATCTTCATTCACGGCCTCGGTGGGCATCATGAAGTCACATGGCGTAACTCGGAAAAGGAGATGACTTGGCCGCAGCGGGTCGCCAATGCGCATCGGGACGCGCAGGTGTGGTCCTTGCGCTATCCCGCAAACATCGGTGCAGTAGTCTCGCTTGGCGAGGTCGATCAACCCGGGATTCGTGGATTGGCGTTGTTGGCGGCAGCGCGGATGCGGGATAACCGGATCGGCGAACGCCCCGCGGTTTTCGTTTGTCACAGCCTTGGCGGCTTGTTGGCCAAACGCATCCTGCTCGACGCTCGAGGGCAAGATCCTGCCAGTCGTGATCGTTTTCTTCATGAAGGTGTTCACGCCGTCATGTTCTGCGGTACGCCGCATCGAGGGTCTGCGTTGGCCAATGTGTTGAAGGGGGCTGAGTGGGTCAAAAACATCGCTCCGGGCGCGCTGATGGTGGGGCTCGGCTTGGATGGTGCGCGCTATGCGGGCTGGGTGGCGAAGTGTGCTTTCAGGACCAGCCAACTAATCGATGAGCTCGAGAGAAACGATATCGGCCTCCAACATCTCAATGAGGACTTCAGGGCGTACTACGAGTCGCGGGCGGGAACTGATTTCATTGTTCGTGTTTATGCCGAAGCCAAAGGCATGAGGCTTGGAATCTTTCGCACGTTGATGGTGGTGCCGTCTGAGAGCGCAGATCCCAATCTGAGGGTCGGCACATGGCCCAAAGTGCAGGTGTTGCCCGTCACGGACAAGGACCACAGCGAATTGGTCAAGCCTACCTCCGACATCGACTGGGTGGTCGAAGGTCTGGATGCCCTGATTCGCCAGGTTGCGGAGAATGATTTCGATCTTGGAGTGGAGGCACACTGGCCGCGTCGGATCGGCATGCTCATCCATGCAGAATTGTTTAAATGCCAGGACCTGCTTGACCTCAGCTGCTTTCGTAGAATATCGAAAGGCATGCCCCCTAGTGCGGCCGAACACTTGTATGCGGCCAGGCAGTTGGCGACTTCCGAAGGTGAAGCTGTCCTGGATCTCTTGGCCGAGATTGGCAGGTCGGTCGGTGAAATCCCAAAAAATCACGGCCGTTTCGATGATCTATGCGACGCTCTGTCCCGTATTGGTTCCATCTTGCTGATGGCTTACCTGCGTGAGGATGTCGACCGTCCTGCAGGCGTGGGAGAGGTGTTGAAGATTGATGTGCCGGCATTGGATCGAGACGAGCAACGGTTGCTGATGGCAGAAATCCTGCATGCCAGCCTCAGGAATTGGCCGGCAAAGTTTCAGGTAAAGGAAGGCAGGCTGCTACCAGGGAGTTGGATTCTCGGCTCATCGGGACAGGCCCCTGGCTCATGGCGGGACGAGGATCATCTGAATCATCTGGCGAATCGCATCCTCGATCCCGTCATGGTGCGCAAACCGCCGCATGCATTGGCCGGACATGATCGGACGCAATGGCCGAAAAGAGCGAAGTCCGTCGGTGGTGTCGCGGATGAAGATCGTCTCCAGGACGCCCGTGATCGACTCGGAGCCTTGTTGCGCTATCAAATGGGCGTGGTGTTGGATGCGCATGGCGCTGATTCGCCGTACAGCGCGCCTGAAATGCGCGATCGTCTTGGACGCGCATTCGGCGAGTTGATCACGTTGATGTTGCCGGTGCAGGGCGATGCTGTTGACCTGAAGAAGAGGCGGATGCTTGGTAAGGCTTATCAGAATGTGCAAGTGTTTCTCGTCAATGTCCAGAATGCGAGGAGAAAGGCGTCTTGACCGAAAAAAATGCAGTGCATCCGAATCCAAGCAACGATCTCGCCGATCCGCATTTTTTCGACGAATCTCTCCCGCTCGAGGGCGATGCCCGATATCTGCTCGATGACCGCGCGAAGCTTGCCGTGCGCATGGCCTGGGCCACATCGCGTCCGCTGCTGGTGGTGGGCGAAGCCGGCTGCGGCAAGACCCGGTTGGCGCAGGCGCTAGCGAAGGCTTGGGGTGTACCCTTGTTCGCGCGGACCATCCATGCGCGCACCGAGGCGCAAGACCTTTTTTTCCATTTTGATGCGATTGCGAGACTTTCGGATGCGCAGCTACGATCCGCGCTGGGTGCCCTCGGGCCAGCAATCGACGCTGTGAAACCAAAGTATTGCGATCCGCTGAAGCCATCCCATTATCTGCGTCCCGGCCCGTTGTGGTGGGCGATCAACGCGCCCAGCGCATGGCGGCTCAATGATGGTCGGCCGGATCCTTTCAAGGTGATCGCGCCCTACGGCATGCCGCCGGAGTGGTCTGGTGGTGCCAGCGTGATATTGATCGATGAGGTCGACAAGGGCAGTGACGAATTGGCGGAGAGTCTGCTGGAGTTGCTGGATGAGAAACGATTTTCAGTGCCTTGGACAGGCCAGGAGGTTCTTGGCGATCCGAAGTCCGAGCCATTCCTGCTGTTGACCTCCAACGGCGCCCGCCAACTCCCCGCGCCGTTCCTGCGCCGCTGCATTGTGCTGGCCATGCAGTTGCCGACTGATGGGTTGGTCGATTGGCTGATGAAGCGTGGGCGATTGCATTTCACTGCGTCAAAGATCAAGGACGATGCACTTCGTCGTGCGGCGGAATTGATCGACGAGGATCGGCGCAGCGTGTCGTCGAAGCAGCGCTACAGGCCTGGTGTGGCCGAGTACATCGATCTCTGCGAAGCGATCACCGAATTGGCCGCGAATGCCTCTGCGCACGAGCAAATTGCTTTGATCGAAAGTCTTGCGCCCAGCGTCACTTCGCATAAGGGCGAAGCGAACAGGCTGCAAGGATGATGGTCGCGGATACTTGGCCAGTGGTATGAGCACTTCTCGTCGCGCTCCCGTCTCATGGAGCGATCTGCTCCGCTACCAGTCCTTCTCCGGGGCTGCGGAGGAGATTATTGAAGCGGCGAAACTGCTGGGCTTGCCGCAGGTCATTCTGCCTGCGCGTGCGGTACGCAGAGAGAAAACGCACAAACCGCGGATCGGCGAGTCGTCGTCATCGAAATCCATCGAGGCGCGGTTTCGGCTGCCGTTGCGTTGTCCGCAGGGATTCACCGTTCGCGTGGAGCGCGGCGAACGGTCTGTGGCGGTGAAGCCCAAGTCCTTGCCCGACTGGGAGCCGCAGGAGGCGGCGGCTGTCGAGCGCATGCTGGATATCAATGGGGATCCACCCGTCGCGCAGACCCTGTTGGACCTGCCGCGACTGCAAACGCGATGGCGCAGCATTCTGCAGTCGCGGCGACCAGGCCCGTTGGATCTCGAGCGCATGGTGCAGGCGCTGGCGCGGACCGAGTGGCCGGCCCCATTGCCGCAACGCCCCCGGGCGTACCGCGTTCAAGATCTGCATCTGTGCGTCGATGTCCACCCGGATCGTCAGTTCCTGATCGACGACTGCATGGTCTGCATGGACCAATTGATCGCGTCCCGTCCCGGGGCGCAGCTGTTCCTGCATTCGATCGAAGGTCCGTGGTGCTGGCCTTCCGTGCTCGACAGCATCGTATCCGGGCATGCCGTGCTGCTGCTCGCCGAGCCCAGGCTGATGCCTGTGGACGAGCGGCGCAGATGGCGCGACATCGAGGCCCAACTGGTCGCGCAGGGGGCCACGGTGGTGTGGTCGCTGGACTGGCGACCTGAAGCTTGGGCCGCTACGTCTGACGATCAGCCGCGTTTCGTCCACGTGCTGCCTGTGGGAGGTGACCTCACGCAGAGTCCGCCTCCTGCGGATGCCGCCGATCTGTCGCGACTGCTGGCCTGTCTGGCACCGGCAATGACCGTCGAACCCGCCCTGGTCCGCGCGATGATTCGGGCATTGCGTCTGCCGGGCGGCCTTGCGCTGGAACGGGAGGTCTGGTGCCACCCGGATCTGGATGGCGCGCTGCCGTTCAGGCAATGGCATTGTGGCCCGCAGCGCGAATACCTGCAGCGGCTGCGGCAACACCCGCCCGAGGTCATCGATGCCTGCTGGGCCGTGCTGGCCGAGTCGCACCGTCACCGCAGCCAGGTGCAGCGCGATCAGGAATTGCTGGACTGGGCCGATGCTGCGGACGAGGGTGGTGTCGCCCGTCGTGACATCATTGCGGAGTTCGATCAGGCCAAATCGCGCTATGCACGCGTCGCGCAGCATCTGTTGCAACTTCGCGATCATGCCGATGTCGTCGGGCTGACTGGTGTCAGCAGCCCCGGTGTGATTCGTGCCGCCGCCATGCAACGATTGCACTCGCTGCCCGAGTGTCTGGGTGCTGACCGCGCGTACCTTGAGCGACTCCTGCTTCAGGCTGCCCAGCCCTCTGATGGTGCGCTGTCACCGCGCGGCAGCGAGGTCGATGACAAGGGCGGCCCACTGAGCGTCTGGCTGTTCCAACAAGGCCAGCGTCTGCTTCTGGTGCCAATCGACTTTGTCGGTCCGGGCGTGGCCATGACCGCGATCACCATTGATCGGCGCTGGTTGTTTGTGGAATGCGATGGCGTGTCTCGTGTGATCTGGTGCCCGTGCGATGCGCTGGTGTCAGGGGGCATCGAACTGGTCAAATGGGAACGCATGCCGCCGAACAGCGTTCGCGTGCGAGGCGTGACGGATCGGTTGTGCATCGATGCGGTCGCCCGGCCGCACTGGGCCGCCGAGTTTGCGGTGCAACCTGCGTGGGCAGGGCGTTGGGTCACGGACCGTTCCAACATGGGGTGGGGAGCGGATGGCCTGTTCCACTGGCCGGACGGACAGCCGGTGACCATGGAGCCCTCCGCACCGGAGGGTGTGGTCTACAGCACGCCGAAGGGTTGGCAGTTCGAGATCGACCGATATGGTCCACGGCTCTCTTTGGAAGTTTCCGGGAATGAATCGATCGATGCGCAACGGGTGTACTTCCGCTACCTCCCCCCGGGCAGCTACCTCCAAGGCTCCCCCCCCAGCATCGGCGACAACGACGAACACCCCCGACACCCCGTCACCCTCACGCAAGGCTTGTGGCTGGCCGAGACCCCCTGCACCCAGGCGTTGTGGCAGGCGGTGATGGGCATGAACCCGAGTCATTTCAAAGATGGCGCGGATGCGCCACGGCGGCCGGTGGAGAACGTGTCCTGGGACGACGCGACGGCATTTCTGAAACGACTGCAGCGCCTGCTGCCGCCCGGTTGCGAGGCGGTGCTGCCCACCGAAAGCCAGTGGGAATACGCCTGTCGCGCCGGCACGCAGACCAAGTATTGGTGGGGCGACGAGCCCGATGACGCCCGTGCCAATTGGAATGGACAACACGAGAGCACCACCCCCGTGGACCGCTACCCGCCCAACCCCTGGGGGCTATACGACATGCATGGCAACGTCTGGGAATGGTGCGCCGATGGCGACCGCGATTACGCCGACTCGCCAGCGCGGGACCCGGAGGGGCCCAGCGCAGGCGAATCGCGCGTGGTGCGCGGCGGTTCGTGGTTCTACCACCCCGACCTTGCCAGCGCCGCTTCCCGCAACAGGAGGCTCCGCAGGTTCGCCATCCGGGGCGACGGCTTCCGCTTTGCCCTGAGGTCTCCCTGTGGGCCGGTGGCCCCGCCCGCAGGGCCAGGCCCATCGCGCCGGGGTGGGGCGGCCGCACCGGCGGCGGAGCCACCCCGGCGGGCTCGCGGCAAAGGGCCGTTATTTCGGGGCAAGGATCAAGACAAGGACAGGCCCGAATGAGTCTGCACTGCTTTTTCATCGCAGCAAGGCAGCCGGAGCCGGCGCACAGCGAGGTCGATCGTTTTTCAAACGACCGGTTGATATGCAATGGGACTGCAGTGCATTCGCTTTTTGCTGTCATTCCAGCGAAGGCCGGAACCCAGACTTTTGCAATGACGATGCCAAGCGGGATCCCGGCCTTCGCCGGGACGATGGCTGAAATACAGTTGCCTTCATTGCGCGGACCGATGTTCGGGCGTCGTGTCGCATTTGCACATGGCGAGACAACGCATGTGGCCCGCTGAAGACGCATGGCGCGCGCCCATCGGCGACTTCCCGCCGCCCTGGGCCAGCGCCTGGGGTGACGATCCCTACGGCCTCTGGGCCGATCTCACCGTCAATGGCGTGACTCAACGGATGCGGTGGATCGAGCCGAGCGGGCCAGAGGGTTTCTGGATGGGGTCGACAAAGCAAGAGCGGGCCGCGATAGAGAACAAGGATGTTCGTGCATGGGCCGACAAGTCCGAACATGCCCCGCGCCGTGAAAGGGTTGCGCAAGGCTTCTGGCTGGCGGACACGCCGTGCACTCAAGCTTTCTGGCATGCGGTGACGGGCACGAACCCCAGCTATTTTAAGCGAGGCGCTGATGCGCCAAAGCGCCCGGTTGAGAACGTCAGCTGGGTCGATGTGATGGCGCAGTTCATTGCGCGCTTTGCGCAGCATCCGGATTGGGGCACGGGAGAGCGTCTGTGTTTGCCAACCGAAGTGGAATGGGAATATGCGGCGCGTGTTGGGACGCGCACAGCGTACTGGTGGGGAAATCAGGTTGACTATCGTCGAGCCAACTGGAACGAACGGCACAAGCGCACCACGCCTGTTGACCGCTACCCACTCAACTCGTGCGGCCTGTACGACGTACACGGCAATGTGTGGGAATGGTGTTCGGACGCTTGGGGTCCGCGTCGTGACGCGCTGGGCGCGCGGTCGGACGAGGTGTTTCGCGTTGTCCGTGGCGGTTCGTGGTTCAACCACCCTGGATCCGCCCGCGCCGCATACCGCCTTAGGAGGCCCGGCGGGGGCGCTAGCTGGGACCTCGGCTTCCGCTTTGCCCTAAAGTTTCCCGGCGGGCCGGAGGCCCGTGGCAGCGGGGCGGGCCGGTAGGCCGGCCCCGACGTGCAGTGCTAGGCCGGATGGTGCGGTCGCCGTAGGCGGCCGCGCCGCGTCGTTGATCAACTCAATGCTTTCAGCGGTCTGAAGGCCGCTCTACCAGCGGGAATGCGTTGCGCGACATCACGCAATGTGGAATGGCGCAAGGCGGCCTCTCTCGGAGACCGCGTGATTTTGTATCGCCGATCTTCGCGTAAACGCAGAACCCGCCCTCAATCCTTCGGCGCCGTCGCTCCGTCGTAGCGCACGGCGGTGGCGCCGGTGACCTGGCCGATGCGGGCGGTCTTGTGGACGTAGAGGTTCACTTCGCGCTTGAACACCAGCGGGCCTTCGACCACTGCATTCGGGCCGATGACGATGCGCGGTTTGCGCTGTTTGGTCGCGACCGGCATCCAGTTGCCGCTCGGCTTCTCGATGGTGATGCCGCCGCGCACGTGCGAGCCGATGCCGACGGTGATGTCGCCGTTGACGGTGCTGATGCTGCCGCTCACGTCGGTGTCGACGATGCCGATGGCGCCGTTCACGGTTTCGATGTCCTTGCTCACCGCGCCGCCGCGGCCGACGAAGATGCTGCCGTTGACGGTCTCGATGCTGGTGGCCTGGCCCTGTTCGTCGAGGCGGATGCTGCCGTTCACGGTTTCCAGCGACCCGGCGGTGACCCGGCCTTCGGCCTTGATGCTGCCGTTGACGGTTTCGGCGTCGCCGATGCGGGCGCCTTCGGCCAGGCGGACGCTGCCGTTGACGGTCGAGATGTCCTGCGCCTTGGCGCCGGCCTCGACGCGCACGCTGCCGTTCACGCTCGACAGATCGCCGTAATCCTCGCCGGCGTGGGCGGTGATGCTGCCCATGACCTTGTCGATGTCCTTGCCGGCGTGGGCGACGGGCGCGAGCAGGACGAGCGCGAGGGTGGACGCGATGGCGACGCCGAGAGCGGATTTGGTGGCATGCATGGGATGACCTCTTCTGAACACGTGAGACCCGGGGGAGGGGCCGGCAGGAGCAGGATGCGGCCGCTTCGCTACAATCGCATCTGTCCTAAGTCACTGCCCCGAAGGTCACATGTCCGCTGCCGCCCGTCCGAAGCCCGTGGTGCTGATGATCCTGGACGGCTGGGGCCATCGCGAAGACCCGACCGACAACGCGCTGGCGCTCGCCGAACTGCCGAACTGGCGTCGGCTGTGGGCGCAGCGGCCGCACACGTTGATCCACACCGAGGGCCGCCATGTCGGTCTGCCGGACGGGCAGATGGGCAATTCCGAGGTCGGGCACATGAATCTCGGCGCCGGCCGCATCGTGTACCAGGATCTGACCCGCATCGACGCCGCGATCGAGGACGGCAGCTTCTTCGCCAACGTCGAACTGCGCGCCGCCTGCGACGGGGCGAAGACCGCCGGCGGCACCCTGCACGTGATGGGCCTGCTGTCGCCGGGCGGCGTGCACAGCCATGAACTGCACATCTTCGCGATGCTCGATCTGGCCGCGCGCGCAGGCGTGCCGCAGGTCGCGGTGCATGCGTTCCTCGACGGTCGCGACATGCCCCCGAAATCGGCCGAACCCAGCCTGCGCGCGCTGCAGGCGAAGTGCGACGCGCTGGGCAATGCGCGGATCGCGTCGGTGAGCGGCCGTTACTTCGCGATGGACCGCGACCAGCGCTGGGACCGCGTGCGCCGCGCCTGGGACGCGATGGTCGAAGCGCATGCGGACCATCGTGCGTTCGATGCCCTGGCGGCGCTGCGCGACGCCTACGCCCGCGGCGAGAACGACGAATTCGTGGCGCCGACGGTGATCGAGGGCGCGCAGCCCATGCGCGACGGCGACGCGATGGTGTTCATGAATTTCCGCGCCGACCGCGCGCGCCAGATCACCGCGGCCTTCGTCTCGCCCGCCTTCGACGGCTTCGATGCGGGCGTGCGGCGCCCGGCGCTGTCGCGCTTCGTCTGCCTCACCGAATACGACGCGAAACTGCCGGCGCCGGTGGCCTTCTGCCCGGACGATCTGCGCAACACGTTGGGCGAAGTGCTGGCCGCGCACGGCAAGACTCAGCTGCGGATCGCCGAGACCGAGAAATACGCGCACGTCACCTTCTTTTTCAGCGGCGGCCGCGAGGACCTGTATCCGGGCGAAGCGCGCATTCTGGTGCCCAGCCCGAAGGTCGCGACCTACGATCTGCAGCCGGAAATGAGCTGTCCCGAAGTCACCGCGAAGCTGGTCGATGCGATCGCCGGCGGCCGCTTCGACGTGGTGGTGTGCAACATCGCGAATCCCGACATGGTCGGCCACACCGGCGATCTGCAGGCGGCGATCCTGGCCGCGCAGGCGGTGGACGTGGCCATCGGTGCGGTCGAGATCGCGGTGCGCGCGGCCGGCGGCGCGCTGCTGATCACCGCCGATCACGGCAATCTCGAAATGATGCGCGACCCCGCGACCGGGCAGCCGCATACCGCGCATACCGTCGGCCCGGTGCCGTTTGTCTATGTTGGCGAGCGCGCCGATGCGCAACTGCGCGACGGTGGCGCGCTGCGCGACGTGGCGCCGACGATTCTCGATCTGCTCGGTCTGCCGCAGCCGGCCGAGATGTCCGGCCGCAGTCTGCTGGCCGCCGGATGACGCCTGCGCGCATGCGGCATGCCCTGCGCCCGCTGTGCGCGCTCGCGCTGCTTGCGCTGCTGCTGTTGCCGCAGGCCGGCGCGCAGCAAGCCGGTGTGCAGCAGGCCGGCAAGCCCGCGGCGAGCCCGGACGCGCAGCGCCGCCTGGAGAAGGTCCAGCGCGAGTTGAAGGATGTCGCCGCCGAGCGCCGTCGTCTCGAAGGCCAGCGCGGCGCCGCGAGTCGCGAACTGCGCGCGGTGGACGAGCGCGTCGCCAGTTCCAGCCGTGCGCTGTACGAAGCCGAGCGCCAGTTGGCGCGCGAACAGACCGCGCTGGCCGAACTCGGCGCGCGCCGCGAAGATCTGCTGCGCCAGCAGGCCGGACAGCGCCGCGAACTGGCCGCGCTGCTGCGCGCCGCGCATGCCCAGGGCGATCAGGGGCCGTTGAAGCTGATGCTGGCGCAGGATCGCGTCGCCGACGCCCAGCGCCAACTGGTGTACTACCGCTATCTGCAGCGCCAGCGCCTGCAGCGCACCGCCGCGCTCAGCGCCGAACTCGCCGAACTGGAACGCGTGGAAGCGCAGATCGCCGCCAAACGCACGGCGCTCGACGCCGCGCGCGAACGCCAACAGGCGCAGCTGGCCGCGCTGGCCCGCGATCGCCGCAGCCGCGCCGCGACCCTCGGCGAACTGGAACAGCGCTATCGCGACCGCCAGGCCCGCGAGCAGGCGCTGGGCAGCGACGCCAAGGCCCTGCAGCAACTGGTCGCGCGGCTGCGCGCGGCGGCGGCCAAGGCGGCCGCCGAACGGGCTGCTGCAGAGCGGGCCGCCGCCCAGCGCGACGCCCGCAATGCCGCAGCCCGCGCCGCCAAACCCACGGCGCCGCGGCCGGGCGAGCGCGCGACGCCGCGACCGCCGCGGCAGACCGCCAACGCGGCGCCGGTACGGGTGGGCGGCTTCGGCTGGCCGCTCTCGGGCAACCTGCTCGCCGGATATGGCGGACGCATGCCCGACGGTCGCGCCAGTCATGGCCTGCTGATCGCGGCGGGTCTCGGCACGCCGGTGCGCGCGGTCGCGGACGGCAACGTGGTCTTCGCCGAATGGATGACCGGCTATGGTCTGATCCTGATCGTGGACCACGGCAACGGCTATCTCAGCCTGTACGCGCACAACGAATCCCTGCTGAAGGATGTCGGCGCCGCGGTGAAGCGCGGCGATGCCGTCGCCCGCGTCGGCAACTCCGGCGGGCTGGCGCAGCCGGCGCTGTATTTCGAACTGCGCCGCAACGGCCAGCCTGTCGATCCGGGCAGTTGGCTCCGGCGGCAGTAAACGGTACGGTGAACGGCAGCCGCACGGCGCGTGAACCAGTCGCGTCCGCCGCGGTCCGACCGAGCAGTCCTTTCCGGAGTCGTCGATGTCCCGTCCGTTGTCCGCGTCCTTTCCCTTCCGCGTCCATGGCTTGGCCGGCCTGCTCGCGTTCGCGGCCTGCGCCGCCGTGCCGGCGATGGCCCAGGACGCGAAGCCCGCGGCGCCCGCCGTGAAAGCGTCCGCCGATGCCGACGCCGGCAAGGTGCCGCTGGAAGAGATCCGGCGTTACGTCAACGTGTTCAACGCGGTCAAGCACGCCTACGTCGAGCCGGTGGAGGACCGCAAACTGATGCAGTCCGCGATCCGCGGCCTGCTGTTCGATCTCGACCCGCACAGCACCTATCTCGTGCGCAGCGACGCGCAGGCCTTCGACGAGGACGCGAACGGCGCCTACGACGGCATCGGCGTCGAAGTGCAGCAGCAGCCCGACGGCAGCATCCTCGTGATCGCACCGATCGACGACACGCCCGCGGCGCGCGCCGGCATCAAGCCCGGCGACGTGATCGTCGCCGTCGACGGAAAACCGCTCACGCCCGAACAGGCCGACAGCAATCCGCTGCGCGGCGAACCGGGCAGCAAGACCGTACTCACCGTGCAGCGCGAAGGCGCGAAGAAACCGCTGGAGATCGCCGTCCAGCGCGACACCATCCGGGTCAGCAGCGTGCGCAGCCGCATGCTCGAACCCGGCTACGCCTACCTGCGCATCAGCGCGTTCCAGGCCGATACCGCGAACGATTTCGAAGCCCATGTCGACAAGCTGCAGGCGCAGGCCGGTGGCGCCGCGGGCCTGCGCGGGCTGGTGCTCGATCTGCGCAGCAACCCGGGCGGTCTGCTGACCTCCGCGGTGCAGGTCGCCGACGATCTGCTGGAGAAGGGCGGCATCGTCAGCACCCGCGGTCGCAATCCGGTCGCCGACACCGCCTTCAGCGCGACCCCCGGCGACCGCATGCGCGGCGCGCCGGTGGTGGTGCTGGTCGATGCCGGTTCCGCCAGCGCCTCGGAAGTGCTGGCCGCCGCGCTGCGCGACAACCAGCGCGCGCAGGTCGTCGGCAGCCGCACCTTCGGCAAGGGCTCGGTGCAGACCGTGCTGCCGCTGGACAACGGCGACGCGGTGAAGCTCACCACCGCGCGCTACTACACGCCCAGCGGCCGTTCGATCCAGGCCCGCGGCATCGATCCTGACGTGGTGCTGAAACCCGACGGTGCCGCCGCCCGGCCCGGCGAATACTCCGAAGCCGCGTTGCCCGGCCACCTGCGCGGCGACCAGGAAACCGACGGTGTCGGCGTCGGCGACGTGCTGGAAGGCGAAGCGCCGATCACCGCCGCGCTCGCGGTGCTGAAGAAGCAGGTCGCCGCACTGCCTGCCGCCGATCGGCGCTGAGACCGCGTTTCTCCTGAGCCATACCCATGACTTCCGGCCTTGGGCCGGAAGTCATCAGGGCTGATGGCCCGTCTGCGTGCTCGTGCCGCTCCCCTAGGATGATGCGATCCGTCCGCAGCCGCGGACCCGTCTCCGGGGACTCTCCATGCTCGCGATCCGCGACCTCAGCAAGACCTACGCCAACGGCGTGCATGCGCTCGACCACGTGACCCTCGACATCCCGCGCGGCATGTTCGGCCTGCTGGGCCCGAACGGCGCCGGGAAGTCGTCGCTGATGCGCACGCTCGCGACCCTGCAGGAGGCGGACAGCGGCACCGCGACCCTCGACGACGGCAAGGGCGGTCGCATCGACATCCTTCGCGACAAGGACGCGGTGCGCCGCCAGCTCGGCTATCTGCCGCAGGATTTCGGCGTGTATCCCAAGGTCAGCGCGCTCGATCTGCTCGAACATTTCGCGGTGCTGAAGGGCCTGGTCGACCGCAGACAGCGGCGCGAAGTCGTCGACGGTCTGCTCCAGCAGGTGAATCTCTGGGACGTGCGCAAGCGCAAGCTCGGCGGTTTCTCCGGCGGCATGCGCCAGCGTTTCGGCATCGCCCAGGCGCTGCTGGGCGATCCGCGCCTGGTCATCGTCGACGAACCCACCGCCGGTCTCGACCCCGAGGAGCGCAACCGCTTCCTCAACCTGCTCGCCGAGATCGGCGAGAACGTCGCGGTGATCCTGTCCACCCATATCGTCGAGGACGTGACCGATCTGTGTCCGTCCATGGCGATCATGAACAAGGGCAAGGTGTTGCTCACCGGTCGCCCGGCCGACGCCATCGGCGCGCTGGAGCAGCAGGTGTGGCGCAAGCAGGTGGAGAAGGCCGATCTCGAGCGCTGCCTGCGGGAATTCACCGTGCTGTCGACGCGCCTGGTCGGTGGCCTGCCGGTGATCCACGTGTTCAGCGCCGAACGTCCCGAAGACGGTTTCGAGCAGGTCGCGCCCGATCTCGAGGACGTGTACTTCCAGCGTCTGCGCCAGCACGCCAAGGCCGCCTGAGGAGCCCGCCATGTTCGAGTTCCTCCGTTTCGAGCTGCGCCAGCAGCTGCGGTCTCCGCTGTTGTGGCTGATGGCGCTGCTGTTCGCGCTGCTGGCGTTCGGCGCCACCACCTCCGACGCCGTCCAGGTCGGCGGCGGCATCGGCAACGTCAACCGCAACGCCCCGGTGGTGACGGTCAATCTGATCGGCGCCTTCACCCTGCTGGGCATGCTCTTCATCGCGATGTCGATCAACGGTGCGCTGCTGCGCGACTTCGAGCAGGGCACCGCCGAGCTGTTCTTCGCCAGCCCCATCCGCCAGCGCGACTATGTGCTGGGCAGGATCCTCGCCGCATTGATCTGCTGTCTGGCGCTGTATGCGGTGATCGGGTTCGGCGCCTTCCTCGGGCCGCTGATGCCCTGGGTGGATGCCGCGCGGTTGGGGCCGGTATCGCTCTCGCCGTATCTGTGGGTCTATGCGGTCATCGTCGTGCCCAACCTGCTCTTCACCACGGCGCTGCTGTCGTTGCTGGCGATCGTCAGCCGCAGCATTCTCTGGGTGTACATCGGCGTGCTGGCCTTCATCATCCTGTATATCGTCGGCGAAGTGCTGATGACCGATCTGGACAACGTCTGGATGGCGGTGCTGAGCGACCCGCTCGGGATGCGCGCGTTCGACCGCACGGTCCGCTACTGGTCGGTCGAGCAGCGCAACACCCTGCTGCCCGAGTTCGGCGGATACCTGCTCGCCAATCGCGCGCTCTGGGCGGCGATCGGCATCGGCCTGATCGTCGCATGCTTCCGCTTTTTCAAGACCGAGCGCAGCGGCACCGCCCGCGGCTGGCGCAAGCCGAAGGCCGGCGCGCGGACGGAAGCGCCGGCGCAGGTCGCCGCGGCCTCGCGCGCGATCGCGCCGCCGCGGGTCGCACCGCGATTCGTCGCCGCGACCGCGGTCTCCCAGTGCCTGCAACAGCTGCGCTTCGATACGCTGAGCGTGCTGCGGGGCGTTCCGTTCATCGTGATGCTGCTGTTCGCGATGGTGAACTTCGTTCCGAACGCCATCTACGCGCAGACCATGTACGAAACCCCGATCCATCCGGTGACGTCGCAGATGCTGCTGTCGCTGCAGGGGTCCTTCAATTTCGTGCTCGTCATCATCGTGCTGTTCTACGCCGGCGAACTGTTCGGCAAGGAGCGCGGCGCGAAGATCCATGAGGTCACGGACGCGATGCCGGTGCCCACCTGGGTGCCGCTGGCGGCGAAATTCGGGGCGCTGGTCGCGGTGGTCCTGTGCTTCCAGGCGATCGGCAGCCTCACCGCGATCGCGATCCAGCTCGCCAAGGGGCATACCCAGATCGAGCCCGCGCTCTACGCGAAAGCGCTGGCGATCAATTCCGTCCGCTTCGTGCTGATGGCCGGTCTCGCCCTGTGCCTGCAGGTGCTGACGAACAACAAGTTCATCGGCTACGCGGCGATGCTGGTGGTCATCATCGGCCAGGTCGTGCTCGGCACGCTCGACTTCACCCACAATCTGTATCTCTACGGCGGCGCGCCGGGAGCGCCGTATTCCGACATGAACGGCTACGGCCATTTCCTGGTCGGGCGCTTCGCGTTCCAGAGCTATTGGGCGCTGTTCCTGCTGGTGCTGCTGCTGTTGTCGGCGGCGCTTTGGGTGCGCGGCAACGCCGGAGGCCTCCGCGAACGCATGCGCGTCGCCGGTCAGCGCATGCGCGGCCCGCTCGGCGTCGCCACCATCGCCGCGGGTCTGGCGTTCGTCGCGATGGGTGGTTATCTGTTCTGGAACACCAACGTCCGCAACACCTATCGCTCGCCCGACGAACAACTCGATCTGCAGGCCCGATACGAACGCGAATACAAGCGTTACGCGAACCTTCCGCAGCCCAGGATCGTCGCCACCCGGGTCGATATCGACCTGCGTCCGGAGACCCGCAGCCTCTCCGCCGACGGCATGTATCGCATCCGCAATCCGCACGCGGCGCCGATCGACCAGATCCATGTCGCCATGGAAGAGGACGAATCGCTGAAGCGGATCGATCTGGGCGGCGCCGACCTGATCCGGCACGACAAGGATCTGGGCTATCGCATCTATCGCCTGAAGCGTCCGATGGCGCCCGGCGAGACCCGCGAGATCCGGTTCCGGGTGGAACTGGCGCCGAACGGCATCGCCAACACGCCCGGCCCGCGGGAGGCGCAGATCGTCGAGAACGGTTCGTTCTTCAACAACAGCTATTTCCCCGCGTTCGGCTACAGCGAAGGCGCGGAGATCAGCGACCCGAACGAACGCCGCAAGCGCGGCCTGGGCGAGCCGCGGCGCATGCCCAAGCTGGAGGATGCGGCGGCGCGCGCCAACAACTACCTGACCGACGACGCCGACTGGATCGACTTCAAGACCACCATCTGCACCGCGCCGGACCAGATCGCGCTGTCGCCCGGCTATCTGGAACGCGAGTTCACCCGCGACGGCCGGCGCTGTTTCAGCTACGCGATGGACCGCCCGATCCTCGCTTTCTATTCCTATCTCTCGGCGCGCTGGCAGGTCACCCGCGGCAAGTACAAGGACATCCCGATCGAGATCTATCACGACCCGAAGCACGCCTACAACGTGCCGAGGATGATCGAGGCGATCCAGAAGTCGCTGGCCTATTACGAGCGCAACTTCACGCCGTATCAGCATCGCCAGGTGCGGATCATCGAGTTTCCGAACTATTCGCGCTTCGCGCAGTCGTTCCCCAATACGATCCCGTTCTCGGAATCCATCGGTTTCATCGCCGATCTGGACGGCGAAGAGGCGATCGACTACGTGTTCTACGTCACGGCTCACGAGATCGCGCATCAGTGGTGGGCGCATCAGGTGATCGGCGCCAACGTGCAGGGCGCGACGGTCCTGTCCGAATCGCTGTCGCAGTATTCGGCGCTGATGGTGATGGAGAAGGAATACGGACGCGACAAGATGCGCCGATTCCTGAAGTACGAACTGGACCGCTATCTGTCCGATCGCGGCGGCGAGCGGATCGAGGAACTGCCGCTCTACCGCAACGAGAACCAGCAGTACATCCACTATCGCAAAGGTTCCCTGGCGTTCTATCGGCTGCGCGAGGAGGTCGGCGAGGATGCGTTGAATCGCGCGCTGAAGCGCTTCCTGCAGGACAAGGGCTATCAGCAGCCGCCATACACCACCTCGAAGGAGCTGCTGGATTACATCCGCGCCGAGGCCGGCCCTGCGCACGAGGGTCTGATCGTCGACCTGTTCGAGAAGATCAGCTTCTACGACAACCGGGTGGAGACCGCGTCTGCCACGAAACGCCCCGACGGCAAGTACGAAGTCGTGCTCGATCTGCGCGCGGCCAAGATGTACGCCGACGGCACCGGCAAGGAGACCGCCGGAAAGATCGACGACTGGATCGAGGTCGGCGTGTTCGCGCGCGGCCCGTCGGGCGAGGAAAAGGACGAGAAGCCGCTGTATCTCAAGCGTCACCGCATCACCACGGAGAATCCGAAGATCACCGTGGTGGTGGACGCCGAGCCGTACGAAGCCGGGTTCGATCCCTACAACAAGCTGATCGACCGGGTGTCCGCGGACAACCGCAAGCGGGTGAGTCTGTAACTCTCGGGAAGGATGCGGCGGCGCGCGGAGTGCGTGCCGTCGCATCCGGATTCCGCGGTCGCCGGGATCAGCGCGGTTTCGCCGGCAAAGGGAACGGGGTGACCACGGTTTCGCCGCTCGCCGCGTCGCGGATCGCGGACTGGCCTTTCTTCTCGACTTCCTCGATCCGCACGATGCTCTGCATCGGCAGATGCAGCACCCGGGTGCCGCCGAATTCGTCGCGCAGCCGTTCCTCGGTGGGATCGACCACCAGCCCGTCGTGCACATCGAACGCCAGCCCGGCCACTTCGATGAACCCCCACAGGCTGCCGCTGGTCACGCGCTCCGCGTACAGCTCGTAGATCTTGCCGTGGTTGTGGAAGGTGATCTTGTAAAGCGTCTTGGCCATGGCGGAGGGGAGGCGAGGGGCGACAAGGGGCAGATGCGGTCGGTAGCCTGCCGATGCAAGAGTCGGTTCGCGAAGAGGGCGGGGCGATGCCGGAGGATTCAATAGCCCTGGCTGTGGCGCAGGCGTCGGGCGATGCCGGCGCGGGCGGACAGCGCGAAGACCACGCCGAACAGGAAGCCGGCGATGTGCGCGCTCCAGGCCACCGCGCCGAAGGCCGGACCGATGTAGGCGAACACGACCTGCAGGATCGCCCAGACCCCGATCAGCAGGGAGGCCGGCGCGCGGATGAATTCCAGGAACAACCCCAGCGGCACCACCACGCCGAGCTTGGCGCGCGGGAACAGCGCGAGATAAGCGCCGATGACCGCCGAGACCGCGCCGCTGGCGCCGATGACCAGTCGTTCGGGCGTGCCGATCATGAACACCGCGGCCAGATTGGCGAGCGTGCCGCCGAGCAGGAACAGCGCCAGGAAGCGCCACGGTCCCATGGCGCGCTCGGCGGGCAGTCCGAAGATCAGCAGGAACACCAGATTGCCCAGCAGGTGGGCCCAGTCGGCATGCAGGAACATCGCGGTGAACAAGCGCAGCCAGCGTTCGTTCGCCCACAGCGCCAGCCAGGTGTCGGCGGCGGCGGGGCCGCCGGTCAGCGCGCCCCAGTCCTGCAGCAGTCCGCGCTGGATCGCTTCCGGCCGGGTGCTCGCCCACAGGTAGGCCAGCCACAGCGTCGCGAAGACCAGCGGCGTGGCCCAGCGCAGGCCGGATGTCCGGCGGGTCGGAAGCTGAACGAACATCGCGCGAGTATGCCGAAATTCCCATGAATCCATGGGGCGCGGTGCGACAAGCGGTTGTTAGCTTCAGGTTAACTTGCGCGGTATAGTACATACGGCGTCGTACGTCGGGAGGGGGTTTCCGGCAGGCGCGGCACGGGCGAGGAAATACGCCCGGCCGCACGGCGCAGACCAAAAAATCCTGTCCACGGAGACGCAAGCACAATGCATACCCACAACCGCTTCATCCAGATGTCCGCGCTCGCGCTCGGCATCGCCGGCGCGCTGGCCTTCGGCCAAGCCCAGGCCTCGGGCTTCCAGCTGAAAGAAAACAGCGTGAAGGCCATGGGCCGCGCCTTCGCCGGTTCCGGCGTCGCCACGGGCGACGCATCCGTCGTCGTGAACAACCCGGCGACCATGACTTCGTTCGAGGGCACCACGATCCAGGCCGACGTGACCGTGATCGACCTCAACGCCAGCTTCGACGGTAGTGGTTATGCCGCGACCGGTACCCCGCTGGCCCGTCCCATCACGGGCAGCGATGGCGGCAATGCCGGCGGCGCGACGCCGGTTCCGGCCATGTCCCTCATCCACAAGTTCAGCAACGGCCTCACCGTCGGCGCGATGGTCAGTGCGCCGTTCGGTCTGAAGACCGAATATGACAACGGCTGGGTCGGTCGCTACCACGCGCTCACCTCCGACCTGAAGACCGTCGATCTGACCCTTTCCGCCGCTTACGAAATCGTGCCGGACCGCTTCTCCGTCGGCGCCGGCATCGTCTACGAGCGCGCAGAAGCGGAGCTGTCGAAGGCCGTCGATTTCGGCTCGGCGCTGGCGCTCAGCAGCGTTCCCGGCTTTGCCCCGCAGTCGGCCGACGGTGAAGCGGTCATCACCGGCGACGACACGGGCTTCGGTTACATCTTCGGCTTGAACTTCCGTCCGACCGACAAGCTGGCCATCGGCCTGTCGCATCGCTCCGAAATCGACCACGAGCTGCAGGGCAAGGCCGACTGGACCGTGCCGAGCAACGCCCGCACCGTGTTCAACGCGATCGGCCGCAGCGCGCTGTTCAACGACGGCAAGGCCAGCGCCAAGCTGACCACGCCCAGCGTGACCACGCTGAGCGTCGCCTATCAGCTCAACGACAGCCTCGCGCTGATGGCCGACTACACCGAGACCGACTGGCATTCGCTGGAAGAAATCCGCATCGACTTCGGCAATGCGGATCCGGATTCGGTCGAGGACTTCAGCTGGGGCGACACCCGTTTCTGGTCGATCGGCGCCGAATACAAGCTCTCCGAGGCCTTCACGCTCCGCGGCGGTTACGCCTACGACGAAACCCCGACCACGTTCGCCACGCGCACCCCGCGTCTGCCCGATGAAGACCGTCGCTGGTATTCGCTCGGCCTGACCTGGAACATGAGCGAGAACGTCGAGATCAATGCGTCCTACACCCGCATCGAACCGGATACGCCGAAGATCGGCATCATCGACGCCGCCAACCGCCACGCCCTGTTCGGCGAGTTCAGCAGCGACGTGAATCTGTTCGGTCTTTCCGGCCGTTACAGCTTCTGATCGCAGTCGCATCGCGTCATGCAAAAAACCCCGCTCAGGCGGGGTTTTTTGTCGGGCATCGTCGAAGCGTCGCGTTGAGGCGGTCAGCGGCACCACTGGTCTTCGCAGGGCACGCCGTCGTGATCGCCGTCCATCGCGGTACTCGGGCAATTGCGCAGCACCCACTTCGCGTCCGCGCAGGAGCGCATCTGGCCGCAGTGCGTGCGTCCGTCGCAGCGCGCCGCCGGTGCCGCGGACAGCGGGGATACCGTTTGCGATGGCGCCGCCGGTGGCGGTACGTAAGTGGTGGTGCGGAACGCCTCGATGAGCTGATGGCCAGCGAGCATCGCGATGCAGATGAACAGGGCGGTACCGATCAGACCGGAGAAGCCGCGACCCTCGCGCCTGTGCTGCGGGCGTCGCGGGCGCGAAGGCGTTTCGCGCTGCGAACGCGATGACGCTGCGGACGGCGGCTTCGACGCGCGCCTGTCGATCGACGTGAGCGTGAAATCGGCGCGCCCCGTCGCCGGAACTTCGAAGACGATGGCGCGGGCGCGCTTGCGGCCGTCGTCGCCGCTCACGATCTCGAACGACAGCAGGTCGCCGATCTGCGGCCGCCGGCCGCTGTGCGGGAACTCGGAGACGTGGGCGAAGACCTCCATCCCGGTGTCGCGGGTCTTCGCGAACCCGAAGCCGCGGTCGTCGTTCCATTTGATCAATGTGCCCTGCGTGCGCATCCGTGTCGCTCTCCGGCAGGTCTCAGTCCGTCGTCAGTTCGCGCAGATAGAAGGTATTGCAGCCGCCGTGTCCGGTCGCGCCCATCGCATGATCGATGCGATGGAATCCGCTGCGTGCGTACAGGCGCATCGCCGCGTCCATGCCGGTGAGCGTTTCGAGATAGCAGCGCGCGAAGCCGAAGCCGCGCGCGGCGTCGAGGCAGCGCGTCATCAGCGCTTCGCCGGCGCCGAGGCCGCGGAGGCTCGGCAGGAAATACATCTTGCGCAGTTCGCAGGTGTCGGCGTCGCCGCCGGTCAGCGGCGCGATGCCGCCACCGCCTTCGACCGTGCCATCGCCGTGCGCGTCGACGCGCTCGACGACGAAATAGGCCGAACGCGGCGCGGAATACGCGCGATGCATCCAGTCCACTTCCGGGTCGTTGATCGCGAAGCCGCTGCCGCAGGCGCCGAACTCGGGCATGACGCGGCGGATGATCGCGGCGATCGCGGCGTCGTCGCGGGCTTCGATTGGGCGGATGCGGAAGGAGGGTGCGGCGTGGGAGATCATGGGCGTGGGGGCGTCAGTGCGTGGAGGGATGCAGGCCACCCTGTTCGAGCCGGCGCGCGAACTCGTCCGGTTTCAGGCCGGGCGCGAACAGGAAGCCCTGCGCGATCGGCACGCCGAGCCGCAGCAGGAACTGGCGCTGCGCTTCGGACTCCACGCCTTCGGCGACGAGCCCGAGGCCGAGGCTGCGGGCGATGCCCACGACCGCCTGGCATACGGCCACGTCGGAGTGGTTGGTCGGCACGCCTTCGACGAACAACTGGCTGAGCTTCAGGCCGTGGATCGGCAGCCGGCGCAGATAGTTCAGCGCGCTGTAGCCCTCGCCGAAATCGTCGATGGTCAGCACCACGCCCATTTCGCGCAGGTCGGCGAAGGTGCGCAGGGTGTCGGGCGCGTCCTCGATCAGCACGCGCTCGGTGAATTCGAGCTCCAGTGCGGCGCCGGGCAGATGGAATTCGTCGAGGATGCGCTGCACCGCTTCGGCGAGATCCTCGCCCACGAACTGGCGGTAGGAGACGTTCACCGCGACCCGGACGATGCCGAGCCCCGCGTCGCGCCACGCGGCGACCTGGCGGCAGGCCTCGCGCAGCACCCAGCTGCCGATGCGCACGATGTCGCCGGTGGTTTCGGCGTGGCTGATGAAGCGGTCCGGCCGCAGTTCGCCGAGCAGATGGTTCTGCCAGCGGATCAGCGCTTCGGCGGCGACCACGCGACCGCTGAGCAGATCGACCTGCGGCTGGTAGACGAGGTGGAACTCGCCGTTGTCGGCGGCGCGGCGCAGATGCGTTTCCATCCACAGCCGGTCGGCCTGGGTCTGCGCCAGCGCGGGCGTGAACGCCTGCCAGGCGTTGCGCGAACGGCGCTTGCTGTCGTACATCGCGGCGTCCGCGTTCTGGATCAGCGACTGCGGGCGTTCGCCGTCGCCGGGCGCGCGGGCGATGCCGATGCTGGCGGTGATGGTGAATTCCTCGTTGTCGAAGCGGAAGCTGTCGTTGAGGGCATGCAGGATCGCGCCCGCGATGCGCTCGGGGCGCTGCGCGTCGTCGGCGAGATTGCACATGACCAGGAATTCGTCGCCGCCGAAGCGCGCGACCAGACCTTCGCCGGCGACCGCGGTGGAAATGCGCTGCGCGGCCGAGGCCAGCAGTTCGTCGCCGGCGGCGTGGCCGAGTACATCGTTGATGACCTTGAAGCGATCGAGGTCGATGTAGAGCACGGCGACCGACGCGTGCGCCGGATCCTGCATGCGCAGGTCGAGTTCGACCAGGATCGCGTCGCGATTGAGCAGGCCGGTGAGCGGATCGGTGCGTGCCTGCACGCGCAGCGTTTCCTCGGCGTGCTTGCGTTCGGTGATGTCCTGCAGCGTGCCGACGATGCGCGACGTGCCCGGGTCGGCGGTGTCGGCTTCGCCGATCACGCGCACCCAGCAGGCGTGGTGGTCGCTGCGCAGATATTGCAGCTCCAGATCGAAACTGCCGCCGGTCTCGATCAGCCGGTCGACGGCGGTGCGCAGGCGCATGCGGTCGCCGGGCGCCACGCCCGCGATCATTTCTTCGATGGTCTGCGGCAGCGGGCTGCGACCGAGGATGCGCTGCGCTTCGTGGGTGAGATAGAGCCGCTGGCGGCCGCGATCCCATTCCCAGCCGCCGATGTGGGCGAGGCCCTGGGCGCGATCGAACAGCACGTTGTCGCGCTTGAGCGTGGTGACGTCGCTGAACATCGCGAAGACGTAGTCCGGCGCGGTGCCTTCGGCTTCGAACACCGGCACGCTGGTCACCGAGATCCACGACATGCGCTGGCTCGGCACGTAATACAGGCCGACGACCGTGTTGCTGATGACCTGCGCGCGCTCCAGCGCCTGGGTGGTGGGCCATTCGCGAAACGTCAGCGGCCGGCCGCGGGCGTCGACGATCTTCCAGTTCTCCGGGCGCAGCAGTGTGTTCACGGTCTGGCCGGGGCCCGCGCCGATGGCGCGGTGCGCGGCCGGGTTGGCGGTGACCACGCGCATGTCGCGGTCGAACAGGATCACGCCGACGTCGATCGATTCCAGCAGCAGCCGGTAGCGGTTTTCCGCGGTCCAGCGATTGCTGAGGTCGCGCGCCACCGCGACCATGCGCCGCTTGCCCTTGTAGTCGAAACCGGCGGTATGCACCTCCACCGGAAAGCGGCTGCCGTCGCCGCGCATGTTGGCGACTTCGACGACGTAGGTCTCGCCGCGGCTGAGCGCTTCCCACACCGGCACCATGTGATCCTTGGGCAGGTCGGGATTGAGCACTTCGATGGGTTGGCCGACGATCTGTTCGCGCGGGCGTCGATACGCGGCGAGGCCTGCCTTGTTGAGATCGAGGACGGTGCCGTCCCAGTCCAGGATGCTGACCGGATCGGGCACGGCGTCGAACAGCGCGGTGTAACGCAGGCGTTCGGATTCGGTTTCCGCCAGCGCCGCCAGCAGTGCGGCGTGCGCGCGCTCCAACAGCCGCTGCGCGTCGGCCGGGGCGATGTCCGGGTTGCGCCGTGCGCGATCCAGTGCGTCGAGGGTCTGCGTCGGATCGACGGACGTCGGAGGCACGGCATCGTCGCGGGCGTCGGTCATGCGGCGACGCTCCCCGAGGCGTCGCCGCGCGCCCGCGTGACCTTGCTGCCCGTCTCGCGGCCGAGCAGCCGCGACAGCCAGCGACCGGTGTCGCTGAGCGCGTCGAGATCGATGCCGGTGTCGAAGCCCATGCCCTGCAGCATATACGCCACATCCTCGGTCGCGACATTGCCGCTGGCGCCTTTCGCGTACGGGCAGCCGCCGGTGCCGGAAACCGCGGCGTCGACCACCCGCACGCCGGCGTCGAGGCAGGCCAGCAGGTTCGCCAGCGCCTGGCCGTAGGTGTCGTGGAAATGCACCGCCAGCGCGGCCATCGGCACTTCCTCCGCCACCGCGCGCAGCATCGCCGCCGCTTTCGATGGCGTGCCGATGCCGATGGTGTCGCCCAGCGAGATTTCGTAGCAGCCCATCGCGTGCAGCGCTTTCGCCACGCGCACGACGTCCGCGAGCGGCACGTCGCCCTGGTAGGGGCAGCCGAGCACCGTGGACACGTAGCCGCGCACGGCGACGCCGTCGGCCTGCGCGCGTGCGATCACCGGCGCGAAGCGCTGCAGCGACGCTTCGATCGAGGCGTTGATGTTGCGCAGGTTGAAGGCTTCGGAGGCGGCGGTGAACACCGCGATCTCGTCGACGCCGACGGCGCGCGCGCGCTCGTAACCCTGTTCGTTCGGCACCAGCACCGGGTAGCGCACGCCGGGGCGCTTGGCGATGCCGACGTAGACCTCGGCCGCATCGGCCAACTGCGGGACCCAGCGCGGGCTGACGAAGCTGGTGGCCTCGACGCTGCGCAGGCCGGTGGCGGAGAGGCGATCGATCAGTTCGATCTTGGCCGCCGCGGGCACCAGGGTCTTTTCGTTCTGCAGGCCGTCGCGGGGACCGACTTCGACGATGCGGACCGCGTCGGTCATGGCGTGATCTCCGGTGCGATGCGCTGCAGCGTCAGCGTGCCCATGCCGTTCGCGTCGCTGTCGAACAGCGTTTCGCCGCGCGCGCGCAGCAGCGCCGCGATGGCCTTGCGGCTGCCTTCGACGTGGACGTTCGATGCGTCGAGGCGACGGCCTCTCGCCTGGCCCTTCGCGAGGGGGCGCATCGTTTCGTCCCCGTCGGCCAGCCAGACCGTGGCGCGGTCGCCATCGATGCGGTAGCGCGCCAGAAACACGCTGCCCCGCGGCGCCGTGCGCAGCATGTCGCCGTTGGCGTTCATCAGGCGGTCGGCGACCGCCGGGGCGAAAACAAGATAGCGGGACGCGTCGAGCGCGAACCCCGCGAGCGTGGTGGTGTAGGTGCCGCCGTTCTCTTCCGGCCACTGCATGGTGCAATCGGCCGAGACCACGATGTCGCGGTCCTGCGGGCCCCCATTGACCGGCCGCCACTGCCCGGCCAGCGCGGGATCGCAGGCGAGCGTCGCGACCGGCGCACGCTCGAAGGTGACGCAGGCGGTGAGGGCCAGCAGGGCGAAGGCGAGCGCCGCGCCGCGCAGGCTCATGGCGTCAACACCACGAGCGCGATGTCGGCCTCGACGAAGTCGCCGGCCGCGACGCGGATCTCGGCGACGATGCCGGCGCACGGCGCCTTGAGCGTCAGCTCCATCTTCATCGCTTCCATCACCAGCAGTTCCTGGCCTTGTTCGACACGATCCCCCACCTGTGTTCGGATCAGGACGATGCGCCCGGGCATCGGCGCCAGCGCGCGGTCGCCGGCGGCGCCGGTCTGTTCGCTCGCGGGCTGATAGGCCGGCACCCGCGCGAACCGCCAGCGGCGTTCGCCGTCGTGCACGTCCAGTCGCGAGGATGCGCCGGAAGCCGGGCCGGCGTCCAGACGCAGGCGATGGCCCGCGCCGTCGAACCGCGCGGACAGGACATCGTCTTCCAGGCGCGCGCCGCGGACCTCGACGCTGCCGGCGTCGTCATCGATGCCGAGGGTCTCGATCCGGTAATCGCCGCCGCTGCCGTGGGCGACGAGGGTGTGGCGCGCGCTGCCGTCGTCGAGTACCAGCCGGCGTTGTCCGCCATGGCCCAGACGCCAGCCGTCGGCGACGGCCCAGGGCGAGGTCGGGTCCGCGCTGGCGGCGGCCTGCGCGCGGGTCTGCGCTTCTTCGCGCAGCAGTGCGGCGGTCGCGGCGGCGGTGCGCGCCAGGCGCAGCTGCGCCGCGGTCGGCGGCGCCGGCATGAATTCGTCGAGCGCGCGGTCCAGCGTGCCGGTGTCGATGGTCGCGCCGACGATGTCCGGATGGCGGATCAGGCGTTCGAGGAAAGCGATGTTCGACTTCGGTCCGTCGATCGCGCACTGCGCCAGCGCATCGCGCAGGCGGGCGAGGGCGCGCGGCCGGTCCTCGTCCCAGACGATGAGTTTCGCGATCATCGGGTCGTAGAAGATGGTGACGACATCGCCTTCGATCACGCCGCCGTCGATGCGGGTATGCGCGTCGGGCTTGGGCAGGCGCAGGCGCGTGAGCTTGCCGGAACCGGGCAGGAAGCCGGCTTCGGGATCTTCCGCGTACAGCCGCACCTCGATGGCGTGGCCGCGCTGCGCGATCTCGTGCTGCGCCTTCGGCAGGGCTTCGCCGGCGGCGACGCGCAATTGCCACTCGACCAGATCGAGGCCGGTGACGTATTCGGTGACCGGGTGCTCGACCTGCAGCCGGGTGTTGATCTCCATGAAGTAGAACTTTCCATCCTGGCCGACGATGAATTCGACCGTGCCGGCGTTCTGGTAATCGATCGCGTGCCCGGCCTGCACCGCGGCCGCGCCCATCGCCTCGCGCAGTGCGGGCGTGAGGAACGGCGAGGGCGATTCTTCCAGCACCTTCTGGTAGCGACGCTGCGCCGAGCATTCGCGTTCGTTGAGGTGGATGACGTTGCCGAAACCGTCGCCGAAGATCTGGATCTCGATGTGCCGCGGTTTTTCGACATAACGTTCGAGCAGCACGCGATCGCGGCCGAAGGCGTTGCGCGCCTCGCGCTGGCAGCTTTCGAGATTGGGCAGGAATTCCGCGGACGTGCGCACGATGCGCATGCCCTTGCCGCCGCCGCCGTGCGCGGCCTTGATCATCAGCGGATAGCCGATCGCGTCGGCCTCGCGCTGCAGCAGATCCGGCGACTGGTCTTCGCCGGTGTAGCCGGGCACCACGGGCACGCCCGCGGCGTGCATCAGTTGCTTGGCGCCGGCCTTGCTGCCCATCTTGCGCATCGACCCCGCCTTGGGGCCGATGAACACGATACCCGCGGCCTCGACCGCGTCGGCGAAATCCGCGTTCTCGCTGAGGAAGCCGTAGCCAGGATGGATGGCGTCCGCGCCGCTGCGTTTCGCGACCTCGAGGATGACCTCGCCGAGCAGATAACTCTCCTGCGGCCGCGCGCCGCCGATATGGTGCGCTTCGTCGGCCAGACGCACGTGCTGCGCGTCGGCGTCGGCATCCGAATACACCGCGACAGTGCGGATGCCGAGCCTGCGGCAGGTGCGGATCACGCGGCACGCGATCTCGCCGCGGTTGGCGATGAGGACTTTGGAGAACATCATCGTGGAGAGCATCGTCGTTGCGCGCATGGATTATTCGGAATCCCAGTAATCGAGCGCTTCGCCGCGCCTGCCGATAGTGAAGAAATCGTCGGCGGCGAAGCCGGTGCGGACGAGGAACTTGTTCGAATCCGGATACTCGCAGACGTCGGGATATTCCATCGTGCTCACGGCGAGGAATTTCAGCGGCGCGTCGCCGGTGTTGACGAACTGGTGCGCGGTTTCGGGGCCGCCGGGGGGGCAGGCGATCACGTCGCCGGCGCGCACGGCGTGCGCCGTGTCGCCGAGCCGCAGTTCGCCCGTGCCTTCGACGATGAAGAACAGTTCCTCGTTGACGCGATGGCTGTGCTGCGGAAACGCGGCCTTGCCCGGAGGAATCACGGTGAGATTGCAGCCCAGCTTCCTCGCCCCGATCTTCTCGCCGATCGGAGCGAGGCGTGCGTCGAAACGTGCCGGCGGTTCGCTCTGTCCGCGCGCCCGCGCGCGTTCGCGCAGGCCGACGAATTCAAGCGCGTCGAGGTTGACGATCCCGGCACCGGGGGCGGGCGTTCGCGCGGCGTCGCTCATGCGGTCGGTTCCGGTGCGTGGCAGACGGCTTCGATGTTGTGGCCGTCGGGGTCGATGACGAACGCGCCGTAGTAGTTCGCGTGGTACTGCGGGCGCAGGCCGGGCGCGCCGTTGTCGATGCCGCCGGCGGCGAGCGCCGCGGCATGGAAGGCGTCGACCTCGGCGCGGGTGCCGGCGCTGAAGGCGATGTGCATGCCCCGACCGGCTTCGCCGGTGCCGGTGCCGATCCAGAACTGCGGGCGTCCCGGCGGGCCGAAGCCGCAACCTTCGTAGCCGCCGCTCATCTCGCGGGTCACATCCATGACCACGTCGAAGCCCAGTGGGGCCAGCGCCTTGCGGTAGAACGCGCGGCTGCGCGGGTAATCGACGACGGTGAAGCCGAGATGGTCCAACATGCGATCGCTCCTGTCGGGGGAGAGGGGAGACGGGCTCAGGGCGCCCAGCCGGCCTTGCGCTTTTCCAGGAAGGCGGCCAGGCCTTCCTGGCCTTCGGGAGACACCCGCAGGCGCGCGATGAGGTCGGCGTTGTCGCGATCGAGGCGGCTGCGGTCGTGGCTGGCGACGACGCGGCGCACCAGCATCTTCGCGTGGCTCGCGGCGTGCGGACCCGCCTTCAACAGCAGATCGATCTGGCGGTTCACCGCGGCATCGAGCGCATCCGCGGGCACCACCGCATGCAGCAGGCCGATGCGCTGCGCCTCGGCCGCGTCGAAGATCTCCGCGGAGGCGAACCAGCGCCGGGCCTGGCGCGCGCCGATCGCGTCGACGACATACGGCGAGATCACCGCGGGCAGCAGGCCGAGCTTGCTTTCGGTCAGGCCGAATTTCGCTTCCGGTACGCCGATGGCGATGTCGCAGCAGGCGATCAGCCCGACGCCGCCGCCGAAGGCCGCGCCCTGGACCCGGGCGATCGTGGGATGCGGCAGTTCGTCGAGAATCCGCATCAGCCGTGCGAGCGCCAGGGCGTCGGTCCGGTTCTCGTCCTCGGTGGCGTTGGCCATGCCGCGCATCCAGTTCAGGTCCGCGCCGGCGGAGAAGCTGGGGCCTGCGCCTTCGAGCACGACCACCCGCACCGTGCGGTCTTCGCCGACCGCGATCAGCGCGGCGGTCAGGGTGCCGATCAGGTCGGCATCGAAGGCGTTGTGCAGGTCCGGCCGGTGCAGGCGCAGCCGCACGATGGGCCCATTGCGATGGTGCTGCAGCGCGTCGGACATGCGCGGATCCCCTGTTCTGGTCCATGATTGCGGAGTGCCGAATGATATCCGTTCGCCTGCGGCGGCGACGCCGGTCGCGGTTCCTGCCGCGAATTTGATCCGGATCGGTTCCGCGCTCCGCCGGCTGGTATAGAATGAGAACAATTCTTATTTGGAGCCGGACGTGAAGCTGAACGAGCTGCCGCCACGCACCCGCGCCATCGTCGACGAGGTGCTGGACCAGGACCCGCACGACAACATCGCGCGGCGGCTGCGCGAGTTGGGATTCGTCGCCGGCGAGCCGGTGGAAATCGTGGCCGCCGGTCCGTTCGGCGCCGAGCCGCTGCTGGTCCAGATCGGCTACACCCGCTTCGCCCTGCGCCACAACGAGGCCGCACGGGTACGACTGCGCGAAGAGGCGGCGGCGTGAGCGCAGGCTCGGCACAGGCGCCGCGGCTGGCGCTGGTCGGTAATCCCAATTGCGGCAAGACCGCCTTGTTCAACCTGCTCACCGGCAGCCGCCAGAAGGTCGCGAATTACGCCGGGGTGACCGTCGAGCGCAAGGAAGGCCGGTTGCAGACGCCGTCCGGTCGTCCATGGGTGCTGCTGGATCTGCCCGGCGCCTACAGCCTGCATGCGGCGAGCCTGGACGAAGCGGTGACCCGCGACATCTGCCGCGGTTTCTACCCCGGTGAGCCGGCGCCGGACCTGCTCGTGTGCGTGGTCGACGCCACCAACCTGCGCCTGCACCTGCGCTTCGCGCTGGAAGTCCGCGCGCTCGGCAAGCCGATGGTGCTGGCGGTGAACATGATGGACGCCGCGAAACGTCGCGGCATCGAGATCGACCTGCCGGCGCTGCAGCGCGAGATCGGGGTTCCCGTGGTGGAGACCGTGGCCGTGCGCCGCGACGGCGGTCAGGCGCTGCTCGCGCAGCTCGATGCCATGGCCGACAGGCTGCATCCGCCCGCGCACGGCATGGCCGAAGGTGCGGATCTGCATGCCGAGACCCGACGCCTGATCGATCTGGCGGTGCGCATGCCCACGCGCACCGCGCGCGTGGACGATGCGCTCGACCGTTGGCTGCTGCACCCGGCGATCGGACTGATCACGCTGGCGCTGGTGATGTTCCTGATCTTCCAGGCGGTGTACGCCTGGGCCACGCCGCTGATGGACACGATCGATCTCGCGACCGTCTGGCTGGGCGATCGCGTCGGCGCGGCGATGCCGGAAGGGCCGCTGAAAAGCCTGATCGTCGACGGCGTGATCGCCGGTCTCGGCGGCGTCGTCATCTTCCTGCCGCAGATCCTCATCCTGTTCGCCTTCATCCTCGCGCTGGAAGAGTCCGGCTATCTGCCGCGCGCGGCGTTCCTGCTCGACCGGGTGATGCACAAGGCCGGTCTCTCCGGGCGCAGCTTCATTCCGCTGCTGTCGAGCTTCGCCTGTGCGGTGCCCGGCATCATGGCCACCCGCAGCATCCAGGATCCGCGCGACCGCCTCGCGACGATCCTGGTCGCGCCGCTGATGACCTGTTCCGCGCGGTTGCCGGTGTACGCGCTGCTGATCGGCGCCTTCATTCCCCGTCGCGAAGTCGCCGGCGTGTTCAATCTGCAGGGACTCGTGCTGTTCGGCCTGTATGCGGCCGCGATCGTCAGCGCGCTGCTGGTGGCGACGGTGATGAAACGCTGGCGCCGGGACAAGGGGGAACACGCGCTGCTGCTGGAACTGCCGTCGTACCGCATCCCCAATCCGCGCGATCTGCTGATCGGCCTGTGGGAGCGGATGATGATCTTCCTCAAGCGCGTGGGCGGCATCATCCTCGCGCTGACCATCTTGCTGTGGTTCCTGCTGTCGTTTCCGGGCGCGCCTGCGGACGCCGTCGGCCCGGCCATCAATTACAGCTTCGCCGGTCGCATCGGACAGGCGATGACGGTCGTGTTCGCACCGCTGGGTTTCGACTGGCGGATCTGCATCGCGCTGATTCCGGGCCTCGCCGCGCGCGAAGTGGCGGTGTCGTCGCTGGCGACGGTGTACGCGGTGTCCGCGGCCAACGACGACATCGCCGCGCAGGCGCTGTCGCCGCTGATCGCGCAGGACTGGTCGCTGGCCACCGCGCTGTCGCTGCTGGTCTGGTACATCTACGCGCCGATGTGCATTTCCACGCTGGCCACGATCAAGCGCGAGACCAACTCCGCGCAGAAAATGATCGTCGCGATCGTCTATCTGTTCGGTCTGGCCTATGCGGCTTCGTTCGTCACCTACCAGCTCGCGGTCGCGCTGGGGGCGGGCTGAGCATGTCGCCGCAGGCCTCGCTGACGCTGCAGTATCTGATCGTGGCCCTGGCGGTCGCGGTCAGCGCGTGGGTGGTGTTCCGCAAACAGGCGCCGGCCGCCGCGCGGCGCCTGCGCATCGCGCTCGCGCTGCCGCTGGTGCGCGAAGGGCGTCCGGCATGGCTGCGCGCATGCGGGCGCCGGATCGCGCCGATGCCGATGGCCGTCGCGGACGGTTGCGGCGGCTGCAACGACTGCGGGCCGCGCGACCGCTGACCGCGTCGGCACGCTCGCGTCGAAACGCCCGCGCCGTCGCGGCGCGGGCGCGGTGACTCACATCTGTCTCGGCTTCGGTTCTTCGCGCGACGAAGGATCGAACAGGTACTGATCGAGCGAGGCCTGGGTGAGCTCGGGCGTCTTGTTCAGGGTCTTGTTCTGATCGACCAGCTTGCTGTCCGGCCCGTAGTTGTAGGCGATCGTCACGTCCTTGCCGCTCACCTGCGCTTCCTGCAGGTTGGCGATCACGCCCGGCGTCAGCAGGGTGCGGTCGTGCGCGACGTAACGATTGTTCTCGCGGTCGAACTGCAGCACGTGGCGGTCGGTGACTTCGACGACGCGGCCCGCGGTCTCGCTGCCGTTCTGGATGTCGGCGCGCGCCATCGGCTTGTCGGCCTTGGCGTAGCGGTCGTGCAGTGCGTCGAAATCGTGCTGCTGCCCCTGGACGTTCTCGCGGATCCGGTTCTGCAGGCCGGTGATGCCCTCCCGCGCCTCGGCCCAGTCGCTCTGCCACATCGAACTGACGTACCAGGCGCCGAGCGGGCCTTCCTTGCGCAGCTCCGGACGCTTCTGCATGTCTTCCATGGTCGGCATGGTCACTTCCGGAAACACGATCTCGCCGCGTTCCTTCTTCGCGATCAGCACCGGAGTGTGGAACGAGTTGTCGTACACGCTCGCGGTTTCGACCATCTGCAGCGCGGCCGGCAGCATGTGCATCGCGCGGTTGTAGCGTTCCGCGATCTTGTCCGGGTCCACGGCATGGCCGCCCTGGGCGACCCGGTTGAGCACGCGCTGCTGGTTGATCAGCGAACTTTCGGTGGTGACGAACACCATGTCGACGTCGTAGCCCTTGCCGCGCGCTTCGTCGAACATCGCGAGTTTGCCCTGCGTCGACATCACCGTCTCGAACGCGAAGTCGTGGCCGCCCCGCAGTTCGGCCTTGCGCGCGTCGTCGGCCAGGATCGCCGCGAACCCGTTGCGCTGGTCGACATTGCTGACGCCACGGCCGAGTTCGGTGGCGATCTGCTCCTCGCTCATCCGCGAGCCCATGTACCAGATCTTCCCGACCAGGGGCAGTTCCGGCATGTTCGGTTCGATGACTGCGGCGTATCGCCGCCGCGTCTCGGCATCTTCGATCGGCTGTTCGAGCCGCTTCGCGATGTCGTCGGCGTTGACGTAACGATCCTTCGGAAAGTGGGGGTCTTCCATCAGTCCCCGGGTGACCGTGCTCTTGCCCGACCCGTTGGGTCCGGCCAGCACCACCATCTTCGGTCTACCGGCCTGCTCCCTGCCGTCGAAATCTTCCATGGCTCATGCCCCCTCGCCGATCGGTTCGATGCGTCCATCGGGATAACGCCTGCACCAGGCGCCGTTGACTCTGACCACCTGCGGCAGTCCGAGTGCGGCGGCTTTTTCGACCGCGTCCTGCACCGCCTCCGCCATGAGGCCCTCGGCGCGTTCCCGGCCGATCTCGTCGATCACTGATTTGCTCACGTGTGCTCTCCTGCTGTTGACGGGCGTCGCCGCAGCGGAAGGGACCCTGCACGAAGCGTCCGGCCGCGGATGACGGTCCGACTTTCGGCGCGGGCGGGAGGGATGTCAATCGCACCCCGATGCATGGCGCCGGGGCAGGGCGTCGAACGGGGGCGGTCCGCTCAGTGCTTTCTGGGCTTCGCGCCCCTGGCCTCGAAGACTTCCACCGAAAGACTGAAACTGCGCTCGTCTCCGGCATGCATCGCGCCGACGCCGACGACCTTGCGCGCGACTTCGTTGCCGCGTTCGTCGCGGATCACCACGACCACCGAGTATTCCCACGGGTCGCCATCCGCCGGGTGGCGGATGGTGCCCTCGACCTGCAGCGGCACCTGGTTGGGTTGCGCCGGCCGCGCGTCGGAGTCGTAGCGCAGATAGTGCTTGCACGCGGGACAGATCACCGCGCTTTCGAGAATGGTCGCCTTGCAGTGCGGGCACTCGCGGGTGGCGCCCGCGGTGCCCGGGCGCGTGCTCATGCTTCGGGAGCCGACTCCGCCTTCACGCCGGATTTCTGCGTACCGCTGGTTTCCCAGCCGCAGTCGATGTGGCCGCGGATCTTCGCGCCGGCCGCGACCGTGAGCGTGCCGGCCTTGATGTCGCCGATCAGCACCGACGTGTCGAGCAGTTCGACCCGCGCCGCGGATTCGATGTTTCCCTCCAGCTCGCCGGCCACCACGACCTTCTTTGCGCGCACGCCGCCGTTGAGCCTGGCGCCGCGCTCCAGCGACAGATCGCCCTGGACGTTCACGTCGCCCTTGAACTTGCCGGCGATGCGGACGTGGCCGGAGCCTTCGATCTTGCCTTCGATGGTGAGGTCGGCGGCGATCAGCGACTCCTTCGCGACGGGCGCGGTTTCCACCGCGGCGCTGCCGCGCGGGAAGGTGGCGGGCGAGAAATCGGTGTGCGCCGGCGGCGTCGCGGCTTCGCGCGCGGCGAAGCTGGGCGTATCGGCGACGGGCGGGGCGTCTTTCTTGCTGGAGGAGGACTGATTGAAGATGGCCATGTCGGAAGGACTCCGGAAACGCCGACGGCATGCGGCAGGACTTCGCACCATAGCCCCGCGGCGATGGCACCGGTGTGACTGCGGCAGCAGAATCGCAGCGGCCGCCAGCCGCGATGTTTCTCCCGCGTTCATCAATGCGTGCGTGCGCGTCGCTGGATCCACAGGTCCTTGGCCCAGACGAACAGGATGGCGCCGGCGATCAACGCGAGAAAACCCGCATCGTCGTACCAACCGAACGCGTCGCCTGCGGTGCGCGCCATCAACACCAGGAATATCGCCCGCCAGAAGCCGATGTGGCGGCCGAGCGGTGGGCCGCTGCGTTCGCGATGGCGCACCCAGGCGGCCATGCCGGCGAACACCAGCAACAGACCGACCGCGACACCCGCGGCGATGCCGTCGCCGGGCGCGGCCCAGAGCAGACCCATCGCGAGGGCCGTCATGAGCGGGATCGCGGCGGCGTGCCATCGCGGCGCGGGTGCCTCGCCGTCCGCCAGCGCCTGCCAGCGGGCGAAGCACCGATACGCGAGCTGGCCGAGCCACACCGAGCCCAGCAGCGCGAACGTGGCCGCCGCGAACCGCGGCCACGAGAGCGCCTGCAGCACATCGCCGGCGCTGTCCTGGCGGTGCAGGAGCGTCAGCAATCCTGCGTACGCCAGGGTGATCAGCGTCGAATACGCGAACAGCCGCGCGATCGAGACCGCCCAGCGCGGCTTCGACAGGCGCATGCGGTCGCCGGCGGCGTCCCAGAACGCGATCTGATCTTCGCGGATCGGTGGCGGCAGATCGTCGAGATCGCCGTAATCCAGATGCTGCAGGAATTTGCGTACCGCGGTCGGATAACCCGGCATCAACCCGGCCCACAGCACCTGCGGCCACTGCAGCGGCCGCGTGAGCTGACGCAGGATGCGGGCCGTCTGGCGCAGGTTGGAGGCCACGCTGCCGCCGTCCTGTCCGGTACGTTCGGCCAGCGCGCGCATCTGTTTCGTCTGCACTTCCCACGCCAGATGAAGGCGGTGGCGCAGGCGCTGGATCGTGTAGGCGTCGTGCTCGCCGTTCAGATCGAGCAGCCCGAAGAAATCGGCGACGACATCGAAGCGTTGCGCCTGGATCGGCGGGCGCCGCATGTGCCACTGCTGCACCAGCCATCCTCCGATCTGCGCCTTGCGCGCCAGCGACCACAGCGCCGGTTGCGCATGCAGCCAGCGTTCGAGATCGCCGTGGCGGCTGTGGACGGCCAGCGCGATCAATTCGTCGAGGAATGCGGTGGCGTCGAACGCATCCGCATCGTCGATCTGCGCCGCAACACGCGCGCGCGCCCCGACGGTTGCGGTGTCGTTCGCCTGTACGCGATCCAGCAACGTGCGCGCTGCTTCGACCTGCGCGTCGATATCCTGCAGCGCAGCCAGCACGTCCGCAGGCAGTTCGATGGCCGCCGCGTTCGCGTCGGTCGGGGGCTGCGTCGCATCGTCGCGCGGAATATCGTCGTCCTCGACATCGTCCTCGACATGCGCCTCCGGCGGCCTCGACTGCACCCACGCCAGCGCGGCGCGATAGGCTTCGTTGAGCGACTGGAAGCCTTCCGGATCGTCCTCCGGCCGCGTCGTCTTCAACTGCGCCGCATACGCGCGCTTGACCGCGCGCTCGTCGGCATCGGCGCGCAGGCCGAGGCGGCGCAGGGCCCAGTTCACGACTGCGGCTCCAAAGGTTTTTTCCTGCCCGAAAGACGCATGCGCCTGCGCAGGTCCAGCGCCCAGACGACGAGCGAAATCAGAAACACCACCGACAGCACCAGGGCATGGAAGCCTTCGGACATCAGCAGCGCGGGCAGGGTCGCGAGCCCGAGGATCGCCAGCAGGAAGCCATGCTGCCAGTGCATGTTCGCCCTGATCCAGCGCGGCAACCTTGCCGGCGTCGAGGCCGTCCTGGCGGCGCCTCTACGCATGATCGCGGCGACCAGCGCGAATACGCTGAAGAGGATCGGCAAGGGGCTCGCTTCGTACTGCATCGTGCCGGCGCCGGCGGCCAGCAGGAGTGCGGGGACCGCCATCCGGTGCAGGATGCGATGCCAGAGCGCTTCCGGGTCCGGACGCGACTGCCAGTGCAGAAACGCCCGCAGCGTCGCATAGGCCAGCCAAATGCCGGTGAATGCGGAAAAACACGAGACGAAAACATCGCCCAGCGTATCCAGACCGCCCAACGTGCCCGGCGCGAGCAACAGCGTACCCGCGACGATGAGGGCGACGATGCCGATCGCGGCGACCGCGCTGCGCAGCACGGCGACAAGCAGGCGCCACGGCGACAGGCGCGCGGGATCCGTCGCGGCGCGCCAGAAACGCGCCTGCGCGCGGTCGATCCGGGGCGGGAGCGCATCCAGGTCGATCTCCACGCCGCCGATCGTCTGCAAAAGCTTCCTGATCGATGCGGCCTGCCATGGATCCAGAGCGAGCCAGAGCAGCGACGTGATCGATTCCGCGCGCGCCAGATGCGGATGTTGGCGTGCGACCGCGACCATCGCCTCGGTCTCCCGTCGCTTGCGCAGGGCCTCGGGGTCATGTCCGGCGTCCGCACGTTCGATGCGGTTCGCAACCGGAGGCGCCTGGTTCGCCTGCCGGGCCCAGCGCCATGCCTCGTTGACCCGCGCCCGCAGGCCCTGCAGCGCCAGCGGATCGTAGCCGCCGTGCAGTTCGTGATAGCCGAAGAAATGGGCGATGCGATCGAAATTGCGATCCGGCATCGGCGGTGTGCGCTCGTGCATCGCGCGCAGCAGCCAGTGCCCGATCATGGCCTTGTGCTGCAGCGACCAAAGGATCGGTTGCGCGTTGAGCCAACGATCGATCACCCTCGGATCGCCGTCGCGCGCGGAGGCGAAACAGTCGTCGAAGAATCGCTCCACGTCGAACGGTTCGCTTTCGCTGTCCGTCGCATCGTCCGCGCGCGTGGCCGGCGCTTCCGCAGTGGTCTCGATAGCCGGTGGCGACGGGGCGTCGGGGGTCGTTTCGGGTGAAGAGTTTCCGTCCGCGGCGCGGTCGTTGTCGGCTTCGACGGCTGCGGGTTGCGTCGTGCGCTCCTCTTCGGCGTCGCGCGCGTCCACGTCGTCCAACTCGCCCGCGTCGCGCGCGCTGCGCCAGGCCAGCGCGGCTCGATACGCCTCGTTCAACGCCTGAAACCCCTGCGGATCTTCCTCCGGTCGCGTGGTCTTCAGCTTCGCGGCGTAGGCGCGCTTGATCATGCGTTCGTCGGCGCTGGGGTCGATGCCGAGCGTTTCGAAGATGCGGTTCATCGTACGCGCTCGCTCATCCATCGAACGCCCCCAACAGCTCCGCCAGCGCCAAAACGATGCACACCACGAGCAGCGCGGCACCGAAACGCACCAATGCGAGTTTCAGTCGCGGCAGCGACCAGACTTCGCGGTTGCCGGCGGCCGTCCAGAAACGCACCTGGTCCGCGCGCAGCCCTTGCGGGATGTTGTCGGGATCGTCGCAGCCCATTTCGATCAGGAAGTTCGACAGCGTGGTGGCATAACCGGGTTTCAGCATGCGCTGCAGATCGCGTAGCAGGTTGGGTGGATCGAGCAGTTGGCGGTGTTCGCGGTTCGCGCCGTCGAGCAGCCAGCGCTCGCGCTGCCGGCGGGTTTCGTTCTGCTGCGTTTCGAGTGCGCTGGTCTCGCGTTGCTGTGCACTTTCCTGTCCCAGCATGCGCTGTCGCGAGGCTTCGGCGCTCCATGGCGGCGCCGAAGGCCGGGAACCATGGGATCGGAAGCGCAGTCGCTCCCCGTGCCAGATCCCGTCGAGATCCGCGCGCAGCGCGCGCAACGCCAGCGGATCGATCGCGTTGTGCAGATCGTCGTAGCCGAAATGCTCGGCGAGTGCGTCGAAGTTGCGTTCGGGCACCGGCGGGCGGCGCGCGTCGAGCAGGCCCAGCAGATGTTCGCCGATCTGGCGTTTGCGCTGCAGCGACCACAGTGCCGGGTGCTCGGTCACCCATGCGCGCAACATCCCCGGATCTTCGTCGTAGGCGGCGCGCAGGCAGTCCTCCAGCAGCGCATCGAGATCGGCGGCGTCGCGTGCGACATCGCGCATCTGCGTGCGTGCGCGATACCCCGGCACGGGCTGCGCATTACTGCCAGACGGTGTGCCGGCATCGGGATCGGACGGCGGTGCGGCAGCCGCATCGCGCGTCGCGCGCGATGTCTCTTCGTCGCTGGGTGCTTCGTCTTTCGCTTCTCCCGGCTTTGCCGCGATGTCCGCATCGGTCGAACGGGTGCGGACATCGGCGCACCACGCCAAGGCGGCTCGATACGCCTCGTTCAACGCCTGAAACCCCTGCGGATCTTCCTCCGGCCGCGTGGTCTTCAGCTTCGCGGCGTAGGCGCGTTTGATCGCGCGCTCGTCGGCATCGGGCCCGACGCCCAGGGTGTCCAGCGCCCAATGCATGTCGCTGCGCTTCAGGCCTGCGCTTCCAGCGCGTCCAGCGCTTCCACGAACTGGCCACGCTGGCGCGCGATCAGCGTGTTGTCCTGGGTGTCGAGGATCGCGCGGAAGTGCATGATCCATTCCTGCAGGCGTTCGCGTTCGTGCAGGAATTCCTCGTACAGGCGCTCGGCGCGCGCGAGCACGGCGATGTTTTCCTGCTGCTCGCGCGGGTGGACCTTCAGTTCGGCCAGCGCGGCCAGCCGCGCGCGGATTTCCTCCGGCGTCATCAGGCCCGGATTCTGTTCGAGCAGCAGTTCGTGCCGGCGCTTGCTCGCATGCTCGGTCACTTCCACCTGCAGCAGGCCGTTGATGTCGTAGGTGAAGCGCACGGTCACGCCGTTCTCGTCGGTCTGGCGACGCTTGTCCAGATCGACCGTGATCTCGCCGAGCTTGATGTTGTTCGCGACCAGCGGGTTCTCGCCCTGGAAGATGTCGATGGTCAGCTTCTGCTGGTTGTCGTGCATCGGAAAGAACTGGTCCTCGCGGCTCACCGGCACCGTGCTGTTGCGCAGGATGATCGGATGGAAGAAGCCGGTGTGGATCTGGCCGTTCGGGTCGCGGCGCGCGATCTGCGTGCCCAGGGTGTAGGGGCAGACGTCGGTGAGGATGATTTCCTCCAGCTTCGCGTCGCGCGACTTCAGCCCGGCGGCGACGCTGGCGCCCAGCGCGATGGCCTGGTCGGGATTCACATGGCGTAGCGGCAGGCGGCCGAACATGCGTGACACCAGCCGTGCCACCAACGGCATGCGGCTGGCGCCGCCGACCAGCACGATCTCGTCGAGCTGCGACGGCTGCAGTTTCGCGTCGCGCATCGCGCGCTCGATCGGCGTGCGCATGCGCTGCACCAGCGGCTCGGCCAGGCGCGCGAAGCGCTCTTCGTCGATGCTCCAGACATAGTCGCGGCCGCCGATCGCCATCTGCAGCGGCGCCACGGCGGTGCCGCCGAGTTCGCGTTTCAGCAGTTCCAGGCGTCGCCGCAGCTGGCCGTATTCCTGCGCGAGGATCGCCGGCTGCCGCAGGTGGTTGTCCTGGCAGAAGGCTTCCACCAGCACGTCGAGGAAATCCTCGCCGCCGAGGAAGTTGTCGCCGGCGCTGGCGTGGACTTCGAACACGTTCTCGAAGCATTCGAGAATCGACACGTCGAAGGTGCCGCCGCCGAGGTCGAACACCAGGAACCGGCCTTCGCCGTCGCGGTTCTGCAGGCCGTACGCCAGCGCGGCCGCAGTCGGTTCGTTGATCAGACGCTCCACGCGCACGCCGGCCAGTTCGCCCGCGGTGCGCGTGGCCTTGCGTTGCGCATCGGAGAAATACGCCGGCACGCTGATCACCGCTTCCTCGATCTTCTCGCCGAGCGCGGCCTCTGCGTCGGCCAGCAGCGAGCGCAGCACCAGCGCCGACAGTTCTTCCGGGCGGAAACTGCGATCGCCGAGTCGGGTTTCGCGCGCGGTGCCCATCCAGCGCTTGAACGACGCGACGGTGTGATGCGGATGGCTGATCAGCCGTTCGCGCGCGGCCTGGCCGACGAGCACGGTGCTGCCGTCGACGCTGACGACCGACGGGGTCAGCACGTCGCCGAGCGCATTCGGGAACAGCCGACTGCCGGATTCCGAATATGCGCCGACGAGGGAGTGGGTGGTGCCGAGGTCGATACCGACGATCATGTCGCGAAGGGCTCTGCTATGGGGTGGAATCCGGGGAGGGGCAGGCGCGGAAATCGCGCACGTTGGACAGGCGGAACAGCATCGGCCGCACGCCGGCGAGTTCGCCATCGCCCAGCAGCACGCTGAAATCCGCGAAATGCGCGGTCGCCGTCGCTTCCCAGCAGCCCGCGGCGGCGAGCGCGGCGGGCGGCGAGACCGGCGGCGTGCCGTCGTCGCGATCCAGCACGATGGTCGCGAACGCGCGCTGCAGCGGTGCGGATGCATCGTCGCTCTGCGCTTCGGGCACGAAGGCGAAATGCCAGGCGTTGTTCGGTTCGTAACGCAGATGACCTCGCCATTTGCGCTTGCCGGCGACCAGCAACGCACCGCCGAACGGGTTGCCCTCGGCATTCGGCCGGTCGAGGTCGACCGGCGTGCGTCGCGGATCCACTTCGACGTAGCGACCGCCGTCGTCGACATACAGCCCGCGCACCGCCGCCAGCCTGAGACCTTTCGGCAGCGTGGCGCGTACGTTGTCGAGCGCCTTGCCTTCGAGGCATTCGGCGGGATCGGGATCGCCCAATCGCATCAGCGCCTGTTCGAGACGCGCGCAGTGCGCGGGGCCGGCGGCCTGCGCGGCGACGGGCACGGCGATGAACGACAGCGACGAGAGAATCGCGAACGCGCGGCGGCGCCACATGCCGGCCCGCCTCACATCCGGAACACGCCGAAGCGCGCCGGTTCGATCGGTGCATTGAGCGATGCGGAAATCCCCAGGCCGAGCACGCGCCGGGTGTCGGCGGGATCGATGACACCGTCGTCCCACAGGCGTGCGGTGGCGTAGTAGGGATTGCCCTGGGTTTCGTATTGCGCGCGGATCGGCGCCTTGAACGCGTCTTCCTCTTCCGGCGTCCACACCTTGCCCGCGGCTTCGATACCGTCGCGGCGCACCGTCGCCAGCACGCTCGCGGCCTGTTCGCCGCCCATCACGCTGATCCGCGCGTTCGGCCACATCCACAGGAAGCGCGCGCCGTAGGCGCGTCCGCACATCGCGTAGTTGCCGGCGCCGAAACTGCCGCCGATCACCACCGTGAACTTCGGCACGCTGGAACAGGCGACGGCGGTGACCATCTTCGCGCCGTCCTTCGCGATGCCGGCGTTTTCGTATTTGCGGCCGACCATGAAGCCGGTGATGTTCTGCAGGAACACCAGCGGAATGCCGCGCTGGTTGCACAGTTCGATGAAATGCGCGCCCTTGAGCGCGCTCTCGGCGAACAGGATGCCGTTGTTGGCGACGATGCCGATCGGATAGCCGTGCAGATGCGCGAAACCGGTGACCAGGGTCTTGGCGTAGCGCGCCTTGAATTCGTCGAAATCCGAGCCGTCGACGATGCGCGCGATCACTTCGCGGATGTCGAACGGCCGGCGAGTGTCCTTCGGCACGATGCCGTACAGCTCCTCGGCCGGATACAGCGGTTCGCTCGATGCGCGCACCGCGACCGGCAGCGTCTTGCGGCGGTTGAGGTTGCCGACCAGATTGCGCGCGATCTGCAGCGCGTGACGGTCGTCCTCGGCGAAGTGATCGGCCACGCCGGAGACGCTGGTGTGCACGTCGGCGCCGCCGAGCGCTTCGGCATCGACCACTTCGCCGGTCGCGGCCTTCACCAGCGGCGGGCCGCCGAGGAAGATCGTGCCCTGTTCCTTCACGATCACGCTTTCGTCGCTCATCGCCGGGACGTAGGCGCCGCCGGCGGTGCAACTGCCCATCACCACCGCGATCTGCGGGATGTTCTCGGCGCTCATCCGCGCCTGGTTGTAGAAGATCCGGCCGAAATGCTCGCGATCCGGAAAGACTTCGTCCTGCAGCGGCAGGAACGCGCCGCCGGAATCGACCAGATAGATGCACGGCAGTCTGTTCTCCTGCGCGACCTGTTGCGCGCGCAGGTGCTTTTTTACCGTCATCGGGAAATAGGTGCCGCCCTTGACCGTGGCGTCGTTGGCGACGATCACCACCTCGGTCCCCATCACCCGGCCGATGCCGCAGACCATGCCGGCCGCGGGTGCCGCGTCGTCGTACATGCCCTCGGCCGCGAGCGGCGCGATTTCCAGGAACGGCGAGCCGGGATCGAGCAGGGCGGTGATGCGGTCGCGCGCCAGCAGCTTGCCGCGCTCGGTGTGTTTGCTGCGGGCCTTCTCGCCGCCGCCTTCCGCTGCGCGCGCGAGGCGGGCATCCAGTTCGGCGACGAGTTCGCGGTGGTACGCGACGGTGTCGCGGAACTCCTGGGATTGCGGGTCGAGGCGGGTGCTCAGCACGGGCATGGCGCAAGGAGGCTCATCGTCGAGAAGGACAAGGATACCCGTTGCGCCGGTCGCACTGATCGCGTGGATTGAGGCAGGCTCCGAAAAAATGCGTGCCGGAAAAGAAGAGACCCGCCGCAGCGGGTCTCTCGGTGACGCCCGGACGGGTTCCGGCTTATTTCTTGGCTTCTTCCGCGGCAGCGTTCGCCTTGTCGGCCATCGCGTCGGCCTTGTCGGCCATCTTGTTCGCGGCGTTGGCGGTGGCGTTCGCAGCGTCGGCGGTCGCTTCGGCCGCAGCGGCCGTGGCCTTGTCGGCGGCTTCGTCGACGGTCGCGGTCGCTTCGCCCACGGCTTCGCCGGTCGCGGCAGCGGCGGCGTCGACGCTCTGGGTCGCGGCATCGCCGGCGGCCTTGGCGGCATCGGCGGCGGCATCGCCGGCCTGATCCATCGCGGCGGCGGCTTCAGCCGCTTCGTTCTGGGCGGTTTCGGTTTCGTTCTTGCAGGCCGACAGCGCGAAAACACTTGCGGCGAGCAGGACAAAGAGCTGACGGTTCATTCGGATTCTCCAGTGCATGGGATGTGCGTGGCGGCATCGGGTCTCGGGAGCCGGCGGTGGCGGCGTCTGTGCCGGGCGCCGGTCCCCCCTCGTCGCGCCGCCGATACTAGAGCGCCAGGTCGCGCCGCACCACCTGTTTGCGAACTGCATGGCCTTGCGCTCGATCCGCACGATTGCGATCCGGCACGTATCGGCCGCCTCCGGACATCACAAGAACCACCGGGGCGGGTCATCGGGTCAAAAAGAAAGACCCGCCGAGGCGGGTCATCAGGCCAAAAAGAAAGACCCGCCGAGGCGGGTCATCAGGCCAAAAAGAAAGACCCGCCGAGGCGGGTCTTTCTGGGTACAACCTTCGAAGCAAGAATTACTTCTTGGCTTCTTCGGCAGCCGGAGCGGCAGCGGCGTCGGCCGGAGCAGCGGCGGCGTCGGCCGGAGCGGCAGCGGCGTCGGCCGGAGCAGCGGCGGCGTCGGTGGCAGCGGCGGCGGCGTCGCCAGCGGCGGCGACGGCGTCGCCAGCGGCGG
>NZ_BAABJE010000022.1:0-3420 GCF_039543145.1 Lysobacter hankyongensis | reverse complement strand
CGTCGGAGATCGGGACGCCGCCGAGCGGCTGGTCGGTGTTCGCGACGGCGGACGTGAACGGCGATGGCCGCACGGACCTGTTGTTGCGGAACGGGACGCTGCTGGCGTATTGGCTGATGAATGGCGCGACGGTGACGAACGGCGTGGTGGTGGGCGGTTCGATCGCGGGCTACCAGCCGACGTGGGCGGGCGACTTCAACGGCGATGGCCGGACGGAAGTGATCTACCAGAACGCTGCGGGGAACATGTGGCGGTGGCAGATCGGCGCGGACGGCAGCAGCGTGACGGTGAGCGAAGTGGGGACCCCGGCGAGCGGCTGGTCGGTGTTCGCGGTGGACGACATCAACGGCGATGGTCGGACGGACTACGTGCTTCGGAACGGGACGCTGCTGGCGTACTGGCTGATGGACGGTTCGACGGTGACCAGCGGTGTGGTGGTGGGCGGTGCGGGCGGGACGTACGTGCCTGCGCGGACGGGCGACTTCGACGGCGATGGTCGTGCGGAAGTGATCTACGAGAACCCGAGCCGGAACATGTGGCGCTGGGCGTTGCCTGTGGGCGGCGGTGTGCAGGCGAGCGAAGTCGGCACGCCGGCCACGGGCTGGACCGTCCTGACCTGGTAAGCGACCACCGGTCTCCGCCCGCGATGGGCGGAGATCGTGCGGCAGGGCGCTGCGAGGCGATTCCGGGGGCATGGAAAAAGCCGGCAATGCCGGTTTTTTTCATGGTCGTGCCCGGCGAAGGATCGGAGCGCCGCCTGCAGTTCCGGCAGGGCTTGAACAGCTCGCCCCGGCCGTCTCCGATCCCCCTGATCCTGATGCCCCGGTTTTTCCGATTCTTTCATAGTGATCCCACCCCGGCGGACCGGGCCGGGTCAAGCATCGATACCCGGACGACTTCGAACGACTTCACTGCAGGCGCTCATGAATACCAAGATCAACAGAACCGCCATCGCCGCCTTCGCGCTGACGATGGCCATCGTCGGGTCGCTCTATGCGGCTGCGAATCCCCTGGATGTACGCCTGCCCGAGCGCACGGCGAATCGTCCGCTCAAGCAGCACAAGAGCCCCGACAATCCCAGCGCCCGTGCCCGTTGGATGGACCAGTGGTACAACGAGAACTACGCGAACGAGAACGACGCAGGCGCCGGCGGCAAACCCCGCAGCGGTTCAAGGCGCGGTGGCGTCTGGTCCTACGACTACCAGCGCTTCATGATGGCCGCTGCCAAGCAGGAACGTCTGCGTTATGCATCGAAAATGCCGGTGTCCGGCACATCGAAAGCGATGATCGATCCGTCGGCGCCGATCTTCGCGCGCTCGCCGGCGAATTCCCTGACCCGCGATCTGCGCTGGACCAATCTCGGCCCGACCAAGGCCAATTCCAGCATCGCCGGCGGCTCAGTGCTCAGCGTCACCGACACCGGACGTGTCGTTGCGGTGGAGACGCATCCCGCCAATCCGAACATCATCTATGCCGCGTTCTCCGGCGGCGGGCTGTGGAAGACGATGGACGCCGGCGCGTCCTGGCAGGCCAAAACCGAGACCCTCGGTTCGCTGTCGGTGGGTACGGTTGCGCTCGATCCGAACAATCCGGACACGCTCTACCTCGGGTTGGGTCATGCCTTCAACGGTACCGGCCTGGGGATCGTCAAAATGACCCAGGGCGGCGATGTCTGGCAGGAGCCGGTCCTGCTCGGCGACTCGACTTCCGTCCGCAGCATCCTGGTGGCGCCTTCGAATTCCAACATCGTCCTCGCCGCCACGGATCGCGGCCTCTTCCGCTCCACGGATGCAGGCAAGACCTATGTCCGGGTTGCGCCCAACCCCAGCGCGATCAGTATTCCTGAAACCTGGTCGCTGGCCCATGCCGGCGGCAATACCATCCTGCTGTCGCTGGAAGCCGCTCCGGAAGGCATTGTCGATGCCCCGGGGTTCCGCAACGGCGAGATCTGGCGTTCGATCGACAATGGCGCCACGTGGGTGAAGGCGGAGAGCGCGAAGATTCCGCAGGGCCTGAACCGGATCACCCTGGCCTCCGCGCCGTCGAACCGCTCGATCCTGTACGCGCTGGCGTCCAAACCCCGGCCGACGACCGACCGCGGGCGCGACCTCGGCACGATCTTCAAATCAACCAACGGTGGCGCGACCTGGAGCCCGATGGCGACGGACCTCGCCGGCAACTACAAGGCCTACACCAATCCGAACGCCGACTACGATTCGATCGAGCAACTGTTCAATGGCCAGGGCTGGTTCGATCAGGCGGTCGTGATCGACCGCAACAATCCCGATATCGCCTATTTCGGCGGCGCCCAGCACGTCGCCAAGACAACGAATGGCGGCCAGACCTATTCCATCCTGACCTACTGGACCGCGGAATACGGTCTGCCCTACGTGCACTCGGATGTGCACTCGGCTCACATCTCCGCCAACGGCACCTTGTACCTCGGCACCGACGGCGGCATCTTCGCATCCGGCAACGGCGGCGCGAGCTTCACCGACGTCCTGAACGAAGGCATCGCATCGCATCTGATTTACGACCTCTGTTCGTCGCCCGCGAATCCCGATCGCATCCTGATCGGTCTGCAGGACAACGGCAGTCGACTGCGAGTCGGCAACACGGGTGTGTTCAACGAAGTCGTCGGCGGCGACGGGTTTGGTTGCAGCGTCAATTCCGTCAATTCCGATGTCATGTTGGCTTCGCTTTACTATTCGCGCATCCAGAAGAGTACCGATGGCGGCGCGACGTTCGTCCAGTCGTGCAGCGGCATCAACGAATGCGATAGTACCGATGCGCCGTTCAGGACCGTGATCGAACCATGGGACGGCGATGCTTCCGGCAACAGGCTGTACACCATCACCGACAAGAAGGCATACAGAAGCGAGGACTTCGCCAGCAGCTGGGTCGCGTTGGGCGTGGGCGGTCTGCCTGGCGATCACTTGCTTCGCAACATCGGTATCGCGAGGACCAGTGGCGCCACTCCGAACGACGACAGCGTCATCGGGATCGTCGCCAACGGCGGTCGCGTGTATCTCAGCATCAATACCGGCGGCACCTGGACGCAGGCAGGTACGTTGCCGAACAACGGCTTCTCGCTCAGCTCCATCGCTTTCGATCCGGTGGATCGGAACATCATCTATGTCTCCTCGGTTGCGCCGTTATCCCAATACAACCATCTGTGGCGCAGCACCGATTTCGGCGCGACATGGGCAACCATCGACAGCAACGGTTTCCCCGCTGGCATTCCGGTGAACCAGATCGTGGTCGATCCGACGGTGCGCACGACGCTCTACGCGGCGACGCACCTCGGCGCGTACCGCTCGCTGGACAGCGGCAGCAACTGGGAGCGTCTCGGCTCGTTCCTGCCGCTGGTGGAAGTGACCGACATCAGCGTGCTCGCCGACGGCAACCGTGTCCGTGCGG
>NZ_BAABJE010000021.1:0-3887 GCF_039543145.1 Lysobacter hankyongensis | reverse complement strand
AGGCCCGCGCTCGAACCCGACACCCACTGCGCGGCGACGTTCTGCTCCACCCACTCGCCGTTCTCGCCCACCATCGGATTCCACACCAACCGCGTGTGCGCCGGGATCTCCACCCACAGCGCATACGTCAGCGTGTCGCCGTTCGCATCGGTGAAGCTGTTCGCCGTCATCGACCACGACACCGCACCGCCCACCTGCGCGCTGCGGTTCGGCAGCGCGATCGCGGACACCGGCGCGCTGTTGGTCACCGCCGCGCCACGCAGAACCCTCAGCGACGACGACAATCACCCCCGTCGCAACGGGTGACAGCAATGAATCGCCGCACTTGATTTTTGGTCACGATCCGCGACGACCAAGCATCGATGCCGGCGAAATTCGCGGTCGGCTGCAGCGAAGCTCAGCCGCCGGATTCATTCGCCTCGGATCTTTCTCAAAGATCATAATCGACAACGAAACGATTTTCACGCCCTAGGTCTTCGGCTTCGCCCTGCACTGGCTCGGCATCAAACATCAGCGCATCGCACCGCAATGCCCATGGATGAACGGCCGCATCGAACGCGTCTGGTCGACGCTCAAGCAGCAGCTGCGGGCCTACGACATCAGGAACGAAGCCGAACTTCAAGCGACATCTGCTGCGCGACACCTACAACCAGCACCGACCGCATCAATCGATCAGCGGGCATACGCCGGTTGAAGCCTGGGACATCCCCCCAAAACGCGAGTCGAAACCAAAACGATCACGACGACGATAAGCGTCGTACGAACTAAAACGAGGCGCAAGCGACCGGACAGGCACTGCCCGCGAATCTTGACGCCTCGACTTCAAGCACCCGCCGATTCTTGGCGAAATTTTCGCCAGAATCGACGTTGAAAAGCCTCTCGCATACGCAGATACGATCAAAACAAGCAGCTCGAAAGCTGAAATCCGATTGTCGCGAAGCTCAGGATCGGGATTCGCGGACAACGGACGCCACACCTCAAATTACATTATTGAAGTCATACATATACTCGACCATCTCATCATCTCGCCAAACATGCCCATCCAATGAATCAATCACAATCAATCCACCGCCTTCATCTTTTAGCTCACCATTCTTATTATGCACTCTAAAAACAAAAAACATTGGATTCATATTTTTACTTTGACCAATTTCCATAGATCCAAACAGGCCAGCCGCCCTCATCGCATCGACCTCCGAAATTCTCGGAGAATCTCGATAACTTATTGGAACACTGAATGCCGGAACTCCATTTTTTCGAAATTGAGTTACAACCGAAACCCCGTTGATTCTTTTCAAATTTAAACCGAGAAAACCAGAATATTCCCGACCTTCATCGATAATAAATTCCGGGTCGAAAACTCTAAGCTGTTTCAGCAACAATGAGTTCCCTTTTAGGGCATTCGGCAAATATATGTCGCACGTTAGCGTCATGGCATTCTCACTCTATCTTCGGCGTGATAACAACTGCTCGACCAGTCATGGCGCGCTCCAAGTGATCAACGGGAATCGCATAACTGGATCCCATACCATTTGGCCACGGATCTCGGATGTATGCCATCCCATCACTGATCCCATCGAGAACGATTGCATGTGATTCATCCGCACCCTGCCACACGCTGACTACAGAGCGCGAACCGTTACGTGATGCGTTCGCGAGGTAATCTGCGCTAGCATCTTCTATATAAGTTGCCGTCCCGTCAAACCCAAGCATGCGCAAGCCTTCCGGCATGTTAGCAAACCGCGTGCCATTTTCTGTTGTGCCAAGCGCACTACGAACATAGGCCTCTGGAACATCGTATAGGCCAGCCGCCATGCGACAACTTGCGGCACCGCATGAATACACCACCGATTGCCCAAGCAGAAGCTCACTGGACACGTATGGCTTGAGTTCCACGCCATCCAAATATTTCAACGTCGCAAGACCTTGACCACCCCTCTCCAAACTGTATGTCACTCCCGGAACACCAAGGTCACCCCAAGACCTGATATGCCTGAGATCGTAGTAATTATCCAAGCGATTTGCGGTTGCCAAAGTACGAACCGCAGTGAATTCTCCGCCCAGTATAGTTGCCGGAACCGCGGCCACCCCCAGCGCCGCCGCAGCATCTATTTCCTCGTTATCGAATTCAAAGACCGGATCTGTCCTCGGCTCCATCCACCCCCCATCTTCGTCCGGGACAGGAATAGAATTAATGGTATCAAAGAACGCATTACCGCCCATCTTGCCGCCTGCGCTGAACCACTTGTTCAGCGGCGGCGATTGCCAATCGCCCCGATTACGGCGCTCGCGTTCATAAGGCCACGGCACCAGCGTCTCACCAATGGTGTTCAGCAATCTGTTGACCGGCTCGTTGCGCCAAGCGAGATCACCCGCTGAATATCTTGTCGGGTATGTGATCGTACGTCCCTCCCGGTTAAATCGGTCCCAGTACTCTTTACTAAACATTTGGCCACCACCGCGACTCATGATATGCGCCGCAAGATAGAAGCCCCTGTCTTCCTTTGAAATTTCCGCTCTGACCGCGACGGCGTCGAGCACCTGATCTATAGCCCACGGGTTTTCTGTTTTGTAATAACGTGGATAAACATAGTCAAGCACAGCCTGCGCCGACCAATCTGCAAAGTCACGATGCTTGCGCGCATAGACATCGATCTTCATCAACTGATCGAGCGCAGCGCCTTCCGCATAGGGTCGCCCATATTTGTCTCGCCGAACGTCATCCTCTGCCTTGGCTACTGATTGACGATACATTCTTCGCGGCATGGACTCACGACCCACCACCGCGCCGTCGACTCCGGCATCGGAAGATATGCCGCCGACCGACAAATGCTCAGACACTGCAGGAACAGGTGGCGCGCCGTCGACCTCGCTGGAAGCATCAGCCCCAGACATTAACTGACCCGATCCGAGTTGAGGCGTGAAGGCCTGATTGTAGTCCCTGCCCATTTGCTCGTAGGCTTCTTGCCATGAGAGCGAAGGGTCTATCTTGTAACCGCCCGGTCTCTTGGACAGCTCTTCGCGCATGAAATTGTAATCTCTGGTGTCATGAACCCCCTTCAGGATGGCTCCACCCAGCGCGTTCCCTACTGCGCTGCCGAACGCATTCGCCGCGATCCCGCCCCAGTCCTGGCGACCGAGTCCCATCATGCGGCGTGCCGTAGCACCAACGGCACCGTGAATCAGGTTACCGCTGAAGTCCTTAAAGAAACTTCCGCTGCTGTCACCACCTTCGAGAAATGTCAAACGACCACCAAGCTTCGCCGATGCGTAAGAACCAACCACCGAGGCCGCCATCGCGTTCCAGCTGAACCCGGTATCGCGATTGAATGCTGCGTTGGCTGCGACGTTCGCGGCGTAGCCGACTACTCCCTGCGTGACGCGTCCCAAGGTCGTCAGTTTCCCACTGCCGCCCATGGCCGACCCGAGTTTGGTGAGCCATGTCGCCTTCTTGGCTGTTTCAGCTGCACTCTTTGCGAACATCGGGGCACTGCCGCCAGATTTCAGCCAAACGCCTGCACCAGCCGTAATCGCGCCCGCCAATGCATCGACCCCGACCTGCCGCCAGCTGAAGCTGGCTACGCCTGCCAAGCTGCCAATGCCCTGACTGACAATGCTGCCGGCAGCAGCAGCAACTGCGCCGGCAGCTGCTGTCGCTCCGACGGACGTTCCAACCGTGCCAAGCGCCCCCCAGACCGCACCGGATGCTGCGCCGTAAGTCACCACCGTGACCACGATGGCGATGACGATCATGATGATCATCGCCATCGTGTTGCATCCGCCCTTCACCGGCGGGATATACGGCAAACTCGGCGTCGTCGATCCGATGGCTTCGTTCGGGTTGTACGGCCGGAACGTGTTCGCGTCGTTCTTGCTCACGCTCACGC
>NZ_BAABJE010000020.1:0-870 GCF_039543145.1 Lysobacter hankyongensis | reverse complement strand
TCACCGGGCTACCGCCCAGGGTGTCGTTGACCAGCACCGAGGCCGTCGTCGCACCGCTCGCCCCGTTCACCGGGCCGTAGCTGTCGTTCACCGCATCGATCACCGCCGCGCCCACCGTGACCGTCACGGTCGCGGTGTCGCAGTTGGTCGGGTTGAGGACTTCGCAGATCCGGTACACCAGCGTGTACGTGCCCGCCGGCGTGCCCGGGGCCACGTTCACCGCACCCGTCGCCGGGTTCAGGGTCACGTTCGGGTTCGTCGTCGAGACCTGGCTCAGCGTCACCGTCGCCAGCGTCGCCGGCGCACCGTTCAACGTGTCGTTGACCAGCACGTTCGCCACCGCCGTACCGCCGGTCGCACCGTTCGCCACCGTGCCGGTGTCGTCCACCGCGTCGATCGGGGCTGCCGCCACCACGACCGTCGCGGTCGCCGTGTCGCAGTTCGTCGGGTTCAGCACTTCGCAGATCGTGTACGGATAGGCGTACGTGCCCGCCGTCGTGCCCGGCGCGATCGTGATCGTGCCGTCGGCGTTCATCGTGATCGCACCCGCGGCCGGCGTCGGCGCCGCGCCAGGAGTCAGCGTCACGTTACCGCCCACGCCCACGCTCACCGGGCTACCGCCCAGGGTGTCGTTGACCAGCACCGAGGCCGTCGTCGCGCCGCTCGCACCGTTCACCGGACCGTAGCTGTCGTTCACCGCATCGATCGCCGCCGCGCCCACCGTGACCGTCACGGTCGCGGTATCGCAGTTCGTCGGGTTGAGCACTTCGCAGATCCGGTACACCAGCGTGTACGTGCCCGCAGGCGTACCCGGGGCCACGTTCACCGCACCCGTCGCCGGGTTCAGGGTCACGTTCGGGTTCGTCGTCG
>NZ_BAABJE010000019.1:0-13140 GCF_039543145.1 Lysobacter hankyongensis | reverse complement strand
AGCGGCGGCAGCGGCGTCGCCAGCGGCGTCGGCGGCGGTGGCGGCGGCGTCGCCGGCAGCGGCAGCGGCGTCGGCGGTGGCGTCGGCGGCTTCGGTGGCGGCTTCGGCGGAGGCGTCAGCGGTTTCTTCGGCCTTGTTGCAAGCCGACAGAGCGAGGACGCCGGCGGCCAGGAGGACGTAAAGCTTCGTGTTCATGCTTTTCTCCAAAGGAGTTGTCTGAAAAAACAGGGGTCAGGCAACGCCAGTGCGCGGGGCAGTCCGGCGAGAGCCGGCTTGTGTTCGTTCACTGACTTACTTGGTGCTTGCCAGCACCATGAAAAAGCCGCAGGTGATTCATTGCGGCTTCCTCATTGTAGCAACCAATTCAGCGATGTGAAGCCCGACTGAACCGGTCGACTGAATCAATTCTTCTTGGCGGCGTCGGCAGCTTCGCCGGCGGCGGCAGCGGCGGACTCGGCAGCGTCGGCGGCCTTCTCGGCAGCGTCGGCGGCGGCGTCGCCAGCGGCGGTGGTGCCGGCAGCGGCGGCTTCGGCGGCTTGGGCGGTCGCAGCGTCGGCGGCGGCAGCGGCCGATTCGGCGGCGGCCTGGGCGGCGTCGGCAGCGGCGGTGTCGCCGGCAGCGGCGGCGTCGCCAGCGGCTTCGGTCGCCTCGGTGGCGGCTTCAGCGGCTTCGGCGGCGGAATCGGCGGCCTGGTCCTTGTTGGTGCAGGCGGTCAGGGCGAAGCCCAGGGCCAGGGCGAGCAGAGCCTTGTTCAGGGTCATGGTGTCGATCCTCGTGAATGGTGAGTGGTTGCGTTCGCGGGGGACGCCCGGAGGCGTCTTGGGCTCCATGATGACAAGCCGCGGACGGCTGTCAAGCAGGCGTGGCCGGTTTCGTCCGGTTTGTCCGTTCCATCGCCTTATGGGAGTTCCACTGCGATCGCGGTGGCCTCCCCGCCACCGATGCACAGCGAGGCCACGCCGCGCTTGCCGCCGGTAGCGCGAAGCGCCGCGATGAGGGTCACCACCAGTCGCGCGCCGCTGGCGCCGATCGGATGTCCGAGCGCGCACGCACCGCCGCGGATGTTCACTTTGTCGTGCGCGATGCCGAGATCTTTCATCGGTGCCATCGCGACGCACGCGAACGCTTCGTTGACTTCGAACAGATCGACGTCGCCCACGCTCCAGCCCGCTTTTTCAAGCACATTCGCGATCGCGGTCACCGGTGCGGTGGTGAACCATTCCGGCGCCTGCGCATGCGTCGCGTGCGCAACGATCTTCGCGAGCGGCTGCAGTCCGCGGCGCGCGGCTTCATCGCTCGACATCACCACCGTCGCGGCGGCGCCATCGGAAATCTTCGACGACGATGCGGCGGTCAGCACGCCTTCCTTGCCGAACGCCGGACGCAGGGTCGGGATCTTCGACGGGTCGATCTTGCCGGGTTCCTCGTCGGTATCGACGACGCTCTCGCCCTTGCGTGTAACCACCGTAACCGGCGCGATTTCATCGCGGAACGCACCCTCGGCGATCGCCTTCTGGGCGCGGGCGACGCTTTCGGCCGAGAACGCGTCGACGGCGGCGCGGTCGAAACCGTACTTGGCGCAGGCGGCATCGCCGAAGACGCCCATGGCCTGTTTGTCGTAGGGATTGGTCAGGCCGTCCCAGGCCATGTGGTCGAGCAGTTCGCCGCTGCCGTAGCGGATGCCGGTGCGCGAGCCGTTCAGCAGATGCGGGGCGTTGGTCATCGATTCCATGCCGCCGGCGACGACCACCCGGGCCGAGCCGGCCTTGACCAGATCGTGGGCGAACATGATCGCCTTCATGCCCGAGCCGCACACCTTGTTGATGGTGGTGCAACCGGCGGCGGTGGGGATCTTCGCGGCGAGGGCGGCCTGGCGGGCCGGCGCCTGGCCGAGGCCGGCGGGCAGCACACAGCCCATGATCACTTCATCGACCTGATCCGGGGCGAGGCCGGCGTGGTCCAGCGCGCCGGCGATGGCCGCGGCGCCGAGGGTGGGAGTGGGGACGCCGGTGAATTGGCCGAGAAAGGAACCGATGGCGGTGCGCTTCGCACCGACGATGACGATGTCGGACATGTGGGACTCCGTGGATGGGAGAAGCATGGCGGCCGCGCAGCCCCGCTGCGCCGGCATGGGTCGTGACGGCCCGGGAAGCCGACCCGTTGCGCGAGGTCGGGAGGCCGGGGCGGATCGGTGACGGCCGGATTATGCGACCCATGCTGCACTGCCGCAAATCCGACCTTCGGCCGATCACGGCCTGACCTGGAGGTCGTCGGCCCGGGAGCCCGTTCAGGCGTCCGGGCGCAGCAGGTCACTTTCCCGTGGCGTATGGAAGTGACGCTTGAACGGCACTTCGCCCGTCGGCGCCTCATCCAGCTCGCGCGCGATGCGATGGCCGGCATAGACCGCATGGGCGATCAGTCCGGGCGCCAGCGCGTCGCCGATCCGGGTTGCGGTGCGCAGACCGGTGTCGGCCCACTCGGCTTCGCGCGCGGCCAAGGCGTGATACAGCGCGTCGTCGGGCAGGCGCGAGGTGATCGCGACCACGGCGGCGCAGTCGAGCCGGCGTCGCCGGCCGTTCCATACCTGTCTGAGGTCCAGCGCGCCGTCCGCGAAGGCGCGGATGTCGTGGGAGACGATCTGCTCGATGCCCAGTTCGGCCATGCGCCACTGGATATGCCGGTATTCGAGGGTGTTGGCGCTCCAGGAGGCGACGGTGTCGTCCGGCGTGACGTAGACCACCTCGCGCCCCGCCCGGCGCAGCGCTTCGGCGATCGTGCTGCCGGTATAGAAGTAGTCGTCGTCGTAGATCGCGACCGGACCGTCGGGCATACGTCCGTCCATGATGTCGTCGGGCGTGAAGACGGCGGCGTTGTCGATGAAGCCGGGAATCGGTTCGCCATGGCTGCGGCCGACGCCGTCGCGACGCCAGTGGCAGCCGGTGGCGACGATCACGTGCTCCGCGCCGAAGTCGAGGACGTCCTGTGCGGTCAGCGCCGAATCGAGATACGTGGCGACGTTCTGCATCTTCCTGATCTGCCCGAGCCGCCAATCGCGCACCCGCGCCCATTCCGCCAGCCCGGGCAGGCGCGCTTCGCGGGTGACGCGGCCGCCGAGTTCGCGCCGCGCTTCGGCCAGATGCACTTCATAGCCGCGCTGGCCCAGCGCGCGCGCCGCTTCCAGGCCCGCGGGGCCGCTGCCGATCACCAGCACCTTCGCCGCCGACTTCGCCGGTGCGATCGTTTCCGGGTGCCAGTCGCGACGCCATTCCTCGCCCATGGTCGGATTCTGGGTGCAGCGGATCGGAGTGATGGTGTTGTCGCCGGAGACGCAGATGTTGCAGCCGATGCATTCGCGGATGTCGTCGATCCGGCCTTCCTCGATCTTCTTCGGCAGGAACGGGTCGGCGATGGAGGGGCGCGCCGCGCCGATGAAGTCGATCACGCCGCGTCGGATCTGCGACACCATCGTGTCCGGCGAGGTGAAACGGCCGACACCGACCACCGGTTTGCTGGTGGTCTTCTTCACGAAATCGATGAAGGGCTCCTGCGCGCCTTCCGGCGCGAAACGCGAGGGCACCGAATCGTTGTACCAGGCGGCGACGTTCACGTCCCACAGGTCCGGAATCTCGGCGAGCATGCCCACGATGTCCTGGGCTTCCGCGCGCTCGACCCCGGCGGGCCCCAGCAGTTCCTCGGTGGCGAAGCGGATCGCCACCGCGCAGCGATGGCCGACCGCCTCCTTCGTGTCTTCCAGCACTTCGCGCAGCAGCCGCACGCGATTCTCCAGCGTGCCGCCGTATTCGTCCGTGCGATGGTTGCGCCGGCGCTGGAGGAAATGCATCGCCAGCGACAGGTCGTGCGCGGCGTAGACATAGACGATGTCCATGCCCGCGCGCATGCCCCGCAGCGCGGCGTCGCGATGCCAGCGTCGATAGTTCGCGATGTCCCGGCGATCCATCGCCCGCGCCTGCGCCGGATAGCCGTATTTCGAGGGCTGATGCGAAGGCGCGATCAGCACCTCGCGCGAATACAGATTCGACGCGGTCGGGCCGTTGTGGGTGAGTTCCACCGCCGCCAGCGCGCCGTGCGCGTGGACCTTGTCGCACATGAGGGCGAGGGCGGGAATGTCGCGATCGTCCCACAGCCGGGCTTCGACATAGGGCGAGACATCGCCGGAAGGATGGATCTCGCACTCTTCGGTCGAGATCACCGCCCAGCCGCCTTCGGCCTTGGCTTCACGCATCGCTGCATGCGCCAGCGGCATCGCGTGGCCCATGCCGTTGCAGTGCGGCACCTGGAAGAACCGGTTCTTCGCCGTGACCGGTCCGATCCGCATCGGCGTGAAAAGAATGTCGTAGCGAGGGTCGCGCATGGGCGGTCCGGGAAGCGATCGATGTCGCATTCTGCCTGCAAGCGGCCCCCGTCGGGGCATCGTCCCCGACGCACAGGCTCGGCCGTGCGCCGGTTCCGGATGCGTCGGATACCGGTCTTCCTCCGCCATTCGCGGCGCACGGGTCGAGACTGCGCAGCGCGCTGCATTGAAGAACGATGGCTGGATTTTCGAATCGTTCATCCCGCGCGCAGGTGCGATACCGCCCATCGGAATTCGCGCGCTGTTCCGCGGTTCGCGATTGACGCGCTCGAAGATGCCTGTCTAGTCTTGAATTGCGGAACGCCCATCGTCGCGTTCCGCCTCTGCCATGGTCTGGCGGAGATCGAGCCCAGGCCATGAAGGTGCCGTATCAGGGGCGCGTCGCCGCAGGGAAGCACGAGCCGCATTTGGCGGCTCCCGTCCATCCATCGATAAGGAGATTGATTGTGAGACATCATCCACGTCAGACCGCGCTCGCCGTTGCGAGCGCGTTGGCCCTGTACGCACTCGGCGCTCAGGCCGCTATCCGCACGGATCTTCAAATGCAGGACGCCGCTCGCATCGCGCGACAGAACGACGCCATCGCCAAGGCCGGCGTCGCCGATACCGTCCACATGCGTCACGCCCGCGCGCTCGGCCTGGACGCCGATTCGCGCCTGTTCCTGCTGGATCGCAAGACCGACCTCGGCGTGCGCAACCATCGTTATCAGCAGACCTTCCGCGGCCTGCCGATCTTCGGCGAACACGTGATCGTCAACGAGGACGAGAGCGGCAACCTGCGCACCCTGTTCGGCCGCAAGGTCGACGGGCTCGCGTCAGAGATTCCGGCCGGTCGTCCGCGCCTGAATGCGAGTCGCGCGCTCGCCGTCGGCAAGAGCGCCGGCCTCGGTACGCGTCAGGGCTTCATGCGCACGCGCGACGAGAAGGCAGAGTTGATGATCCACATCGACGACGCCGGCCGCGCCCGCAAGGCCTACGTCGTGTCGTACTTCGCCGACACCGCGCGCGGCGGCTCGCCGATGCGTCCGACCGTGATCGTCGACGCCCAGACCGGCCGCGTCCTGCAGCAGTGGGACAACCTGCAGCATGCCCTTGTCGGCACCGGCCCAGGCGGCAACGTCAAGACCGGGCAGTACGAATACGGCACCGATTTCGGTTTCATGGACGTGGCCCAGTCCGGTTCGACCTGCACGATGACCAATCCCAACGTCCTGACCATGAACCTCAATCACGGCATCGACGATACTCCCGCGTTCTCGTACAACTGCCCACGCAATGCCTTCCAGATCATCAACGGCGCGTTCTCGCCGTTGAACGACGCCCACTACTTCGGCAGCGTGATCTACAACATGTACAACGCCTATATCGGCAAGCCGCCGCTGACGTTCCAGCTGGTGATGCGCGTGCACTACGCCACGGGCTACGAGAATGCCTTCTGGGACGGCGCGGCGATGACCTTCGGCGACGGCGCCAGCACGTTCTACCCGCTGATCAGCCTCGACGTGGCCTCGCACGAGGTCTCGCACGGTTTCACCTCGCAGAATTCGAACCTGACCTACTCAGGCCAGTCGGGCGGCATCAACGAAGCCTACTCCGACATCGCCGGCGAAGCGGCCGAGTACTACATGCACGGCAACAACGACTTCCTCGTCGGCGAGGACATCTTCAAGAGCGCGGGCGCGCTGCGCTACATGGCGGATCCGACGCAGGATGGCCTTTCGATCGGTCATGCCTCGGACTACACCAACGGGATGGATGTCCACTATTCATCGGGCGTCTACAACAGGGCGTTCTTCACCCTGGCCACCAAGCCGGGCTGGAACACACAGCGGGCCTTCCAGGTCTTCGCGCGGGCCAACGACCTGTACTGGACCGCGAGCACGAACTTCAACCAAGGGGCGTGCGGCGTACAGACGGCGGCGCAGGATTACGGCTACAGCGTGAGCGACGTGTCCGCCGCATTCGACGTGGTGGGCGTCAACTGCGGCGGCGTGATCAAGCTGTTCGAACAGACCGACGTCAGCGGCAAGGTCACGATCGCGGTGTTCGAACGCTATTCCGACAACACGCTGTCGCACAACACCGATTTCGCGGTGACGGTCCCGTCCGACTATGTGGTCATCGGCGGTGGCGGCGAAGGCAAGGAGAACCCGCAGGGCAATCTGCTCACCGCGTCGTATCCGAACAGCGGCCTCACCGCCTGGCTGGTGTCGACGAAGGATCACGTCAACCCCGATCCGGTCCGGGTGCGGGCCTGGGCGATCGGCCTGAAGGTCGCCGGCATGAGTGCGGCGCAGGTGCGCAGCAGCCTCAACGTCAGTACCGCCACCAGTGCCTTCGTCGCGCATCCGGACATCACCGCCAATCTGCCCGGCGGTTACGTGCTGGTCGGCGGCGGATTCAAGGTGAACTGGTCGGGTTCCGGCAACATCGCCACGGCGTCCGCGCCGTCCGGTACCGGCTGGCGCGTGCGCTCGAAGGATCACTACGTGTCCTCGCCCGCGACCGCGCAGGCCTTCGCCATCGGCTTCCCCGCCAGCGTGGCCGGCATCGGCACCTTCGCCTCGACGGTGAATTCGGCGCTGTCCGGCGTTGCGGCGCATCCCACCACCACCGCAAGCCTGGCGGGCGGCTATGCCCTCACCGGTTGCGGCGCATTCGTGAACTGGAGCGGCAACGGCAATGTGCTGTGGAAGATCAGGCCGTTGAGCCCTGCCGGTTGCAGCGTTGCGTCGAAGGATCACATCCAGTCCAGCGCGGCGTCGATCTACGGTTACGCCATCGGTCTGCGCGGCTTCTGACCGCCTGGTTCCGATGAAGGCAAGACCGATTCCGCCCGGTGATCCCGGGCGGAATCGCATGCGGCATGCATCCGCGAATCGCACTGCGATATCGAGATCATTCGCGTGGCGGCGCGGTACGATTCCGTCATGACATCGCCTCTCGACCGATTCTTCCGCGTCCGCGACCATCTCACCGAGGATTTCCTCGGCGGCCCGCGGGTCCGCTTCGCGTCGGCGATCAACCTGCAGAAAGGCGGCACCCTGCCGTTCGTGCTCGCGTTGATGTGGGCCCACGACTGCTGGACGCCGACGGCCTGGGTCTATCTCGGCCTGCACGGCAGCTACGGCCTGGTGTGGCTGCTCAAGGACGCGATCTTTCCCGACCCGTCCTGGGAAAAGAAGATCACGCTCGGTGGAGCGCTCAACGCCTGGCTGTTCGTGCTCGGGCCGTATTGGATCGCGCCGTGGCTGATCGTCAGCCAGCGGATCGAACAGTCGCCGGCAGTACTCGGCGGCGCGATCGTGTTGTATGCGATCGGGCTGGCGCTGATGGTCGGCGCCGATGCGCAGAAGCATTTCGTGCTGCGCGCGCGGCCGGGACTGATCGTCGACGGCTTCTTCGCGCGGACGCGGAATCCGAATTACCTGGGCGAAATGATGCTGTACGCCGCGTTCGCCGTCGTCGCCGGGCATTGGTTGCCGTGGCTGGTGCTGGCTTGGGTATGGGGAGGCGTGTTTCTGCCGAACATGCTGCGCAAGGACGCGCGGATGGCGCGACATCCGGGGTGGGCGGCCTACCGGGCGCGCACCGGATTGTTGTTCCCGCGTGCCGCGATCCCATCGACCGCGCGTGAGGACGTGCCATGAGCGCGACGTCTTGGATCCCGTTGATCGTCGCGACCATCGCCTTGGGCATGGCGCTCTGGCATGGGCGAAGGTATGCGCTGGGCGAGGCCTCGCGGCGCTGGCGCCGGACGCAGGGCACGGTCGTGGATGTCTGGTTCGATGTGCAGGAAAAAAGGGATGCCGATGGCGATCATTACGTCTCCACCGATGCGCATCTGGTCTACGACTATGTCGTCGCCGGCAGGCGCCATCGTTCCAGGCACTTCACCTATCGTCCCGCGCGCGGTCTGGGCGAGCGCGAGGCGTACGCGCTGTTGTCCGGCATCCGCAAGGGGCAGACGATCGAGGTGCGCTACGACCCGAAGCGCCCACAGCGCGCGGTGGTGTTGCCGGGCACCGAACGCGCCAATCTGTGGCACATCGGCATCTGGTTCCTGATCGCGCTGATCGCCGCCGGCTACGCCTTCGTCGGCGCCGCGCCGATCTGATTCAACGCCCCAGCCACAGCGCCACGATCGCCGCGACCGCGTACCACGCCCACTCGGCGGGCTGATTGGCCAGCAGCATCAGAGTCTGCGCGTGGTCGGTGCCGAGCCGCTGCACCGAATCGACCAGCGGCAATCCCATCGGCCCGCCCATCTGGGTGGCGGCGATGGTCCAGTTCGAGATCAGGATCGTGGCCAGCGTCGCGGCGAGCGTCACGAACGCGCGCGGCAGGCCGGGAGCGGCGTGGGAAAGCCGCAGCAGCAGCGCCAGGTCCGCGGCCGTGATGACCGCGATCCAGGCGCATTGTCTGTCGACGATCAACGCCAGCAGCGTCCAGATTGCGCTCATGCCGAAGATGCCGAGCAGGAGCAGCAGTGCGGGCGCGACCACGCGCGTGCGCGGTACGGCCGGTGAAGCGGAGGATGCGGTCATGGCGACAGAGTAGCGGAGGCGGGCCTGCAGGCGAAGCCGCCGGAGGTCATGCGCGAGGGTGCGGAAACGTCGACGGGCGGCCGCGTGCAGCGGCCGGCCGTCTTTGCCGGATCGATGCGGGTCCGGTCAGAACTTCGCGCGCAGAGTCACGCCGTAGCTGCGGTCGGCGCCGGCGATCACGGTCGGAATGCCGAACAGCAGGCCGGTGTTGCCGGCATCGGTCAGGTATTCCTTGTCGGCGAGGTTGTTGCCCCACACGCCCACTTCCCAATGGTCCGCGAAGCGCCAGCCGGCGCGCAGGTTGAACAGGCCGTAGCCGTCCTGTTCGATCCCCGGCTGGTTTTCGTCCTCGAAATACACGTGGCCGCGCCAGTTGTAGCTCGGGCGCAGGTACAGGCTGTCGCCGTTCTGCAGCGGAATGCTCCAGTCCAGACCGAGCGAGAACGATTGCTTCGGCGTCATCCGGAAACGATTGCCCGCGAGTTCCTGGTAGGTCCCGTTGTCGTCGAAGGCGTTGAAGCCGCCGTCGATGTAACCGTAGTTGAGCCAGCCGTTGACGTTGTCGCTGAAGCGGCCGAACAGCGAAGCCTCGAAGCCCAGCGCATGCGCGCGCCCGGCGTTGGTGGTGACGAAGAACGGCGGCGGGGTGTCGTTCTGCACCGAAGCCTGGAAGTTGTTGTAGTCGTAATAGAACAGCGACAGGTCGTACACGAAGCGGCCATCTGCGGCGGAACCCTTCATGCCCAGTTCGTAACTCCACACGATTTCCGCAGGCACGTCTTCCGTCCCGGTGTCGCTGACGTTGATCATGTTCGGACGGCGACCGCGCGAGACGCTGGCGTAGGTGTTGATGGTGTCGGAGAGCTTGTAGCCGAGGACGGCGCGGCCGACCCAGGAGTTGAAGCTGTCGCTCGCGCTGAGGCGACCGGCGGTGGCCGGAAACAGGAGGTTGTTGCAGGGCGGTGCGCCGCAGGCCGGGGTGCCGCGGCCGGAGAGCAGGAAGCCCAGGCTCGACGCATTGCCGCCGCGCGAGAAATAACCGTATTCCACCGATTCGTGCGAGCCGCGCAGGCCGAGCGTGAGCGACCACTGGTCGTTGAACTGCCAGGTGCCGTCGGCGAACAGTTCGATCGCGCGCACGTCGACATCGTTGCCGAAGGTTTCGCGATGATCCGGATTCAGCGGGATCGCGAGGAAACCGGCCGGATTCGTCGGCGTGGGTGCGACCATGCCCGGCACCGGCAGCCAGGTCGAGACCACCGAAGTATTCGGGGTCGCGTTCGGATTCAGCAGCGGCACGATCGGGAAGTAGAGATTGGCCAGCGCCGGGCCCAGCAGCGCCGCGGTGTTGGCGTTGATCTGCGGCGACAGCAATGCGTACAGCTGGCGCTCGTCGGCCTGGTAATCGAGCTCGCGGTCGGAGGTCTCGTCGAAATACGAGCCGCCGACGAAGCCGGTGAAATTGCCGCCGTTGTCGAAATTAAAACGCACTTCCTGGCTGAACTGACGACCTTCGGCGCGTTCGTCGAATTCGATCAGGTCGGCCTGCGAACCGTCGGAGTCGAACTTGTCGAGGCCTTCGTAGCGGCGCCAGCCGGTGATCGTCGACAGCGTCCAGTTCTCGCTCAACACGAAGTCGCCGAGCGCGGTGACGCCGTAGACCTCGCGATCGGTGCCGAGATCGTCGCCGCGCTGCGAATTCGCGGTGTAGGGGTCGAGGCTGCCCTGCAGGTTCGGAATCACCTGGCTGCGGAAACCGGTGCCGGGGGGCGTGTCCTTCTGATAGTTGAGGATCACGTCGACACCGCTGTTCTCGCCGATGTCGAAGTGCAGCGAACCGCGCAGCGCGCGGGTGTCCTTGCCCTGCAGCGTGCCGCCGTCGAGGTTTTCGATGAAACCGTCGCGGGTTTCGTAGAAGGCGGCGATGCGGCCCTGCACGTTCTCGCCGAGGTCGGTGTTGTAGTGGCCGGTGAAACGGCGCTGGTCGTCGCTGCCCAGGCCCAGTTCGAAGCCGGCGGACGTGCCGGTGCGGGCCTTGTTCTGGATCAGGTGGATCGCGCCGGTTTCGGCGGCGCGGCCGAACAGCGTGCCCTGCGGGCCGCGCAGCACTTCCACGCGTTCCATGTCGAACATTTCCACCGACGAACCGCGCGAGCGGCTGATCGAGACGCCGTCCTGGAACACCGAGATGCGCGGCTCCTGGGTCGGATCGTCGAGATCGGCGGTGATGCCGCGGATCGAGATGCTCGGATTGCTCACGCTCTGCGTCTGCACTTCCAGGCCCGGGACCAGATTGCCGAGATCGCCGTAATCCTGGATGCCCTGCGCCTGCAGGAACTCGCCCGAATAGGCGTTGATCGCGATCGGCACGTCCTCGATCTGCTGTTCGCGCTTCTGCGCGGTGACGATGATGCGGTCCAGTTCGCCGGCGCCATCCGGCGCGGGGGCCTGGGTCGCGTCCTGTGCGAGGGCGGGCAGGGCGGCGCTGGCGGCCAGGACCGCCGCGAGGGCCAGCGACAGGTGATCGCGGCGCATCTGCCGCATCGAGTGGGCGTTTCGGAACATGTGAAGCACTCTCCATGAGGATTGAGATGATGCGGCACCGGGATTCCCCCTCCCGGGTGCCGCCGGGCCAGACCGGCTGCGGGCCCTTTATACCGCACGGACATGTCGGCAAGCCGCTCCGGTACAATGGCGGCCCGCTCCTCCTCGGCGCCGCCACCGCGGCCCGCACACGCCGCCGTGTATTCCCGCAGCAGTGAACCCGTCCGTTTCGAACGCGATTGCGATGCCGTCCTGGTGCCGCAGGGCGAGGCCGTGACCATGCCTGCCGGCAGCGTCGGCTACATCACCCAGGCGCTCGGCGGCAGTTGGACGGTGTTCGTCGAAGGCAATCTGATGCGGATCGCGGGCAAGGATGCGGATGCCATCGGCAAGGAGCCGCCGGCACCCATCGAGCTGCCCGAGGGCGCCAGCGACGACGAAGTCGAGAAGCTGGTCTGGGCGCAGTTGCGCACCTGCTTCGACCCGGAAATTCCGATCAATATCGTCGACCTCGGCCTGGTCTACGAAGCCGCCGTGGTGCGCCGCGAAGACGGCGAGCGCCGGATCGACGTCCGCATGACCCTGACCGCGCCGGCCTGCGGCATGGGCGAAATCCTGGTCGAGGACGTGCGCGGCAAGCTCGAGCGCATCCCCACGGTCGCCGAGGTCGATGTCGAGCTGGTGTTCGACCCGCCGTGGAGCCGCAACATGATGTCCGAGGTCGCCCGCCTCGAAACCGGGATGTTCTGAGCCGCCGCTCCCGGCACCGTCTGCCTCGCCTGGTCTTCCTCGGCCGCCTTCGCGGCTTCGCCGCTCGCCGGCATCTGCCCTTCAGACGGGCATCGTCTGCGCAAACGTTTGCGGCGACCGCAGCATCGGTGGCGGATGCGCTCGCCGGTTGCGTCGAAAAGCTGCGATTCGCATCACAGAGCATGTCGCCGAACTGGTGAAATTATCGCCATATCCCCGCTGATCGTTTGAATTTCACGGCCGATGTTGACGCTGAACGCTCGTTCAGCTTAGTGTCGAATCGTCTCCTCTCCATCGATGGAGAGGGGCCCTCCGCTCCCGATCGTTTTCGATTTCACGCAGTGCCCTGGGGGGCCGTGAAGTCGCGGGCAGCTTTTGTCGATTCGGCGGAGCGTTCGACCGAGTGTCGTTACACCCATCGCAACACGAAGCGTTTCCAACTTTTTCAGGGAGAGCATTGAAAGTGAATCGTTTTTGTCAGTTGAGTGTATTGGCCGGCGCGACTGCGCTGGCATTGTTCGCCGGTGAAGCGTCCGCTGCGGTCCGCAGCGATCTGCAGCAGCAGGATGTCGCCGGCATCGCCCGCCAGAACAGCGTCGTCGCCAAGGCGGGCCTCGTCGGCACGACCCATGCGCGTCACGCGCAGGCCCTCGGTCTGGACGCCGATTCGCGCCTGTTCCTGCTGGATCGCAAGACCAGCCTCGGCGTGCGCAACCACCGCTACCAGCAGACCTTCCGCGGCCTGCCGATCTTCGGCGAACACGTGATCGTCAACGAGGACGAGAGCGGCAACCTGCGCACCCTGTTCGGCCGCAAGGTCGACGGCCTCGCCTCCGAAATCCCGGCCGGTCGCCCGCGCCTCAACGCCAATCGCGCGCTCGCCGTCGGCAAGAGCGCCGGTCTCGGTACGCGTCAGGGCTTCATGCG